>JABJJN010000046.1 GCA_018660835.1 Gemmatimonadota bacterium | reverse complement strand
CACCGTCGACGATCTCAGTTCGCGCCTCACTGTTTTCATCGGAGAATGCGATGACCTCGACATTGTGGCGCCGCTGTACCAGACCTGTGCACAACAGATGACTGTAGCGCTCAATACCACCCACAGAGGGTGGGTAGTATTTGGTAAGGAACAAGATGTTCAAGCTCGTTCCTCTGCTGTTACCCGTGCCAGCGCCAGCCCTGCGCCGATGATCGTCCAGAACAGCACACGAATGGATGGATCGTAGAGTGCATCCCACGTCAGCATATTGACGAGGAGTCCCGCCAGTGCGACGAGCGTAGCGAGAGCTAACTCTCTCGCCCATCCTGGCGGTAACCTGCGGTGCAGTCGCCGAAGATTTCTTCCAACCACTGCCAACAATCCGAGGGCACTGGCCAATCCTGCCAGGCCGGTCTCGGCGGCAGTCATCAGATACATGTTCTCCGTGGTGCGCGCAGGATACTTCTCTCGGGAGGGTGACGACGAGTGTCGATATGTGTCGTACACACGCGTAAAGTTCCCGATACCGACCCCGAAAACGGGGTGTGCCCTCAGGACGTTGACCGTTGTCAGATACTGGGAAATCCGGAAAGGTTCGGTGACCTGCAACTGTGAGGGAGCGAGCATCATGGCTCGTTGGCGAACCTTGTCCACTTGTGTGTCGAGCCATTCCTCGGATGTCACCCCCTTGACCAGCCACGGCGCCAGGGACGCCGAAAGAACGATCAGGATGGCGAGAAGAATTCCCTGCTCGCGTGTTGCTGCTCGCAACCTGAGGAGCGCCAGCCCAGCGGCCGTCACAGCCAGTGGGCCAAGGCCAAGCCACGTTCCCCGACTCTGAGTCATGACGGCCGTATACACTCCGATCGCGCTCACCACGGTGAAAGTGGCCCGCAGTGCCCGTGTCGCGGTGTGCCGTGAAGCCCAGATCAAGAGCGGCAGACAAAGCAACATGTAGGACCCCGTCGATATCGGATTTCCGAAGGGTGCTGTGGCGCGAAAATCGGTTCCGAGATAGTACGGGTTGTTCTTTAGCTGAGTTTCGCCCCAAAGTGGGTCGTGTCCGAGCAGGTGACACAGATATGTGTAGATCACCACTACAGCGAATACGCCGCAGAGCCCACGCGCCATTCGGTAGACAGAATGAGAATCTCTCAGAGATTCGAACAGGCAGTAGGCGAAGGCTGCACCCGTTAGGTTGTAGTAGACCCATTTAGCGGCGCCAATGGAGGGATACTGAGCATTGATCAGGCTGAGCAGCCCTGTGACCACGACTGCAGTGATCCACCGATTGATAGGAAAGCGCAGTTCTGACTGCTTTCCCCGATTGTTCCAGACCGTGTTTGCCAGGAGCCACGCAGCGACAATTGCTGGCGCGTATCGAGCGACAGAGAAAGGCGGCAGATTCGGCCCGAAGTCGAGTGGGGCCAGATAGTAGAACGGAACCAGCGATACATAGGCAATGACCGTGATTGTGACGGCCGGAATGCCTGACAGCCCCACGAATCTGATCACGCAAACCGATTGCGGTTCGCGTTGAACCACTCCACGGTGCGCCCCAGTCCCTCACCCAGATCGACCTGTGCTGAGAAGCCGAACAGGTCTCGCGCCCTGTTGACGTCAAGCTGCCGCCGTGGCTGACCGTTGGGGCGTGTGACATCCCAATCGATTCGCCCTTCGTACCCTGTCAGTATTTTCGTTTTCTCTGCCAGATCTCGAATCGAGATCTCTTCGCCGGTGCCAATGTTGACGGGGTCTGAACTGTTGTACCTCTCGGCAGCCATCAGGATCCCGTCTGCTGCATCTTCCACGTAGAGAAACTCGCGCGTCGGCGAACCATCTCCCCACAAAACGACCGACTCCGCGCCACGCTCTTTTGCGATCGCGAATTTGCGGATCATAGCAGGAATGACGTGTGACGTCTCCAGATCGAAGTTGTCTCCCGGGCCATAGAGGTTCACCGGCAACAGATATACCGCATTGAAGCCGTATTCCTGGCGATAT
>JABJJN010000090.1 GCA_018660835.1 Gemmatimonadota bacterium | reverse complement strand
CTCGTGTGATGGGTTGTTTCCGTGGTGGGGGCATACCTGAGAGAACAAGCATAGAAAAAGCGCAGCCCCTCGCTAAGAGGCGCTGCGCTTCTCAACTACTGGCTCCGGCGGTAGGACTCGAACCTACGACATGGTGGTTAACAGCCACCCGCTCTGCCAACTGAGCTACGCCGGATCAGACTCAATACAACCGGACGCGCCGATGAGTCATATCATCGGCATTCGTCCAAGGCTCAGGAAGTTTTTGAAAGTACCCGAGGCCGCAGAAACTGTCAAGGAAACCAAGGGATCCTACTCGACTGCTTCAGCTTGTTTGCCGGGTGTGTCCGTAGCCGGCGGAGGCGCTGCCCCCGCCGGCCCAGACATTCGCTGTGCGGCCCAACTCAGGACTCGCCGTAGTACTCCTTCAGCACCTCGCTACGATTTGGATGACGCAGCTTCTGCAGTGCCTTTTCCTTGATCTGTCGAACCCTCTCACGGGTGCGACCGACGTAGGTTCCGATCTCTTCGAGCGTCATATTTTCCTGACCATCGAGACCATAGTACATGCGCAACACTCGTGCTTCGCCTTCTGTCAGCGCTTCCATGGCACCCTGGATCTCTTCACGAAGATCTCCTTCAGAGAGGATGTCATCACACGCGGGCAGCCTTTCATCAGGTAACAGATCACCGAGACAGCGATCGGGTTCCTGATCGTCACAAGGCGTCTCCAGCGAAACGGGACGCTGTGACAGGCGTAGTAGCATGTCCATATCAGCGGGATTGGTATCCAGTTCCTTAGCGACCTCCTCAGTCAACGGAATGCGCCCCAGGCGCTGTTCGAGTTTGGTCATGCACTTGTTGACCTTCGTCAGCTCACCTATCCGATTGAGTGGCAATCGAACAATCCGCGATTGTTCCGCGAGCGCCTGAAGGATCGACTGTCGAATCCACCAGACCGCATAGGAGATGAACTTGAAGCCCTTGGAACCATCGAATCGCTTGGCGGCTACCATCAGTCCGAGGTTTCCCTCATTGATGAGATCGGACAGTGGCAAACCCAGATTCTGGTATCCCTTGGCAACGCTGACAACGAAGCGAAGATTAGCCTGAACCAACTGCGTCAGAGCCCCTTCATCCCCGTCCTTGATGCGGACAGCAATCGCCACTTCCTCCTTGGCCGAGAGGCCAACAGAGTCTTCAATTTCCTGAAAGTACTGATCTACTAGCGTATCAGATTGCAGTGTTGAAGCCATATATAAGACGCCCCTCCGTCTTAACTGGAACATGGTGATCGACGGTGATCAACGAACACTCACACACGCCGACCCTCGCTGCGACACACGCCCACCTTCGCCTGCGTTCGTGTGTCTCTCGAAATGGGAGATCGAGAGTGAAGCCATCTGGGGAGAAGGCACTGCAGGGAGAAGACCTGGCGCAATAGAACACGCCATGAATAACGACCTACCGAATTGGTGCGAAGGATCCGCGCTAAGACGGAAGATCCGAACGAGAACAACACTAGGGAGTGGGGTTTGTTTTCCAGCAAATCCGGGACGGCAGCGAAGGGGGATTCGCACCAGTGGAGTGTCCCGTTATGTGGAATGGTCAAAATATAGAGGGACTCGAGGGGCAAGACAACCCCTTTTTCGACTCTTTCTTCAGGTAGATCAGTGACTTAGATCATTTCCACTCAGGGCCGATCCGGCTCGAAGTATTCAAAGGACCGATCCACATCTATGCTCACGCCCTTCCCCGTCGCCAGATCCCACTCACGATCCCCAACCACCACACGTAGCGGACCGACGACGCTATGCGCCTGCGTCGCGCCATTGAGCACGACACGAACTCGGAAGACACTACCTCTTGGAGCGAACACCTGTCCCACAGGTGTTCGCACGATGAAGCGTTCACCAGCGACGGAGACCTTCACCTTCCCCACACGTAGATAGAAGCTGGCAGGCCCTTGTTTGTCCTGGCCACGGTCTTGGCGATCTGAGCCGATGACGGTTGAACCTTCACCCACATCAACAACGGTTGTTCCTGAGGCAGAGGGAAATTCGAGGAGGGCCTCCACGCCGACCGGTGTCTGTATCGTTTGCCCTGAAACAAGCTGCCGCGTTTGCGCTGCCTTCGAGGCGGGATCGGTCTCCATGGCTATGGCAATTCGGCCTGAGGAGCGGCCCTGTGGTCCAGCCTGGGTGCGAGAGCTTGAACGTTTCGGGGACGCAGGAGACGACGTCAGCCACCCCACGATACTCACGAGAGCCATGATCAAGATGCCTGATAGTACACCGATGATGATGACCCTTTGCAGGATCGAAGGCTGACCGCTGATAACCTCTTGCTTATCTCCCTCAGCCTCCTGGGTCGAGTCGTCTTCGCCATCCTCCTCCTGAGCGTCTACATCATCATCTATGTTCTGCTTCTCTGTCTGGATCGAACCGAAGTACGTGGTAATGGTCCCATTCTCATACAGTATGCGAGCTCTTGCGAGGATCTCACGTCGTGCAAGATCGATTTCGTCGGGCGTCGCTTCCGCATGAAGATCCGTCTCGTCGCCGATCAAGGCAGAGCGTCGGCCAGAGACATTGGCCAGGATCCGGTCACGCACAGGCTCCGCGGCACCGATCAGGGCACGAGCAAGATTGGCATTGCTACAGGCACCGAGCAAGGCTTGAAGTTCTGTGTCGCGCAGACGGGTCAGATCATCGAAATCGAACAGATGGCTCTGTACCACGGCAACGACCTCAGCACTCACGGCAGCCGTGGCCCCCAGGGCCCGTCGCAGTGGCGGCGTGCCATCGAGGGCCCGCAGGACATCGCAAGCCCTGTCTACCCCCCATTGCTCCCTGTCTCGAGATTCGTTGCCCTTCCCAAGGGCATCACGTAGCGCCTGCAAAGCGGGGCGTTCCTGCACCTTCAGCTGACGACTGATGCTCAAAGCAGTACTGCTCGCAATCAATACCAATACTTCGCCCTGCAACGCCAAGGGCAAATCGGTCAGAACCCTGGCTGCCGGGCCATCCACAGCACCTATCAGCAGACGCGCTAACAACGTCGCCGCAAGCTCGCTGCCTGCAGGTTTGCTCCCTGACTTGCCCGCCGACTCGACCGCTGCCTCGGCACGGATCGCCGTATCTGACTCGGCAAAGAAGGCATCCACGTCAGCATCACCGGTCTCGGAGGTTGATTCATCGGACGAGGTTGGATCTGCCTCTTGTGATGAAGCATCAGCCTCGCTGCCCCCCTCCTCGCGCAAAACAAGCCACGGGGCAGCGAGCGCTTCCTCGATCGGGCCTGTCGCCGTTGTGAGCAGATCATCACCCTGACGAAAGGCAGCGGTCACCGTCGCCGCGACAGGCTCCGGCAACAGGGCGATGAGAGCCTGGCGCGCCCGCTCGTTGAAGCCACAGGCGCACAAGGCCAATACCCGTCCCAGATTGACCGATTCGTCTGTGCTCTTCATTGGTCTGTGCTATTCATTCGCTGTACAATTCATCAGAACTGATCGAGGCGTGTCATCGGCGTCGTGCGACAGACTGGGTTGATGAGGCTACCTCGTGGCGACACGTATAATATTCGCCGAATAGTCTCATGAGAAGAACACTCAATCGCCAGGAAGAGGATGGCAATGCTGGAGTCAGCACTACAGTTGCAGCACCCCTTCAACTTGCAGGATCGCACGGCTCTCGTGACTGGAGCGGGCCGTGGCATCGGCCGGGCAACGGCACTGGCCCTGGCGCAAGCTGGTGCGCGGGTCATCGTGGTGAGTCGCACACGCAGCCAACTCGACGAGGTTGTAGATGCCATCACCACAGCAGGTGGCCAGGCCATCGCGATCGACGCTGATCTGACCATCGCCGATTCCATGGAAGCCGTCGTGTCGCAGGCTGAGGGCCTGTGGTCCGCTGCTGGCATTGATATCCTTGTCAACAATGCCGCCATCAGCCCCTACGTGAAGGGCGCTGAGGACATGACGACACAGGAATGGCGCCACCTGCTCGACGTGAATCTGGATGGGCCCTTTGAACTGACACGCCGACTCGGCAAGGCGATGCTGAATCGAGGCAAAGGTGTCGTGATCAACGTGACATCCCTTGCCGGTGCCAGAGCCATACCGAAACTCTCCGCGTACACGTCGAGCAAGTCAGCCCTCACAGGTCTTACGCGCGCCCTGGGTGTCGAATGGGCCGAGCGTGGCGTGCGCGTCAATGCCGTGGCTCCTGGTTATACAGCGACAGAGATGACGGCCGAACTGCACAAGCGCGAGCAGCTACGGACCGCCATCGAGGAACGCACACCGATCGGTCGCTTTGCCGCGCCTGAAGAGATCGCCTGGCCCATCGTCTTTCTCGCATCCGATGCGGCCAGCTACATCACGGGTACAACCCTGTTCGTCGATGGCGGTTGGACCGCTCTTTAGTCCATCCCGACAATCACCGACTGACACCCATCGCATCTGCCGCCAGATCTTTGCAGCGTTCCAGATCATAGTCGCGGAAGATGGTAATCTTCTGCGCTTCCAACGAGCCCTCCGCATGGATGGCGAGCAATTGATTGTAGCCGCCAAACTCTGACGCCGTCAGATCCCGCACCAGATTCATCGCCCGCAGACGTGTGTCAGCATCGACACCGGCACCTCCGAGATATTGATCGATATATGGTCGCAGTTCGTCATTGGCCATATCCAACTCATCGGGGCCGGTCACGACGAGCCCCCCCGCTATGTCTTGTACCCACTGAATGGCTTCGTGGTATGAATCGGCGAAGGCATGTTTGGCCAGATTTGTCAGCAGGACATTCGGCACAGCAAGACCAAAATCGGTGATCCGGCAGTCGTGGGCTGCAGCACGTCCGAGGCCGCGCACGGTCTCCGTCCAGGTGATCAGCTTCGTCAATTTCTCACGCACGTGACTGACCTTGGGAATGCCATTGTAGTCAGCCAGCAAGGCGGAGGCACCGATAAAAAGATCGCAAAGTGGTGGCTTATAGGAGACGGCTGTGTAGCGGTGAAATTCGACGAAGGTATTGGCCAGAAAACCGGCGGCCTGCCATTCCCCTTGCAGAAAGACACGCTCCTTGGGAATGAAGACGTCGTCGAAAATCGTCAGTGTGTCGACAAGATGGTGCTTCGAACTGACGGGATAGTGAAACTCACTGCGACGCTCAGATGCACCAAAGGGACTGGCCAGCAATTTTACACCCGGTGTATTCACAGGAATCGCAAAAGCAACAGCATACGCCGCATCCTGCTCACCGATCGCCCGCGTTGGCAACACGATGATCTCATCGACCATCGGTGTATTCGTCGTATGCGCCTTACAACCGCGTACGACAATGCCATCAGCTCGCTCTTCAACGATCCGCACGTAGTAGTCAGGATGCTCCTGCTCGGACGGCAGCAGTGCACGATCGCCTTTCACATCTGTTTGCGCCACGGCCAGGGCAAGGTCGTGATCGCGCGCATGCTGATGAAAAGCGCTGACCCGCTCATGATAGTCGGTTCCGGCCTTCTCATCGATCACTCGACTCACCAGATCGAGGGCGAAGAGTGCATCCGTACCAATCTCCTTGATCAGCAGGACCGTGCTGCTTGAGAGTCGCGTCGAGGTTTCAATCATCTCGCGGCGATTGAGCAAATCCTGCGCACTGGCCGGGTGCTTGTAGTAGCGACTGTGCAGGGTACCATCGTCATCTGCCCAACTGAACAACTCGCGATGGTCTTCGTCCTCAGCCAGGTCGTAGTCGAGGGATGTATGAGCAACTCCGATGCTGAGCTGCTCATGCGTTGTCACGTCCTCGACCTGCTCACCACGATAGTAGACGACGCGGCCGTCTCTGAGGCCCTGTCGGTATTGCTCTGCCGTACGTAATGCCATGTTAACCGCCTTTAATTGCTTAGGGGCTTTCCCGTATCCAACATGTGAACGATGCGCTCTCTGGTAGCCGCCGTCGCGCAGAGTGCCAGAAACTGCTCACGCTCGAGATCGAGTAGACGCTGCTGTGAGACGAGGGGCTCGCCGCCGCCACACAGAACGTGTGCAAGTGCCTGGCCGACGACGACATCGTGTGGCGTGATCTGTCCGGCGATATGGGCCTGTTCCAACTCTGCGACCAGGCGTGACAACCCCTTCGACCCCGCCGTCGGCAGATCGAGGACCGCTGGTGCCTGCCAGCCCGCGGCCAGTCGCTGTGCCTCCTCTACAGCATGCTGGACAACACGATGCCCATCCATTCGGATCATATCTGATGCGTCGACCAATCCCCAGTCCTGAGCCTGTCGTGCATTGTCCGACATCGCCCCTGTCCGCAAGGTCTCGAAGACAGCATTGATATCCGGTCCGAATCTGCGCACGACTTCCTTGCAGCCTCCAGCACCGGGAATCAACCCCACCTTTGCCTCGACCAGACCGGTTCGCAACTCTGCCGCCAGCACGCGTGTGGCACAAGTCAGAGAGAATTCGCAGCCCCCACCCAGTGCCAGTCCACCTGCGGCAAGCACAACGGGAATCGGTGCGAAACGCATGAGGGCCGTCGTGGATTGGAACAAGACGAGATACTCCTCCAGCTCCTGCCACCGCTCCCCCTCTATGAGCCGCAGGAGCAGCTGCAGGTCAGCACCGGCAGAGAAGTGTTCCCCCGCACCGCACAAGACCACCGACTGCAGCTGGCCGCTGTTCACCACGGCTGTTGCCATGTGTAGTGGCTCGGGTCCAAGGATATTCAGGGGACCCGTGTGAAACTCCAGCACCCCCACACCATTCCCTGCGGCGTATAGCCGGGCCCCATCGCCCTGTTCGAGCACGTCGAGGGTATCCAGGTAGTCTGCATCACCCAGGGGCCCCGATGAGATCTGCGGGACATAGCTCCCATCGGACGCAATGACATCCACACTCTGTGCGCTTGTCCGATACACCGTGCCACCGCCACGAACCAGATCTGAGATGAGCCCCGGCACAGGCTGTGAGCTTGCTTCCAGCGTATCAAGCAAGCGTTGGGGGCCAATGAGGTCGATCATCTCAAGGGGCCCTGCCTCCCAATTGAAGCCCCACATCACGGCGCGATCCACGTCCTCGAGTCGATCCGCCACTTGCCTCGCACATGATGCAGCATAGGCAATGGTGACGGCCACATGCTCGCGAGCAAACTGAGCCAGCGCGTCATCTGCCGACCACAAAGCATCCAGGCGCTCGCCGAGGGTACCACGCGTCGGCAAATTGAGTCTGATCTTTTCCCGAGATCGGTAGCCACCGCTGGCCAGGTCCAGGCATTGAATCTCTTTGCCCTGCTTGGCATAGAATCCACTTCCAGACTTAGCCCCCAACTGCCCCGCTGCGATCATTGCAAGCATGAATTCGGGAGGTGAAAATGTCTCCCGCCACGGATCATCCGTTATGCCATCATAGACGGTTCGGGCTACATGGGAGAGCGTGTCGAGACCGATCAGGTCACACAGACGCAGCGTCGCACTTCGTGGACGCCCGAGCAATGATCCCGTCACGGCGTCCACTGCATCGACACTCAACCCATGATCCACCATCCTGTGCAAAGCATCCATCAAGGAAAACACCCCAAGACGGTTGGCGATGAAGTTGGGGGTGTCACGACAGACGACGACCCGTTTCCCTAAGCCACTCTCAATCCATTCCCGGCACGATGCGACAATCTGAGGATCCGTCGCCGCGCCAGGGATCACCTCTACCAGCGGCATGGCACGTGGTGGATTGAAGAAGTGGACTCCCAGGAAACGGCGGCAGAACGAGTCACTGCGGCCTTCGCACAGACTGGCGATGGGCAGTCCGGAGGTATTGGTGCTCACCACTGCATCTGGATGGGCTTGTGCTTCGATGAGATCCAAAACCGACCGCTTGATGGCCAGATCTTCGACGACGGCTTCTATGACCCATTCGGCACCGGCCAGCGCGTCGCCCGCATCGTGCAGGGCACCCGGTTGGATATGCTGGGTATCTGCGCTTCGCAACAGCGGTGCAGGTCGCATACCGGGCAGATCGACAATGGCCTGGCGAGCCAGGCTCGTGGGATCGTCGGCGGTTCCCAGATCCAGGAGATGAACTTTCAGGCCTGCATTGACCAGCAAGGCAGCAATCTGCCGCCCCATGACACCCGCTCCAAATACAACGCCACCCCTCGGGAGGTTCGCTGGCTGGCGAGCTGAGGATTTCACGCTACCTATCCCCCGTCATTCCACCGAGAACGTGTCATTGCACCGAGACGACAGGCGCGTTGATGAGCAGGACCTCACCCAGATCGATGACGTTGTCTTCCCGATCATTGTCCTGGGCGCTGGCAACGGATGTGACACGGTCGAAAACGTCGAGTTTGAACAGTCGCAGTGCCCACACGGGACCGTAGCCTTCTTCTGCGGGCAAACGCGTCACGACGTTGTGCGTGGCTCCCAGGAGATCCACGGCGAATCCATCCAGAATATCTCGGTCATTCTCCAGAAAAGCATACATGACCGGTGCCGAGATTTCGGTGCCGGAGAAATCGACTGCCGCGTCACTGTCTGGATTCTCGAACAACAGATACCTCACAACCTGGTCGCGATACCAGCCATCCATGAGCCCTGTCGCATCGAGTGGATCGAAACGCTTCGACGCTGCAGAGCCATCGGGGACCATGACACAGTTCATCAGATCTTCTGTGTGTGTCGTATCAAAACCAGAGGCAAGAATCTGTTCGAGAGAGGTGATCGAGTTCGCACGGTATTCCAGATCGCTGACAGAAACTTCAACCACGAGTCTCAGATCGTTGTAGCCCTCATCTCCGGGGATCTCATCAAAGACCGGCAGTTGTGCCTGGATATCATCGCCGCGGCGGTCGAGGAGCTTGTAGATCTTGCCGGGTGTTTTCGATCGAACATCAAAGTGATAGAACTCGACGATCTCTTCATTCGGCCCCAGGGCCCGATGCAGAAACAGCTCGTCAAAATCGATCGGCTCATTGGCTTCGGGCAGACTTGGCGTCAGAGAGCGGGCAAAAAACACGGCAGCGGAATCGCTGAAGCGATCGACTGAAACGATGGGAACGAAATCTGGAAAGTTCGCGACCACATCAACAGCCCCCGTTTCGACGGGCAATGTGACGCGTGCAAGAAGATCATTGCGGATGTCGGTTTGCAGTGTGGTAGAGACCAGCACCTGTCCATCGCCATCGATACCGGCCAGCACCAATTCGACGCCTGTACCTGTGGGGATTCCTTCGATCTGCTCCTGCAGATCACCATCCACGTCGTATTCAAGCGTCGTCGTCGTGTCTCCAGCGACAATCACAGCGACTCTGAGATTGACGATCTCAGGTGGAAGCCGTGAGGTCAGCTCGAGATTTCCCGTAAGACGCGTCAACGTCAGGCGAACCGTCTGCGGTGCATTGGCGCCGATGTCGAGGGTATCAACGGCTGAGAATGTGCGGATATGATTGACGTCAAAGACTTCAATCCAAAAACGCCTCGCACTACCCACCGCGAGTCCCTGCACAAGCCCACGTGCCTGAGTGCCAACAAGATTCATCGTACCAGTGACGGTGTCCGCCAAATCGACAGCAGTCACCGTATAGCGAATCTCTGTCAGTAGACCTCCCGCCGCTTGCACACCACTTGGCAACTCAGCGATCAGCTCAATCCCGTCATCGCCGCCCCCCACAAGGGGGTCATCGGGATTGTCACGAGTCGGTGAGCTGCAGCCAAGCAGTAGTGTAAGGAGGCTCAGACATAGCAGAAGACGCGGTTTCAACGAGAGTCCTTAGCCCGTGGCGACGTCGCGACCAAAGAGAAACAACTGGTCAGGATGGGGTGCCACATCTCGCGACTGTTCCGCAGGGATGTCCCCGTCGTGATGCAGGGCGAGCCATGCATCGATCTCGCTGCGTCGGAAACGAATGAGTTTTCCAAGCCGGAAATGTGGAATCTCACTGCGGCCGACCATGCGGCGTACAGTGGAAACCGAGCAGCTGAGGTATCGGGCCACAGCTGCGGCTGTCATCAGTCCTTCTCGAGGCATGATGCTGATCCGATCGCGAGGATGGGGAGAGTCAGATGGTCACGGTACGACGAAGTGTAAAGAAATTATTCTCCGTCTCCTGAATGGTCAGTTCCAAATCGTAGTCGATTCCGCGTCCGGGAAACAGCTTTGTGAGACGATCCACCGCTTCATTCATGCAGTAATGGGTCACATTCTCGACACTTGGGTTGCTTCCCGGCATCACGACGACCCCCTCTGGTTCGAACAAACCGGAATCGAGAAATGTCGTATCCTGCTCGGACACAAGCATCCGATGATCCAATTCCTTGAAAATGTCTTTCAGGGCGCCGAAGTCTACGGACATGTCCAGTTCATCTCGCGGAAACGCCTCGGCACGCACGATGAATGTGCCCCGCCATGTATGTCCATGTACCCAAGCACACTTCCCCGCGTATCCCAATTGGCGATGGGCCGCGTGAAAGCGGCCTTTGGCAAGGATCTGTTCCATTTCACACTCTCTTCAGTATTTCGGCAGCAATGGGCGGATTCTTTCCCATTTGTCGCTCAAATCGAATACGTACAAGCCAGACGAAGAGGGAAATCACCACAGATGCGAGGATGACAAAGTAAAGCCCCTGGCCGACGATCTGAATCACTTCATTGACCGATATCGTTGTGAGAATGACGATCAGCACAAAGGCACCGATCATTGCGGCCGTCAGCGATCTCAGAATCTGCTGACAGATGGCAATATCGCGAGTGTGATCGGCACAGGGCTGCGACTCTTCCACGGTTGGCTGAGTCGGCTTGCGGCGGGACTTACTCTTGCTCACACGGGCCTCATAGTAGGGTAGAGATCACAGATCGCGCCTGCTGGCGTGCCCAGGCATCTGCTGCCATGATCCGTTCGAGGTCGTCGGCCTCCTGGCGGCTGTGGTCGGCGACGACGCGTTCATTGATCTGGTGAATGTCGAGGAAGCCGATCTCGCCCGCCAGAAATGCCGCAACGGCCTCCTCGTTGGCGGCGTTCAACGCGGCAGGTACGGTGCCCCCTGCGCGCCCTGCCTGATAGCACAGAGCGAGTCCCGGGAACTCCGTCAGGTCGGGCGCCTCGAAATGCAGACAACCGACCTCGGCGAGATTCAGCGGCGCCAGCGGGCCCGGCATACGGCCAGGTTCGGTGAGCGCATACTGGATCGGCAACGCCATATCGGTGCGCCCCATGTGGGCGAGCATCGCCCCATCGATGAATTCGACAACTGCATGCACGATCGACTCGCGATGCAGGACAACATCGACGGCATCCACATGCACCGAAAAGAGCCATGCAGCCTCAATGACCTCGAAACCCTTGTTCATCAACGTCGCCGAATCGATGGTGATTTTGGGTCCCATCGACCACGTGGGGTGATGCAACGCCTGCTCTGGGGTCACTTGTTTGAGTTCACGACGCTCACGGCCGCGAAAGGCACCACCGGAGGCGGTCAGAATCAGCCGCGAAACGTCCTCGATGCGCTCACCCCGAAGGCATTGCCACATAGCACTGGGTTCGCTGTCTACGGGCAACAGACGAGCACCTGCTTGCCTGGCGCGTTCCAGAACGAGACCTCCCGCCATTACGAGAGGTTCCTTGTTTGCCATCGCCACGTCGCGACCCGCGTCGAGAGCAGCAAGTGTGGGCATCAGGCCCACAGCTCCCACGAGCCCATTGACGACAACATCGATGCCGTCTCGAAGGACCAACTCGTGTAGCCCTGACTCGCCACACAACACTTCACAATCGGGGAGCTCAGCCTCGACCCGCTCAACGGCTGCGGACTCGGCGACACACACGACCTCGGGATGCCACCGACGGGCACGCTCAATGAGCTCTTCGACGCGTGCTCCGGCACTGAGTCCAACAACACGAATGTCGTGAGCCTGGCCCTCAAGCCCCTCCAGGACATTGAAGGTCGTCTCGCCGATCGACCCTGTACAGCCGAGGATGGCAACCCCCCTGCCCTTGGTAGCGGAGTGTGGCCCGTTGACGGAGGATGGTCCTGCTGACACCGACATCAGATAATCTTCAAGGCCTCCAGATCGAGTCGCAGTGTCTGGACGTCGCTCACGTGCGCCGGCAGCGCTCCATCCAGGCGTACCGCATCGACGGGACACGCCTCAACACACAGGCCGCACTGCACGCAGCGCGCAAGATCAACCTGAAAGGTCTGCGCCATGCGCTCACCGGAAGTGATGTCATGAGGCAGACGAGAACCGGCAACGATATCAATGCAGTGACTTGGGCAGCTTGCTGCACACAAAGCACACGCCGTACAGCGGACAACGCCAGCGTCGTTGAGCGTGAGGCGAGGGCGACCGAGGCGAGCAACAGCCGGCTCGAGCCTCACACGTGGGCGCAGCAGTCGCACAAGGGTTCGCCAGATCGCCATACCTTATCGTCCGTGTCGATCCCCGTTGCGCGACGAGCCATTGCGCCCATCCGGCGCAGGCCGCCGACGACCCCGTGCAGTCCCCTGACCACGTTGCGGCCGAGAACGATGTGTTGGCCCCGTGTAGCGCACGGCGCGGGTCTCGCGTACGACCATCACCTTCACCTCGCCAGCAAAGGTCAGTTCATTGCGCACGCGTTCGGCGATTTCGTAGGCAAGGATTTCAGCATCATCGTCACTGATGCGGTCGCCACGAACCATGACGCGAATCTCGCGCCCGGCGTTAATCGCAAAGACGTCTTTCACACCTTCGAAAGAGTTGGCGATCTCCGTCAACTTCATGATTCGGTGAGCGTATCCCTCCGGATTTTCGCGTCGGCCTCCTGGACGAATCGAGGAGATCGCATCGGCGGCCTTCACAAGAAAGCAGATCGGATCAAGGCGCTCGTGATCTTCGTGATGCTCAGCAATGACTTCCATTACCACGGGGTGCTCCTGAAACTTCTCTGCCAACTCGATGCCCAATTCGATGTGCGTCCCCTCCTGCTCACGCGAGATCGTCTTGCCGATATCGTGCAACAGGCCTGCCCGCCGTGCGAGTTGGACATCCACACCGATATCCGCCGCCATCAATCCCGTCAACTGCGAGACTTCGAGACAGTGCTGTAATTGGTTCTGCCCATAGCTGGAGCGGAATTTCAATCTGCCGAGGGAGGCAGGAAGCTCCGGATGGTACTCCGTGGCACCAATCTCGTTGAGCGCTCGTCGACCGGCGTCTTCCATATCCGTATCGAGCTCACTCTTTGCGGTGGCAACGACGGACTCGATGTGGGCCGGTGTAAACCCACCGTCCTTGATCAGGCGCGCCATCGCCTTGGCTGCGACCTCACGCTTGAGCGGGTCAAAGGACGACAACAGCACCGTATCGGGTGTATCGTCGACGACAACCTTCACCCCCGTGGCATTCTCGAAGGTGCGCACATTGCGCCCCTCTTTACCGATAATTCGACTCTTCAGATTGTCACTTGGCAGTGTCACCGTCGACGTTGCTGCCTGCTCCGCTTCCTCTACGGCGCAGCGCTGGATCGCCTGAGCGACAATCTGACGCGCCTCACGATCAGCCTCTTCCTTCGCCCGCGTGCGCTCGGCACGAATCAGCGCGGCCGCTCGCCCGCGGACATCGCCTGCCAGGTGTTCGAGGAGTTGTTCCTTCGCTTCTTCTTCCGTCAGGTTCGCAACCAACTCGAGTCGCTCACGCAACTCGGTCTTCACCTTCTCCAGTTCAAGCTCTGTGTCGCGGATCGCCCGTTCGCGGGAACTGAGTCGACGCTCCTGGTTCTTTAGTCGATCCCATTCCTTCTGCAGTTCATCGCGTTGGTTGTCGAGATCACGCTCGCGGATACCCAGATCTTTGTCTTTGCTGGAGAGCTGCTCGATTCTCTCCTCGGCTTCGCGCTCAAGGGTGGCCTTCGCCTGATACCAACCGTCCTTCTCCTCAAGGAAGGTGATTCGTTGCGAACGATCCTCTTCTTCGAGACGCCGACGGGCACGATCTTCGGCCGCTTCCTCAAGACGCTGTTGCGTATTCTTGCGTAGATATTGGCTGATGAAATACCCAAGGCCAACACCAACCAACAACAACCCCAGGCCGCTGGAGACAGCAACCCAGAGATCAGCACCTGCCAAAATAGATGTGGTCGTCGATTCCATCGTTTACCCCTGTGTCAGAACGTGCTGTTGTTCGACAAGATACCACTTCCACGTCTCATCGTGCGCACTACGGCGATCTGTCAGATCCACGGGCGCTGGCGAGTGCGTCGTCGATCATCTGCCGTCGCGCATCCGCATCTGCCCACCGTTGCTGCACCTCAGGCGACAGTTCATCAATAGGATCAAGGTAGAGGAACTGTTGTCCGGGCCGCACCACGGGACTATCGAAAACAGCGACCCCCGTCGTGCGATCATAGTGCTCGTGGCCATGCACGTGCCGTTTGCCGCCGCCCCCCATGGTATCGAGAATGAAGGTGGGCATGTGATAGCCGGCCGTTGCGCCGCGCACCTGTTTCTCCAGATGAATAGCCGTCTGCAAGCTGGTGCGTAATTCCTCGACGCCGCGAACCATATCATGGACGAACACATAGTAGGGTTGCACACTCACATAACCGAGACGACGCACCAGGCATCGCATGACCTGGACATCATCATTCACACCGCGTTGAAGCACCGATTGATTGCGTACGGTCACGCCCGCTTCGACCAGCCGATTCAGAGCCTGATGCGTGACCTGCGTGATCTCGTTCGGATGATTGAAGTGAGTATGCACGGCAACCAACTTGTGACGACGCCTCCCCTCCTCAACAACACCCGTCAGGGCTGAAAGCCAGTCATCATCTGTCAGCAATTTCTGCGGCATCACCGCAGGGCCCTTGGTGGCAAAGCGGAATCGTCTGATATGATCAATGTCGAGCAAGGTATTGCCGAGATAGGTGATCTGCTCAGCACGCAGGTTGTACATATCGCCGCCGCTGACGACGATATCCTCCAACTCTTCGTGCGCACGAATGTAATCGAAGATGCGCTCCCAGCGGTCGCTACTGGCACCGAAATGCACCTTTTCGACATCTTCCGTGTCGAGCCCAACGGAGTACGATCGCGTACAGAATCGACAGTAGACGGGGCACGTATCGAGCGCCAGGAACAGTGCCCGGTCGTGATAGCGGTGCGTCAGCCCTTCAACGGGTGAATCGCCCTGCTCGTTGAGTGAATCCAGCGCCAGTTCGGGATGATCCGGCCTGAGCCTGGAGGCCAGCGGCAGGAACTGCGTTCGCAGGGGGTCGGTCTCTGGTGCATCCCAATCGATCAACGACAGAATATACGGCGAGATCCGCAGACTCATCGTGGAATGCATCGTGCCCGCCTCTGCATCCTTGCAGAATGCATCACTGACACGAGGGCCGAGGACCTCGCGCAACTTGCGGATACTGGTTACGCAATTTCGACTTTGGAATCGGTGGTCGTGAAACTCGGCCGCCGTCAGATCCGCGTAGGCCGGAATGGCACGCCAGAACTCGTCATCACGAAGATCACGATGCGTATTATCGAGCCGAGCCGGGGCCATGGTGAGGTCCTCGGCCGGCTCAGTACATCGCCCAACGCTGCCGTCACTCGACGCGCCAGCATCGGACAGTTCAGCACACCCCTGCTGTGAGCCGTGAATGGTCATGAAAACTCCCGCACGTAAGTAGTAGGACTTGTGTCATCCACCGAGCGCAGGTCCTGTAAGCGAAAGCTCCAGGATCTGCGGCACGGCGGTGACGTTTGAGCGCGACGGGAGTCGCTTACGTCGCCTCGGCAAAGCGGCGATTGATCTCATTCCAGTTCAAGATCTTCGTGATCGCCTCAAGATAGTCAGGACGACGATTCTGATAGTTCAGGTAGTAGGCGTGCTCCCACACGTCCACGGCGATGATCGGCGTGCCATCCCCCGTCATCAAGGGACTGTCCTGATTGGCGGTGCTGATGATGTCGAGCTTGCCATCTTTAACGACACACCAGGCCCAGCCACTGCCAAAACGAGTCATACCGGCCTTCACGAAGGACTCATGGCCAGCATCCATCGAACCAAATGCCGCCTCTGCAGCTGCAACGAATTCGGCAGAAGGTTCACCACCGTCGCCTTCAGGAGCCAGCAACTGCCAGAACAGGCTGTGATTGGCGTGACCACCACCATTGTTACGCACCGCCGTACGGATGTCCTCGGGGATCGAGTCGAGATCGGAGATCAGATCTTCAATGCTCTTGCTGGCAAGGTCGTCATGACCCTCGAGAGCCGCGTTCAGGTTGGTCACATACGCATTGTGATGCTTGCTGTGATGGATCTCCATCGTGCGCGCGTCAATGGTCGACTCGAGCGCATCGTACGCATAAGGCAGATCAGGCAGCGAATAAGCCATGGTGGGTGGTTCCTTTCAACAACGGGTTGGGTGATGTGATTGTGATGTGGTGTTGTAGTCGTCGAGGGCAGCACGAATTGCGTCTTCTGCCAGCACGGAACAGTGGGTCTTCATTGGCGGTAGCCCACCGAGCGCGTCCACGACGTCCTGTCGGCGCAGATTTGCCAACTCGGATACAGACATTCCTTGAATCATTTCTGTCAGACACGACCCGGCGGCGATGGCTGCAGCACAGCCAAAAGTCTTGAATCGAGCCTGGGAAACATGATCGTCATCGATCTGTAGATAGAGATGTAACACGTCACCGCAAGCAGAGTTCTGCGCCTGACCGACAGCATTTGCCGTCGGTAGCGTTCCCACGTTGCGCGGATGATTGTAGTGGTCGAGGACCGTGTCGTTGTAGGCGGACAGGTCGCGCACCCTTTTCCGTGCCGGCCCTGGGTCAGAACTGGCCGCTCAGAAGTGATCGTGACAGGCAAAAATCATCGGGTTTTAACGGGCGCGAATATACTCGGCTGACACAGCGCTGTCAAGATGGTGTCAAGCGTCGGAAGTCCCTTGAATACAGGCACTTACCCATCCTCAGGCTTTCAAATCGATCGTTCCACCATCGCTACGCCAATGCTGCGAAGCCATTTGAGCGATCTCCCACATCAGATGATCACCTGCGATGCTCTGGGCAACCACCTTCAAGCGCTCAGCTTCATCATCTGCGAGCAACCCAAAACTCGACATCATCGACAGATGCATGAGCATTCCTGTCTGCAACAGGGTCCGATTCATCTCTCCCAGGCTGGTACTACCCGCCTGCTCGAAAGCCTGAAGAATGCCGGAATACAATTCTGCCAGTTCGCCGTCGAGGTCAGCCTCGACGCGATATCGCTTTTCCATGGACCCTTCACTTGCTCGTTGAGTTGGGTTGTGTCGCGTCGCCCAAGTAGATCCGCCCAGGCACGCTGCGTCAAGGGGCCCTAAAAAAGTCCCGCCCCAGCCTGCTCTGCTGGGACGGAACTGTTTAGCGAGGGCGAGTCGAAGGCGAGACTAGAAAGTCCGACTGATACGAGCCAGCATTCGCCACCCATCCTCTTGCCCATCGGGTCCCTTGTCGAGAGGACGCGCGAAGTCGAACCGAACACTGCCGTCGGAACTTCCCAGCGACAACCCAACACTGCGTTTGAAATCACCCTCTGACGTCAATTGCTCGAAGCCTTCGAATGGATCGGACAGATTCTGCGCCGACCAGACGGCGCCGGCATCGAAGAACACACCCAGTCCGACACCATCCACGGGCAACCCGGAGCCCCAATGCTGATCCATGTCGAGCCAGTACTGGGCGTTTAGCAGAGCGACACGATCGCCAGCAAATGCTTTGTCATCATATCCACGCACAGACCCCAGACCACCGATGCGATAGCGATACTGCGACGGCATTCGCCCTTTCGCCGTTGCACCACGAAGACGCAGATCAAAACGTGACCCTCGACCCACGGGTTGATATCGACGCAGATCGATGAGATATCTCTTAAACGTGTGGTCGCCTTCAAGAAAACCACCGGAGCGTTCGGCGAGGCCATTGATCAGCCACCCCCTGTTGGGAGAGGACGTCTCATCACGTGTGTCCAGCTGCACATCGAGGCGCAGACTGGCAATGATCCCCTCATCGATCTGTGGATTGGCTGCGAAACTTGCCTCCCCCCAGCGATCACCGAAGAGGGACCATTCGGAGATCTGCTCCAGGGACTCGAAGTCATCCCTGGCGTAGCGGCCCGTCACCTGCAGGACTCCACCAATGTTGTGTGCACTGTAGAGACTGCCGCCCACTCTGCGAAAGTGATCGTAGTAGTCTCGTCTCAGAAGGGCGGCAGCGAGAGAATTCTCCTCCTCCGACAGGAGCCAGCCATCCTGGGTATCGGTAAGATCGTGCGCCTCGATACCGAAGGCTGCCAGATGCGCTCCGTGATGCGGTGGGCCGTAGAACGTGAAGACCTCACCACCGACCTGATAACGCCACTGCTCAGAGTCAAAGCCATACATAAGTTCGCCGAAATGTGCGAGTCCCTGGTAGTTGTCGTAGCGCTGCGGCAAGCGCCAGCCCAGGCCGACCCCATCGACACGATTGTATTTGGCCAGCAATCCTTCGGGTGGATCATCCCATACATCCGGTCGTTGCGCCGACCACTTCTGTGCCCAACCACTATAGCGCTGCGGACGAAATGTGCTGGCCGTCGACGCGCTCAACAGCGGTTTGGCGATATCGATTGCTCCACCACTGCCAACTGCGTAGCTGCGTCGGTCCAGAGCATCGGCTGCCTCTCTCCTTACCAACACGTCATCGCTGGCAAGGGCCAACTCGGCGAGAGATCGGAAATTGTCCGGGTCCACCCCTTCAAGGGCGCTCGCTGCCCGACGACGCACGATCGCGTCGTCGCTGCGCAGCGCCACAGACAGAACCTGCGACTCCACTTCCGGCGACAACCGATCAAAAGCATCCGCCGCGCGGCGTCGAGTACCACTGTCGTCGTTGCGCAATGCCTTCAGTAGCAGATAAGCACCATCTGCATCGATCCACGCAATGGATTCCGGTTCCTGTTTGATGGGTTCCACTCGCACGGTTGCCTGCGGCATTGTCACCTGCGGCACTGTCGCGATTGGGATCGAGACCAGGGGAACCGTCGCATAGAGTGGGGCAGATACCACCGGCACCACAGGCGTCGTAGGTGATGTGGTCGTCGTCGTCGTCGTCGACTCATCCGCACGCATCGTTGTCGTTGTCGTCGTTGTCGTAGCAGGCACGCCGCCATAGGCCAGTGGTGTGGCCACGGGGAAAGCGACTGTGGCCACCGGTGGCACAGCGACCTGCAGGGTTCGCAGGTGAGCATCGCCGACGAGATGGCCGCGATGACGATGCCCGGACTGATCGACTAGATCGCCCTGAAGATCGACCTGATCGAAGGTGTAGTGCGCCATCAATCCCGACGTCGTCGTCATCTGACCATGCATTTGCTGGCGAACTTCCTCGCCTGCCAGAGCCCGTCTCCAGATCTTCACATCATCGATCATCCCATGAAAGCCGGCGCCGGTCTGCGGAATGCCACCCAGCCAGAGTGGGCCTGTTGAATTCTTCAGCCCGGATCGATCATAGGGCCGACTGGCACTCAGTTCGCCATTCACATAGATCCGCATGACGCCGCCCTTGGCATCGGAACTCACGACGGCAGTAACGTGGAACCATTGTCCGGGACGAATGGTTCCCCCAGGTGTATTGACGTACAGTTGCCCCCGTCGCTGGCGGCTGACGGGTGTCGAACAGAGGTGAACGTAGCCGGATTCCTCAATGAAAAGACCGAATTCCCTGTTGTACCAGGGATGTCGATCGGGCATGTCCCCTTTCCACATCAGCGCCTGCCAGCCGCGTAGCTGGTCGACTCGAAACCACGCTGACAGGGTCAACCCATCGCTCCCATGCAACAACGGCGAGTCATCGATCTCCACATGACCGCTGCCCTGTAATCCGAGTGCATGTCCTGTGAAGGCGCTTGCGGGCGCCACGGTCAGCTGGATCGCGACAAGGAATCCCCATGTCACG
Source organism: Gemmatimonadota bacterium (assembly GCA_018660835.1). GTDB lineage: Bacteria > Latescibacterota > UBA2968 > UBA8231 > UBA8231 > UBA12574. The sequence goes on along the minus strand of JABJJN010000090.1, from coordinate 10,261 downwards.
ATGGCGGCGCGGACAGCGCCGGGTGCTACCTGTTGGCTATGGGTCATGTCTCCCCTTTCCATTGGCAAACACGAGACCTGTGATGGTCATCGCGTCGATCACAAAATGGTGATCGTTCGCTTGTAGAACCCCGCAGGGGAAAGGATGTTTCCGGGAACTGCCGTCTGTTCCAACCGTCTCCGGCCGTCTGGGGCCGGGTCGGTGTAGCTCGTCGTGACACTCGTGAAGGCTGGGCGCCCGTTCGTTAACTGCCGGTCATTTCGTGCTTGCGCAGCAGGTGACGGAAGCGGTCATAGGTGAGCCCCAAGCCAGTGGCTGCATCCTTCTGGCTGCGATTGCTTGCGGCGAGGCTGCGACGCAGTAGGCCTGCTTCATAGTTCTGCATCTGCTCATCGTAGGTGCCACCCACGCCGGTTGGTGCCCCTTCGGCATCGGTGCCGACGACTTCCGCAGGAAGGTCAGGAGCCTCTACGAGTTCGCCAGTAGCAACACACAGAGCTCGCTCCACAGCAAATTTCAGTTCGCGAACATTGCCTGGCCAGGCGTAGGCCTCCAGCGCCTGCAGCGCCTCTTCACCAAAGGTTCGGGAACCAATCGCCGGAACCTCTTCGGCCATTTGCCGGGCGAAGTATTCGACCAGGGGTCGGATGTCCTCGCGGCGCTCACGCAGGGGTGGAAGACCAATCTCCGAGAATCGCAGCCGGTCATACAGATCGGCGCGGAATCGGCCCGCCTCGATCTCAGCCTCCAGGTCAGCATTTGTCGCGGCCACGACCCGCACATCGACACGGATCGTCTTGTTGCCACCGATGCGCTCGAATTCCTGATACTCCAACACACGCAACAGATTCTGCTGAAACTCGAGGGTCGTGTTGCCGATCTCATCGAGAAAGAGCGTACCCCCATCGGCCGTCTCAAATCGTCCCCGACGCATGTCGCTGGCGCCGGTGAAGGCACCTTTCTCGTGGCCAAACAGTTCCGACTCGAGCAGACTCTCAGATAGAGCAGCACAGTTCAGCTTTACAAAAGGACGCTGCGCCCGCGCGCCGCCATAGTGCAAAGCGGCCGCTATCAGCTCTTTGCCCGTGCCCCGCTCGCCACGCACCAACACAGGTCGAGGAATCGAGGCAATCTGTTCGATCTGTTGTAGAATCGTATCGATTCGCTCACTGCCACTGACAATCTTGTATCGCTGCCCGAGTTCGGTACGATAGAAAATATTGTCTCGGTCCAGGGCCTCATTCTCAGCGCGCAGACGCGCATTCTCACGCAGAACGTCGAGCATGCGCTCAACCTTCTCCATGCTGAGTTCGAGCTTATCCTCAACGAACAAGTCCTTCTCGATGAAATCGGCAGCGCCTTCCTGAACTGCCTCCACGGCGGCGTCGACACTGCCCTTGCCCGTTAGCAGAATGACAGGCAGATCGGCGCGGAAGGAACGGATCTCTTTCAGTATCTCGATCCCGTCCGGCTCACCTGCACCGAAGTTCGTTGAGTTCCAGCCGCACGTTCTCGGGGACCCGCTGAAGCCGTAGCCCAGCCAACCCCTCAATGGACTGCAGTTGCGCGACGTTGTGGAACTCGATTCCTGCGTGAATCATTCTCTTTCGGCTCCTGTGAAGTGGCTCGTAGCGAGGCTCAGCGCCTATATTGCGCCTATGCTCATCACTGGACTTGTCGTTTACCTGCTCATCATGCTGGCCATCGGCCTCTACGCCAGTCGACGCGTCGAGAATTCGGCGGACTTCGTCGTCGCCGGTCGCCGCCTGGGTATCTGGCTCTCTACAGGCACCCTCGCCGCCACCTGGTTCGGTGGCGGTCTGTGTATCGGCGCCGCAAGTGCAGCCTACTCCGGCGGATTTCTCGCCGTGATCGCCGATCCTTTTGGCGCCGCCCTCTGCCTGTTTCTGGCTGGCCTTTTCTATGTTCGAGCCCTGCGGCGCACAGGTGTGATGACGATAGCCTCGTTCTTTACCCGTCGCTTCAGCAAATCGTCAGGCCTGCTGGCCAGCATCTGTACGATCCCCGCCTACGTCGGTTGGGTCGCTGCACTCATGGTCGCCTTCGGCCGCATTCTGCAGTCAGTCGCTGGCGTCGAGCCCGTGACTGCGATCTGGATGGGTGCCGGTGTTGTCCTGATCTACACATTTGCCGGTGGCATGTGGGCCGTAACGCTCACCGACTTCGTCCAACTGTCGATTCTCATCGTCGGTATGGTTGTGCTCACACCGCTCCTGCTGGCGGATATGGGCGGTTGGTCTGCCATTGCCGCTCAGATCCCAACGGAACGTTTCCATCTGTATCCCCACGATGCAGATGCCACTACCTGGATCGGCTACGCCCGAGACTGGCTCGTCATCGGTCTGGGAAACCTGGCCGGACAGGACCTGATCCAGAGAACACTGTCGAGTCGCGATGACAAGATCGCCGTGCGCAGCGCCTACTATGCGGGGCTCATCTACGTAACCATCGGTTTTCTCCCCGTCCTGCTGGGGATGGCTGGGGCCGTCGTGCTGCCGAACCTGGCAGATCCCGATCTGGTCATGATGGCTCTGGCACAGAAGTATCTGCCCACAGCGGCACTGATCCTCTTCTGTGGTGCCCTCGTATCCGCTCTGCTGTCGAGTGCCGACTCTGCCTTGCTCGCGCCTGCTTCCGTCGTTGGCTGGGATATGCTGCGGCATCTGCGCCCGGACGCTGATGAACGCACTTGCCTGCTCGTATCACGAGTTGCTGTCGTCGTATTTGGCTTGCTGGCCCTGATCCTGGCCTTGCATCGCAGTAGTGTCTATGACTTGATGGTGGACTCCTGGTCTGTGCTGCTGGCAACACTTTTTGTGCCTTTGACGGCGGGAATCTGGTGGTCGCGAGCCAATGCTGCCGGCTCGCTGGCGTCGATTCTTGTTGGCGGTTGCGCCTGGCTCGTGTTAATGCAGACCACCAGCACCTGGCCCGCGGATCTTCTGGCCGTCCCCTTCGCCCTTATCGCCCTCGTCACCGTCTCCATCGCGACCGGTTCGAGGCAACCACCCATCCCACTTGCCGACGAATCAGGTCAGCCGCTTAACCGCGTCGAGCGGCTCGGCATCTGAGCTTTTGCGGGAACCGCCCCACCACCCCGTTATTCTAAACAGATTAATCTACCGGCCTCAGGCCGCACACCTTTCACCTCGGGACAAATTTCTGTGAAGGAACATCTCATGGAGAGTGCCTTGCCTGCGCGCACACCTCTCAATATCAAGGTTCTATCTCTGCTACTACTGGCGACCATCGTCGGCTGCGGCGAGCCCAAATCAGTCATCGAAACCTCAGATGGCAGTACTATGATTCTGATTCCGGCGGGAACATTTCCTCGCGGTGGTACCGAAGAAGAAGTGAGCGAAGCACCAGATCGCCACATCCTCACCTATATCGCTGAGCGCCCCGTCTCCGACATTACGCTCACCGCATTCTATCTGGACAAGCTGGAAGTGACGCATGCCCAGTATGCAGACTTCTTGCAGTCTGCTGGCACAAGAGACCAATGGGATCACGAAAACCAACCAGACAACATCGATCACAATCAACGGCATATCACCGACGACATGAGAGAGGCCAACAAGCCGGCGACAGGTTTGAATTGGTTCGACGCCTACGCATACTGCAGCTGGGCGGACAAGCGCCTGCCAAGCGAAGCCGAATGGGAATACGCTGCCCGGGGTACGGAGTATCAGATCTATCCCTGGGGTGATCATCCAGTCCAACATGATGGCATCTTCTTCGCCAATTACCGTCCCAAGGCAACGGCCGGTGCAGACGGACACAAGAACACCGCCCCCGTTGGCAGCTTTCCAGATGGCGTGAGTCCTTTCGGAATCCTTGACATGGCTGGCAATGCGGAGGAGTGGGTTCAGGACTGGTACGGCCTCCGTTACTTTGCAGCCTCTCTCAATGCGACGAATCCGCCGGGCCCAGCCAGTGGCGAATACCGAGTCATCAAGGGAGGCTCCTATGGTACAGCTGACTACGAAGTGCGTATTGCCCAGCGCTTCAAAGGCAAACCCCACAACAAGGGACCCCGTCTAGGTTTTCGTTGTGCTCGTGACATCTGAGGTAGGTCACCCATTGACACGAAAGTTACGAGTGGGATTGTTTCCTGCAGGTGAGGTGCTGATACCTATGTCGATAGAAAAGAGCCCCTCAATAGCCATGCCAGTGAGTTCCATGAAGCCTGTCTCCAAGAAGAGAGTGTGACCATGAAGATGTTTATCGGTGGTGAATGGACGGACAGAGACGATAAACTGGACGTACTGAATCCCTTCGATGGCAGTGTCGTTGACACCGTGCCCAAGGCGACTCCTGAGGATGTCGCCCGAGCGGTGGCCACGGCCGAACAGGGTGCCGCGATCATGCGTGATATGCCGGCATACGAGCGTTATCAGATCCTCCACAGAGCGTCACGAATCATGGAGGAGCGCCTCGACGATCTTGGGCGCACGATCACGCTCGAGGAAGGCAAGATACTGCCAGAGGGCCTTGGTGAGGCGGCACGCTCGCTCGAAACCATCACCCTCTCTGCCGAGGAGGCGAAACGGCTGACGGGCGAAACGCTTGGGCTGGATGGCGCCTCGAATGGCGCCGGCAAATTTGGTTTTACCTTGCGCATCCCTGTCGGCATCGTGGCAGCGATCACGCCTTTCAACTTTCCCCTGAATCTCGTCTGCCACAAAGTTGGCCCCGCTCTGGCTGCTGGGAATGCCGTCATCGTCAAACCCGCCTCAGACACGCCCCTGTCGGCTCTCAAGCTGACTGAAATTCTACTTGAAGCCGGTGTTCCCCCACAGGCGATCCAGTGCATCACCGGATCAGGCGCGCTGATCGGCCATGCCCTGGCGACGGATCTTCGCATTCGCAAGATCTCCTTCACAGGTAGTCGCGACGTGGGCGAACACATTTGCCAGTCAGCGGGAATCAAGAAGGTCACCATGGAGTTGGGATCGAATTCTCCCGTGATCGTGATGGATGATGCAGATCTGGAAAAGGTCGCAGCCGGAACTGCATCGTCAGGTTTTGCCAATGCCGGGCAGGTTTGCATCTCCGCGCAACGGCTGCTGGTGGAAAAAGCCGTGTATACCGATTTCATCGATGCCCTCAAGACCAAGGTCGAGGGTCTTACAACTGGCAATCCCCTCAACGATGGGATTGGTATGGGCCCGATGATCCGCGAGTCAGACGCGATACGTGTCAATGAATGGATCGGCCAGGCCGTCGACGGTGGTGCCCGATTGGTTACGGGTGGCGAGCGCGACGGAACGATGCACCAACCAACGGTCGTGGCCGATGTTGATCCGGGTATGCGTATCTCCTGTGACGAAATCTTCGGCCCCGCCGTGGCTGTGACGCCGGTCGATGACATCGACATGGCGATCAAGTTGGCCAATGCGACCAATTACGGTCTCAGCGCTTCGATCTTCACCGAGAGTATCGACAGGGCGCTGAAATTCGCCCAGCAGGTACATTCGGGGAATCTGCACATCAACTGGGGCACCCAATGGCGCGCGGATATGATGCCCTATGGCGGTGTAAAGGACTCAGGCATGGGCAAAGAAGGACCCAAATACGCTATAGAGGAGATGACCGAAACGAAGATGGTTGTCTTTCACTAGCACCTGGGTAATAAGCAAGCACCAATAGAAAAGGGGCGACTCTCGTGTGAGAATCGCCCCTTTTTCTTGCCCATCACGCTACGCTACGGTCGAGGTTACCTGTTGCGCACCGAATCGACGAAGGCCTCGCGAATCTTGCGAGTCAACGGACCGGGCTCGCCACCGCTGATGATGGCATCGTCGATGGCAATCACGGGCATGGCCTCGGTTGTCGTTCCCGCGAGAAACACCTCATCCGCCGCCAGGTAGTCCGCAAGAGTCGAGTTTTTCTCCTCGAGGGTGATACCCAACTCCGTAATGATCTCGCATAGCACACTGCGAGTGATGGATGGCAGAATGCGCGAGCTGGGGGGGGTCGTGCAAACGACATCATCTTGCACAAGAAATGAGCTCGTCGAAGATCCTTCCGTCACATAGCCTTCCTCATCAACCAGCAGCGCTTCGTATGCCTTCGCTTCATGAGCCAATTGTTTGGCGAGGATATTCGGCAGCAAAGCGATCGACTTGATGTCGCAGCGCTTCCAACGCAGGTCCGGTGTCGAAATCACCTTGACACCGGAGGCGTGCAACTGCGGATCCGGCCGCCTCAGTTCTTTCACCGTCATGACCACCGTTGGCCGCGGCGGCTGCGCGGGGAATTCATGGTGACGGGGAGCGACGCCGCGCGTGATCTGTATGTAGACGAGTGCCTCGTCAAATCCGGAACGCTTGATTCCCTCTTCTATGAGTGGTGGCATGGAGGACACATCGTGGTCGATGCGAATCTCAGCAAGCGAACGCTGTAAACGCTGCATGTGCTCCTCAATGGCGAAGGGGCTACCCCGATAGGTAGCGACAACTTCGTACACGCCATCGGCAAATTGAAATCCCCGGTCCTCGATGGGAATCATCGCTTCTCCCAGAGGCATGAACTCACCATTGACGTAGGCGATTTCCTCGCCTGGAGACGCACCCATCAAGCCCCTCCGCCGAAGGCCGTCCACAGGGCGCGATAGTAACGCATGAGCCGCAACGCGTCTTCGCCGGCCGCGGGGATCTCGGCCAGGGTAAAGCCGTCATAGCCACTGGCTTTGAGCAGTTCGAACAATCGCGCCCAGGGATACTCATTCCATAACTCTGTGATATGAACGAGTCGAATATCGGGTTCGAGGAGAGCATAGTTTGCGTCAATACCTCCCGACTCATCACGATCCTGCAGATTCGAATTCCAGCACGCAAAGACATTGTCCGACGCAGCATGGTCTAGAATCGTGCGGATATTCGGTGGTTCGCAGGTGATACGGCCGTGAACTTCCAGGCGAATTTCGACACCAAGATCTTTGGCGAAGGCGCCACACTCACGCAGAGCCAGTCCGATCTGCTCGAATGTCTCAGCGCGCGGCACACCGTCGTCCTCATGGATCTTGTTAGGACGAACCTTCACTCCGGGTGCCCCAACATCAGCGGCAAGCTTCACGTACTGCTTTGTTCCGTCGATGTTGGCGCGTAGTTCGTCAGAGTCTATTGCGTCGTATTCGAAGGCCGATCCAAGACCGACAATCTGCACAGAGCTGTCAGCGAACTTCGCTTTCACATCAGCTCGTGCAGCCTGATCGAGGCCAACCTCCACGCCATGCGCATGGGACGTACGCAATTCCGCGCCCGTGAAGCCCACCTCAGTGCAATTGGCAATGAGCGTATCTATGTCCCAATCCTTGGCGATCTGATAGGTCACCACACCCAGTTCAAACATCCTTCTTTCCTCTTCTTCTCTACTTGCAGATCCGGCAACCCTTAGGCGAGGCCGGCTCCATCGTACACGTCCGTGCGAAAGATATCCTGCTGCTGCTCGAGATACTCCTGCTTCGACATGGCTGGCTGGAAGCCTGCCAGGACCTCACGCGCCTTTGCGGCATCATCAGCCAGTAGTTCCACAGCCATCATGGCCAACGTTTTTGCCGGCGCGATATAACCATCGTCGCGATCAGCAATATGCCAATCCTTGCCGTGGACGATGCCACGTGCACCGGTCATATGCGGATGCAGCACCGGCATCATCTGACTCAGATCACCCGCGTCCGTTGCCCCACCGGAATGTGGCAGTTCGTGATAGGCATCCGCACCGAACAACTGCTCAACCGTTGCGCGAAACATGTCGGCGAGCTTCGCATCATTGTTCAATGGCAGATACCCGGGAACGGTTTCCACCTCAACAGTGCAGCCCGAGGCAATCGCCGCCCCCTTCAGGGCTCGATCAACCTTTGCCGCCGCATCAAGCATCGCTGCCGTTGTGCGGGCTCGTACATAGGTCTCCATCTTCACTTCGGCTGGCACAATGTTGACGATATCACCTGCCTTGGTAAGGATCGGGTGAACGCGTACACAATCCTGATCACGAAAAGTCTCGCGCTGGGCATTGATGGCAGTCAGTGCCAGGGTTGCCGCATTCAGGGCGTTGATCCCCTGCTCCGGAGCCACACCAGCGTGAGCTGCTTTGCCAACGAATCTGGCCGTCTTGGCCAGAAAACCATTGGACGAAGCCGACACACCGGCCGGTGATTGCAGCGCATCCGCGGAACCGGTGTGAATCATGATCGCCATATCGATGTCGTCGAAGGCACCGAGCTTGACCAACTCTGGTTTGCCACCCAGGAAGCTGGTCAGCCCCTCCCGCACCAGACCGAGGCGATAGTCGATCTCAACATACTCCTCTGCAGGTACCGCAAAGAAGACAACACGGCCACTGATCTGTTTGCCCAGATCGGCGGCAGCGACGCCGATGGCGGCACCGGCCATCCCAGCGATCTGCGCATTGTGTCCACATGCATGGGCGGCACCCGTGTGTGCGTCACAACGTGGATGATCGGGAACGATGAGTGCGTCGAGTTCACCCATCAGCGCCACCGTCGGCCCAGGCCGGCCACTGTCGAAAACCGCTTTGACACCCGTCAACGCAAGCCCGTTCTCGGCGGGCAGACCGGCAGTCTGGAAGACCTCGACCACCCGAGCGGCGGTCCTGGTCTCTTTGAAACCGAGCTCCGGCTCATCCATGATCGCCTCTCCGAGGCCGACAATGGTGTCACGCTCTGCGTCGATGGCGTCGCAAACAGCGTTTTGCATCGACTCAGTATTGGTCATGGTCCCTCAATTCGTTGGTAGAATGTCAGTATTTTCGCCACGGCGAAAGGCGAGTCCGTCGACGATCATGCGCACGATATCGTATTGCGGTGCAAAACCCAGATCTTGACGAGCCCGTGTGATATCAAAGCGGTAGTGTGTCGGTGCCCCACCGGGCTGCACTTCAAGAATCGGAATCTGTAGCAACTCACTCAACCGATAGATGGCCTGATCCCATGTGAAGGGTTCGGGACCCGCCAACTGGTATATCTGTCCGAAGGACCGCTGCTTCCCCAGCGCACAGTGACAACCGTGCACGATGTCGCGTACATCGGCAACATGTTTCATGAAAGGACGGCCCTCGTCATCACTTAACAACAACAGACGCTCCTGCCCCTCCCACAATTCATCGAGCACTGGATTGCTCCGCATCTTGCTCAGGTAGAATTGTGGAAAGTCTATCACCTCCCCTGCGCCCATGACCATCGCAAAACGCAGAATCGTGACGGGCAGACCCTCGGAACGGGCGTAACTCTGACACATCTGCTCTGTCATCGCCTTGGAGAGGGCATACCATCCCGACGGCCGCACAGGTGTTGTTTCGTCGATTGGCTGTGTCATGCCTCCAGGGATGTACTTTTCATAGAGGGCGTCTGTGCTGGCGACGACGACCTGCTCGATCCCATGGATCTTGGCTGCCTCAAGAACATGAAAGGTGCCTTTTACATTGATGTCGAGATAATCCTGCTCGGTAAAGGGTCCCCCGCCCTGGAATGCTGCCCCCAGATGGTAGATCACCTGCATCCCTGATGCGGCGGCATTCACCTGGTCAGCGTCGGTGAGATTTCCTTCAACGAGTTCAACGCCCAGCCCCTCCAACTTCTTCGTGCGACGATCACGGCCCCAGACCAATCCCCGTAACCGGTGCCCTTCTTGTACAAGTGTCGCCGCCAGATTCGCCCCAATGCGGCCGGTGATCCCCGTGATGAGGATGTCAGTCACGGGCCACTTCGACTTCCACGCGACCGTCGCGATCCACCCAGACACCGCAAGGCCCACCACCAGGACTATCCTCCAATTGCTCCACCGTTGTGCCGTCGAACCTTAAGGCTGGCTTGTAGAAGCCCCCGACACGCTCCGCTTCACCGGCGACGTAGTGACCGATCAGTGATCGCCGGAAGCGATCTGTCGAGCGATTTGGTAGACTTCCGTGAATGACGGCACCGTGAAAAAACAACACGTCTCCAGGATTCAGCACAGCGGGTTTCGCCTCCACTCCGGCCGGCAATGGAACGGCGACATCGGTAAAGGACTCCTGCGTATCCGCTTGTTCGGTACACAATAACGGCAGCTCTCCCAAACCAGGGACCAGCCGCAGGCAGCCATTCTCCTCGTCGCAACGATCAAGCGCCATCCAGGCAGCGATACACGTTCCCGGATCGGCCTTCAGATAAAACTGATCCTGGTGCAAACCCTGTCCGCGCGAACCCGCGGGTTTGAAGTAGAGCATTGTCTGCACG
>JABJJN010000024.1:2500-251662 GCA_018660835.1 Gemmatimonadota bacterium | reverse complement strand
ATCGACCAGGATGGTAAGCTTCCGTCTGTGGGTAATACCGTCGATGTGGCTACTGCAACCTGGACCAATACCATTGGTAAGCCAGAAGCGGAAAGAAGCGGAAGAAGAAGGTTGTAGAGAAGGTGGAAGCGAAGTCCAAAGAGTCAGTGAAGTAGGGTAGCTTCCAACTAGGAGTAGTCGCTCAGGCTCACTCTGAGATAGACAGGAAATACTGACCGCTGTATACAGGTCAGCTGAAATTACAGACGGGGCTGGGAGAATGAATCTCTCGGTCCCGTTTCCTTGTTTGGGGACAGCTCAAGCGTTCAGAAACTACGTAGCGAAGTCGAAGTGCTTGATATCAACCACCTGCCCACATCGTCAGCCGTGATGACCACGAGTTCAAGTCATCGATATTAGCGATGGTGAGACGTAAAACCTGCGGAATATGTAGAGAAAAAATAATTTCTGACACAAATGTTGTTGACTTCCAATCACTTTCTCAGTCAACTTATGGGAATTGAGACATTCTGAGCCCCAGGAGGCCTCAATTCCTTATCCAAGAGAAAGCATAGGATGAAGAATCGGAGAATTGCGTTTCACCTAGTCGCCGCTGTCGGCTTCCTAGTGATCACCGCATGCGGAGATGACGATAAGAGTCCGTCTGGCCCCGGATCAGGTACGGTTGACATCGTGCGTCAGGGAAACTTTAGCGACTACCCGAGCAAAACAGTAGGGCAGCTGGCCAGTTGCTATTTCGGAAGCGCAAAGTGGGAGGCCATCACCGCTACCGATGGAAATACATATGTAAATCTGACAGGGCGCATCACGTATTTGGGTGATACGGTAAATGCTTCGCTACAGTTCAGGATTAACGGAGGTTCTTGGGAAGTCAATGCGTTTGAAATGAACGACATCCCCCAAAATTCACTCTTCAGAAGCGCTGTCATCGCAGACATGAAGGCTGAATGCGGATAGCAACTAAAAGCTTTACGAACGTAGACTTCAGGAGTTTTTCAGGGTCATCAAACAAAAGGGGGAAAAATCACATCATGCGCAGACTCAGCATCGCTGTAATGCTTCTCGCACTTCCCATTGCAGCGTCAGCCGATTGGGACATTGGTATCGAATCTGTCGCACCACTAGGTGATTTTGAAGACGTGGCTGGCGGTGGCGGTGGACTGTACGTGCAAAGATTGCACCCACTTAATGATAACCTTCTTCTCTCAAGCTATTTGGGTGCTATTTCGTATGGAGGAATCAAGGCTCTTGGCGTCGAGATCCAGTGGTACGGCTATCCAATCACAATCGGTGGTGCGTACTACCTGAACGGCGTCGATCAACCAGGGCTATTTATCAAGGCAAATGCTGGCCTTCTTTACAAGATTGGCACCGTTGAGTTTTCTGGAGATAAGGAGGAATTCACGGATACCGGCTACGTAATCTCCCCTGGAATTGGTTGGAACTTTGGCTCGGCAAACGTGACTGCAGATTACAACCTCGGCAATGATAGCTGGACGTGGTTTGCTGTTAAGGTCGCCTATAGATTTGGGATGTAACTATGCCTACTTTTCGATAAAAACAAAGTCTTAATTGCGTGACACCACACGTCACTGAGAACCACTCAACATGATTGAACCGGAGCGAAAGCGTAGTAGCAGTGGAAACTGGATGGACACAAATCTGTTACGGAGATGCACACCGCGTGCATTTCCTTTGAAGGGATATGAGAATGAGTATGTGGAATCTTAAGTATACGCACATAGGACTCGTGAGCACCGTGTTTTTGGCCAGCATCGGCTGTGCCTCGACTCCTCACCAAGAAAAACTGCACTCAACTAATGAGCGCAATTTGACAGTCGGTGTAGTCCAAATGGAAATCCACAAGGGGATGGATCAAGCGACTGTCGCTGAGGCCCTAGGAGCACCAAATATTGTGAGCAAGGCTAAAGATGGCGGAGATACTTGGATTTATGATAAAATATCATCTGAAGTATCTTACTCGAAAAGTGAGGGATACGGCACTCTCTTACTAATTGGCGGCTCAAGGAATAGTGGCGCTGCAGCCTCGACGCAGAAAACACTAACCGTAGTCATCAAATTTGACGCAAATCACCTCGTGGACACGTTTTCCTATCATTCCAGCACGTTCTAAACGCAACTCGAGTCTGAGGCAAATACATCATGCGTACCAAAGAGTCAGTCGTTCTTCTTGCAGGCCTGTTGACGTTTGGTGGCTGTGCGACAACAGGAACGCCAGTCAAGACCCAAATGGAGATGCGCCAGTTCCAAACGCGCACATTCGAGACATCTGATGCGATGGCGGTACTCAAAGCGATGGTAAACGTCCTTCAAGATGATGGTTATATAATTAGGGATGCAAACACCGACCTTGGCCTTCTTTCCGCCTCTAAGGAGGTCGATGTCTCGAGTGGGGGAGATATATTTGTTGCTGCGCTTTTCGGTGGAGCAAATGCGCGATGGGCGAAGAACTCGCTTTATGATGTAACGGCAAACGTTTCAGAGTATGGGGAAACATGTCGGGTAAGGGTGACTTTTCAGGTCAAGAAAATGAACAATAAGGGCGAGGTTATGGATGTCAAACAAATTGATGAAGAGAGTCACTACGTGGATTTCTTTGCAAAAGTTCACAAGGGTATTTTCTTGGATGTAGAAGAGGAGCTCTGAGTAAGTTGTTAGAAGTCTTGTGACAGCAGAAGTTGGATTGGGCAAGGTGTAGCCGCTCTTGTAGGCGGCACAGGGAAACTTGTCCTGGCCGACATAGAGATCTCAAGACCGTACAGAGGAGCGATCGGCTGAGCCAATCGCTCTTTTCTGTGAATCAAAATTGGGTACATAGCGAGTTGAATACAGCCATCCTGTGCTTTGTCGTAAACAACGGTCACAAGTCCGCTCAAAAACACCAGACCCAGTTTCAAATCCAACAGAAAACATTGACAAGGCCTGAAATCTGAAACGGCTGTCACAGGTAGGAAACAAACACCAAAAAACTGGGCTACGAAACTACGGACGATTCTAGGACTGGCCAAGAAGTGGAAGAAGAAGGCTGTAGAGAAGAAAGAAGAGAAGGATAGAAAATCTGGGAAGTAGGGGGGCAATCTCAGGTAAGCTATTCGAGTAATACTGTCCAATAAATCAGCATGGAAGAACAAACGGGACCGGGAGAATGAATCACTCGGTCCCGTTTTCTTGTGTAGAAAACCTGAGGTCACCTACCGAAAAGCATTCTAAACATTTCACAAACCGGCTGAGAAATACCACTTCATTTTCGAGCCGTAGGGAAAACTTCTGATAGACAGGTGATCTGTGAAACCTGTCAGTCACATTCCTATCAAACTGACCTGAATATCTGTCTCCAAAACCTCGTTTAAGAAGAAGTCACGGTCGATTCTGACGAGGTAACGGAAAGTCATCGGTATCATACCACCACTGATAGATCTGTAACATCAGAGATCGAATGGTGCGGCGCACGGAAGGGGCGGCGTCGAACCAGTGGTTGAGAGGCAGGCAGCAGTCCTGCGACAGAGTGGACTTTTGTCACCTCGAGTGCCTCGTCCACCGTCGGTGTCGACAGAATGGTGGGTACTCGACGCGCGAGCATGGTCTTGCCTGACCCCGGTGGACCCAGCAGCAACAGGTTGTGCCCCCCCGCGGCGGCCACCTCCAGAGCACGCTTGGCGGCCAGCTGTCCTGCGACATCGCGGAAATCGGTGGCGACGTTGGCCGGGTTGCGCGCATCGTCCTCGTGCAATGTCTGCTCAACATCCACAACGCACGGTCGAATTCGCACACTTCCCGCGAGGATTTCGACGGCGTCATCCAGCGACTCGGCAGGATATACGACGGGCCCTGCTGCCATGGCAGCCTCCGTCGCATTCGCCTTGGGCACGATGATCGCATAGACACCGCGCTCACCCAGACCGGATGCCATGGCCAGCAGGCCGCGCACGGGACGCAGGGAGCCATCAAGCGAGAGTTCGCCGAGCAGAGCAAAGTCGGCCAAGGTGTCCGCACGAATCTGTTCGGAGGCGACGAGGATGCCGATGGCGATGGCCAGATCGAAGGCAGAGCCTTCCTTGCGCAGATTGGCGGGGGCGAGATTGACCGTGACGCGGCGCCGCGGCCACTGAAAACCGGCATTGCGTATTGCTGCCATCACGCGCTCGCGGCTCTCCCTTATGGCCGAATCAGGTAGACCAACGAGCGTGAAGGATGGCAGGGAACGGTCGGTGTCGACCTCCACATGAACGAGATGGGCGTCGATGCCGATGGTTGCAGCTGATTGCACAGAAGCGGTCATGGAAAGATCGATGCAACGACCGTGCCGTGGCCTGTTGGTCTGAGGCAGATGCCCGCGGCGAGAGAATCTGCCACGGGACGGTGACATGGGTGAGCAAAGAAGGTGACATGATTGGACAAGGCATCCGTCGATGCTGTCTTTGTTCATTCACCTGTGAATTGCCCCTTCCTGTGAGTTGCCCCATGACTTTTGCACTCCCTGCTGGCTCTTCAGATGATCTGCAGTTGGCCGTGAAAGCGGCACTCACTGCGGGAGAACTGATCCGCGAGCGCTTCCATGCGCAACCGTCGACGATTCAACTCAAGGACGGCAAAGGTGAGGTGACGGAAACCGATCTTGCCGCGGAAGCGGCGATCTTCGAAGTGTTATCCGGCTCAAGTCATGGTGTATTGAGCGAGGAAGCTGGAGGAGACACGGAGGGTGATCTGTGGATCATCGATCCCGTGGATGGCACGACGAACTTTTCCCGCCGGCTTTCACTGTGCGCTGTATCGATCGGGCTGCGCCTGGGCGGACAACTGTCTCTCGGTGTGATCTACCATCCCGTGACAGAGGAACTCTATCTTGCCGAACGCGGTCTGGGTGCCTGGCGCAATCAGCAGCGACTCCACGTAGCGGCCACGGCTGACCCCTCTCTGGCCGTGATCTTTCTGACCCACGGCTATGCTGCCGAACATCGGACACGTTATGGCGCGGCCCTGTCCCGCTTTGCCGTCACCAGCTACCCGCGCACCTTGGGATCCACTGCGGTGGAGCTCTCCTTTGTCGCCGCAGGCTCTGGCGATGCCTGGATCTGCTCGGGTGACGAATTGTGGGATTTCGCCGCCGGGATGGTTCTGGTAGAAGAGGCAGGCGGACGCGTCAGCGATTGGCACGGTCGTGACTGGGATGGGCAGAGCACGTATACGATCGTATCCAATGGAGCCATCCACGACTTCCTTATCGATACGGTGGGCGACTTACAACCATGACGACTCAGCCAAACGTCATCTTCATTATCTGCGATGATCTGGGCTGGGGTGATCTCGCCTGCCACGGCAATCCACACACCAGCACACCCCGACTGGATCAGATGCATGCGGAGTCGTCACGACTGACGCGATACTGTTCGGGTCCACTGTGTACACCGGCGCGCGCCGGCATCCTCACCGGACGCTGGCATCTGCGCACGCGGGCTTTCGATACCTACTGTGGTCGTGCAGCCATTGATCCGCAGGAACCGACGATTGCACGGACATTGGCTGCCGCAGGTTATCGAACGGGCGCTTTTGGCAAATGGCACCTGGGTGACAATTATCCGTCACGGCCCAACGATCTTGGATTCGACGAGACCCTCGTGCATCGGTCGGGCGGCATCGGCCAGCCTGGGGACGTACCAGCCAATCATTTACGCGAGCACGACAGCTATTTTGATCCGGTGCTGGTGCGCAATGGCTCCTTGGCAGACAGTCGCGGCTACTGCACCGATGTGTTTACCGACGCATGCCTGGAGTTCATTTCGCATGCTGCCCAGAACACGGCTGTTGAGGATGCGAACGTCCAAACAGCAGATCAGCCTTTCTTCGCCTATCTCGCTTTCAATGCGCCGCACA
This sequence comes from Gemmatimonadota bacterium, assembly GCA_018660835.1. Classification (GTDB taxonomy): domain Bacteria; phylum Latescibacterota; class UBA2968; order UBA8231; family UBA8231; genus UBA12574. Next base: position 245,770 of record JABJJN010000024.1, on the reverse strand, counting down.
CGCCGCTGCAGATCGCTGACGAGTGGGTGGAGCCCTATCGGCGAGCGGGGGTGAATGAAACACACGCTCGCCTGTATGGTATGGTGACGAACATCGATCACAATGTGGGCAGGGTGATGGACCATGTGGATGAACTTGGTCTGGCGCACAAGACGCTCATTATTTTCACCTCCGATCATGGCCCCTGTGGTTCATCAGCAGGCGATGAGGGACAACGATTCAACGCCGGTCTGCGTGGGATCAAGGGGTCGATGTATCAAGGGGGTATTCAAACGCCAAGTTTCTGGCGCTGGCCAACAACACTGGCAGCGGGCCGTGACATCGATCGCGTCGCAGCAACCGTCGACGTGCTGCCGACCCTCGCCCAACTGGCAGGGGCAGAACTGATCAAGCCGACGGATGGGCCGGCGACGGACGGTCATTCGCTGGTGCCGCTACTGACGGGGGAGACACAACCGCAGGACTGGGCCGATCGAGATGTCTTCATGCATTGGCATCGTGGTGATGCGCCGGTGCGTTATCGGAACTACGCCGTCATTGATCAACGCTGGAAGCTGACGCGACCTGCAGAGGATGCGGCGGACGAACTCTACGATCTACAGGCAGACTCCCAAGAGCGTGTGGATCTGGCGGCACAGGAACCAGATCGAGTCACGGCGATGCGCCGCCGCTATGACATGTGGTTCGAGGACGTGTGTACGACGCGTGGGGGCCGCACCTTTGATCCTGTGGCGATTCCTCTGGGTACGATCCATGAGAATCCGGTAGTCTTGTCACAGAATGACTGGCGCACGATCGGCGACGAGGGTTGGCGCAACGATCGAATTCGTGGTGTGTGGGCGGTTAGGGTCGAAGAGGAGGCGCAATACGATGTGCACCTTACGTGGCGGGAGGATCTCCCCGCCGGTACTGCCTTCGTGTCTGTCGATGACAACCTGTGGTCGACACCGGTGGCAGCGGGCACTCGACTCACGATTCTAGCGGGACTCTGTCTGCCTCAGGGGCCCGCCCGGCTGGAGGCGTGGCTGCACACAGAGGCACCCCGCGCGACAGCACGCAGCGGTCATTTCATTCCGGCACTCTATGTTGAGGTTGATCGAGAGGGCACATGACGCTGAATCAGATCAATCATCTCAACACAGGTCTGATGATGACGTCCGTCGCGATCGCTGCGATCATTCCTTTTGAGTTGTTCCTCTTTGCCTATGCGATTCTCGGTCCCGCGCACTATCTGACACAGATCTCATGGCTCCATGACCGCAACTATTTCACCACGGGCCGCTGGGATTTCGTTTTTCTCCTGCTGCTGACGGTGCCCCTGGCTCTGCGGTTTTTCTTTGGTCAGGGTGCGTTCGTCGGGCTCGTGTGGGACGGACTGTTTGCCGGCTGTGCCCTCGTGGCGGCGGCAGGGATGGTCTGGTTGCGTCGACCCTTCCACAAAATCGCTCTCGGTGTCCTGGGGCTGATCTGTGCCGGCATCGTCTGTCGCGTTGATGGGATTGCCCTGTTCTTCGCGCTCTTTGTTCCGAGCCTCGTGCATGTCTATCTCTTCACGGGGGCTTTCATCGTCTACGGCAATCTGAAGAATCGGTTGCTTTCGGGTTGGCTGTCGGTAGCTGTCTTCACCGTTTGCGGAGCCTTCTTCTTCGTTGTCGATCTACCCCTATCGGGCCCGGTGACCGAGTACATCCGCCTGAGTATGGACCGTCTTGCAGTGATCCCACGCGAATTCATCACGCTCTTCGGCATGGAATCGAATGCACAGACCTTTACTCGTGTCATGCGGTTTATCGCCTTCGCCTACACCTACCACTACCTGAATTGGTTTACGAAGACACGTGTCATTGGCTGGGCGGACATTTCGCGGCCGAGGGCGCTGACGATCATCGGTCTGTGGCTCCTATCGATCGCCGTGTTTGCCATTGACTATCGCATCGGTGTGAGCGCCCTGTTCACGTTGAGTCTGGTGCACGTCTTCTTAGAATTCCCCCTCAACCATCGCACCTTTGCTGCCATCGGGGGAGCCCTTGTCGGTGCCGCACGTGGACGCGTGGGGTCGAGGGCCTGATCGGGCGCGTTCCGGTGATGTAGCAGCCCGCCCTGGGCCGTCTACTGAGCCCACTCTATCTGTCGCCAGAATTCCCGGCCCTGCTCACCCTCGGTATCACCGAGTTCGTCACACCAACCCGTCTGTAGTGCTGTGCGTAGTGCTGCCAGACTATCGGCGTGTTCGTCGACACGGCTCAGATCTGTCGTCTCCAACGGATCCTCAGCCAGATCAAACAGCTGCGTGTGGCGAGCATCGCCGGTGGCGGTTTCAATCAGTTTGAGTCCGGCCTCATCGCGTACACCGCGCATCAGATGCCGGTAGGCATAGTGGAAGGTTTCCCGCACCGACTCCTCTTCATCGTCGATGACGGGAACCAGACTGCAACCTTCAACGGTGTCGGGAATGTCCACATCGGACAGATCACACAAGGTGGGGAAGATGTCGATCAGACCGACGAGGGCATCTCGTTGCTGCCCCTCCGGGATTCCAGGCCCGGCGAAAATGAGTGGTACATGGACGGCGTGATCGTAGACGCTCTGTTTGCCAAACAGACCATGCTGACCGACGGCAAGGCCATTGTCTCCGGCAAACACGACGATCGTCTCCTCACGTAATCCTGCTTCATCGACGGCACCCAGGACGCGACCCACGTGATGATCAAGATGGCTGATCATGGCGTAGTAGGCAGCCAGATGCGCGCGCGTCTCATCCTCTGTGCGCGGGTGCGCTGCCAGGACTTCGTCGCGAGTATTCAGCTCGCCATTGTCGAAGGGATGCTCTTCGAGAAAGTTGGCGGGAAGCTCCATGTCTGAGGCGGGGTACATGTCGAGGTATTTTTCGGGCATCGTGCGTGGATCATGAGGCGCCATGAAAGACAAGTAGGCGAAAAAAGGGGCATCATTCGCATGGCGACGGTGCAGAAAGTCGATCGTCGCGTCGGCGAACAACTCGGTTGAGTGCACGCCAGCGCGCACATGATCGGCCGTTCTGTGTCGTATCTGCTGCGTGTGGAAGTCGACGGTCTGCGGCAAGCGCTGATCGTAGAGACCGGTCGGATCAAAGTCACAGGCGGGCACATTCCAATGATCGTCCATGCCACCGAAGAAGATCTCGGCACCGTGACTGAAGGAGCGGGCGTAGGCATTGGGTCCATTGTGCCATTTGCCGGTGCCAAAGGTGTCGTAGCCGGCTTCACCCAGGGTCTCGCCCAGCAGGGCGTGCTCTGCGGGAATCTGTCCCCCCGTGTGCTGCAGGTGATAGAGACTCCGACCCGTCATTAGCATGGCGCGTGAGGGCTGACAGACGGCACCGCAACTTCCCCCCATGATGTAGGCATCGGAGCAAACCGTACCGCGTTCGACGATCTCGTCTATGTGTGGTGTTTGAATGTGTGCGTGTCCGAGGGCGCCGATCGTATCGTAGCGCTGGTCATCGGTAAAGAAGAAGAGAATGTTCGGACGATTGGCCACGATAGTCTCCACAAGGAACGGGGATCTGAGCACGGATGTTGATGTGGCCTCAGCACCACCTACGTTCTACGGAAGTACAACATAGCAACCTGACCAGGCCCGGGCATGCGAAATCGCACACTTACCTGCGGCTACCGACAGTCACCAGGTACGAGCCATGAGAGCAAAAAAAACGAGACTCAGATGAACGTACCCTATCACGGCCTATGGCCAGTCATGCTCACCGCCTTCGACGACGAGGGCGCACTGGATATGGCGGGTGTAGATGCGCTGACCGAATTCTACATCGAGCAGGGGGCGAGCGGGTTGTTCGCTGTGTGTCAGTCCAGTGAGATGTATGAATTGTCCGATGAGGAGCGACTGCAACTGGCCCAACGCGTGGTTGAACGCACGGCGGGTCGTGTCCCGATCGTCGCGGTGGGCACCTTTGGTGGTCCCGTTGCCTGGCAAGCGCAGTTCATCCGGCGTATGTCAGATACGGGTGTCAACGGTGTGGTGATTCTGCCAAATCAGCTGGTGGGGGCAGAGGCGGGCGAAGGGCCACTACAAAACGCGCTGGAGCAGCTCATCGAAGCGACAGACTCCATTGAGCTTGGTCTGTATGAGTGCCCGCAACCGTTTCATCGAAATCTGTCGCCGCAGTTGTTGGAGTGGGCGGCGACGACTGCACGTTTCGTCTACATGAAAGACACCGATCGGGCGCCCGACCGAATTCAACCAAAGATTCAAGCCGTGGCTGGTTCGGGTCTGCGCATGTTCAATGCGGCGACGATCTCCGCGTTGCCGTCATTGCAGATGGGGGTGGCCGGTGTATCGCCCATCGCTGCCAACTACTATCCGGAGCTATTCACCTGGTTGTGTGCCCACCACGTCGATGAGCCCGCCAAGGCTGAGCAACTGCAGCATCGCCTCGCGTCGCTGGATGCGGCGGTGAGGCTGAAATATCCGCAGAGTGCCAAACGATTCTTACATCGTCGAGGCGTACCCATCTCAAGTCGTTGTCGTGTGGCCGAACACGATTTTGATGGCTACGATGATCTGCTACTCACGTCGCTGATCGTGCAAGTCGACGAAGCCAAGGCCGATCTGGGGTTGTAGGCTACTTCGCCTCGCCTCCGGGGTTGGGCGACGGTTGCAGGCCGGCGAGGAAGTCGTCGAGTTCGCCCCATAGGTGAGCGGCAATCGGCGTCGTTGCGTGGCGCACATTCGCTTCGACTTCGTCCACCGTTCGTGGGCCGACGAGGGTCGCCCCGATACGGGTTTCGCGCAGACTATATTGCACGGCAATGGCGCCAACCTCTACCTCACGCTCTGCACACCACGCATAAATCTGACGCGCCCGCTCGAAGTCGGCATCGCCGGCTCGGCTCAAAGCCGCCTGCTCCAGATCGATGCCAGCCAGTAGTCCGGACTGGTAGGGTGAGCCATTCACGACACCCACATTCGCTGCGGTGGCGTGGTCGAGCAAGGGGGTGACGGACTGTCGAATCGGGTGATAATCGTAGGATGGCAGGATGAGATCTGCCCGCGTGGAGTCGATGACGCGACGCAGCCAGCGATGTGTCCGATTGCCCAGACCGATGCCACGAATCTCACCAGCATCCCGTAGTTGTTCGAGATATTCGAAGGCACCACCTGCTCCCAGGATGGTGTCCATATGCTGATCCGAGGTTGGATCATGGACGAAGACGATGTCGATGGGCCCCAGCAGCTCTCGACTGTTTTGGTAACACCAGCGGATGTCATCGGTTCCGTATTGGTGTGGTCGCTGCGGATGGGTGCCGACCTTCGTCGAGATCGTCAACTGCTGCCGCATCTGTGGATCCAGTGAATCCAGGCCCGCACCCAGGTGCTTTTCGGCGAGGCCACCCCCATAGGCGGGGGAGGTATCGAAATAACGGATACCCAGTTCGATCGCCCGCTGCACGGCGGCGACAGCGGCGTCTATGGCGTGGTCGGGATCGTCATCGTCATGTAACAGACCGAGATAACCACCGACGCCGAGGGTTGTCGCTTGAATACCACTACGACCGAGGGTCTTTACTGGGAGCGTCGCCATCCGGGGTCAGTCGACCACGGCAGCGGCGACGGCATTGCTGACACGTCGCAACAGCGAGCCGCCCTGAATCTTCACATTCGTCAGACAAACGCAGATCAACTCACTCTCGGGGTCGGCCCAGGCAACAGTGCCTGTGGCACCGACATGGCCAAAGGTGCGTGCTGAGACCTGCTCGCCGAAGAAAGCCCAGACCTTCGAGTCGCGCAGAGCCCAACCGACACCCCAGGGCGCATTTAGATGGGCCGGGTTCTGATTGGTGACCATCGCCCGGGCGGCGGCCTGCGACAAGACACGCTGATCGCCATAGGCACCGCCATTGAGCATACACTGTAATAGAGCGCCCAGGTCCGGGCCGGTGGAATTCATTCCGCCCCAGGGGCAGCCGAAGTCGCGCCAATAAGCGCTGTTGGCGCCCCAGTGCTGCGCGTCCTTTGATTCATCCATGGAGGTGCCGACCCATACGGTGTCGCTGATGTCGAAATCATCGATACCCAGGCAACTGCGATGCATACCCAGGGGTTGAAAGATCCCCGCCTTCTCGACATCGCGCAGTCGCTGGCCCGTGATGCGTTCGACGATCTCGGCTGCCAGGAGGATGCCCTTGCTCTGATAGGAGAAGTCCGTTCCAGGCAAGTACAGCAGATTCGTATGCAAGGCGCCCTGGACGAAGGCAGACATGGGTCGGTGCGCCCGCCGCAACTCGGTGTTCTCGGGCAGCATGTCAGGCATCCCGGAGATATGCGACAGGATCTGCCGCACCGTGATTTGACCCTTATCCCAGCCGGTGAATTCTGGCAGATGTTGCTGAACCGGATCGTCGAGGGAGATAAGTCCCTTGTCGACGAGTTGCATCAAAGCACATGCAGTGACGGGCTTGGTGATCGAGGCGAGAAGAAAAATCGAATCTGCCTCGACTGCGGCAGAACCCGCTTCGGGCCGAAGGGTGCCGAAGCCGCGAGATAGAACACTACGTCCCTTGCGAGCGACGAAGAGACTCGCTGCAGAGAAGTCGCCAGCATCGACATGTCCAGCGAGCAGGTCGGTGGCTACGTTGAGCTGATCTGCATCGAGACCGACATCGCTGGCTTCGCCAGGAGTTAGTGAGAGGGCAGACATCATCGATTGTCTCCGGTATGCGAGCACGTATGGTGAACGGGTGACCGATTGGGTCGAAGGCGCCATTGTACGGGCACATGCGACGAATCGCAACGGCGTGCGCTTTGACTGAAGACGCTTGTGTCGGCAGCATTTCGCCACTGCCCTGATTGCCTACCTTTGCGCGTCTCAGGAAGCGAATCTTCATCAAGACTCAATTCCGCGACACAGCCACTGACTTCACGTTTGCCTCACGGAGATACACCATGGCTCGCCTGCTCACGCCAGCCCAAGAACACTTCTTCGAGACCTTCGGTTATCTGGCACTGCCTGGCTTGCTGGCAGACGTCATCGACGAAATCATCGATGCCTTCGAGCAAGTATGGGCAGAGCGTGGGGGTGGACATCATGGTGCCGCGCACGATGAAACGCGTCGCTCTTGCATCGTACCTTTTGTCGATCAACACCCGCGCTTGTGTGCCCTGCTCGACGACGAGCGCATCAACGGTCTGCTGTGTGACCTGCTGGGAGACGACTACAACTATGCCAGCTCCGACGGCAACTACTATGCCGGGGACACCCAGTGGCATTCGGACGGCTTCAAGCAGACGTCGCACCGATACGTCAAGATCGCGTTCTATCTCGATGAGCTCGATGCGGACACAGGCTGCCTGCGGGTGATTCCCGGGTCTCACGTCGCACAGGATACGTATGCAGAGACGTTACAGGAGCATGTGAGGGATATCGATGGCCGATGGGGCATCGAAGGCCGCCAGGTACCGGCGCAGGCGCTGGTGACCAAGCCCGGTGACATTGCCGTCTTCAACCACAATCTGAAACACGCAGCCTTTGGCGGCAGTGGTCGTCGTCGCATGTTCACCATCAATTGCACGCAGCGTTTCGCCGCAGAAGATCTGCAGATTTGGCGTGACTACATCTCCGGTATTGCACGCTTCTGGAGTGATCGCATGTATGGGGAAACGATGATGGCCACCGCTGATGAGCAACGGCTCGTGCACCTTGAGCAAGGCATGCAGAACGATGGCCACCTAGCGGCACTTTCAGCCAAAGCTCGTGAAGAGATGAGCGAGCCCTCCCGCGGATGATCCGCGACTTCGTCGAGGCGTGGCCGCTATTCAGTGGCAATGCTCGACGCTTTCTGTTATCGGCGACCCTCGCTGGTTTCACCTATTCCGGTGTCTACTTCTTGCTGGCCAATTTGTTTCTGGCTCGCCTCGGATACGACGAGGCTTTTATTGGCCTGTTTATCGCGACGGGCGCGGCCTCCTTCGCTGTGTCCTCGCTGCCAGCCGGTATCATGGGGCGAAGACTGGGGCCGCGCCGATCCATGATCGGTGGATATCTCTTTCTGATGATGGGTCTCATCGTGCTGTCGATGGCCGCCGTGGTTCCTGTGGCCTGGCGTTCGGCGTGGCTGTTGACCTGCTGCGCGCTGCGCGAATTCGGCAATTCTTTCTACATCGTGAATGCGAATCCCTTCCTCATGGAAACAACGGGAGAAGAGGAACGGCGTTTCGTTTTCGCTGCCCGTGGCGCCGTGGTCCCCCTCGCCGGTTTTCTTGGGGCATTGGCGGGGGGCGTGCTTCCCATCTGGACGGCGACGATTCTTGAGACGCATGAAACCGACCCCGTCACATTTCTGGTGCCCCTGTTGTTAGGCGGCTGCCTGCTACTGCCGGGATGGATCGCCTTGCTCAGGACCCAGGAAGAAAAGGCTGAGATCCCCGAACGGATTGGGACAGGGACCCTGCCCAGCGGCGCGACAATGAACACATCGGCAAATGCTGCAGCCAATCCAGCAGCCCATCCTGAGCCTGCGGTAGTCCCTGGTGATCCAACGGTGTTTCCCTTCGGTCCCATACTCACCATGGTGGGTGTGGGGTTGCTCTACATCGCGGCCATGTCCGTGTCGATGAGCTTCTTCAATCTCTATATGGACCAGGAACTTGGTGTCTCCACGTCCCGCATCGGGTCGGTTCTGGCCATAGGACAATTGCTGGCAGCACCGGCGGGCCTGATGCTGGCGCCCCTTTCGGCACGTCTGGGATACGATCGAACCTTTGCCCTGTCAGCAGCGGGTGTCGTGCTGGGCGCGCTGTTGCTGGGCCTGTCCGGACATTGGCTGATGGCTTCCATCGGGGCGGTGACGGTCACGGCACTGTCGGCGATCGCCTTTCCGGCGATCACAGTCTATCAGCAGGAGCTGGTGCATCCCGACTGGCGACCGGTCATGTCGGGTGCTTACATGATGTCCGTTGCCCTCTCCTGGTCAGCCCTGGCCAGCGGCGGTGGCTACTTCATCACCGAGGTCGGCTATCAGCCTATTTTTCTGCTCGGCGCGGCGCTGACCGCGGCAGGGGTCGTCCTGTTCAGTGTCTACGCGCGTCTGGTTCGGCAAGCTTAGTCACCAAGCCCGGCGTATATTACCCATTTCATTTCAGCCAGGAAGGAACGCAAAGAACGTGTCGGATCTCGATAAGAAGCTGGATCAGCTGGAAGTGGATGGATTTCTGCTCGTGAAAGGCGCCCTTTCGCCCGACGAGGTTGCCCAGGTGCGTGGCCGAGTCGATCACGCACGAAAAATGGGATGGGAGGAGGGTCTCAATTCGGTGGGCAATATGTGGTTCGACAGCCTGCTGGATCGTGAACCTGAAACCTTTGCCCCTCTCGTTGGCCACCCGAGTATCCGGCCCTATCTCGAGGGGATGATGGGGCCTCAGTGCCAGCTGCGCAGCTACCGGGCACATATCAATCCCGGTGCGTATCTGCAGGAATGGCACATGGATTTCTACGGCTACTGGGAAGAGCGACGAAAGATCGAGTCCTATCGGTTGGCGACGCAGCCAGTGGGTGTGAATACTACCTACTATCTGCAGGACAACAATCCGGGGGACGGGCACCTCAAGTTCATCAAACAGGGACACCTTGCAGAGCCACCGCATCTGACGCCACCGATGGACCGGCCGGCCTTTGAGCAGTGGTGCCAGGAGCAGGAGCACGTGATCCTGTATCCCCAGGCTGGGGACTGCGTCGTGTTTCTGAGTCATATCCCCCACCAGGGCGCCAAGGAACGGGACGATATGGATCGATCGAATGTGGTCTGCCACTATCAATGCACACCCATGCACGAAGGGGCCTGGTTCGTGTCACGATCGCGTGGCTACGCAGGCACATTCCCCTTCGCAGAGGCCCTATGATGCGACGACGAACTGATCGCCCCGTGTTGATGGTTAGAGCAAGGTTCATGGCTGGAGCCAGCCTGGGCGCCTGCTTGGTCATGTTGAATCTGACCGGCTGTTCCAGTGAAGAGGAGGCCGCTTCACGGATTCCACCGCCCGCCTCTGACATCGTCTACGATGGGACGGCCTTTGACGATTTGGCCGATGGCCCGATGAAACACTATCTGCAGGCGACAGATGCGCTGGCACACGACCGCTTCGAGGAGGCTCACCGTGCATTTGTGAGCATGGCAGCCGCAAGCGACACCGAGCTGAAGGTGTTGGTGCAGGTTGCAGCAGACGCTCCTGACCTGGCGTCTGTGCGAGTGGCGCTCAAACCACTATCTACAGCTGTGCAAGAGCTACCCCTGCCGGACGGCATGGCCCTCGCCTATTGTCCCATGGCCTTCGATTACGAAGGGGGTCATTGGATCCAACGAGATGGTCACATCATGAACCCATACTTCGGTGCATCCATGCTGCACTGCGGAGTGTTTGAGGAGAAAAGTCTGTGAACTTGATTGCCCGGTACTTGCTGCTGTTGAGCCTGTCGTTGTGTGCAACGACTTTGTTGGCGCAGGAAGAAGAAGCTCAGGCCGCTGCAGAGCCCGCGTCACCGTGGACACACCAGCTGGTAGCAGATGTGACAGCCAACCAGGTGGCACTGAAGGACTGGGCAGCGGGAGGTGATGATGCCTTTGCTTGGGGCTTTAGCTTCAATGGCACCTCACAGCGGGACACAGAGGCGAATGTTTGGGCGACTTCCTACAAGTTCGCTTTTGGCCAAAACAAGCTCGGCGACCAGGACATTCGAAAAACAGTCGATCGCGTCGAAGTGGAGTCGGCATTAACGATGAAACTGGATTTCGTCGTCGACCCCTATGTGAAGACGACGCTGAAGACTCAAGCCTTTCGTGGCCACATCTACGATGGTGAGACAAAGACGGCCGTGTCGGGTCTTTTCGACCCAGCCTATTTCACGCAATCGGCGGGTGCCGCAGCCAAGCTATCCGAGCAGGTATCCACACGCCTGGGTGCTGCCCTGCGCCAGATCATGACACGTGACTTCAACGGCTATTCAGACGACGATGCAACGACGAAGATCGAGAAACTGCGCTGGGATGGCGGTCTGGAATCGGTGACGGATGTCAACTGGCCACTCGCCGACAATATTCTGCTGACGTCCAAACTGGAGATCTTTGTGCCCCTGAATGAGGTCGGGGATCGATCCATCGGCAATGACGCGACACTGACGGTCAAGCTCAGTGATCACATCAATCTGAATGTGAACCTGCAGCTACTGGACGACCCGACAGCCAGTGACGAATTGCAACTGAAGCAGACGACCGCTTTCGGCGTCAGCTACAACCTTTTCTAAAGGACTCCACGTTGCTCATTGCTTACGGCACCTATGCGATGCCGAATACGCCATTGGAGGAAGCGGCTCCAATGCTGAAGGATATTGGCTTCGATGGTGTCGAGATTTGCGTTGGTCCGGAACATGTGTTGTCGATGCCCGAAGAGCAGGATGCCACGAGACGGCATCAGTTGCGTGAATTGCTCGTTGATCTTCGTCTGGGTATTCCTGCGTTGATGGTGATGGGCCACCTACTGCCAAGGGACGAGGAACAGCATCAGCGCGGACTCGAGCACATGCGACGCTGTGTGCAACTGGCACGGGACCTGGGTATGGCGGAACCGCCCATCGTTTCGATGGGTATCGGTGGTAAGAGTGCAGACTGGGAATCAGAGCGAGATCGCATCATCAATACCCTCGGTGATTACGACAAATTGGCTGCAGAGGAGGGCTTTATCCTCGCTGCCGAAGCCCATTGCGGCGCTGCAGTCGATCGCTCTGAGCGTGCCTTGCATGTGATTCACAGCGTCAGCAGCCCGCGGATTCGCTTGCACTTCGACGTCGTCCACTTCTATCTGTCGGGCGAAAAGGAAGCAGAGGCCGTCGAGTGTCTGCTACCGATCACTGAACACACCCATATCACGGATGCGCGGAAACACGAAGACGGCAGCTTTGATCTGTTGCTGCTAGGTCAGGGAGATCTGGACAGCGTTGCGTACGTGAAGGCGATGGACGCGGCGGGGTGGGATGACTTCATCACCCTCGAGGTCAGCAAACATGTATGGGGCCAGGACGGTTATGATGTCGAGGCGGCGGCACGCACATCTTACGATGCACTCACCGGCGCCTTTGCTGCAGCGGGTGTCGAGCGGGTCTGAGGGGAACCAACGAATGCTACGAGCTGGAATTATTGGATGTGGTGGGATCGCCGAGCGACGCCACGCACCTGTACTGAACACTCTGAAGGGGGTCACCCTGGCCGCCTTGGCGGACACGTCGACAGATCGCCTCGCCGAACTCGGCGAACTCTACAATGTACCCGAGGACGACCGCCACACCGACGTGGAGGCCATGCTCGCCAATGCGGAGCTCGATCTGGTCCACATCTGCACACCCCATGACCTGCACGTAGAGCAGGCCATGGCTGCATTGCAGGCGGGCGCTCATGTATTGTTGGAAAAACCGATCTCCACGACGCTGGAAGAGGCGGATCGAATCATGGCGGCCGCTACGGCGGCCGGTCGCAAGGTGGCGATCAGTCACAATCAGCTGTGGTCGGCGGGACATCGGGCGGTACGGCGCGTAGTCGAAGCGGGAGATCTCGGTGACATATTCTTCGTGCGTTCAGAGGGATTCAGCGCCCGCCATGTCAGCGGTCGCGGCATCAATCAAGACTGGCGTACACAATCTGGCGCCGGTGGAGGTGGACCGCTCATCGACAATGGCTATCACCAGGTGTACAAGGCGATCGACATTGCCGGCGCGCCCACACGAGTCTTCGCCCGTATCGGAAGACATGCCAGTGATATCGAGGTCGAGGATACGGCGGTGGTCCTGATCGAGCACGACAGTGGTGCGACCACGTCGATTCAAGTAGGATGGTGCGCCCCGGCCGGTTCGATCCGGGCGGACGAGATTTTCGGCAGTCGCGGCCAGCTGCGCGTCGGCGGAGAGTCACCGCTGCGTATTTACTCGCATGATCGAGGTCGATGGGAAGAGGTCGAAGTGGAAGAAGAAGGCCGTGATGAGTTGGGCTTTCCACCGCTGGTGCAGGAATTCCTCGATGCCATCCATCATGACACGGATGTGCCTGAGGCGATGACGGCTGCCGCGTCACGGCAGACGTTGGCTGTTGTGGTTGCTGCGTATGAGTCTGGACAAAGCGGGCAGCCCGTCGAGTTGTAGACGTCGAGCGCCGTTGGTCCGCCGAGCCTACGTCGGCTCCGCGCCTTGTTCTGTTGCGAATCACTGCGGTTGATTTGATAGCTGGTTGTCGAGCCCTGCGGGCTCTGAGTCCTCTGGTAGCGCAGGCGGGGTATGGACGGCGCGATGCCGATGCCGATGCCGACTCCGGGCTCGGTGGACCATCGGCGCTGGCGCTTGCAACTCAACTGACTAGAGAAAAGAAGGGGCGGGCTATCCAGCCGCTAAATCTGACAGTGAGTGAAATCTGACAGAGAGTGAAACGAGAACATGCCACAGCTAACAGACGCTGATCTTAACAGAGGATAGATACGGAATGGCAACACAACGGATTGTTCGGGTACGAGATGGTGAGGCTGGTGACAGTTGGGGGTTGCTCGTCGATGATGAGACAGTCGACTTGCTGGCGGATTCACCCTTTGACGGACTGCAGCCCACGGGGGAGAAGCGGGCGCTGGCGTCGGTGAAGTTGCTGGCACCAATTGACACGGGGGCACGACTGATTGGTGTGGGTCTCAACTACATGAAGCACGCCGAGGAGAGCAATCTGCCGGCACCTGAGCAGCCGATGCTCTTTCATCTGCCATCGACGGCGATTGTCGGGCAGGGTGATGACATCGTCTATCCACGTGAGGGTCAGGTCATTCATTTTGAAGGTGAGCTGGGTGTCGTAATCGGTCGGCCGGCGCGGCGCGTGTCCGCTGCCAATGCGCTGGACTATGTGCTGGGCTATACGATTGCCAATGATGTTTCGGAGCGCGTGATCCAGAAGAAAGAAATGGCCAATGGCTGCATGTTGATCTGCAAGGGGTATGACACGTTCAAGCCCCTGGGGCCCTGTATCGTCACCGACCTGGATCCATCAGACCTTCAGCTCACGACCCGCGTGAATGGTGATGTGAAGCAGTCGTCATCGACATCGGATCTGATCTTCCCCGTACCACAGTTGATCGAATACATGAGTGCCGCCATCACGCTGTTGCCCGGAGATATCATCATCACAGGCACGCCGTCAGGTGTCGGCGATATTCACCCCGGGGATGAGATTGTGATCGATATCGAAGGGATCGGGACGCTGTCGAATTCAGTCGTTGCAGAAGGCTGAATCATAGGAACGCGTCTGCCGATTTAATCGGCTTGAGTGAACCACGAAGTCGAGACCCTGAGGTGAGCAAGTGGAACGGCTGGATGGGTATCATGGGATCTGGTTTACGTTGGGACAGTTTGCGCCAACGGGGGATGAGAAGTCTCCTCATGGTGACAAATACTCTGGTGGGCTTGGGACGTATACAGCCAAGCACTGTCCTCTGGCGATCTACGATGAGGTCGTAGAGAAAACCTTCTTCGTATATGGCGGGGCGCGGGATCATCGTCGGCATCTACTGGCGATGATCGGCGCCTACGATCATGGCAGTCATCGTCTTTGTCGGCCTCTGGTTGTGCATGACAAAGAGACGGTGGATGACCCCCATGACAATCCGAGTATCGCCCTCGATGAGGATGGATATCTCTGGGTCTTTGTCTCGGGACGCGGGCAGCGGCGTCCAGGATTCATCTATCGGAGTTGCTCGCCACACTCGATCGAAGATGGTTTCGAACTGGTCCTGGAGGGGGAACTGACCTACCCGCAACCCTGGTGGATCGCAGGCGAGGGATTCCTGCATCTGTTCACGAAATACACGGGTGTCCGGGAGTTATACTGGAGTCGCTCGCAGGACGGAGTGACCTGGTCAGATGATGAGAAGCTGGCGGGTATGGAGGGCCACTACCAGGTTTCGAGGCGGCTTCCGGAAGGTGGTGTCAGTGGTCTGTCCGGTGTCGGAGGCGGATCAGCACAGCAGAAAGTCATCACGGCTTTTAATCGCCACCCCGAAGGTCATCCGGACAATCGGACAGATCTGTTCTATCTGGAAACGGACGATCTGGGCGCTAGTTGGCGCACCGCAGCAGGGCATGATCTGAAGGGAGACCTGCCGCTGACAGCGCCGGACACACCGGCACGAGTGGTTGACTTCGCCAGCGAGAATCGGCTGGTCTACATGAAAGACATCAGTGTCGACGCCGATGGGAATCCCGTCATCCTCGTTATTACCAGCGCAGACCATCGACCAGGACCGATGGGCAAC
Source organism: Gemmatimonadota bacterium (assembly GCA_018660835.1). Lineage (GTDB taxonomy): Bacteria > Latescibacterota > UBA2968 > UBA8231 > UBA8231 > UBA12574. Next base: position 230,452 of record JABJJN010000024.1, on the reverse strand, counting down.
CCGCGCACATGGACATTGGCGCGCTGGCAGCCGGAGGGGTGGCAACTGACTCCCGTGACCGATACGACCCACAACTACGACATGGGATCACTGTATATCACCGACCAGGACTGGCGCATCGTGGCGCCCACCGAACCGGGTCCCCAACACTGGGGAACGGGTGGCGAAATGGCGATGTGGATCAGTGAGGATGATGGTTGGAGTTGGCGACTCGCCGATCGGTTGACGTCAGGATCCGTCAACAACCACGCCTATGCACGCCGACCGGTGAATGCACACGAAGGATTCTACGGTTTCTGGGCTGACGGGAATCCCGATGAGTTCTCGGTGTCGCATCTCTACTTCTGCAATCGCGAAGGAAAGGTGTGGCGCATGCCGACTGTGATGACAGCAGATGAGGCTGAACCGGAGTCCGTCCGGTAAACAGGTACCGACTTCCCTATCAATTCTCAGTCCCTGGGTGATGATGCTCTTCGTCCTCGGTGGTTCTATCGCTGTAACGGCGGCCTTATTGGCGGTGAGTGTGCAGTCGATTCGTGGAGCGAGGGCGAATCCCGTTGACGCGATGCGTCAGGGCTGAGGAAGCAGCAGGCCGATACCGGCAAGGGCATTGTTCAATGCATGGATGCCGGCGGTGACGAAGTAGGCGTACCAGAACCCACGGGGTCGCCAGGCCTCGAAGGCGGCGGAGAAGACGACGAAGGTCCAGAAGATGCACACCCCCCAGATGGCGACGCTGAGGGAATGCATGATCGCCCAGACGAAGGCAGAGGCACAGATCACATACCATCGACGCCGAACAAAGCGGCGCAGGAAGGCCAGCAGGGGGGCCATGAGCATGGTTTCCAGCAGTGGCGCGCCAACGACGATTTCGGCAAAGAGCAAGTAGGGCGAATCGAGATTGAATTCCCACTGCTTCTGATCGAAGAGCTGTTCATAGCCAAACAGCTGGCTTGCAAGAGCCAGGATGGTGGCTATACCAAGCGTCGGTACCGTGGCGATGGGCCAGACGCGGAAGACGTAGCGCAGGGGCGAGAGGTCGTTATCGAAGAGGGTCGACTCGAAGGGGCCACGGCCGATCGGCTGATGCTCGTGCGCTGGTTCGGTGGCAGTGACAGCAGAACCGGCATCCGGCCAGCCACCCGTTGTGGCCCAGGTCGAACCGTCGGATGCTTCGTCGCTCATGCTGGGTCGGACATTATTTGCTGCAGAGCTGCACCCATGGCGCCAAGCGCTTCGTCGATATCTGCTTCCGAATGGGAATAACTTGGATAGTAGACACTGAAAGTGATCACGCCACGATTCAGGCAAGCACCTTCGAACTGCAGGCGATCCACTCCGTCGGGCAATTGCAGCATACCCACTGGTGGCAGCCCGGCGAAATTGGCCTCGACACCTTGTGACTCGGCGAGGGCGGCGAAACCGGTGTGCAGTTGCTCACCGCGAGCCCACAATTCGCCGATCACATCCTCCTGCTCATAGATATCGAGAACGGCTCCGGCTGCGGCCAGTCCAAGTGTGTCACCACCGAAGGTGGAACTGATCACAACTTTCTCCACTGCATCCATGATGTCTGCACGACCCAGGTAGGTCGACAGGGGGACCCCATTGGAGATGCCTTTGGCGAAGACCGCCAAATCGGGCGTCACGCCGAAGTATTCCTGCGCTCCAGCGCGCCGCAATCGAAAGCCCATCACGATTTCGTCGAAAATGAGCACGGCACCGATCCGATCACACATGGTGCGCAGTGCGGGCAAGAACTGATGACCTTGTTCCACGCCAGCGTAGTCGCAGGCGACGGAGATGGCGGCAATATTGTCGGCGCCCTGGGCATCGATCGCGGTCTGAAAGGCGTCGATATTTCCCCATGGCAAAGCGGTATAGGTCGACTTCGTTGGCGTCGGTACCCCCTTGCCCATGCTATTCACCCAGCCGTGATAACCACACGTGAGAATGTGATCACGTCCGGTGAAGCCGCGGGCTAGACGATGGGTGGCAGCCATGGCCTCACCGCCCGTCTTGAGAAAGCGCACGCGCTCGGCACAGGGGATGATGTCGACGAGGCGTTCGGCGATTTCCACCTCGAGAGGATGGGAATAGCTGAAGACGACGCCATCCTGCAACTGTCTTGCGACGGCTTCATTTACTGATGGATACGCGTACCCCAGGCTGACGGGTCCAAGGCCATTGCGGAAGTCGATATACTCGTTGCCGTCGACGTCCCACACGCGACAACCGTCGCCACGAACGAGGAAGCAGGGCTCCACTTCGCGCAGGGCCTGGCGTGGGGCCTTGCTGTGGGTCTGAGTCGCCATGGGCACGACCTTGATCGCGCGCTCGTGGAGCTCCCAGGATTTCTCGACACTGCGCTTGCTCATGGCCTGACTTCCCCTCGGGTTAATGGTCCTAAGGATAGAGTCGGCTTGTTAAGGATGTGGGGCAACTGTCTGCTTGGCAGGGGTCGGGCGGCGAGAGGCTCGGGTCGGCGAATCAGGTGTTGGCGCCGCGTCGGACGCCTTCGGCTTCCATCCACCGGTGTACTACGGCGCGGGAGGCGCGCAGGTCGAGTCTGTAGTCTGCCTTGAGCGAGCGCTTCCTTGCGCCTCCCGGCTGTTTGCCCGTTGGCTGGGCGTTGAAGCGGCCGCGCATCTGGCTGATGACTCTTGTCTTGGGACTCACGGCGATCGTCATGAGGCGCATCGGGCGTTCGTCGTCGACGGCGAGTTGTACGGAGAAGACTGCGTGGCGACCGGAGCGGCAGCCGGTGGCATAGGAGCGCACACAGTGGCTCAAGGCACGGCCTTCGGCGACCAGTTCAGAAGTCGTCGTCAGTTCGCGCACGCTCCACGTGAGTTCGAAACCCTTCTTGTCCGTCGTCTTTTCCTGCAGCTCACCGATTTGCGATCGTTGCCAGCGTGTGGCGGGTATGCGACTCTCGCGGGACAGGCGTGTCTGCCACGCCTCCACGAGATCCAGCAATTTGTTCACGCTGCGGCTCTTCATGGAGAAGTTGGGTTCCTGTGGATCCCCGGTCTGCTGCGGGGTGTACTTCTGCAGCTGGATGTATTCGACAATGGGATCAACAAGGTCCAGGTCGATCATGGGATGTTTCGTTAACCAGTGAATGACGCTGGACCAGAACTCCTCGTGCTCAAAGGATCTTCCGAGTCGTGTGGCAATGATGGCCTCAACAAGGGGCGCTCCGCTTCCCTGGCCGATGACTTGCCCGTAACGCAGAGCTTCGACGAAGGTGAAGTGCGACGGTGCTTGCAGAGTCTCGTGGGCCATGCGTTTGGTGAGATCTATGGGCAGATCGGGTGCCACGCGAAGATTGCCACCGGTCGCCATGTGCAAGAACCAAGCGACTGCGTTGGCAGGTGTTTCATGGTCGGGTTGCAGAAAGAGGGTGTCGACGAAATCTGGTACTGCATACTGAGCGAGCAAATGTCTCAGCAAGGCGGGAAAATGTCGCCGCGCACTGTGTCCCTGGGGTCGCCAATCTTCCAGCGGTCGTTGCCAGTGCTCGTGAAGGCGAGCGATCCGCAGGAGTCCAGCCATCCAGCGGTTGTCAGCGGCTTCGCCGAATCGAGCCAACGCCGGATCGAGGCTGAAAAGATCGGCCCGCATGCGCTCGGCATGTAGCAGCAGTCGTCGAAAGGCATCACGTGTGCCGTCGTCGGTGCCTTGTTCAAGCAATTGGGCAACGTGACCCAGCCAGGCGGGTTTGAGATCGGTTGTGTCGATCTGATTGGCAAACAGCGCCTCGATCGTCTCGTGCGGTCGACGTGTGAGCCGGCGGACGCGTCGCAAGGCCTGGCGACTGGCCAATTCACGCGATAACTCGATCTCTTTCTGGCGCTGCCGCCTGCCCTTGTGCAGGGCGTCGCTCATGTCATGATCGCGGCACCACTGTTGGTAGGTCTGAGTGTCACCAAGACCCATGGCTTCAACGTGCTCTTTGAGGAGCGCCTGAGTGTTGCCGGCGACGGTATCGCGACTGGCGGCGTCTCTTTCCTGCCGACGCTCGCGCCAATCTTTTGTCAGGGCCCCCGTAAACCCATGATTCCGACACCAACGCTGATACTCACCGACGGTTTTCAGTCCGAGGGAAGCGATGTGGGTATCGAGATCGGCATTGGCCCGCGCCTGGGTGCCGCGGTGCCTTGGTCTTGATCGTCGTTTGCTCTGCTTGCCCATGGTTTCCCAGGTTGTTGGACAGAACGAGGCGGAAGTACAGGGAGTAAGACCTTGATCGGCCGCTTCCGTTACATCTCGGCACCCCTGTCACTTCGTCAAAGTGGATGCACTCATGCGTGTGGGGGTTTGCCCTGTTGCACTGGTTTTCGGTTGCATTGGTGAGAAACAAAGCAACGATGGGCCATTGGATGCAAAGACCAGGAGAGGAACATGACGCGATCGCTGGATCTGAAGGTGCGCTACTTCCAGGACTCTCCAAGGGAGGGACTCCCGTATCGAGAGGAACACTTCATCCGTCGGGAAACGAAGATGTCGCTGCCGATCAAACAGACGGCGCTTGTGCTTGTCGACACATGGGACAACCACTTCATCCTCAGTTGGCTGGAACGAGCCGAACAGATCATGCGTGAGGCGGTGGTGCCGGTCCTTGAGGCGTCACGTGCGGCGGCTCTGACGATCATTCACGCACCAAGCCCGCGAGTGACGCCCTCCTATCCCGAGCATATGGCACGGCATCGTCCTGTTGATTCCGGTCAACCACCGACATGGCCGCCGGCGCAGTTTCGCGCACGGCAGGGCGCGGACGAGGCGTTCCGAGGTCCACGGGCGCAGCCACCGGGTGTCCCGGATGTGGAGATCGGCATGTCGCCACTGATCGATGTGCGTGATAACGAAGAACTGTTGGAGACAGGCGACCAATTGCACGAGCTTTGCGAGAAGCGTGGCATCGTGCATCTGATCTACGCAGGGTTTGCAACCAACTGGTGCATTCTGGGCCGCAACTATGGGATGCGGGCAATGGCGGCACGAGGCTACAACCTCATCCTTCTGCGTGATGCGACGATGGGTGTGGAGTATCCGGACACAGTGAACGAACTGATGGCGACGGAACTCGCTATCCGCGAGGCAGAAACGCAACTGGGTTTCAGTGCCGCAAATACCGAATTCCTTTCTGCGTGTGCACAGGCGGGCTGAGGAGGTCCTGAATGGCAAAGTCGAAGAAAAAGCCCAACGTCCTCATCATCATGTCCGACGATCAGGGTCCGTGGGCAATGGGTTGTGCGGGCACTGCGGAACTATACACGCCGGCGCTGGATCGGTTGGCTGCTGAGGGCATGCGATTCTCCAACTGTTTCTGCGCCTCACCGGTCTGCTCGCCTGCACGAGCGAGTTTTCTGACCGGTCAGATACCGTCCTCCCATGGGATCCACGACTGGATCAAGTCCGGAAACATCGACGTGGAGGATGGGGTCACCTGGTGTGGTAAGGACCGACCGATCGAGTATCTGGCGGGGCTGACGGCATTCACCGACCTGTTGGCCGACAACGGCTATCTGTGTGGTCTATCTGGCAAATGGCATCTGGGTGACAGTGGTCGACGACAGAAGAGCCATGACTACTGGTGCGCCCACTCGCTTGGTGGTGACAGCTACACAGACTACTTCATCTTCGACAACGACGACGCACTCGAACACCAGTCGCAGTATGTGACTGACCTCTTCACCGACCGCGCCGTGACATTCGTAAATGACCATGCACACGACGCCGACCCATTCTGTCTGAGCGTCCACTACACGGCTCCCCATGCGCCATGGCGCGAGCATGAGCAACCAGCAGAGATCTGGCAGCACTATGCTGATCAGGATTTTCCGAGTCTGCCTGTGTTGCCACCGCATCCCTGGGGTGGTTGGGATCCGTCCGCAGAGCAACGGCGTGAAACGATTCAAGGATACTTCACCACGATTACAGCGATGGATAAAGGGATCGCGCGGATACTGGATACACTCGAGACCCAGGGCATCACTGAGGAAACCCTCGTGTTCTTCACCAGCGACAATGGCTTCAGCATGGGTCACCATGGGATTCTGGGGAAGGGCAACGGGACGCATCCGATGAACATGTATGAAGAAGCTGTGAAGGTCCCTTTTCTGGCCCGCTGTCCCGGTCGAATTCCAGCAGGCGTCGTCAATGAAAGTCTGGTCAGCCACTACGACTTCCTGCCGACGCTGCTGGAGTTGCTGGATATGGACAATCCACTTGCACAGGACCTCCCCGGTCGCTCCTTTGCCACCCCACTCGTGGATGGGAAGCACCAGGATGGGTCGATCGTTGTAGAAAATCCTAGGGTCTTCGACGAGTATGGTCCTGTGCGCATGATCCGCGACACGGACTGGAAGTATGTGCACCGCTATCCGGAGGGGCCGCACGAATTGTATCATCTGCGACGGGATCCAGGGGAGACGACGAATCTGGTCGAGGATGAAGCCCACACCGATACCCTCGACGGTCTGCGCACGGATCTCGGTGAATGGTTCGCGCGATTCGAGAATCCAGCACGAGATGGGTCGTGGCTGCCGGTGACTGGCAAGGGGCAGGTGCAAATGGTGATGCCCGACGACAACTCGGAATCCTTCGTGTGATGGCAGACCCTGACACGATCTGACGTCCAGGAGAGAGACCTATGCGATTCGGCACCTTTCACCTATTGACTCATCCACCTGGGCTCACGGCGCAGGACCTGCTGCAGCAGACGCTAAACGAAGCGGTGCTGGCGGAGGAACTGGGCTTCGACACGTGCTGGCTCACCGAACACCATGGGTCTCGCTACGGGTTGTCTAGCAATCCGGCTGTGCTAGCGGCGGCCATTGCTGCGCGCACGCAACGGATCCGCCTGGGTTTTGCCGCCCACATTACACCGATGCACCATCCTGTTCGCCTGGCAGAGCAGGTGGCGATGGTAGACCAGTTGAGCGGGGGGCGAGTGATCGCCGGGTTCGGTGCCGGCTATTCGCCCTACGAGTTTTCCATGGTGGGTGCCGATTTCGAGACTCGACATGGCACGCACTGGGAGATCGTGGATCTGGTGCGGGAGCTGTGGACGCAGCCTCAGGTGACCCATCGCGGCGAGCTGTTCGATCTGGAGGGTGCGGCCAGCTTTCCAAAACCCTTGCAACAGCCGCATCCTCCTATCGCCATCACAGCGGGCCATCCCGACAGTGTGCGTTCAGTGGCGGAAAGGGGACACCGGATTCTGCTACTTGGGGGCGACGAGCAAGTGCGTGACAGTCTGGTGCTCTACCGGGAGACCCTCGAGCTCGCGGTGGCTGCGGGGAGTATCACGCAGGCACAAGCCGAGGACTGCGCGAAGTCTCCGGGTGTGATGCGCCAGATTCACATGGCCGATGACGCGGAGACGGCCAGGGACACTGTCCGCGATTCTACGGCTTGGTCGATGCGGGTGGCCAAGGCGCTGGCGGGCATGGGACCCGTGCCCCTGGAGGAGAGCGACTTCCACTCGCTGGATTTGCCGGCAGTCGACGCCGATGAGGTGGAAGGGATGCTGGAGCGTCGCGTTTTGGCGGGCGACACGGCCTATGTCACCGAGCGCATGCGCACGCTGCAAGAGATCGGTGTAGGAGAAGTTCTGTGCTGGATGCGGTGGGGGTCCCTGTCGCATGAGTTGGCAACACAGTCGATGCGTCGACTGGCGGCGGATGTGATCAGCCAACTCAGGAAATGACATCCAGCACTGCCGATCCGCTGCAGACGGGATCGGTGATTTCTCAGTAACGGAAAAACCGAGCTAACAGCATCTTCTGCAGGTACTTGCCCGATCGTGGGCAAGGTGCTATCGTGGTTTGCTCTGTCGCTCTTCCACACACGTTCCTTAAGGTCACTCTAATGTCCAGTCCCCTACCCGTCCTCAAACAGGACGGCTTCGGTGCCACGATGCGGCCGGATACATGGTGGCTACAGCCGCTGCTCACATTCGCCGGGCTGTCCGCCTTCATCGCGTACTCAACATGGGCCGCCTTTCAGGGTGCCCACTATCACTACGGCGCGTATCTGTCGCCCTTCTATTCGCCGGAGATTTTTGGCGAATCCGCCCACGCGGTTTTCGGGCCCAAGCCGGGATGGTGGCCCATGTGGCTGCCATTTTCACCCGCCTTTCTGATTCTGTGGGCTCCAGGGGGCTTTCGTTTTACGTGCTACTACTACCGTGGCGCCTATTACAAGGCCTTCTGGGCAGATCCACCGAACTGTCTGGTCGGCGAGCCGCGTAACGACTACCGGGGCGAACACTCCTTCCCGCTGATTCTGCAGAACGTCCATCGCTACTTCCTGTATCTGGCGATTCCCTTCATTTTCATCCTTGGCTACGATGCGTGGAAGGCGATGTGGTTTGCCGATGCCGCTGGGAATGAGTCCTTCGGGATCGGTGTGGGCACGATCGTATTGACGATCAATGTCATTCTTCTTGGATCCTACACTTTTGGCTGTCACTCCTTCCGGCATCTGATCGGCGGCCGAATCGACGCCATCTCAAAGGCGCCCATTCGGCACAAGCTCTATGGATGTGCCAGCTGTTTGAATCGACGACATATGAACTTCGCTTGGTTTTCCCTCTTCTGGGTGGGCTTCTCCGATCTGTATGTGCGGATGTGCTCCATGGGTGTGTGGACGGATTGGAGGATCCTGTAATGAGCGTTGGATACGACAAGGTAGAGCACGATGTGCTCGTAATCGGTGCCGGTGGTGCTGGTCTGCGCGCAGCGATTGAGGCGGCGTCGACGGGAGTGTCCGTCGGCCTGGTGTGTAAGTCACTGCTGGGTAAGGCCCACACAGTGATGGCGGAGGGTGGTCTGGCGGCATCGCTGGCCAATGTCGACGAACGCGACAATTGGAAAGTGCACTTCGCTGACACGATGCGCGGTGGCCAATACATCAACAACCACCGGATGGCTCAGCTGCACGCCCAGGAAGCGCCGGAGCGCGTGCGCGAACTGGAGGCCTGGGGGGCTCTGTTTGATCGCACCAAGGAAGGACGGATCCTGCAGCGCAACTTTGGTGGGCATAAATTCCCGCGCCTGGCGCATGTCGGTGACCGCACGGGGCTGGAGATGATCCGCACATTGCAGGATCACGGTATTCACCAGGGCATCGATGTACACATGGAGCATACGGTCGTGTCCTTGTTGAAGGACGGAGACCGTGTCATTGGCGCGTTGGCCTACGAACGCGAGCGTGGTCGCTTCAAGCTGTTCCATGCATCCGCCGTCGTCCTGGCGACGGGTGGCATCGGTCGTGCCTTCAAGGTGACGAGCAACAGTTGGGAGTATACCGGTGACGGACACTCGCTCGCCTATCATGCGGGCGCGGATCTGATCGACATGGAGTGCGTACAATTCCACCCGACGGGTATGATCTGGCCCTTGAGTGTGCAGGGGATTCTGGTCACGGAGGGCGTGCGTGGTGAAGGTGGCGTGCTGCGCAACAGCGAAGGCAAACGCTTCATGTTCGATGACATCCCCGACAACTACAAACATCAGACGGCGGACAACGAAGAAGAAGGTTGGCGCTACTGTTGCGGTGACCGTGATGCGCGTCGCCCTCCTGAATTGCTCACGCGCGATCACGTGGCACGTTGTATCGTGCGCGAGATTCGCGAAGGTCGTGGGACGCCACACGGCGGTGTCTATCTCGACATTTCCTGGATCAAGGAACGGCTGAAGGATGGCGCCGAACACATCAAACGCAAGTTACCGAGCATGTATCACCAATTCAGCAAACTTGCGAATGTGGATATCACGGCAGAGGCAATGGAGGTGGGCCCGACGACGCACTACATGATGGGTGGAATCCGCGTAGATGCAGAATCGCAGATGTCGACGGTGGAAGGTCTTTTCGCGGCGGGGGAGTGCGCTGCCGGTCTCCACGGGGCGAATCGACTCGGTGGAAACTCGCTGTCAGACCTGCTTGTGTTTGGCAAACGCGCCGGAGAACATGCCGCCGCCTACGCCCAATCAAAGGGAGCCGGCCAGCTCGATGAGACGCAGATTGATGCGCTGGCAAAAGACGCTCTGGCGCCTCTGGAGCGCGAGCAGGGGGAGCAACCCTACGCGATTCAACATGAACTACAGGATCAGATGCAGAATCTGGTCGGTATCTCGCGGCAGGAGTCTGAGATGCAGCAGGCGCTGGATGTTGTCAGCGGTCTGGAGGAGCGAGCCAAGACGGCTTCCGTGCCTGGCAATCGGGAATACAATCCTGGCTGGCACACATCGGTAGATCTCAAACATCTGCTTACAGTGTCACGGGCGATTACCCTGGCGGCGATCGAACGCAAGGAGAGTCGCGGTGGACACTTCCGCGACGACTATCCTGACAAAGACGAGGCCTTTGCCAAGGTGAATACCGTCATTCGCCAGGGGACGGACGGCCAAATGCAGATCGAGCAACTGCCACTTGCCCCGATCCCAGACGAGTTGCAGCAGATTATCGATGAGGAGGCGAAGTAATGGGTGTCCGATTCAGTCTGTGGCGAGGCGACGCCGAGGGCGGGCAGTTTCAGGAATTTGAAACGGAAGTCGACGAAGGTATGGTCGTGCTTGATGTGATCCATCGCATTCAGGCCGATCAGGCAAATGATCTGGCCGTGCGGTGGAACTGCAAAGCGGGGAAATGTGGCTCGTGCTCAGCCGAGATCAACGGCATGCCGAAGTTGATGTGCATGACCCGCATGGATGAACTCAACACGGACGAAGTGATCACCATCGAACCGATGAAGACTTTTCCGACGATTCGCGATCTGGTCACAGACGTCTCATGGAATTACGAAACAAAGCAGAAGATTACGAAGTTTAATCCGCGCGATAAGGACGCCGAGGATGGTTGGCGAATCCTTCAGGAGGACGCCGACCGCGTCCAGGAATTTCGTAAGTGCATCGAATGTTTTCTTTGTCAGGACTCATGCCATGTCCTGCGTGAACACAAAAAGCACGAGGAGTTCGTGGGGCCCCGGAATCTGGTCTACATCGCGGCCCTCGAGATGCATGCGCAGGACCAGGAAGATCGAGGCGGCGAACTCAAGGACGACTATGGTGTCGGCTACTGTAATATCACGAAGTGTTGCACGACGGTATGTCCAGAAGGAATCACGATCACGGACAATGCGATTATCCCGCTCAAGGAGCGAGTCGTCGACGAGCACTATGACATTCTGCGCAAGCTAGTGGACAAGGTCGTGGGCCGCTGACGCGTCCTTCGCCCGGGAGGAGATAGAGACATGTTCGAGCTCAAGTCGATTCAAGCCGACGCGATTCCAGCTGCATTGGAGCGGGTCGAACGATATCGCCTGTTGAACGAACCACGAGTGGCGCAGAGCATCTGCCACGATATTCTCGCCATCGATCCGGACAATCATGACGCACTGGTCGGCCTGGTTTTGTCCCTGACCGATTCTTTTGCCATTAGCACGGAGGTCAGTTCCAAGGCTGTCCTCGAGCTGATTCCCCGGCTGGCCAACGACTATGACCGTCTGTACTACACGGGCGTCATTCACGAGCGTCAGGCGAAGGCGCGGCTGACGCGGGCCTATCCTGGTGCCAACTTCGATGCCTATGAATTGCTCGTTGAAGCGATGCAATGGTTCGAGCAGGCTGAAGAGGCGCATCCTGAGGGCAATGCTGACGCCATTCTGCGATGGAACACCTGCGCTCGTCTGATCATGAATCAGAAGCTCGAGGCACGGCCTACGGATGATACGCCGTTGATGTCAGAGTAGGGCTGGTCGCCCTTCTTGTTTCGGATCGACGGGGAGAGGGTCGGGGTGGACGTCTCCTTTGTCTTGGACTGTTCGATATAATCGGTTGATACCTCACTTTCGTGCCTCGAGATACTGCCTCGAGTCACTGGGTCCTCTGCTTTTTGAGTGCGTGATAGAGGGAGACGTCATTCACCCCTCTCCCTCTCCCCGACGATCCGAAACGCCAGGCCCAACCTCGATCATGAGGTACGGCAGCAGCTGAGGGGACAGACCCATGACACCGCAATCGAAGCAACCGAGCACGTAACTTGGCAGCGTTATCAACAGACGACTCTGTCGCCGATGAATGGGTCCTGCACTATCACCTGATGCACCCGGGTGGTGAGAGTGCGCCCGGCGATCCCAATGCGGCCTTCTGCATCAATGGGACCTATCACCTGCACTACATCTTGCAACATCCGTGGCAAGAGGGTCGATCCTTTTCGTTCGCCCACGTGACCAGTCCGGATATGCTGCACTGGACATGGCAGACGACGAAGCTGCAACCGGCCTTTACGGGCCACGGCATGTTCAGTGGCACCGGCTTCATCACCAAACAGGGGCGTCCGGCGGCAATCTATCACGGCCAGGGATCTGGCTGGAATCAGATCGCCCTCGCCTGCGACGATGACCTGTCCGCCTGGGAGACACCCTACGCTGTCGAGCCCAAGACGGCGGATGGCGCAGCGGCGGACATGGCTCATTGGGATCCAGATTGTTTTCTGATTGGTGATACGTACTACGCCATCTCCGGGGGCCGCGAGCAACCACTGATCAAGTCTGACGATCTGATCCACTGGACTGTCGTGGGTGACTTCCTGCAGCACGAGATGCCAGACGCGGCGATTGGCGAGGACATCTCCTGTCCGAATTTCTTCCCTATCGATGGCAAGTGGATGTTGCTTTGCATCTCTCACCCCATGGGATGCAGATACTACCTGGGTGACTGGGATGCGGAAGCGGAGTGTTTCGTACCCGAATCACACGGTCGCATGAATTGGCGCCGTCCAGGCCAATCCATCTATCAGACGACGTACCGAGACTTCTTTGCACCGGAGAGTGTGCTGACACCAGATGGTCGCCGCGTCATGTGGGCGTGGCTGACGACGCTGGATGGCGTGGGGTCGTTGTCCCTGCAGTCCTTGCCACGTGAGTTACGCCTCGACTCTGCGGGCGCCCTGCGGATCAAACCACTCAGCGAGTTGGAATCACTGCGTACTGATCCTGAAAAGGTGGTGGATCTTATGGTGACACCACCAGAAGCGGCGCATGGCAACGAAGCGACAGCGCCCATCGCCACACTTGCGTCTGAAGCGTATGAGATTCGGATCGAAGTCAGCCGTGAACAGGCGATACGGAAACGCTTCGGTGTGCAGCTGTTCGCAGATGCAGATCACGCCGGTCTGGAGGTGATGATCCGCCCGGAGACGGGGACGCTGCGTGTGGGCGACACGGATGCACCCTTCGCGGTGGCAGAATTGCCGCCGCAAGAGGATGTGGAGATTCGCCTCTTCGTCGACAAATATCTCGTGGAGGTCTTCGTCAACGAACGTCAAGCGATCGTGGCGACATACCTGGAATACGAGGCAGCGCGTGAACTGCTCGCCTATTCCTATGGGGATCCCACCCTCTTCCGCTCCGTCGAGATCTGGAAGATGAAGGCGACGAACCAGGGCTTTCTCGAGGCCCGTGACAGTCGGATCTGGGCACCGACGGTCTAGGGAGTGGTGTTCGCCAGATCGGCCATCACATCTATCCTTCATCCGGCCAACGATCTCACACGGTCGGACGGGGTTGCGATGAACAGATCCATTTCCGTCTGGCCACTATGACGAAGGAATCTGAATCGTGAAGAGACAACTGCTCCTTGGCGCCCTCGCCGGCGCCGTGCCGGCGCAGCTAAGCTGGGCAGCCAACGATACGGTCGGCTCTGTGGCGGTGCTGCCGGATGCGATGACTCTGCTCGTTCTGTTTGCCCTGCTGTTCGGGGCGATCCGACTTGATGTTCGGCGCTCGCAGCTTACGGATCGGTCGGCTGTCTGGCAGGTGGGAGCGATGATTTCGATGACGGCGGGGTCTGTCTTTGCCACGAGTACCGTGTTGCTCGGCGTCGCCCGATTGGATGAACCTGCCCTGGCGCTGGGTGCTTACGGTTTCGTGACAGGATTTCTGGTGGTTGGTGGGTGTGGTGCTGTGGCCTGCGCGCTGCTGATGAGATCCATAGATCGACACGTAGAGATGGGCGAGTCTGCCGGGTCAGAGTGACCAGGATGCGACATGGGTAGAACAGGAAGACCCTCCAAGGCGTCGCCCTGGAGGGTCTCTTGCTGATTACAAACGACTGTGGGCTATCGCACGCCCGACTCTTTGCCACCCTTTGACTTCAGATAGTCGGCGATGTCCACGCGGGAACGATCGATGGCGTAGTCGAGAGGCGTCCAACCCAGACCACACTTGGCATTCACGTCGGCGCCATACTCCAGCAGCAAGTCTGCTTGTTCTGGTCCGGCGGCACCCCATTCCCCTACATGATGAAGGGCCATCATGTCATCTTCTGCGGGGTCGGTGGCGTGCACGTCAGCACCGGCTTCAAGAAGCAGCTTCGTCAAGCGAATCGAGGCATCCGGGCCATCACCACGACGGGGTCGGACGGCCCAGTGCAAAGCCGTCATGCCATCGGGGTCGACAGATTTTGCCAGGTCCGGATCTTTGCTGAGCAACTCCTCTACGCTGTCGGCCATGGCAAAGGTGGAGGCAACGAAAATGTCAGGCAGCGCCCCTCGTTCCAGGAGTAGATCGACGACGGCTTCACCTTCATTGAACTTGCCGTAGACGCATCCGGCGCGATACATGGCGCTGCGACCACGTGTATCGCGGTGGTCGATCTGGTCAGGATCCGCGTCCAGCAGAGCTCGGACACGCTCGATATCGCCGACACGTGCAGCGACGGTGATGTCGCAGGAAGCGCCGGCGGCAATCAGGGCCAGGGCGACTTCGTGTTTGCGGGGCCGATGCCAGACACAGGCTGTGGAGATGATCTCGATGGCGGATGTGTCGGGTCGGTGGGTTGGCCACGGTATGCAATTGGCCAGTTGCGGGGCCTCGGCGAGAATCTCGCGGGCACGTTCCGGGTCGCCAGGATCCAGCGCGGCGCGAAGCTCAGGCGTCAGTTCAATACCACGCTTGAATTTCGGCCAGCTGTCGAAGCCGTGTTCACGGGCAAGCGTCAGTTGGGTGTCGCTGAGGATAGGTGATTCACTGCGACTGCGATGATCCGCGACACGTGCCAGTGCCTGCTCATCACCGGCTACACAAGCGGCGAGCAACTCCTTGGCCTGAGTCTTGTACTGGTCGAGATCGGGACGAACTGGGAGGGAGGGCATAGAACCTTCCTTTCGCGTAGCGCCCGTTGTTCGCATGATCGGGCAGAAAAGAAGGTCGAAGGATCGACGTCAATCTGTCATGAGGTGGGCACGGCCCTTTCCGCGAACTGGATGCTTCCTCAAAGCGAGGTCGAATGTATGGGCGGTGTTTGTCACCTGTCAATCGTCAGGGTCCATCGGGAATCAATAGGACTGGATGCACGCATGAACGAAACACACGAGACCAATCGGCACTTCTGGGATAGGATCTCCGACTATTGGCGCCGACTGCGAGAAGAAGACAAGCACTTCCTGCGTCTAACCACCGAGCCTGAGCTGGCCTTTGAAGGAGGTCTGCTGGAAGTGATACGCGGTGCCCTTCCCGATCTGAAGGAGATAGATGTCGCCGTCGTAGGGAGCGGTGACAACTATGTCGCCTTTGCCCTCGCTGGTCTCGGCGCCAAGGTCACATCCATCGACATCTCGCAAGCACAACTGGACGTCGCTCGGGCGCGGGCCACTGAGTTGGGACTTGAGATATCCTTCCATCGCAGCGATGCGGCCGATCTGCATGGATTACAAGATGAGTCCTTTGATCTGGTTGTTTCAAGCAATGGTTTCTATGTGTGGATTTCTGATCCGAGCGCCGTGTTTGCGTCGATTCATCGCGTGCTTCGTTCAGAAGGTCACTATGCATTCTATGACGTGCATCCCTTCACGCGGCCATGGGATGGGGAAGGCTCACCTCTCACCATGAAGAAGACGTATTGGGAGACGGGTCCACTCTACGAAGAGGACAGCGACAACATCGAATTCAACTGGACCCTCGCCGACCTGTTGAATCCGCTGGTGCGATGTGGTCTGCGGCTGGTCGAACTTCGTGAGTCGCCTCCTGTGAGTTCGCGTACATGGCAGGGTCACTCGTACCAGGAGCCAGCCGATGACAAGGAGCTGATGGATTGGCAGGTTAACACGCGCGCGGGACTACCCATGTGGCTCACTGTACATGCACAGAAACCATGAAATCTGGTCGGCGACATGGCCACCAGAGTGGTCGCCCGGACACGCTCCTAGGGCAGGTAGGAGAGGCCCATTCTTAGCAGAAAGAGACCCCATTTCCACTGCGGCCAATCCGGGCGAGCCATGTGCGGCACCCAGAAGAGTCCTTCATCACACAGGTCATCCGCCGCCATTTCCTGCTCGAGCTGAGACGGTGACATGTCGAGTGGCGTGTTGCAGAGGCTACCGGCAGCGGCGGCAAAGGGGCGGACCGGCATGAGCATCTCTACCCTGCCCAGGTCGAGATCTTCGCCCACCGATTCCTGATAAGTTGCAGTGAAGTGGTCTCGTTGTTCGTCTCGCAGGCCCAAGAAGGCGATAGGGATCGCAATATCAAATGCGGGATCGCACAAACCGCCATTCACCCAATCGATCAACACGAAGTGACCGGCTGGCGTGAGGATGATGTTCTGCGCGTGCAGGTCGAGATGACACGGGCGGGCAATGGTGGGTGGCAGATTTTGCTCCAGCTGTGTCATGTACTGAATGGCGCGAGTCATCGATTCTGGCAAAGGCACACCGTCCTCGGTGGCACGCTGGCGGAAGCGGCGGAAACGTTCGAAAGGTGAGACAGCGGCTGGGACATCGACCTTGGCGCGATGTAGCTGACTCAGCAGACGGGCGAAGCGTTCGATGATCGGCGCGGCACAGACGTCGTCGGAACACAGTGTGCGGCCGGGCGTGTAATCGTAGATGATCGCCGACTCATCGGCAGCAACGAAGTGAACGCGGGGTCCGACGCCGAGGTTGCCGGCGGCGCTTGTCAGACCGACTTCATGATGATGCCTGGCGCGCGAGCTGTTCGGTGCCAGGAGTCGGAGCACGTAGGACTGGCCCTCGTGGCTGAACTGATAGAGACTCGCAGAACTGGCACCCCCGAGAATGGGTTCGAGTTGTGTGCTCTGGGCAGCTTCGCTGCCGAGGAAGGCGCTGAGCGTGTCTTGTGTTGCAGGCATGGAAGGTGAGTTCCTCGCTCAGGTGCCGAACCGGCAGATCGATAACGAAAGGGAGTTCAAAACTAATGCGGCGGGTACACCAGTGACATCAGTGCCACGAGTGCGAAGAATGTGATGACGCATCATGCCAAATGACTAGCCACGCACCGGAAGGATATGACTGTCCGTTCTGCGCGGTCGTACAGGGCACAGAGAAGGATGGTGTTGCCACCAAGCAGGTGGATATCGTACACCAAACCGACCTGCTGACCGCTTTCGTTTCGTCACACCAATGGCCGGCGAATCCTGGTCACGTGTTGATCGTGCCCAATGGCCACGTGGAGAATCTGTACGAACTCCCCTCCGAATGGGCAGAGCCCTTCCAGGCCGCTACGCAGCTGCTGGCGCGAGCACTCAAGAAGGCCTTCGATTGTCCAGGCATATCTACGCGCCAACACAATGAACCTGCCGGTGGGCAGGATGTCTGGCACTATCACGTTCACGTCTTCCCTCGTTTTGAGGGTGACGAACTGTATGGATCCGACCGGCAGCGCGTCAGTGAAGATGTGCGGTCCAAACAGGCCGAGCAGATACGGCGCGCCCTGAAGATCCTGGAAGAGAGAGAATATGGCGAAGAGTAAGAAGCCTCCGCAGCCCACATTCATTGACGTCGAATTCGGCAAGGATGCGAGGCACAAGATGTGCGTATGGCTCGCCGCCTCAGACGCACCGACACCGATGTTGATGTCGTATCACGCGGGTGGTTTTCAGCCGCGGCCCATACCTGATCTGACCACTCCTCCCAAGGATGTCCTGCGCGTCCTCGACTACGGGATCTCAATCGTGGTACCCACGTACAGACCAGCGGCGCCAGATACCTTCCTCGACGCAGCGAGAGCCCTGCAGTTCGTCCGCCACAAGGCAGCAGATTGGAATGTGGATGAAGAGAAAATCGCGGCGACGGGCAATTCATCAGGTGGCTGTCTAGCGCTTTGGCTGGCTTTTCATGCGGACCTGGCAAAGCCGCGAGCCAAGGATCCGATTGAACGACAGTCAACACGTTTGGCGTGCGCGGCGGTGACACAGGCGGTTACATCCGTGGATCTTCGCTTTGTCCGCGACCTCATGCCTGGCTCGAAGGCATTCACGAACTTCGATCAGCTCTTCGATGTCGACACCGACGAACTCGATGACCTGCCTGTGGCGAAGTATCGCATGATGGAAGAGTTCTCGCCGCTGAACCACATCAACAAGGACGCACCGCCGACGCTACTGACATACAACCGTGGTCTCGACGCACCCTACGGCGTGCATCACGCTATGTTCGGCAAGGTCGTGAAAGAGAAAGCGGACGTAGTGGGTGCGACGTGTGATCTGGTTGCCGGAGGGGAGGCGTTGGCGGGTAGTCAGAAGAAGACGATCCCAGCATATCTCAAGGAACTGCTGTGTGACTGAAAGACCAACGGAGAGGGACGCACATTGCGCATTGCTGCATTCGTAGACATTCACGGTAATCTGCCGGCACTGGATGCGGTGCTGCAGGATATCCGTGCTGCTCACGTAGACCACGTGGTCTGCTGTGGGGACATCGTCCTGGGAGGACCGGACGACAGGGCCTGCTATGACCGGGTCGTGGCATCGGGTGTAGCGATCGTGCGGGGCAATACGGAGAGATTCGTCTCCGAACTTGGGACGGAGCGAGCGAATCCTCGTTGGGTGGAAGAGGGCTTTGGTCCGTTGCGTTATGGTGCAGACCAGTTTTCAGAGACCGAACGTGTGGAGATGGGCAACCTGCCGACGACCTATCACTGTCCTGATGCGCCTGAGATCATGTTCTATCACGCGAATCCGCAGAATGATCGGGACATCCCCTACGCCTGGTTTCCCGATGAGGACCTGGATGCGAACTACGCAGGCACGAGGGAGGAACTCTTTGTTGGCGGACACTCGCACACACAACTGTTGCGGTCATGGCGCGGCCGGCAGATCGTGATCTGTGGTTCCGTGGGGGCGACGAATGACTTCTATGCAGGTGCGCAGTATCTGATTCTGGAGAAGACGGGCGAAACCTGGAGTGTGCTGCACAGAAATGTGCCATACGATGTGGGTGAGACGATGAAGCGATATGAAGAGACGTCCTATGTGGAGCACACGGGGCCGATGGGTCGTCTCTTTCGCCGCACGGTGGCGACGCGAACGAATCAGGTTATGCCCTTCCTGGCGTGGCGAAGATCGACTGAGTTTGGTGGCAGTCTCAATGAGGCGGTGGACGAGTTCCTGAGGCAGTACTAAACGTGACGAGACAGTGGGCGCGGTGCAGGCAATGAGGAACCGAGGACATGGTGAAGGATGACGCGCGGCTCGTAGATGCTTGTTGGCATACCTGCTTCCACGATGGCGACATCGCCAAGGTGCAGTCGTTCTTGGACCAGGGTGTCGACATCAATGCGCGTGCTCCCTGCAGTGGAGCGGCGCCCCTCGACTCGGCGATCTTCGGTGGCCACATGGATCTGGTTCGGTATCTGATCGAACGAGGGGCCGACATCACTGGAGAGGGGTATAGCGACAACACACCATTGATGGCGGCGGCTAATCAGAACAACCCGGAGGCAGTCGAACTGTTGCTGACTGAGGGAGCCGACCCCAATCTCGCTTCGTCTGTCACGGGGGAAACGGCTCTTCACGCGAGCACAGCACATGCTTACGCGGACGGAATGATCAACTGTGTGCGCCTCTTGCTGGCGGCAGGGGCGAATCCGAATGTGCAAGCGAAGTCGGGTGTCGCCACGGACCGGTACTATCGAGATACACGACTCGTAGGGGAAACCCCTCTGCATCTGGCCGCAGCGTTTGGCAACGAAGCGATGATTCGTTGCCTGCTGGATGCGGGGGCGGACGCATCGATCCGCGATGCTCCCGGCGATTCTGCGCGGACCTGGTTCAGCAGGCACCGACGCAATGTGCCGCATATCGTGGTGGCGCGAGAGGTGGGTTCGTTGTTAGCGCCGGACGACGGCGACAGCTAGATGCGCATCATCGGTCTGCCATTCGTCGTCATCGCGATTTTCGTCATCCTCGGCACGATCGTGGCAACCGCTGCCAAATGGGGTCGCTTTTGATTCAGGATGTGACTGCCACACCGGGCGTGGTAAAGTTGCTCTGCCCCGACTTTGTGTCGCTCAATCCCATTTGGCGATCAGTGACCGAAGGGTTACAACGTGGCCGTGTCTTTGTGGACAGGTTGGACACACCGTCGGGAGGTTTGATCTGTAGCACGGGGACGGGCTTCTACTTCCTGTTTGGCCGTGAGGACGCAATCGGTGCAGGATGGCAAGATTGTCAGTGCGGGGGACGTTGAGATCGCTGTCAGTGCGGCTGAGTCGTTTCAGGGTAGAGGGCTCGCGCGCCAGGTCTGCGCAGCGGCTGGGCTACAAGGTAGGGCAGTCTTACAAGATTTTCTTTCCGGACGTTGAGTAATGACACGATCTGTTGCATGCGTTCGGTTGGGGAAGTGCGCGCGCTGTCGACGTTGCGCCTCGGCACTCGATTTGGCTCGGTCAGGGGCGTGAAGAGAAGAATCTCCAGGAAAGCGAAATGAAGAGACAACTCGAACAGGTTCTGGAATTCCACGAGAAATTCAGCTGTCACATCGAGGCGACTCCGGCGGGAAACCTGTCAAAGGATGTCACAGACGTTCGGGCGCGATTGATGCAGGAGGAACTCGACGAATACAAAGAGGCTGTTGCCCAGGGCGATATGATGGGTGTAGCGGACGCTCTTTCTGATCTGATGTACGTCGTCCTCGGAACGTATGTGTCCCATGGCTTGCACCAACATGCGGAGGATCTCTTCGACGAGGTTCATCGCAGCAACATGTCCAAGCTGGACGAGGAGGGTCGAGCCATCCACCGGGCTGATGGTAAGGTGTTGAAATCGGATGATTGGTCACCGCCGGATCTGGAATCAATCCTGAGCCGCGGGACTCGGGCGGATGAGTAGCGTGGTCGTCAGAAGTCACTCGACTATCGACGCAGAGTGGTTGACCCACGTGCTGCGCAGCAATGGCAGTCTGTCCGATGGTCACGTTGAGTGTGTCGATGTGGCGCCAATGGTCTTCTCCGGTGCAGTCGCTGAACTGAGTCGTCTGACGCCACAGTATTCCAATGACGATACGAGACTCCCCGGGCAGCAGCTGCTCAAGGTCACCAAGGAGGATCTCCATCCGGAGCATCTGGCCAAAGGCCGGCGGGAAGTGGAGTTCTACGGTGCGACGATGTAGTGGTTACCTATCCTGGCTCTACGTAGAGGCCACGAATCACCGACGTGGCATCGGGCACAAGCTGATGACACGAGCCATGGAGCATCTCGGTGAGCAGGCATGGACCCTCACCAAGCGGGGCAATGATCCGGCGATCCGTCTCTATGAGAAACACGGCTTGCAGGTCGTGAAGGCGCAGTTTCGAGGCGAGGGTATTCATCCCCATACAGAACTTCGGTTGGCTCTACCTACGAGTCGGAAGTTCGACCCTGAGGTACCCAACTTTGGTGGGTGATCTGCGGTCTGGGGGGCGCCTCGTTTGCGACGTCGGTCTCTTTCTTCCTAGGATGACGATGTGACAGAAGCCCCGTGCAGCGTTTTGGGGCGCGAATCTCTGCACTCGTCTGAGACGCCTGCCATTCGGCGCCACAGGACCTTCAGTGAGGAATCATCACGAAAAGGACAATCGATGGGTGACAAAGGTCAGAAAGACAAGGACAAGAACAAGAAGAAGATGGACAAGAAACGGGAGGACAAGGCGGCAAAGAACCAGCAGAAGAGCCAGAAATCTGACTCCCAAGCAGCCATCGGAGCCCCAAAGGGATCTCGTCGCTGAATGAATCCCATGGCACACGCCAACATCGCGATGACCGCAGGGCAGCAGGTTGCCACTGCGTATGCAGCGCATTACACGACTCGAAGCCTGAAGGAAGCGGCCCATGTCATCACCTAACCAACCCGGTGGAATCCCACCGGACATGGAGAATCTGGTTCTCGAGGGCACAGATCGGCTCCGGCGTGTCCTGGGCGGCGGCTCGGGCGGCATCCCCATACCGCTTGTGCTCTTCGTTCTGTTTGTCTGTGCATGGACGGCGATCTACACGGTACCGAGTGACTCGGTTGCCGTCGTGCAGCGTTTTGGCAGATACATCGAGACGGTGCCTGCCGGTTTGCACATGAGGCTGCCCCTGGGTATCGACACAGCGACGATCGTACCAGTCAAACGGCAACTGAAGCAGGAATTCGGCTTCACGACGCCGGGAGCTATGGATCCCTTCCAGAGCAGAGGCAGCGGTACTGGCAGGAGGGAGACGCAGATGGTGACCGGCGACCTGAACGCGGCGCTGGTGGAGTGGGTGGTTCAGTATCGGATCTCCGACCCGGTGAAATTCCTCTTCGAGGTCCGTGAGCCAGGCGAGACACTGCGCTACGTGTCGGAGTCGGTCATGCGAGAAGTGGTCGGTGACCGCACGGTGGATGAGGTCATCACCATCGGCCGGCAGGAGATCGAATCAGAAGCGCTGGTGAAAATGCAGGCGCTGTCGACTCGTTATGTCATGGGTATCAGCATCGACCAGGTTCAGTTGAAGAACATCAACCCGCCTGTACCTGTGCAGGAGTCCTTCAATGAGGTCAACCAGGCGCAACAGGAAAAGGAAAAGCTGATCAATGAAGCCCGACGCGACTACAACAAGGTGATCCCCCTGGCCGAAGGCGAGAAGGATCAGCGGATTCGCGAAGCCGACGGCTATCGCCTCAAGAGAATCAATGAAGCTGAAGGTGACGTGGCTCGTTTCAATCTGCTGTTGGCCGAGTACACCAAGGCACCGGAAGTGACGCGTCGCCGCATCTATGTGGAGACATTGCAGGAGGTGTTGCCGGGTATCCGCTCGAAGATCATCATCGATGAATCAACGCGCAGCGTGCTGCCTTTCCTCAATCTCGACACGCAGGTAGGAGAGCAGCCATGAAGCCTCGTAAGATGATGCTCATCCTCTTGCTCACCGCTGGCGCCTACATCGCGCTTTCTTCGCTCTATACGGTGGGTGAAGTCGAACAGGTGATCATCACCCAGTTTGGCAAACCTGTTGGGGAGCCGGTCACGACAGCGGGATTGAAGACAAAGATGCCCTTCATCCAGGACGTCAATCCCATCGACAAACGAGTGCTTGAATGGGATGGCAGCCCCTCGGATATGCCGACGAAGGACAAGCTGTATATCTCCGTCGATCTCTACGCTCGCTGGCGCATCACTGATCCCCTGCAGTACTTCCTGCGGCTGCGGGACGAGCGCAGTGCGCAGTCGCGGTTGGACGATATCCTGGGCAGTGAAACGCGCAATGCGGTCGCCAAACACGAGCTCATTGAGATCATCCGCACCACCAAGGATCGTGTGCCCCTGCGCGATGCGCTGCTGACCGATGCGGAACGTGAGCTGAACATGGGTGCCCTCGTGCCGATTCAGAAGGGACGGGCCCTGGTCGAAGCGGAGATTCTGGAGGCTGCGGCTGATAAGGTGCTCGTCTTCGGGATCGAACTGCTCGACATCCGCTTTAAACGCATCAACTACAACGAAAGTGTGCGACCGAAGATCTATGATCGCATGATCAGTGAGCGTCGGCAGATCGCCGAGCGCTTTCTGTCGGAGGGCAATGGCGAAGCGGCGCGCATTCGCGGTAATCGTGTCCGCGATCTGAACAAGATCCAGTCGGAAGCGTATCGCCAGGTCGAGGAGATTCGCGGACTCGCCGACGCGAAGGCGACGGAGGTCTACTCAAGTGCCTATAACCAGAGCCGCGAAGCCGTCGAGTTCTACGAGTTTACGCGAACCATGCAGTCGTACAAGACGATCATTGCGGCGAACACGACACTTGTCCTGTCCACGGACAGTGATCTGTTCAGTTTTCTCAAGGGCATGAATCCCTAAAGAAGACGGTCCGTCCGTAAGGCATGTCCTGGTGATGTGTGACCAGGATTGATTGTGTATCAGAGTTCCAGGGGCGCTGCCGATTTCGGCAGCGCCCTTTTTTTTCTGAGTCAGATGTAGGGATTAGAGCCAGGTCGCGTCGTGGGCAACGCCGATCGGCTCCGGGCGCTGGCGCTTCGATCGGTCGTGGTGCCTCCCGCTCAGTTGAACGATGAATCCAACCCGTCCTCCGACCAGGGTTGACCTTACCTCTCTGCAGGTTGAATTTCCCCGCTTCCTCATTTCAGGATTTACTGATGCCGGACGTACGCTCCATTCCGATTACCCTAGCCTTTCTCTGTATTGCCTGTGGTACGCCCGAGCATGACAACCATGATGTGGCTGCACAAGTGGCGGCAGACCGCATCACGATGGCGCAAGTCGATGCCCGCGTTAGGCAGACCGACCCGAAGATCTGGCAAAGTCTGTACGAAGCGCGCAATCGTGCTCTGGACTTTCTGGTGGACGAGAGTCTGCTGCTTGCCGAAGCCGAGCGTCAGGGCATCGGTCGTGACTCTCTCGTCCTGCGCGAAGTCGTCGAAGTGCTGCCGGCTATCGGCGACAGTGCGGTGGCCGACTTCTACGCCCAGAATCAGCAGCTAATGGATGGCCAACCGATCGAGGTGATGGCCGGCCGAATCCGGGAACACCTGGTGGCCAACGATCATCGTCGCATCTGGAACGACTTCCTCGGGGGGCTGCGCGAGCAATCGGCGGTCGAGATCCGGCTGCAGCCCCCGCGTGCCATCCTGCAGGTCGATGACGCAGAGCCATCGAAGGGTCCTGCCGACGCGCCGATCGTCATCGTCGAATACTCGGACTTCGAGTGTCCCTTCTGTGCACGGGCACAGCCCGCTGTGGCGCAGGTACTGAAGGAGTATGGCGACCGAGTGAAGCTCGTTTTCAGGGACTTCCCGCTCCCGATCCACGACAACGCCAACATGGCGGCGCAGGCAGCCGCTTGCGCCGATGAGCAGGATCGATACTGGGACTATCACGATGTCCTGTTCATCAACTACCGAGCCTTGCGACCCGAGGATCTGCCTCGCTATGCCAGCGCGTTGGGGCTAGATACGGCCGCTTTCGAAGCGTGTCTGGGCTCACAGCGTCACGCCGGCGGTGTCGAAACCGATCTGGCCTCGGGCCGAGTACACGGGGTGACGGGAACACCGGCGTTCTTCATTAATGGACGAATGTTGTCGGGGTCCAAACCGTTCTCTGCCTTCCAGGAACTCATCGAGGAGGAACTTGACCGCCTCGACTCGTCCCTTCTTTGACCAAAGCAGCAGCCCGAGTCTCGGGGCTGAAATCGGAGTCTTCGTCAATGCTGCCCCAACTGATCCGGCTGGCTCAGATGCTCTCGTAGCCAACCCGAACCATACGACAACGGCCTTCGGTAGTGGCGAAGCTTCCGGTGCCCGTGTCTTCGTGCCGGCGACACCATCGGCCAAGGCAGCAGGGAATGGTAAAGTGGATGTGTGCCACTTCCCCCCTGGAAATCCTGACAACGTTCAGCAGATCAGCGTATCGAGTAAGGCCCTGTCTGCCCATTTGGGACACGGCGATGTTGCAACTGTGCATGCGGACGAAGAGATCTGCGGCGATGGTTTTGACAACAACTGTAACGGCGAAGTCGATGAAGGTTGCTCCGTGCGAATCACGGCAGACGGTGAAGCCTATGGCCACCATGGTGCCTGTTCCGGATGGAATGGCTGCGGTGACGCCGCCACGTGCGCCCAGTGGGCGTGTGAGATCAACGGATACACGACGGCCGTCTCCTTCGGCGACGATCGCCCGTGCACCCAGTTCGACAATTGTCATCTCTTCTACAATCAGAGCAATATTCAGTGGAATTGGGGCAACTGGTGCAACGTGCAGGGCGTGACGGACATCGACTGTTCGTAGTCCGCAACCGACTGAACCACGTGTCATAGTTTGGACGCCCCTACCGATTTCGATCGGTGGGGGCGTTTCCTTTTGGGGCACGAGGTCGTAGCCTCTCGAATACTAGATTCGTATGATCCAGCACAAGCAGACGCAGCGTTGGATAGATCTGCACAGATCGGCCGAGAGAGATTCCGGCTAGACTATCGCCGGATCATCGGCGAAACGGGCTACACCTTCCACTCCATTGTTGCCAGGAATTTAGCTTGAGACAGTCTGAAATGAGCAGCCCGATGGCCACCATCGTGCAGCGCGTCTTCACAGAGAAAACGTCTACGCTACTGGAAGAGAGTGGCGCTTTCACAGCAGAAGAACTGGCGCAGCTGTGCATGGACCTCAGGCAGCAGATGCACCAATGCCTTGAGAATCTGCCAGAGAGTGCCTTCGAACCCGGCGAGGATCGCGCAGAAGGCGAACCGGAGTGGACGGCGGGTGAGATCATCAGCCACAATAGCGACCGGCTGCTGTGGGCGATGGAGGAAGCGGCGACGACACTCGGTTTCGACTTGCCACGCATGGATGCGTCCTTCGAACTTGTGAAAAAGCATGCAGCCCGGACGCCCAGGCTTCTGGGTTCTGTCGTGGCGCTAGAAGTCCTCGAGGCAGCGACCAAGTATGCCATGTTCGTGCATCCCATACTGATTGCCGCGGATCACGGGCAGGAAACGGACAGGACGCATCATGGGCTCATGAGTTTGACCGCCTGGCTCTTGCTCATGTGCATCCACGATGGTGATCACCTGGATCAACTGCAGGCAAGACAATAGTGAGAGAGTATGAGGTTGAGCATCTGATCTACACTGCTCACTCATGCTCCTGGCCGGAGCATGCTCCCGATCAGCGTTCCTTTGGCCTGATGCTCCAGCACAGAATCGATGTCTTGGTTGCGCGGTGACACCAAGAAAACGTCAGGTTGAGGGAATGACAGAAAACTCAGAAACAACGAATCCGGATGTACAGAAGCTGGCGCCGCGGGTGCTGGCTGATGTATTCATCGACGGCGAACTCAAGCCCGATACACTCAAGCGTCACGACGAGTGATTCAAGCGCTCCTAAGAGAGCTTTCGGCGCCTGAGGAGGCGACAGGGCCGAGCAAGTAAAAGGAAGCCGATGAGTGAGTTGCCGCCGACTGAGACCATCTTCGAGACCGTCAGTCGGCACTGGCACGTTCCTGCAGAGACCATCACGCCCTGGCCAAGCTCGAAGCGAATCTTTCAGGTGAAGGACCTCGGTCTTGTGCGCGTCAACTTCCCCCGTGGCGGTTTGAGTGCTCGCGAAATGGTCGCGCTGGTCGAGGAACTGGGCCAAGCACAGTGTGCCGTTGCAGGACTCATACGAACACAGACCGGTGATCTCTCAGTAGACGTCGGGGAGTCGGCGGTGTCGATTGAGCGTCTCGTCCCCGGACAAGAATGTGCCAGCGCCTCTCTTGCCCTGATGCGCCGAGTCGGTCGGGAGCTGGGTCGGATTCACTCGGAGCTCGCTACCTTCCATCACCAACCCGGCGCGACACGCTCCCTCGGCGAATGGGTTCAGACGACCCTGCAGAAGGCCGAGGCCCTGGCGTCGCAGTGGGGCCACGGCGAAGCCGTGCGGGACCTGCGTGCTCAACTTGGAGGTACCCCCGAAACACTATCTGCCCGATTTGGCCTGACCCATGGTGATGTGCGTGGGCCAAATGTCCTCGACGACGGTGATCAGCTCTGCTTCGTTGACTTCAACTGTAAGTTTGAGCCGCAGCTGGCTGATGTTGTGAAGATGCGGACCAAGTGGCTGAGAGCAGATCAAATCGACGATGGCCGGACCTTGTCGGTGGGGGAACTGGCCGAGGTACTCTTCGGGTATCAACAAACACGGCCACTGTCGACGGAGGACGTATCCTCGTTCCCCATCGTCTGGGCCGTCGAGCAGGCCTGGCGCCTTGCGCAAGATCTCAAGGTGACTCATCAGTTCGATGACGAAGAGTGCAAGGCAAGATGGGCGATTGCAGATCTTGTTGATGATCTCATTCTGGCACCGCAGATGGGTCGACAGATCCTTGATGCGGCGTCGGGACACAACTGAGGAATAATTCGTGCGATCCCAGGATTGCTCATTTGAAACTCAGAGGCTCAGTGTGGCCGATTGGCATGCCCAGACCGATGGCGATGACTCGCTCGTTGAGATCATCCGGGAACTGCTCACGCCGGAGGTCACGGAATATCTGCCTGCATCGTGGCAGGGACCCTTCTCAGCGGAGCGCACCGTGGACTGGATTTGCGACCGCGACAAGGAGGGAATACAACTGCTGGTACTCTCCCGTGAAACCCGCGAACCAGTTGCTTTGCTGTTGTTGTATGAGGCGGTAACCGCGTCGACGGCGAACGCACGACTTCGTGTCGGCTATGTGGTTTCCGAGAGTCAGTGGGGTAGGGGGTTGGCAAGTGAACTGGTGGGTGGCCTGATTGACTGGGCGCGTGCTTCCGGCGTTGCATCGATTGTGGGAGGTGTCTCCGCAGGCAACGGCGCGTCGGCCCGGGTGCTGCAGAAGTGCGGATTCCTTCGAGTTGAGGAGGAGAGCTCAGATGCGGGGTCGACATGGGCGTGGGCAAACTCACAATTGAGTGACCTGCGCCAACCATGATCGCGATGCAAAATGGTTTGGCAATCAGGTCAAGGCGCCTGTGTTGGTCCCTGAGGGCAGTCCTGCACGGGCACACGGGTCTCCGAAGCGAACCCACGGTGAGGAGGATTTGCCGGGCGGCGTGCGGGCGCTGCCTTCAGGGCAAAGTGGCGGCGAAATGTGGATCCTGTGGCGGCTGGGTCGAAAGAAGCTGCTATTCTGCGGCGACTCGATCTATGGACAGACAGATCCGGGCGGGCTGGGGGGATACCAGCCCAAGGGATGGATGCAAACCGATGGCATCCGTCTGTTCATGCCAGGTAAACATTCCGTGGGTGAGATGAGGGACAGATATCAGTCTCTTGTCGATATCAATCCAACGGAGGTTTTCAACGGCCACAATCCGAGGCCGATTGCCAATGCTGGCGAAGCGATTGCCGCAGTGCTTGAGACGGGCAAGCTGGAGATGAGCAAAGGTGGAAGTACGTATTTGTGGCATCGCTGGAAGAAAGATGGCGGTGCTTAAGGAAATAGAGATGCAGAGACTTACCAGCGGACACCTTTTCTTGAACGACTCATGCACATCACGTTGACAGAAGCAGGACTCGACGACGCCGAAGCGATTCACAAACTTCAGGTCGAGGCCTTTCTGCCTTTGTTGGAGAAGTATCAGGACGTCGACACAAACCCAGCGAAGGAATCCATCGATGACATCGTCCGCCGGCTCGAGCAGCCAACCACGACGTACTACTTCATCATGCTTGATGAGGATCGCATCGGCGCCATTCGTGTCGTGCGCCGCGAGGAGGGTCGGGCCAGGATCAGTCCCGTCTTTGTGATTCCTGAGTTCCAGGGCCGAGGCTTTGGTCAGCAGGTGATGAGACTTGTCGAGGGTCTGCACGATGTGCAGACCTGGGAGCTGAATACGATCCAGCAAGAGACGGGCAATTGCTATCTGTATGAGAAGATGGGCTACGTGAAAATCGGCGACGCCAAGGTGATCAATGATCGCATGACCATCATTTCCTATGTGAAGATCGTGGCAGGACAGATACACGACAGGCAAGACAAGGAAAGAGACAGTGACTGAACAGACAGATTCTATCGATGCCTTCTGCGGCGATCCCAGAATGGATTTACAGGAGATCTTTGCCGAAGAGCGCTTCCCCAATGTCGTCGTCGCCCTCGATGGCACGGTGGTCGCCACGTGGGGTGCCAAACATCTCGCCGTGCGGCGCAGCGAGGATGGTGGAAGCACCTGGGGCCCAGCGATTGACGTAGGCGAGGGCATTCATGCGGGCGGCTCAATGGTGGACGAAGGGACTGGAGACCTTCTGTTCTTTGGCCATCCGGAACACCCGGCAAAGGATAGTTCGATGGCGCCGCGCACGATCTACCGCAGCACGGATGCGGGTCGCACGTGGCATGGCGAGGAGCCAGCCTTCGATGAAGATGGGCTTGGTCATGTGCCGTCGCTGCATTTCTCAGAGGTCGGGACGACGCTGCGGCAGGGCGCACACGCGGGCCGCCTGCTGCGGCCGGCGCGTGTCTATGTAGAAGGGGCGGGCTACAACATGGCCGTGTTCAGCGATGATCACGGCAAGACGTGGCATGCCAGTACGCCCTTTCCTGTGGATGGCACAGGGGAAGGCTGCGTCACCGAGCTTGACGATGGCCGGATCTATTACAGTTCCAGACAACACCGCTTTGCAGAAGGGGAGACCTTGCGGCACGAGCGCCTGCACGCTTGGAGTCGCGACGGCGGCGCAACCTGGACCGATGCTGCCCACAGCAGTCTACCCGACGGGCCCGCTTACCGCGGCGAAGAGGGTCGCGGCGCAAACTACAATGGACACTTCGGTATGGCGGCAGGACTGACGCGGCTACCCGTGTCAGGACGAGATATTCTCCTCTACAGCAATGCCGACGAAGAAAGCCACGAGCGTGTGCGCCTCACGGTGTGGGCGAGTCTGGATGGCGGGATCACGTGGCCGGTAAAACGTCTGGTTGACGAGGGACCGAGTGCCTATTCGTCGCTGGCAGTGGGGCGAACTGGCACCCCGAGTGAGGGTTGGATCTATCTGCAATACGAGGAGCGCAATGGTGGTGGACGTGTGGCACGGTTCAATCTGTCATGGGTGTTGGCGGGACAGCTGACGGGGGACGGTGACCTGATGAAGGTACCATGACGCAGGGTCGCGCCGTGCTCTTTGACCTGGATTCCACCCTTCTGGATAACAGCGGCACAGGTGATGTCATACGCGACACATGTGTAGAGCTGGCCGAGTGCTTCGCCTCGATTGAATGGAAGGCGTTGCTGCAGGCAAACACGGAAAGCTTCGCGGAGATCTGGGCCGAGGTAGAGCCTGACTGGACGATCGGTAAGACCGATGCGAAGACGGTGAGTCGGGAGACGTGGCGTCGAGCTCTTCTCCCTTCATCGGCAAGGTCCCCCTCGCGGTGATTACGAATGGACCCTCCGATCTGCAACGATTCAAGATTGAGGTTCTGGGGATCGAGTCGTGGTTTGACGCGATCGTGGTTTCGGGAGAAGTCGGCCAAGCCAAGCAGACCCCGCTGTCTTTGAGTTCGCCCTGTCCGAGTTGAATCTCGACGCTGAGGATGTCTGGCATATCGGCGACAATGTGAGGACCGACGTAGGAGGTGCAAATGCTGCGGGGCTACACTCAGTCTGGCTGAATCGATTCGAGCAGACACTGACAGAGGATGATCCCGTTCCAGACATCGAGGTGAAGTCCTTGTCTGAATTAGCTAGTCTTCTCGGACCTGGCTCGCAGCAACTCTCCTGAAGTCGTATCGCAGGAATTGACCGGGCTCACCGCTCGTACGACGATTCCAGCGACAGAAGGCCGGAGGTTCGGCGGACCGTCTCGACTATCCTATCCTTCGCGAACAACAAAACTCAAAAGGGAGACGCATCCATGGCCTGGTATAGCAGACTTTTCAGTGCCGTCGGTGTCGACTTGGCTTCCACGGTGGCCAAAGTCATCGACGACGTCGTGACCAGTGACGAGGAGATTGCGCTGACCAAGAATCAGAAGCTCAAGATCCAGACGGCGTACGAGTTGAAGGTACAGCAACTGCTCAACGACTTGGACCGTCAGCAGGCTGAGCATGAGCAAAATCTGGAAGCGGAGCTCACACAACGGCTCAAGCTCGACATGAAGAGTGACTCCGTTCTGTCCAAGAACATTCGGCCCATGTCTCTCATTTTCATGACCGTCGTCGTCACCATCCTCGCCTTCTATAGCGTCTTCGACTCCGACCTCAACAAGAGCCAGCTGGCGGCCCTCGAAACGTGGGAGCCGTTCTTCACGACCATCATGCTCACGATCTATGGTTTCTACTTCGGCTCCCGCGGTGTTGAAAAGATCCAGAAGATTCGGTCTGCGGGTCAGGCGGATGTGGAAAAGGCCCGGTCTAACGCCACGGGCTTGAGTCAGGAGCCGAGGGGCTAGTTCGATGGAGCGAGGCAAGGTCAAACCAACTGAGGGGCTGAATCTTCGCGTCAAGCCCAATGGCGACAAGATCGGCGTGCTGTCCCATGACCAGGAATTCACCATCCTCGAGGAGGTACGCTTCCTGCGCATCAAGCTCGACGATGGCAGCGTCGGTTATGTGCACGGTGACTTTGTGCAGCGCATTCCAGATGCGGATGAGTTGTCGGCACCGGTGCTGCCCGTGGACGACTTCCGTCCACGGTTCAAGTCCGTCGTCTTTCACCACGAATGTTTTGTAGGCGAGACCGTTCGTGTCGATGAGGACTTCGTCCCTCACCTTGAAAAGCTTGCCAGCTTCGCCCAAGCTCGCGGCTTGAAGATCTGGGCCACTTCATCCCTGCGAAATCTTGAGAATCAGATCCGAGGTGCGATCGTACGACCCGCGTCGAAGAGTTGTCACCACGTGGGCCACGCTATCGACCTGAATCTCATGGATGGGACCGACTTCTATAACTCCAAGCAGCTGCGTAAGGGCAATCACGCCGAGCTACCTGAGAGTGTGCTGGGCTTCATCGAGGATATTCGCACCGATCCCGTGATGCGCTGGGGTGGCGATTTCAGCGAAGAGGATCCCGTGCACGTAGACGACGATCTCTATCATACGCAGGAGTTGTTGTATTCTGCGAAGCTGGAGAGTCGAGTGCAGCAGCTGAATGTGTGAGTGAGGGCGGACCAGGATGACAGTCACAGTCGAACCCACTTTCTATCTCATCGGTGGACCGGCGCGTGTCGGGAAGTCGACGGTCGCACGATCGCTGGCGGCGCGTCTGAGTATAGGATGGGCTTCCGTCGATGCGTTACGGGATCTTCTGAAGTTGGCCGAAGTGAGCTTTGAAGGGGATGCGACAGTCGAGGGTTCCGGCGCGGATGCGGCAGCGTTCTTTCCCTATGCGACGGCCGGCAGGCCCCGGACGGACGGGGCATCTGTGGATAGAGCAACTCGGGGATGCGGGTCGGGGCCGTCTGGCGACGCAGATTCGAGAGGTGAGTCTCTTCGTTCGTGGTGAAGCGGAGCGGTTTGGGTTTGCCTATGTGGAGATGGGGGCAAGTTTTTAAGGAGGGGTCGAGCAAGCGGTCGATGTGCTTGCGGGCGCCTGAGCGAATCCACCGGAGAAGTGGGAGAACGTCTGCTCGCACACTTCCAACCCCTGTACGTATCCGGCGACAGCACCAGCTGGCAGGTACCATCGGCCCAATGCGTCTTCAGAGAGAAGACCAGCGTTTCCTCATCCATGAAGCGCAGCCTGCCGCTGAGGCCGTTGTTGGAGTCAGCGAAATCTGGGGCCTTGGGCGAGTGCGACTTGAACTCACGTCCTTGCCCCTTCTTGGGCGGGCGGCTAACTTCAACAAACTCAATGAAAGTGGCGCTGTCGAAGCGCTGCCCACCGAATTTCAGGAGTCTGCAACAAGCATGTCCGTCAATTTCAGCGTTGAACTCTCCGACGGCGAGCCCTTTGAGCGCGCCCTCCGGCGCTTCTCGTCCAAGCTTAAACGCACTGGGCTGCTGCGCGACATCAAGCGCAAGCGCTTCTACACCAAGCCCTCCGTGCAGAAGAAGCTCGATCTGCAGAAGAGCATCCGCCGGCGCAAGAAGGCAGAGCGCATCGCTCACTTCGCCGAGCAGGGCCTGGACAGCAAGGGCAAGAAGCGCAGCTAAGGTCCAGCCCAAAGGCCCGGCCTCACAGGCTGACAAGAGAAAACCGCGGTTCCGGGCTCCCTGGACCGCGGTTACTCGTTCCGAGGGTTCGTAACTCCGGACAGTCAATGCCTCGCAGGCGAAGACGCTGTGCTCGTGCTCGTGTGAAAGCCAAGGTCGAGGACCAGCTCATCAGAAGCTGGGCGGCCACGGCTTGTTGAAGCGGGTGAACGGACCCGCTCTCTTCGTTGGCGCGCTGCAGGCAGTAAGGTCAATTGTCGGTACGTCGCGACAATTGGTACGGCGCGCCGAAAACGAAGTAGATCCCAGAGTAATTTAACGGATAACTCCTTGTTTTTCCTCAAGTTAAGAGCAATGTCCGCGCCGCATTCCGCGCGGGGTTGGTCGCCAATGTGGTGCAACAAGGCGCCACCTACATGCCAGTAGGTGTCAACCCTCCACTGGCTCGCGCCTGACGCTGCTGCTCTTGGCCCTCGGCGAGGATCGCCTCAATCTGCTCGTGCAGGGCATGGGACATTCGCAGGGCCCGTGTAGGTCCGACTGGACGATGCTCGAGGGAAGTCCGATGATGGAGGGTCCATCGCGTGCCCGGGCAGAGCGCCTCGGCAGATGTCCTGGGGCCCTCGCAGACGCAACCCTCACTGAAGATCACAGGATCACACGGCATGACGCAGGACACGCCCAAGGAACAGGAGCGCCAGGCACAGGTGGTCATCATCGGTGGTGGCGTCGGTGGTTGCGCCGCCGCACTGGCTGCCGCGCGGGGTGGCGCCACCGTGATCATGACGGAAGAGACGGACTGGATCGGTGGGCAGCTGACCCAACAGGCGGTGCCACCGGATGAGGGTCGATGGATCGAGCAGTTTGGCTCCTCGCGCTCGTATCGCGCCTTCCGTGAGGGCATTCGCTCCTACTATCGCGATCACTATCCGCTGACGGCAGCAGCACGGTCGCGGGTGCAGTTGAATCCAGGCAATGGCTCGGTCTCCAGACTCTGCCATGAGCCGAAAGCGGCCTTGGCAGTTCTGCAGGCTATGCTGGCGCCTTACACCAGCAGCGGTCAGGTAGAGATCTGGCTTGATACGAAAGCGGTTGGCGCCGATGTGGACGGGGATCGCGTGCGCGCCGTTACCGTGCGGCGCAAGTCTGGCGACGAGGTGGTGCTGCATGCACCCTACGTGATCGATGCGACGGAGATGGGAGATCTGCTGCCACTGACGAGGACTGAATACGTCACGGGATTCGAGTCGCAGTCGGATACGGGTGAGATGCACGCACCGGCTGAAGCGCAACCGGACAACCATCAATCCTTCACATGTTGTTTTGCGGTAGAGCACGTCCCCGGTGAGGATCACACGATCGACCAGCCGGCGATGTACAGTTTCTGGCGTGACTACGAACCGGAACTCACACCCGCCTGGCCGGGCAAGTTGCTGGCGTGGCCCTATTCCTTTCCGCACACGTGTGAGCCAATCGAGAAACCCTTTGATCCCCTGGAGTCGACGACCGACTTCAGTTTCTGGACGTATCGACGCATCCTGGCGGCGGATAACTTCGACACGCCACCGGCAGGAGCACCCCTGCGCAGTGTGTGTCTGGTGAACTGGCCGCAGATCGACTACTGGTTGGGGAATCTGCATGATGTGGATGAGGCGGAAGCGGTGAAACATCTGGAGGGTGGCAAGCAGTTGAGTCTGTCGTGGCTCTACTGGTTGCAGACGGAGGCACCCCGTCCCGATGGGGGTGTCGGTTGGCCGGGGTTGCGACTACGCAAGGACATCGTCGACACGGAAGATGGGTTGGCGAAGTATCCCTACATCCGCGAGTCACGTCGCATCAAGGCGGAGTTCACGGTGGTAGAGGAGCATGTGGGGACGGATGCGCGTATGGCAGCGACCGGTCTGGGACGAGAAGATGTGCGGGCGGAAATTTTCCACGACAGTGTCGGGCTGGGTAGTTACCGCATCGACCTGCATCCCTCTTCGGGCGGCGACAACTACATCGATGTGAGTTCCCTGCCTTTCCAGATTCCGCTTGGCGCACTGATTCCACAACGCCTGGAAAATCTGCTGCCGGCGAGCAAAAACCTCGGCGTCACGCACATCACCAATGGCTGCTATCGTTTGCATCCGGTGGAGTGGGGGATTGGTGAAGCGGCGGGTGCGCTGGCGGCACACTGCTTGAAGACGGGTGAATCTCCTCGTGGTGTGCGCAACTCAGCCGAAAAGCTCAAGGGATTCCAGTCGGTGCTTGTGTCGCAGGGTGTGGAAATCGAGTGGCCTCGCCTCGAACCACGCTAGAGGGATTGGAACACATGCAATATGAAAACTGCAATAATGACGGCTGAACCAAGATGAGGATCGCAACATGACGATGAGTTTCCCTTGGCCCGAGGGCAAACGTTTTGCCCTGTCCATGTCCTTTGATGATGCGCGGGCGACGTGTCTGGATGGTGGAATCGATCTGCTAGATGCCCACGATGTGAAAGCGACGTTCTACGTGCTGCCTGGTCCCGTGCAGGAGCGACAGGCCGAATGGCGCAAGGCAGCCGAGGCAGGCCACGAGATGGGCAATCACACGACGAGTCATCCGTGCAGTGCCAACTTCAACTGGATTCCGCCGGAGCGTCGCACGGAAGATTGGACGTTGAAGCAGATGGAGGCAGATATCGATGCCGCGACACAATCTCTCGAAAGTCTGCTCGGTGTGACGCCACGCAGTTTCGCCTATCCCTGTGGCAACACGCTTGTGGGACGAGGACAACAAGCACGAACGTACGTTCCCGGTGTGGCGAAGCGTTTCGTCTGTGGGCGGTTGTTCAAAAGTGAGGGCCCTGTCGATCCACAAGTGGGCGACCTGTCAGCGGCCTTCGGTGTGGACATGGATGAGAAGAGCTTCGAGCAGCTGACGCCTTACCTGGATGTCACGCGGGAGCGCGGCGCGTGGCTGCTGCTGGCAGGGCACGATATGTGTGTGGAGAAACGCCAGGGTGTGCTCGAGGAGTCGCTCGCGGCGTTGTGCAAACTCGCCAGCGAAGATGTGTGGGTGGCACCGGTAGCGGATGTGGCGGAGTACGTGCTGGCGAATCGGTAGGCATCGTTCAGGTGGCGGCGAGGTCTGCCGGTGGTGACACGGTTACCTGCCGTGAACAAGCAGCCACAGACAGGCCATAGGCGATCAATCCGCCCAGGGCATTGGCGACGGCGACGCCCCACAACAGTCCCGTCATCTGTCCCCACCAGGCGCCGGCCAGCGCCAGCGGCGCGTAGAGGGCGAACATGTGAATGACGGTCTGACCCGCGGCCAGCATGGGGCGACCGACGGCGTTCAGAGTTTCTTCGCTCACATTCAACACGCCATACAACGCGTAGCCGATGGGCATGATCCACAGATACTGCACCAGTTCCCGTGTGAGTTCGGGATCGGTGCCGAAGATGGTGGCGATGTGGGCACTGCTGAGCCAGATGAGGCCCATCATCAGAATTCCCCAGCCAAAGGCGAAGAGAAACCCCATGTTGCGAACTTTGCGCACACGATCGTATTCGCCGGCGCCCCAGTTCTGTCCGACGATGGGGACCAGTCCGGAGCAGACGGCAAAGACGGGGACCATGACAAAGGCAGAGACACGCTCTCCGGCACCCCAGGCGGCAACAGCGGCGGGGCCGTAGTCGGCGATCAGTCTTGTGACGACAGCCATGGCGATGGGCTGCATGATGTTGGTGGCGGCGACGGGGATGGCGATGCTGCTGATTTGCCGCCACGATTCGAGGACCTGGCTCAGACTCGGTGTGCGAAAGTCGAGGAGGCGATCGCGGAAATGGAGAATCGCCAGGGATGCGACCATGGTCAGGGCGCGGGCGATGATGGTGGCCACGGCGGCGCCCTGCAGTTCCATGCGCGGTACACCAAACCAGCCGAAGATGAAGATCGGATCGAGGGCCAGATTCGTGAGCATGGCGCCCACCATCATCGTCGCGGGAAACTTCGTGTCGCCTCCGGCGCGGATGGAGGCGTTGGCGACGATGGGGATCACGAGGCAAGCGACCCCTGGATACCAGATCAGCATGTAATCGCGGATGAGTGGCAGCACGTCAGGACCGGCGCCGAGGGCCGTGAACAGTGGATCAATCGTCAACATGCCGGCGACGGTCACGAGAGTCACCGTCAGGAATGACAAGGACAGCGAGTCGGAGGCGAGGCGTTTCACCATCGTTTCGTCGCCACGGCCGATGGCGCGGGAGACGACGGAGGCAGTGCCCGTACTCAGCGCAAAGGAGACACCCATCAACACCATGGCGACGGGGAAGGTGAAGGACATGGCCGCCAACTGCTGGGTGCCCAGGCGCGACACAAAAAGCGTGTCGGCGAGATTGAACATGAAGACGGAGAAGATGCCGATCGTCATGGGACCGGCGAGACGCAACAGGGCGAGGGTGAGATTGCCTTGAGTCAGATCAACGCGTGGTGGCAAACAGGCAACTCAATCTGTGGGGGGTCAAAATGAGGGTGGAACTGGGTATACTGTAACCTTGTGCGCTGCTGGTCTCAACTGGCGCTGATCATAAACCGACGCTCCTTCGATGGTCTCACCTGGCCAAGCGAAAGGGAGGACCCATGACACCCCGCGAACGCATTCTCGCCGCCCTGCACCGACAACTTCCTGATCGTACCCCGACGGATGGCTGGTTTCACAAGGAAGTGATGCGCATGCTGATGGAGCACTACCACACCCATGATTGGGATGAGGTGCTGGCCGAACTCGGTGTTGAGGGCTGGGCAAGCTGTGGCATTGGTCTGCAATTTCCCGAGTGGAAAGCGCGCTGCACGCCGCGGCCGGGTACGAAGAATGGCCAACGCGCCGTGTGGATCGATGCCGACACACATGAAGACGGCTGGGGTGTGCGCCACCGGATTGGTGCCGATGGCTGGTACGAGGAATGGATCGATGGGCCTCTGACGCAGGCACAGACCGTTGCCGACATCGTAAACTGTCCGCTGCCAACGATCGACAACATTCGCCATGACGCCGCCTATGCCAACAAAGTTTCGGCACTCAAGAGACAGGAGAAATTCGTCAGCGGCGGCATTCCCAATCCGTATAAGATGGCGTGGATGCTGCGTGGCATGGACAATGTGCTCGCCGACTATCTGATCAACCGCGACATGCTAGAGGCTCTGTACGACAAGCTCTATGCTCTCTACACGGAGATCGCCGTGCGCATGACACGGGGTGGTGTCGACATGATCACGATCACCGGTGACATTGCCATGCAGGATCGCATCATCATGGGCCCCGACACGTGGCGTGCCGTCGATCGACCCCGCCTGCAGGCACTGCTCGACGCCTGTCGGGCAGAGAATCCGGACATCCTGCTCTACATCCACTCAGACGGGGATGTGACGGACCTGATGCAGGATTTCGTCGACATGGGGTTCGACGTGGTGAATCCGCTGCAACCCGAATGCGTCGATCCGGCGGCGATCAAACGCCAGTGGGGAGATCGGATCGCCTTACACGGTGGCATCTCGCTGCAACGCACGCTGCCTTTCGGAACGGTGGTTGAGGTGCGGCAGGAAGTAGAGGAGCTGATCCGTACTTGTGGCTACGACGGCGGCCTCGTTGTCTTTCCGTCGAATGTGATTCAACCTGACACGCCGGTGGAGAACATCATCGCTTGCTTCCATGCCGCTCGTGACTTCGATCTGTCGACTCTCGGCGGTCGCGTTGGGTAACATCCCTGCTCATGGGATCGTGGCCCGATACTTCGGCACCTGCATCGACCATCACCGACTCAGGTCAGTGCTGCTGGTGCTGGC
Source organism: Gemmatimonadota bacterium (assembly GCA_018660835.1). GTDB lineage: Bacteria > Latescibacterota > UBA2968 > UBA8231 > UBA8231 > UBA12574. The sequence goes on along the minus strand of JABJJN010000024.1, from coordinate 190,769 downwards.
GCTTGTGCAATTGAGCTGTTCGCCCAAAGGAAATCTTGATTCAATGAACGATCACCCCCTCGTAGCACCCGATCCCACGTCCATTTCACTACCCGATCTGTCTGTGTGGCCTCTGGTGGCCTGTTCGCCCGAGGAACTGAAACGACTGCGTGCTGCCTGGCAGGAAGGATCGGGTGCGGCGTATGACGCGGTTGCCCGTTCTGTGCGTGCCGCCGATGCCGCTCTCACGCGGGACGTCAACTTTCCGCCGGAGGGTGGGCAACACAATCAGTGGTATCAGTGCGATATCTGTCAGATCGCCCTACAGACGGTCGATGACACACACCATCGTTGTCCGACGTGCGAACGGGTGTATTCGGGTTATCCCTACGACCAGGTGATCTATCAGAAGCGCCACTACGCACTGACGCGGGACATGTCTGCCAGTGCGTGGGCCTTTGCGCTCACAAGTGAAGACAAGTACGCACAGCGTGCGCGTGACGTGCTGGTCGGTTTCGGCGAGCGCTACACGAGTTATCCCTATCACAGTGCTAATCAGGGCACGCGCGACGAACCCGCACGCACCGCCGGTGGTGGTCACGTCTTTGAGCAGAGTCTCAACGAAGCGGTGTGGACGCGTGACGTTGCTTCGGCGTACGACCTGATTCGCAACAGTGATGCGATGTCCGCGGCAGATCATGAGACGATCCGGGAGGGGCTGTTCAAGCCCATGGCGGCGAGCATCTTCAAACATCGTGCGGGCAAAAACAACTGGCAGACCTACCACAACTCCGCCTTCCTCTATCTGGGGGGCCTACTCGGTGACGTGGAGATGGTGCGCGGCGCGCTGCTGGATCCGGAGAATGGTTTCTACTACCAGATGAATGTCTCCGTGCTGCCCGGTGGGATGTGGTACGAGAATTCCTGGAGTTACCACTTCTACACACTCACCGCCGTGGCCCGCACGATGGAGACGGCACGGCGCCTGGGCATCGATCTCTACGAGATTCCGCAGGCGAAACAGATGTACACCGTCGCCCTCGACTATCTCATGGTGGATGGCACGTTGCCGCGCTTCGGAGATGCGACGACGACGGGGATCCCCTCGGCGAATCTCGCGGCAGCGTACGAAGCGTGGGGCGACCCGGCCTTCCTGCCACTACTGGGAGAGAAACCGACGTGGGACTCTGTGTTGTTCGGCATCGATCTGACGGGTGGTGAGTCGCCCGTGTCGGCGGGTAATCTGCTGAAGCCCGGTGCGGGGCACGGCCTACTGCGCGTCGATGGTCCAACAGGACCGCAGAGTGCCGTCCTGGCCTTCGGTCCCTTTGGTGGTTTCCACGGCCACTTCGACAAGCTGTCCTTCGTGCACTTCGCCCTGGGCACCGAGTTAGGTCATGATCCGGGACGGGCGCAGAGTCAGGCGTATCGACTCCCCGTGCACAAGAACTGGTATCGACCGACAATCTCGCACAACACGGTGCTTGTGGATCGCGTGTCACAGGGCGAAGCGGCGGGGGCGGCAGAATTGTTTGTCGACTCGCCCCAGGTGGCGGCGGTGATGGCGCACACGACGGAGGCATACGAAGGCACGCTGCATCGACGTCTGCTGGCACTGCGACCGGGCTACTTGCTTGTCGTGGATGAACTCGTCGCCGAGGATGGTGCGTCGCATGTGTACGACTGGCTCTACCACAGTCGCGGTGAATCGGTAGCTGTTGATGCGACGATGGCGGCGGCTGATGTGTCAGACCTTGGTGTGGGTTTCGAGTATATCGACGATGCACAGGTCGGCGAGTCGGGGCGATTTGTGCGGGCCAGCTTTGGCATCGGAGCTGATCGGGCACAGGTCATCGTCGACGCGGGAGGCGACGGGCAGGTTCTGCAAGGGACGGGTGTTGGCAAATCGGTGGAGGAACGCATTCCGCTGGTCTTCGTGACACGAGAGGGCACGGGTGCGCACTTTGCCGCCGCGATCGAGGCCGTACCTGCTGCTGGAGAAGCGACGGTGTCGGGTGTGGAGATGACGCAGGAAGAGGCAGGTCGTTGGGTGGTGCGCGTGCTACGAACGGATGATGCGGTGGAGACCTTCGCCTATTCGGCGCAGGATGCATCCCGCGAGGTGGACGGGGTCGCCACGGTGGCGCGGTTGTTGTGCCTGCGTTCGGCGGCGGGGAAGGTGACGACCCTGTGTGAGGCGGCGGGTCTGTAGTACTTGCAGATTCAGCCGGCGAAGCCAGGCTGCGTCAGTTGGCGTAATCAGCTGGCGTAACGTGTGACTGCTTGTTGATAACGTGCCAGCAGAGGGCCGAAGTTGGTGCCGAGGTCACCCATGTAATCGGGTTCCATGAGCCAGGGATTGTGCGCCAGACCCCAGCGCAGTAGCGAAAATTGGTCGAGGCGGCGAACGTCCTTCCAGCCGCCGTGCAAAGTGCAGCGTTTCCACTCGGGTCGGTATTCGGCGGCGTGCCAAAGGAGCGGATTGTAGAGCAGACAGTCGCCGGCCTTCAGTTCGACATTGATGGCGCCCGGCATGGCACGGAACACGTCCGCTTCGACAGCGCGCACGGCATCGATGTCGTCGAGGAATCCGAGGTCGTTGAATCTCGCCGAATAGGTTTCTTCCTCTGGCGTGTCGCCGCGGCGATGGCTTCCTGGTACGACCCACAGACTCACATCATCGTAGACGGCGCAATTGCTCTGCACGAGTGCATTGGGATGTTGGTTGAGGAGCAGGTCGAGTTCGACGGGATCCATGTTGGCTGTGTCACGGTGCCAGCGACACACGACGTGCTCGGCACATCCCAGCAGACAGGCGAGTCCAGCGAACATCACGTTCGATGAATCGATGATGTCGAAGGCGGCCTGATTGGTGACGTCGAGGTCGAGGAAATCGGCGAAGCTGTGATGGAAGTGCTCTGGTTCGAGGATGGTCTGGTAACGCGTCGGCCGATCACCAAGGCTGTCGCGTGCTTCGCGAAGGGGGTCGAGTCCTTCACGTAGGCCAGCCAGGACGGAGATTGGGATCGCTCCCTTGAGTTGAACGAATCCCTGGCGATCGAAGTCCTGACGCGTTTGCGATGTAGGGTCCGGGGTCATCGAGTCCTCCAAATCAGGTCTACGCTCACGTCTTTCCCTCGCGCGACTTCTTCTGTAGATCGTACAGCGAGGAAACTTCGTCCTTGTAGCGCGGCAGCGACACGCCGTCGCCATCGAAGCGCGCCTGTCTCGCCTGCTCTCCGCGCACGAGTCGTACGTGGGTTTCGTGCTTTGCCGTCATGGGGCCGAGGAACAAGGGGATCGCATCGGCGGCGCGGTAGGCCAAGATCAGCGTGCGGCGTGGAGTCCCTGAGGTGTTCGGTGCTGACGCGTGTGGCGTGAGGCCGTGCATGAAGATCGCCGTGCCCGCTGGCCCCTCAGCCAATTCGACATCGGCTTCGTCGACCTCTTCTGTGACACGTCCCTGAAAGAAGCCCTCGCGTGTGTGCTGCATGAGGGGTGCTTCGTGACGTTTGGGTAGCAGCTTGAGGGCGCCATTGGTGGTATCCGTGTCGTCCAGGTAAAACAGGACGGCGAGGGAATCGCGATTGGTCATCGGGTAGTAGGACAGATCCTGATGCCACTCGACGACGGAGCCGACCTTCGCCGGTTTCATGTTGAGTTTGCTGTAATGGAAGAGCAGATCCGGTCCGAAGAGTTGCGCTACACTGTCGAGGAGTTTGTCCATCTCCGACAGGGCGCGGGAGACGGGATAGTACGTGCACGGTTCATAGAGTCGGCGTACGGCGGTGCCGTCTGTTGGTTGGTCGGGTTCCATCTCCATGCGCTGGGCATCATGTGATGCGAGGGTGTTGCCTTCAATCGCTGTGTCTGCTTCGCGCAGCAGATCATCGACCTGGCTCTGGGTGAGGAAGTTTTCGGCCACAGCGAAACCGTCGCTGCGGAAGGCCTGAACTTGATCGTCTGTCAGCATTCTCATACCTCGATTGATTTCCAACGTCCAACGCGGAACTGCCAGAACAAAACAATACCACGCACGGTCAGGTCCAATGCCATCACCATCCAGACACCGGTGAGCCCCCAGTCGAGCCAGTGGACGACGAGCAGGGACAAGGGAATTCGCAGGAGCCAGACGGAGGCGCCATTGACGAGCATCGGCGTCAGTGTGTCCCCGGCGCCACGCAGTGAACCGGAGAAAACCATCATCGCTGCCAGGAAGGGCTGCACGAGTCCGATCAATCGCAAGGGCAGGGTGCCCATGGCGATGACATTGGCATCGTCTGTGAAGAGACCGACGATCTGCGCCGGGAAGAGAAAGAAGACGACACCCATGAGGGACATGAAGACGGCGGAGATGTAGAAAGCGAGAAGTGCATCCTTCTCAGCACGCAGGTGGTCGCGGGCACCAAGGCCCTGCCCGACAAGGGTCGTGGCGGCGACGGCAAAACCCCATCCGGGCATGAAGGAGATCGACTCGCCATTGAGCACGATCTGATGTGCGGCGAAGGCGACGGTGCCGAGGGAGGCGACGATGCGTATCCACACAAGAGAGCCGGCGCGGAAGATGAGTTGGTCGAGGGAGGCAGGCAGGCCGACGCGCAGGATACGCCACATGGTCTCGCGATCCAGTCCACGCCAGCGCAGGCGCAGACCTGAGCGCCCCTTGAGCAACAGAGCGAAGATGATGAGTCCGCCGAGGAAACGGGAGATGGCGGAACCGTAGGCGGCACCCTCTACACCGAGGGCGGGGAAGGGGCCGATTCCTTCCACCAGGACCCAGGCAACGATGATGTTGAAGACATTGACGACAGCCATCACCAGCAGTGGTGTGCGAGTGTCCCCGGCGCCGCGCAGGCAGGCACCGCCGACGAAGATCATCGATGACACGGGGAAGACGATGCAGATGATGCGCAGATAGAGCACACCCTGCGTCAGCGATTCACCTGTGGCCCCCATGAGTACCATGGCGGGTTCGGCAAAGGTGACGAGGAGAAAGCTGGAGAGCAGTCCACAGCCGAAGGCGATGAGGACGGATTGGGAGACGACACGGTTGGCGCCCTTCACATCTTCGGCGCCGATCATTCGCGCCGTGACCGCGGTTGCGCCCGTGCCGACGGCCGAAAACAGCACCATTGCCGCCATGGAAACCTGCACACCGAGGCCGACAGCAGTCAGCGACGCAGCACCGAGGTGTCCGACGAGATAGGTATTCACGAGCCCCACGAGCATGCCCAGCAGCATCTCACCCGCTGAAGGGATGGCGAGGCGCAATACACGCCGGGTGCGCTGCCAGGGATTGTGGGGGGCGTCGGACGTCACCGGGCAGAACCTATCGAGCCGAGGCGATCAGTGACAGGCGATCAGTGACAGGCGCTTGGCGCGAGGGCCGCGACCTGCGACATTGTGCGGCTGGATCTGTGCCGAATCTGGGCCGGGATCGAATAACAACGACGTGAATCAGACCATATCCAAGGATCTTCTCCGATGCGCATTCTGCTGACCGGTGCTGCAAGCCCTCTGGGTCGTGCCATCACCGATGAATTGGGCGAGGGCCACCAGCTGCGGCTTTTCGACAGTGAGCCGATCGAAGCCGACGAACGTCATGAAGTGGTAACGGCGTCTCTCACAGATGCCACTGCCGTGTGGTCGGCTGTGCGCGACATCGATGCTGTGTTGCACACGGGCGAACCGCCGGCGCAATTGCCCAGCGATGAACTGGCGCGGGATCAGCAGTTGCTCGATGAGGCGACACGGGGGACTCACATCTTGTGTAAGGCGGCAGTGGAAGCTGGCGTCAAACGGATTGTCTATGGCAGCAGTCTGGATCTGTTCGCACCGTATCCAGAGGACGTGTACATCTCCGAAATGTGGAAACCCCTGCCCACACCAGCCATGGCGAGTATGAGCCGCTATCTGGGGGAGCTTACGTGTCGTGAATTTGCCCGCGACTTTCATGTGTCAGTGACGGCCCTGCGCCTGGGGATGCTCGTGCGGGAGGACGAGGTCGCTGAGCAGGCGCCGGATCTGATGTGGCTGGATCCGCGTGACGCGGCGCGGGCCTTTGCAGGGGCTCTGCAGCGCGACACGTCGGAGAGTCCTGTCTGGTCGCGGCGCTGGGCGCTCTACCACATCTGCTCGCTACCACCAAATCCGAAGTATCTCGTGAGTGCCGCAGCAGGGATCGGCTTCGAGCCGCAGCACAACTTTGCTGCCAACTGGAAGTCGGTGTAGCGGTGGCGGCAAATAAGGTGGGGAAGATGAAAGTTCTGTTCCTCGGGGCGTCTGGGCTGATTGGGCCGCATCTGACACCGGGATTGGTCGACGACTACGATCTGCGTCTGACGGATGTGAAGGAGCATCCAGATGGCATCGAAGTGGAGCATCTGGATATCACCGACTACACGCAGGTGCTGAAGGCGGCGCAGGGCATGGATGCGATTATGAATTTCACGGTGAATCGCAGCGACGCAGATCTTAGTTTTCATGTCAATACTTGTGGCGCGTGGCACGTGATGCGAGCTGCCGCAGAGCTGGGCATCCGCAAGGTCGTGCACTCCGGGCCACAGGCCGTGCGATCTCTCTACGATCACGACTTCGATGTGGATCAGGTGCCGAGCCGACCAAGCACGGGTTTGTATGGAACGACGAAGCTGCTCTCCGCCGAGATCTGTCGTGCCTACGCGCGTGCCCACGGGATCCAGATTGTCAGCTTTCTCTTCAATGGTCTGCACGATGCGCCGACAGAGCCGATCACGGGGCGTGATTTTCCCGTGATGAGTGTCGTCTGGGCCGATCTGATTCAAGCTTGCAGACAGGCGCTGGAGCTTGAATCCGTGCCCGGTGGGTACCAGGAGTTCAATCTGCACTCGCACCTGGGGCACGAGAAGTACAGTCTTGAGCGGGCGCGTGAGATCCTTGGTTTCGAGCCGCGGCCGAATATGGCTGAATTCTATCGGCGACCTGTAGGCGAGGTGGTCTGATGGCGGCGAAGAAGAAGGTGCTCTTTCTCGGGGCCTCCGGTTTGATTGGGCCGCATCTGACGCCGGGTCTGATGGATGATTACGACCTAACGCTGACGGATGTGAAGGACCATCCTGACGGGATCGACATAGATCACGTGGATGTCACGGACTACGAGCAGGTGTTGAAGGCGGCGCAGGGCATGGATGCGATCATGAACTTCACCGTCGTGCGCAACGATCCGGATTTGAGTTTCCATGTGAACACCCGCGGTGCGCTGCACGTAATGAAGGCGGCTGTTGAACTGGGCATTGGCAAGGTGGTGCATTCCGGCCCGGAGAGTGTGCGCAATCACTGCGATCACGACTTCGATATCGATGATATGCCCTTCCAGCCGGGTCCCGGCTACTACATGGCGACGAAGATGCTCAGTCGAGAGATCTGCCAGGTCTATGCCCGCACGTATGACATTCAAACGGTGTGTTATCTGTTCAATGGTCTCAGTGCGCCACCTGAGGCACCGGTTGTTGGAGCAGACTTCCCACCCTTTACCATCGTCTGGCCCGACCTGGTTCAGGCGTGCAAGCTGGCGCTGGAAATCGAATCAGTCCCCGGCAATTACCAGGAATTCAATCTGCATTCGCATGTGGGGCAGGGGAAATTCGGCCTCGAAAGAGCACACAGGATCCTCGGCTACGAGCCGATCCGTAATATGGCCGAGTTCTATCGGCGCCCAACAGACGCTTGATTTCGGCTGATGTACGCCCGCTCCGCCCCGTGAACAGACGCTGGTAGCGAACCGGATGACGGATCCACCCGTCAAGACGCTGAGCGACGCCGAAAAGGTGCGTCGCCTGCCTTGGTACTACGCACACTCAGGCTGCAATGCCGTGTTCTCCGCATTGACCTGGTTCGGGCCGGTCTTTGTGTTGTTTCTCAGCGAGCTCGGGCTGCCCAAGACCCGGATCGGTATCGTCCTTTCCTTTCTGCCGTTCTCAGGCATGCTCGCTCTCGTGATTGCACCCACCGTTGCCCGACTCGGTGTGAAACGCGTTTTCATCGCCTGTTGGGGGATCCGCAAGGTCGTCACGGCCTGCCTGCTACTGACGCCCTGGGTGCTGAGTCGGTATGGAGCGGATGGCGCGTTCTACTACGTGTTGATCTGCATGGCACTGTTTGCCGTGCTGCGAGCGACTGCCGAGACGGGGTGGTATCCATGGGCACTGGAGATCGTGCCCGCGGCGGTGCGCGGCAGGATGTATGGCGTCAACAATGTGATCGGCTTGTTGGCAACGTCGACGGCCCTGCTGATCGCCAGTCGCATCCTCGATGAGTCGCAGGGACTGACGCCCTATCTGCTGTTGCTGGGTTTGGGTGTTGGCGCGGGTATTCTGTGTGTGATCTTCGCTTTTCCGATCCCCGGTGGTGCGCCAGGTCGCTTTCGGCAGACAGCACATTGGCAGGCCATGCGTGAAGCACTGTCGGATCGAAAACTCGTCCTCTATCTGATCTACTCAGCTCTGACCATGGTGACGATGCAGGCCGTCTTCGCCGCCTTCGTGCCGTTGCTGATGAAGGACGAGGTGGGTCTGCCGAGTAGTCGAATTGTCTTGCTGGAAGTGGCAGGATCTGCGGTGGGCGTATTGTCTTCTTACGCTTGGGGTTGGTGGGCGGACCGCAAGGGCACGAGTCCACTGCGCTTGGTGCTGCTGCTGCTGGGCGCCCTGCCCGTGTTGTGGATGTTGTTGCCTCGTCAGCACGAGTGGAGCTTCTTCTGTGCTCTGGCCATCGCATGTGTCGCCGGGGCGACGTACACAGGCTGGTGGATCACCGACCAACGGATGCTCTACGTCAACATCGTGCCGGAGGATCGACGCACAGAATATCTGGCTCTCTACTACGCCTGGATCGGATTCGTCGGCGGTTGTGGTCCCTTGCTCGCTGGCTCTCTGCTGGATGGTTTCAGCGCGTTACGTGGTAACTGGGGTTTCTTGCGGATCGATCCGTACACTCCCCTGCTGGCGGGAAGTGTCGCGGCCATCACAGTCAGCGCCCTTGTGCTACAGCGACTGCGGGTCCGTCTGGCGCGTGAACCGCTTGCCACGTGACGAGGACTTGAGAGGATGGTTATGACACCTGACGCCGAAACAGATACGGGCACAGAGTTGGCCAAAGAGTCGGCCGCCGCCGTGGACACAGACGCTGGCCGTCACACACTGCGCCGGCATTTCGAGACGGATGGCTACGCGATTGCCAACGAACCACTCGTCGACCCGTCCACGTTGAGTGCGGCGCAGCAGGCAATGGTCGCCGTACGCGATGGTCACTTCGATACGGGTGTGCCACCCTCCGGTCATCCCGGCTACGATCCGACGAAATTGTGCAAAATCAACGACGCGCATCTGGCCAGTCACGCGTTGCATGCATTGGTCAGAGATCCTGCCGTGGCGCAGTTGGCGGCGGCCGTGACGGGGGCACGCCGAATCCAGGTGTGGGCGACGCAGTTGCTGATCAAACCACCGGCAACAGAAGCTGCCGGACACGTGGGGTGGCATCAGGACCGGCAATACTGGCGCTATTGGTCGCAGGCTGAAGGTTTGTTCACGATCTGGATGGCGCTGAGTGATGTCGGCGCAGACTGTGGCCCGATGCGTTTCGTGCGCGGCTCGCAGCGCTGGGGATTTCTCGACCAGGGGGACTTTTTCGGCGGTGACCAACAGGCGCTGCGCGACGGGATCGATATACCGGAAGGTGAGGGCTGGGAGGAGGTGTCGGCGCTGATGCCGGCTGGCGGTGTCAGCTTTCATCACTGTCTCACCTTCCACGGCAGTGACGCCAATACATCCGATCGACCTCGGTGCAGCGTCGCCGTGCACCTGCGCACGGAGGCTGTGGTGCCGATACGCGGGGACGAGAGCTACTACGTGTCGCATCTCGACGATCCCGCCTACGCACCCGTCATCTACGAGGCGGGGGAGTGACCACCAGATCTGATTCGCCCGTAAAGGGTGGCTATGGCTGACGTTGATGCGATCACGCCCTTTGTAGGTGCGACGCCTGACTTTGCCGAGGCGGTAGACGATCTGGCTGGCTGGCAGAACAACAGGCGCGCCGCGCTGCTCGATCTGATCGGTCGCCCACCCTTTGCGTCACCGATGGCTCTCGATGTGGAGCTCATCGAAAGGCACGACGACGGCGATCTGTGGCGCGAGAAGATTCGCTACGGGGGTCCTGCGGATGATGTGGTGTGGGCCTGGTTGATACGGCCGAAAAAGCTGGCCGTCCCGGCGCCGGCGGTGATCTGCCTGCCTGGTTCCTTCATGACACCGAACTGGGGCAAGGACGCGCCTGCGGGTCTTGCAGGGCCCCTGGTGCCGGGAGATCCGGAGGCGTATGGTGTCGACCTGGCACGTGCCGGTTTTGTCACACTCTGTCCAGACTACCCCTGCTGTGGCGAGCGTACGGCGGCCGGTCTAAAGAGTCACGACACCACGGAACTGGATCAAAGGTTTCCCACGTGGACGCGCGTTGGTCTGTCAGCGTGGGATGTGAGTCGAGCCGTTGACGTGCTGCTGGGGCGGGATGAAGCCGACGTGAATCGCATCGGTGTCTGCGGCTGGTCACAGGGCGGCCAGATGGCGATCATCGGCGCCGCCCTCGACGAGCGGATTCGTGCGATTGTATCCGTGTGTGGCTGGGGTCCCCTGCGAGGTATCGGTGGAGCCCGGGCGCACAACTGGGCACAGAGTTACAACTTTCCGCGGCTATCGCCCTGTCTCAATGGAGCGCAGCCCCTGTCAATCGACTTTGACGAGATCGTCGCCTGCCTGGCGCCACGACCCTTTCTCGATGTGCGTGCCGAGGCAGACGAGACCTTTCCAAACCGAGAGTTGGCCACTGCGGCGCTGAACGGTCTGCAGCAGCTCTGGCAGGGCGTGGATGCTGCTGCGGCCTTCGCCCTGACAGGCGCTGCGGGTGGGCACGCCCACGGCCACGTCGCGGCTGCGGCGCAGTTGCAGTGGCTGCAGCGTTGGCTGGCCTGATGAGGTTGCCTACAGCGTCTCCGGTTCGACGATCTGTCCTGTTTCCGACGATTTCATGGCGGCAAACATCAATGCCAGCGATTGCAGATTGTCCGCACTGTGTGTCAGCGTCGGTTCGCGGCTCTCGATCGCCTGGGCAAAGGCGGCCCATGTGCTGACTTCGGGTGCATCGGGCGCGATGACGACGGCCTCTGTGCCGGCTGCGTGAGCAGCGCGTGTCTGCACAGTGACCTGATCACTGCCGACGAGGATCTCGCCCTCCGTGCCATGGACACGTGCCTGACAGGTGTAACCAACAGGATCGATCAGCTCGCGCACGGTGGCTGTGTACGAAGCGGTGACTGGACCAGCGAACTCGAGAATCGCGACGGCGTCCGTTGCGGCTTTGATGGTAAGTCCTGGTTCGTCGCCGACCCAGTCACGGGCGTAGACGGAGACACACGGACTGCCCACGAGGTAGCGGATGAGGTCAAAGTGATGGATACTGAGGTCTTGAAAGACGAGGTGAGGCAGCTCACTTCGATAACCTCGCAGGCAGACATCAGAGTGCACGGAAAAGTGAAAATCAACGCGCCGAACGGTACCGATGGCCCCCGCCGAAACTTGTCGACGTGCTTCGAACCAGGTGGGGTGCCAGCGCAACTGGTGATGAATCATCAGCATCTTGCCATGCTCAAGCGCAGCGTGGTGCATGCGGCGCGCATCAGCGAAATTCTCCGCCATCGGCTTTTCGCAAATGACATCGAGACCGGCGTCGAAGGCGTTCAAGGCCAAAGGCGCATGGAACCTGTCAGGCGTGGAGATCAGTGCCGCATCTGCCTCGACGTGGGCGATGGCGTCAGTCCAGTCGGTGAAGGTTGGTGCGCCGGTTTTTTCGGTGAAGGTCGCACGCGCCTCTGCAGAGATATCCACGCCGCCGACGGCTTCGAAGCCGCCACAATCGACGGCTGCATTCCAGTCGTGGTGGCCCATGCCACCCAGTCCTACACACAACAACCGTATCACGATGTAACTCCTGCTTCGTTAACGAGAGAGAAAGACCACCCATGAAACTGATCGTGTTCTCAAAGATGCTGAGCGATAAGAGTGTCGAGGAATTGGCCGACCTGGCACAAGAGCTGGGTATCGATGGATATGATCTGGCCGTGCGACCCGGGCACCCGGTGAATCCCGACAATGTGACGACGGCGGACACCTTGCTGGCTGCCATGGCCGACGCCGGTGCGCCGCGAGTGAAACTCGGCTACTACAAGATCGATCTCAATAGCTCCTACTGGAATCAGGTCGAGGCGACGCGTCGTCACCTGGAAGGCTGGGGAGAGTTGGCGGCCAAGCACGGTGTGCAGGTTGTCTATCACACCCATTCCAACCGCTGCATGGGGCTGAATGCGGGCATGCTCATGCATCTGCTGCGTGGTCTTGATGCGTCGCGCGTCGGCGCCTATCTGGATACGGGACACCTGGTGGGCGAAGGGGAGGAATTTGTCGTGGCGACGAAGATCGCCGCCGACTATCTGACGTGTGTTTCGCTGAAGGACTTCCATCTGCATCGTGGTGAAAAGGCGAATCACGGCCTCAAGTCGCGCGATGTCGTCGAAGCAGGTCTGGGTATGGTCGATTGGACGAGTGTCTTCGAGGAACTCAAAGCCCTCGACTTCGATGGCCCCGCCTCTATCCACTGCGAATTCGAGACGGACGATGATTTCCTCACCGCCGTGCGGCGTGAGGCGGCCTTCTTCCTCGCGCATCGGCAGCAGGCCTTCGGGTAGAGTCTGTATCGTGGGCGAGTGAGCCTTCACCCAGCCGACGCCTCGGTGGCGCGGAACTTGACACGCTATTTGACCCGTTGAGAGGGTGCAGTACCTTTTTGTGCCTCCTGCCGATATAAACAGTAGAAGAAGATGATCGACGCCCTTCACATTGCCGCCGGTGGCCTACAACAGGCCGAAGCCCGTCTCGAAGGCGCTGCGTCCAATACGGCGTCTGGGCGAGGTTCACCCGTGAACACCTCTGTCGATCTGATCACCTCGATTCGCCATGCGGAAGCCAATGCGAATGCGGTGCGCACCTCCGATGACATGGTCGGCACCCTCTTAGATCTGTTCGCCTGAAGTCGGGTGAATATGGTCCCCGGCCGTCGGCTGACCCTCCTCATCATTCCAGAGGAGGGGGGCCGCACCTACGAATACAAGATCCCTCGCCTTTTGGTCTGGGTTGCGGTCCTGATTGCGACCCTCATCCTCATCGGGCTGGGTCTTGGACTGCGATCCATGATCCAGTCTCAGGAGTATGCCAAACGCGTCGAGCGTTTGCAGCGCGACAAAGACATCCTCGTAGAGGAGGTGCAGCGCGTTGACCAACTGGAAGTCGTTCTCAATCAACTGCAAGCGAGCAATGCACAACTTCGCCGGATCACGGCGGAGGCCGTCGGTCTGAGTGACAGTGGACCGCTGGCCCGAACAAGCCGTGTCGGTGAACAGCTGGTCAGTGTCGTTGATCGTCTGCGTTATGGACGGCTTCGCACTGTCCCGACGCTGACCCCGGTGCGTGCGACGTCCGTGAAATACGAGGGCAATGTTCTGCTCTATCGACCGCCCTCAGGTAGTCTGGTACGCGCCAGCGCCGCCGGTCGGATTGTGAACTGGGAACTGGCGCCTGACGGAGATCATCATCTGCGAATCGATCACGGCAATGGTCTTCTCACCGAATACACCGGCCTGTCTACGACAACGACCGAGGATGGTCAGTACGTACAGAAGGGCCAGCCCCTCGGCCTGAGCCATCCGTGGCTCGGCGTGCGCTTTGCTCTCATCGAAGACGGACTGACACGACGTCCTCAGATAGGCGAACTGTGGTTATGAACCGCGAAGAAACGACACGGTCTGAATCGGCGACCGTCATCGGCCAGGGCAGTTCCATGGTCGGCACGCTCGAGGTGGGCAACACCGTGCATGTCGAGGGCTCTTTCCGCGGTACGCTGCGCACGCCGGAGCGACTGGAAGTAGGGGAAGAAGGTCTGGTGGAGGCTGAGCAACTGGAGGTCGGCGAGGCCATCGTGCGGGGACGTGTCAGTGGCCATCTGCAAGCGTCGCGGGAGATTCACTTTACCTCGACGGCTGCTTTTCGTGGTTCCGTGAAGACACCGAAGCTGGTGATCGAAGAAGGAGCCCGACTGGATGTGACCGACGCACCTGCTGACCCGCCAGCGGAAGAAGAATCTGGCTCAGCTGCCTGAGGCCGTTGGCTTACGATCCGCAATCCTGAGTACAGAAAATCGAACAAAAAAAGGGGCATCCGCTGTGGCGGACGCCCCTTTTTTCAATGCTAAACTCTCTGAACAGATCCTGCGTGGCCAAACTCGGCCAGCGTCGGATCTTAGTACATGTCGCCACCCGGAGGGCCGGCAGGTGCTGCTGGCTTGTCTTCGGGGATCTCGGCGACGAGTGCTTCCGTCGTCAGCAGCAGGCTGGCAATGCTGGCGCCATTCTCGATCGCCGTACGCGAAACCTTCGCGGGATCGGTGATGCCGGCCTTGACCAGATCTTCGTAGACATCGGTGCGGGCGTTGTAACCATTGGCACCCTTGGCAGCAGCAACCCGCTGCACAACGATGGCCCCTTCGAGGCCGGCGTTGGCGGAGATCTGACGCAGGGGCTCTTCAAGAGAGCGACGGATGATGGCAACACCTGTTGCCTCATCACCTTCAGCCTTGATCGCGTCGACGACGTCGATGGCACGGATAAAGGTGACACCACCGCCAGGAACAACACCTTCCTCGACAGCAGCGCGAGCAGCGTGGAGAGCATCCTCGACGCGTGCCTTCTTCTCTTTCATCTCCGTCTCAGTGGCAGCACCGACGTTGATGACGGCGACACCACCAGCCAATTTGGCCAGACGCTCCTGCAACTTCTCACCATCGTAGTCGGACGTGGTCTCTTCGATCTGTGCACGGATCTGAGCGACGCGGCCCTTGATGTCGGCGGCCTTACCGCTGCCCTCGACGACGGTCGTGTTGTCTTTGTCGATGCTGACGCGCTTGGCCTGGCCAAGATCGTCGAGCGTCGTGCCCTCAAGCTTGAGACCGGCATCTTCGGAGATCACGCGACCACCGGTCAGCACGGCGATGTCCTCAAGCATGGCTGTGCGGCGATCGCCGAAGCCAGGCGCCTTTACGGCGGCGACACGGAGTGTGCCACGCAGCTTGTTGACGACGAGTGTCGCCAGTGCCTCACCCTCGATGTCCTCAGCGATGATCAGCAGCGGCTTGCCGAGTTGGGCAACCTTCTCCAGGACGGGAACCAGGTCCCGCATGTTGGAGATCTTCTTGTCGTAGATGAGGATATACGCGTCCTCGAGAATCGCTTCCATCGTCTCCTGGTCGGTGACGAAGTAAGGCGACAGATAACCACGGTCGAACTGCATGCCTTCGACAACGTCGAGTGCAGTATCCATCGACTTCGCTTCTTCGACGGTGATGACACCGTCCTTGCCGACCTTGTCCATGGCGTCAGCGATCAGATCGCCGATCTCGGTGTCGTTGTTCGCCGATGTGCGCGCGACCTGGGCGATCTCTTCGTGGCTCTTGACGTTCTTGGCGACCTTCTTGATGTGACCGATCACTGCTGCCACAGCGTTGTCAATTCCACGCTTGAGATCCATCGGATTGGCACCCGATGTCACGTTCTTAAGGCCCTCGCGGAAAATGGCCTGGGCGAATACGGTCGCGGTGGTGGTTCCGTCACCAGCGACATCTGACGTCTTGGAAGCGACCTCGCGCACCATTTGGGCGCCCATGTTCTGGAAAGGGTCCTTCAGTTCGATCTCCTTGGCGACCGTTACACCGTCCTTGGTCACTGTGGGCGAACCGAACTTCTTGTCGAGGACGACGTTGCGGCCCTTCGGACCGAGTGTCACCTTGACGGCATCAGCGAGACGGTTGACACCTTCGGCCAGGGCATCCCGGGCGGCAATGTCAAACTCGAGCTGCTTCGCAGCCATGCGCTATATCTCCTAATTGGTGGGGGAAATGTACTGCAAGTGGTTGAAGAAACGTAAGTTAGCTAAATTGCATTCTTGAATAAGCACTCTCGCCTGCAGAGTGCTGAAATTTCTTAACCGAAGCTTGTAACATACCGATGGTTCCTGGAAAATGCAAGATTCGAAACGATGATTTTAACGGCTTCCAGCAGAGGGAATCGAGGGGCGTATCTGCCAATCCGTCGTCAACGAGGATCCGTTGCTCGGGTTTGCCGGCATTCTCAGGCGCCGTTAGGTTCTTGAGCCAAAATCAGACCCAAATTCCGCTTGTATCCAGGAGACGCAGACTGCCATGCTGGACCTGATGAACATTGCCCGCACCGAGGCCGACGGGGGAGATCTGCAAGGCCTCCTCGAGGGCTTGTTTCAGCCCTCGGACCTACGCCCGACAGGATATCCCGATGCGGTGATCTGGCAGGGGGGCAACCACGACGGTTCCATTCAGCCTGTCGCTCATTCACTGACCGATGCCTACGCGCTGATCGGTACCGTGGCGGCAGTCGACATTCTCGGTCTGCCTTTCTACGGCGTGCCTATGTGGGCGCAGTACCGACATGATCTGGATCTGGAACCCCTGGCCTGGTTTGGCAACATGCCCTGCACCTCGATCAAGTGGTCGACGGCGGGTGACGCCTACGTCAACGACGGTCAGGGTGGCAAGGTCGTCGTCCAAGGCAAATCGGGGAACGCTCCCCTGCGCACGCAGGCGGGTGTCTATTGCAATGTGCGACCCTATGGCACGATTACAGCCGTCCGCTGCATGCCCTGCCTGCCGTACTCGCAGGACAAAGCGGTCTTCGATGTGAGTGCCGAGACGGGGATCATCCATTCGGAGATGAACACTCCCGGCGTGCAGATGGCCTACGCCAACCGCCGTTTCCTGCAGATGGTGCACGAAACGGGCAAGCTGGGCCGCGTCGCCTTCAAGCCGACTCAGGCCATGGAAGACGGGATCAATGCGGGCCTGCTGTCATGGTTGCTACAGGACACGAAATTCGAGGTAGGTCGTAAGTATGCCGTCGACGGCTATGTCGAGCATCGTGAGCGGGTAGATCGCATCATCGCGTTGTTGCCCGACGACTTCAAGGCGGGCATGGAGAACTGGAGTGGTCGCGTCGAGCAGCACATTGCGGACACAAATTATGGTCTGCTGCTGTGGGATCTGATCGACAAGCAAGACGCCATCGTCCTGGCGACAGATCTGGATGGGGACCGACTCACCGACTTGCTCGCCGATGTCTCTGATCCGCTGCGGCATTTCGGTCAACTCGTGCTCGACAAGGTGGGTGCCGATGCCAAGATGAGTGATCTGTGGGGCGAGATGGGTTACACCACAGGCAATGGTCGCGATATGACATCCGTCATGTATCGCATGGATGGCCCACCGATCCATGAGCAGACTCTCGGCTCGGCAGACGCGATGTTGCTGCGTCTGCTCGATGGGGACGAGTCCATGGGTGGTACGAAGCGACCCTACGATCCACGGATTCACTTTGTGTTGATTCGCGACGCCTATCTGGATGCAAATCCTGGCAATCAGGAACTGGCGACGTGGTTGGATGGGGCACTGGCCACATTCGACAAGATCTATGCCGGTGAGCGTCCTGGATTCCTTGAGGGATATGCCCAACTGAAGGAAGCGATTACTCCCTGGGGCCAGGGCTGAGGCTTTCATGGCAGAGGGACTGACCCATCTCGACGACACGGGCCAGGCCCGCATGGTCGACGTCTCGGACAAGCAGGTCACGGAGCGTGTCGCGCGAGTAGGTGGTGAGATCCGCATGCAACGGTCGACGGCGGCGGCGATCAGTTCTGATCAGATCGCCAAGGGCAATGTGCTGACCACGGCCCGAATCGCCGGGATTCAGGCTGCCAAACGCACGGCCGAACTCATTCCACTGTGTCATCCACTCAACCCGACGTCCATCGAGGTGGACCTGACGGTCCTGCCGGATCGTGTGTGTGTGGAGGCGCAGGTGCGGCTGGCTGATCGAACGGGTGTCGAAATGGAGGCACTCACCGCAGCGAGTGTCGCTCTACTCACGATCTATGACATGTGCAAAGCCATGGATCGCGGTATGGTCATCGGCGAATTGAAGCTGTTGGAGAAGGACGGCGGGCGCAGCGGTCGTTGGGTCGCTGCCGGCGGCTAAGGAGTTGCTCCCAAGTCCACTGTCGGCGCCTGCCGACTGCTAGGAACAGCCTCGGGGGGCAGCTCGTCGACGAGGACGATATCGACTCGTCGGTTGGCGAAACGCCCCGTTTCTTTGCTGTTACTTGCCAGTGGTCGTTCGTCGGCGTAGCCGACGGGGAACATCTGACTGCGGGGAACCAGCTGGATGTCGTTGAGATAGTCCTCAATCGAGGATGCGCGGCGGATGGCGAGCTGGACGTTCTTGGCTTTTTCGCCCGTGTTGTCCGTGTGTCCCTCGAGCACGACGGGATAATCCGGAAAGCTGAGAATGAAACGGGCAGCGAAACGCATGCGTTCGTGCATTTCGGGGGTAAAATCCGGTTTGCCGGAACCAAAATTCACCGTTTCCAGTAGCACATATTTTGGATACAGGCGATAGCCACGCTTGATCACGACGTCGGACTTGAGATCGACCTTGCGTTCCAGGGTGACCATGCGCAGGAAGGCGGAGTCGCGAAATGTCTGTTCCACCCGCACCAATCCAACTATATCTCCGCCGCCATACACCTGGAAGATCGAGCCGGGTTTCACGCCATCGCGATCGCCAAAGTTGGCGACGTAGACGGCTTGGTTGACGATCATCTGCGTCACCGAATCGGACGCGGGATAGCGGATAAACTGAATGCCGTATTTGCTGCCGGGCATCACCTCGATGGCGACGGAATCCTCGTCAGCTGCGGTCGTCTCGGCACCCTCGGCGACAGATGCCTCACCTGACTGCCCCCTGGCGACGCCCAGGCTCAAACAGAGCAAGACGACGATGGGGAGCGCTCTCATGACAACTGGCCCGCAAGCTTGAGCAGGACGGCCTTCTGCGAGTGCAGACGATTCTCCGCCTGCTCGAAGACGACGGACCGAGGATCATCGACGAGCTCGCTCTCGATTTCGTAGCCGCGGTGCGCGGGCAAGCAGTGCATGACCAACGCCTCACTGCCTTCCAGCACCTGCCGATTCAACTGATAGGGTCCGAAAAGCCGGATCCGGCGTTCCTTCTCCGGCTCAAAACGTTCGTCGTTGAAAAATTCCATGTCGAGCCAGGTGTCCGTGTAGACGACGTCACTTTCCAGGACCGCCTCACGCAAGTTGTCGAAGGTTCGATAGTTGTCAGACGCGGCGGCAATCTGCATCAGTTCAGGGTCGCGTGCCGCTTCATTCATCTCTGGTGCGACCACATTGATCTGCATCCCCATGCGGAGCGCGGCGATGATGAGCGAATTGGTGACGTTGTTGTGAATACCGGTGTAGGTCAGCCGCACACCTTCAAGGTGACCAAATTTTTCCTGAATCGTCTGTAGGTCGCACAGTGCCTGCAGTGGATGATAGCGGTTGCAGCAGCCATTCATCGTCGGCACATCCACAGCCTCGGCCGTCGTGCGCACATCCTCAAATTCCAAGAGGCGCACGAGGAGAAAATCGAAGTACGTCGACAGGACCCGCATCTCATCGGCAAGATCTGCAAGGCCGAAATTCGTCGCCCGCCAATCCAGATTCACCCCCTGGCCGCCGAGTTGGAACATCCCCACTTCAGCAGAACAACGAGTACGTGTTGAGGTCTTCTGAAACAGCAGGGCAGCAGACTTTCCAGCCAAGGCGGTCGAGTATTTTGCAGGATCTCTCTTCACAGCGATCCCGGCGTCAACGACCTGCCGGATGTCTTCGGCACTCCAGTCCTTCAGGGTGACCAGATGTTGAGCGTCGCTCATGGCAGTGCCTTGCCCACGGCTTCTTGTAGTAGGTGTCTCACTTCCTCTGCTGTCCCTTCCAGTCGGCAACCTGCGGCACGGGCGTGACCACCGCCGCCGAATCCGTGCGCCAGGGCGCTGACGTCTACCGTCTCACGCGAGCGCAGGCTGATGCGAAATTTTCCTGGTTGTTCTTCCTTCAACAGGGCCGTCACCTCAACACCTCCGACCATGAGGCCATAGTTCACGGCCGCTTCCGGATCACCCAATTGCATGTCTTGATTCGTCAGATGAAGGATGGCAAAGCGAGCATCGCAATACAGCTGCAACGACTCGATCGCGCGACCTACCAGCTTTACTGAGCCGAGGGTGGAGTTGTTGTAGAGTCTATCCGCTATATGATCGAGCCGCGCGCCGCATCGTACCAATTCGGCGGCGACCTCCATGGAGATCGGCGTCGTCAGGGAATAGCGGAAGTTGCCCGTGTCAAAGATGATCCCCGCATACAGCTGCTCTGCCGTATCGGCCTCAATCTCCAGTTCCATGTGGGCGGCGATGTGGTAGACAAGCTCGCAGGTCGAACAGACCTCGTCACTGGCGACGTTCACATCACCAAAGCGCTGGTTGTCCACATGGTGATCGAGATTCAGGACGGCGGCATCCTCCGCAACAGATTCAGTCGCTGTGCCAATGCGTTCAATCTGCGGGCAGTCGAGGACGATGACCCGATCAAAGGTGCGCGCCGCTGGCGTGGTTGCCTGGATGATGTCATCGAAATCTGCGAGGAAAGCGTAGGCATGGGCAGGCACATCCTGTAGTACGATACTGGGAGACTTGCCCAATTTCCGTAACAGACCCGCGAGCGCCAGACATCCACCGATTCCATCGCCATCACTGTTGACGTGAGAAGTCAGCATCACCTCCTCACAATCGCGCAGAAAGGCAGCGGCCTCGTCGAGGTCAGTGACGTCCAATTGTGTTGGACGTAGCCTCATTGCAATGCCTCAGTCATCCCGCTGCAGCACGAAGTGCACGCGGTCGGAACGTTCCGAGCCTTTGCGTTTGGTGAAGCCATCGAAGGCCGAGCGCAATCGCATGGGGCTCGCCTCGATGCGATCACGTAGCTCGTCAATCGGGTAAATGTGTTGAACATGGGTCTCCTGATGACGGCGACCGTCATCGAACTCGATATCGAAATCGTTGACCTGCAAGCGTTCGCTGCGATCGTAATCGCTGCGCCGCGTGTAGCGGAATCCGGGTCCCTCTTCGTCGTCGACAATTCCATCGAAATGCAGCAACGAATTCTGCTCAGTGCAGACATCGAAGATAAAGGTTCCGCCGCAGATCAGCACCCCATGAATCTGCTTCAGCGCCTGATCGATGTCGGCCGTTTCCAGCATGTAGTTCATGCTGTCATAGAGGCAGACGACGGCTTGCGCAGGAGCCACGTCGTGAAGATCGCGTAGATCACGTGTGTCAAAGGCGATACCACGACCATCTGCCGCTGCCTTGTGGGCGGCAACGCGTACCATCGCCTCGCAACCGTCGTAGCCGCGAATGTCGTAGGAAAGATCAGCCAGGGCGAAAGTGGCATTGCCCGTGCCGCAGGCCAATTCGATCAACTGACGAGGTGCATCGCCCGTATCGCGCAGCAACTCGTCGATATAACGAACCCAGTGGCCATAGTCGACATGGCGCATGACGTGATCGTAGATCGGCGCCAGAGACTCGTAGGGTTCAACGCGAGATCCAGCGTCGTCGGTTTCAGACCCCATGCGGGCCCATCTCAGACTGCAGCCTAGGCATCATCGTCAAAGCTGAGAATCTCTTCAGCCACAGCCTCGCGTGACACGACCCGATAACACTCAACACGTCGTGCCCGGGCAACTGGGCGACTGGGGACCTGGAGAACCTCAATTTCAAAAATCTGCGAGCTCGTCTCGACGCGAAGCTGGTCGCCGACACGCACCTCCTGCGACGGTCGCGCACGTTGTCCGCCAATATGGGCACGACCCTCATCGCAACAGATCTTGGCCTGTGAGCGAGATTTGTAGAGGCCGACATTCTTCAGAAATGCGTCAATACGGACCATCCAACAAATGCCTCAGCTGCCCTCGACGGGTGATGCATTCTGCGCCGTCAGGGGATCCCACAACCATTCTTCCTCGAGTCGTACCTCGACATGAATCAATGTCCGGTACTCGCCGATGACCTCTTCCATGCGCACATCGACCATCTCTTCGCGCACGAGCGACTCCAAGGTGGAATAATCGTCGTTGATCTTGAGAATGTGGCCCCCTGTTTCCAACACGAAGGGCTCGCTCACATCACCCAGACCGAGATGGCGAATGTAAGGTTGGACGATGGGCGGTAGATGTTCGCGTTCGAGGACCTGCCACAAGCCACCTTGACGTGCTGAACCTGGGTCTTCGGAGTGGTCGCGAGCCAGCTGAGCGAAATCATCACCGTCCATCGCTCTCTGGCGCAGATCGCGCAGAACGGAGAGGGCTCGTTCGCGATCATCGCCGGTTGCTTTCAGTTGCAGCAGGATATGGCTGGCACACAGCTCTTCTTCACGTTTCTCGTGGAGCTGAATCAGGTGATACCCAAAACCTGTCAGCACAGGCTCTGACACCTGGCCTGGCCGAAGTTCGGCAGCAGCCCGTTCAAATTCGGGGATCATTGTGCCCGAACTGAAGCAGCCCAGATCACCTCCCGAGCCGGCCGAGCCGGGGTCCTGCGAATGGGCGATCGCCAGATCCGCAAAGGACTCGCCTTGTGTCAGCAGACTCTGAACCTGCGTCATCTGCTGCAGTGCGGCTTCGCGCACACTTTCGTCAGGTGTCACGCGGACATTAATCTGACTGACAGAGAATCTGCTTGGCAGGGAGTCGGTGTAGCGGGCGCGAAACTCATCTACATCGCGGCGTGTGATGAAATGCGAGTAAGCGACCTTCTGCACCATCTGGTCGTAGAGCATGCGATCGCGGATCTGCTTGCGGTAGGTCGCGCGCAACTGCCGCTCGCTCATGCCGGACTTCTCCAGCATCGTGGCGAATTCCAACTTCGAAACCTGGTCGCGAACGCGGCTCCACTCAGCAGCGAGCATGTCTTCAACCTGCTGGTTGTCGATCTCGATGCTGTCTTCCAGTGCCTTCAGTACGACGACGCGTTCGTCTACCATGTCATCCAGAATGCGCTGCATTTCTCCCTGCAGCTGGATCTGGTTCAGATAAGCCGGATTGCGCTGTTGCTGCTGCAGATCCATCTGTGTGCGCAGGGTCAGCTCTGACCACAGGATGACCTCATCGTCGACGACAGCGACGATTCGGTCGAGTAGTTCGGGTTTCGCGTCACACGCGGTGGGGATCGTCAGAAACAGGGCAAAGACAACGCCCGCGACAGCAGCCAGATTTTTCGGTGTCAGTTTGTTCACATTTGCTCGTTGTTCACGTTTACTCAAAGAGAGTTTCGTCGATGTGCCAGGAGTGGTCGTCCTTCAGCCGGGTGATCAGATCATCGAGGCGTTGCACATGTCTTTCGCGGATCAACTCAATGCGCACGCGCTGTTCGACGTCAGCCAGTTCCTGAACGGTGCCCGGTTCCTTGCGCTCCAACAGACGCACGATGTGGTATCCCCGTTCCGAAGATACGGGCTGCGAGATCTGGCCCTTCGTGAGATTTGCACAAGCTTCCCAGAGTTCAGGGTACTCACTGGCGGCAAAAAAGCCCAGGTCGCCGCCTTCCGTATGCGTCTCTAAGTCGAGAGACAGATCGCGCGCCTTGTCTTCAAAACTCTCGCCACGAAGCAAGGCCTGACGCAAAGAGCTGGCGTCGCGCCGTGAACCGACAAGAATGTGCTGGGCGTGAATTTCGGCATCATGGCGCAGATAACGCTCTGAATGCAGGTGGTAGCGTTGCTCCACGTCCTCGTCGGTGATCTCGATCTGCGTGTCTTCAAAGGTCTCGTCGATATAAGCGGCCACAATCAGGTCTCGTGTCGCCTGGTCGATCAACCGCTGTACCCGCGCCTTGCTGGCGAAATCCTGTTCGAGTGCCTCCTGATACAGCAGTTCCTGCTGCAGCCACTTGTCCACGTACAGACGCCGTTCCTCGCTCGTCACGTCCGTGCCGGGGATCTGATCGGTCAGGACCGCCACGGTCAGTTTTGCGTCGTCCACGCGTGCCACCACCGGATCGGTCTCGTCTGACGACTCACAAGCAGCCAGGACGAGTGTCGTCAGCGCGATCCAACCTAGGTGTCTAGAGCAGTTCTTCGAGCAGGTCACGGGCCTTCTCCAGGCGTTCGATCTCGTCTGTGGCGCGTACGGAGGTCTCAATCTCCAGGCGATCACCGACATTGAAATTCAACTGCGTCGATGTCTTCTCCACAAAACGTTGAATGTCCCCAGGTGTCATCTGCATATCATCAGGGAACGCCATGCGGAATCGAGTCTTTTCCAGATGAATGGCGGCGACACCCAACTGCCGCGCCATCACCTTGATTTCCATAATGTGGAACAAGGCTTTGGCCTGCCAGGGCATACGGCCAAAGCGATCCTCCATCTCTTCCTTGATCAACAGCAGATCTACGATTCGTGCGCCACCTGCCAGGCGTTGATACAAGGACATCTTCAGGTCAGCGTCTGGAATGTAATCGTCCGGCAGGTAGGCGGTGACAGCGATTTTGATCTCCGGCTCCACCTGCTGCTCAATGTGCTCGCCTTTTAGTTCCCGCACCGCCTCATCCAGCAGGCGTGTATACAGGTCGAAGCCGACGGCGGTGATGAAGCCGTGCTGCTGCGCACCGAGCAGATTGCCTGCACCGCGAATCTCCATGTCCCGCATGGCAATATTGAATCCGGAGCCAAGCTCGGCGAATTCTTCGACTGCTCGCAGTCGTAGTCGTGACTTGCGCGTCAGCCTCTTGCCCTTTGGTACCATCAAGTATGCATAGGCTCGTTCCTTCGAGCGTCCCACCCGACCACGAATCTGATACAACTGCGCCAGGCCCAGCATGTCGGCACGATTCACCAGAATCGTGTTCACCGACGGAATGTCGATCCCCGATTCAATGATCATCGTGCTCACGAGGCAGTCGAATTTGCGTTCGAGAAAGTCATACATGATACCCTCGAGCTGTCGTGCCGGCATCTGTCCGTGGGCGACGGCGAAACGGGCGCCTGGTAACAATTCCTGTAGATAGGTGATCAGGCTGTAGATGGATCGAACCCGGTTATGTACAAAATAGACCTGGCCACCGCGGCTGATTTCCCGTTGAATCGCCTCGACGATCCGACCTTCGTCAAAGTCGAGGATTTCCGTGTGAATCGGCAGCCGATCCTGCGGCGGTGTGTTGATGATGGACATGTCCCTTGCACCCATCAACGACATATGCATCGTGCGCGGGATGGGTGTCGCCGTCAGCGTCACCACGTCCACCTGCCGCTTCATCTGCTTGAGACGCTCCTTGTGCTTCACACCAAAGCGTTGCTCTTCGTCGACCACCAAAAGCCCCAGATCACGAAACTGCACGTCCTTGCTCAGAATCCGGTGCGTGCCGATCAAGACATCGACCTTGCCCGCCTTCACATCTTCGGCGATGCGTTTGAGATCCTTGGCGGTGCCGAAGCGTGACATCACCTCCACCCGCACCGGGAAGGGCTCCATGCGCTCGGAAAATGTCTGGTAATGCTGCTGCGCGAGGATCGTCGTGGGCACCAGCACGGCGACCTGTTTCTGATCACAGACGGCCTTGAAGGCGGCGCGTACGGCAACTTCCGTCTTGCCATACCCAACGTCACCACAGACGAGTCGGTCCATCGGGTTGGGCTGCTCCATGTCCTTCTTTACTTCATCGACCGTGCGCTGTTGGTCTGGCGTCTCCTGAAAAGGGAAGGAAGCCTCCAATGCACGCATCTCCGCCGAGTCGCCGCTGTATTTGAAGCCAGGGAGAGACTTGCGTTGGGCGTAGAGCTCGATCAGCTCACTCGCCATCAGGAAGATCTCTTCCTTCGTGCGCTCTTTGAGCTTCTCCCAGGCGCTGGAGCCCAGCTTGCTCAGCAGTGGCACATCGCCTTCGGCGCTGCCATAGCGGCGCAGTCGGTCGAGTTGTTCCACCGGGATGAACAGCTTGTCGCGCCCCTGGTATGCCACCTCCAGGCAATCATGGTCGAGTCCGGAAATCGTCAGACGACGCAACCCCAGATAGCGTCCAATGCCGTGATCAACGTGGACGACGAAGTCTCCACGTTGCATGGCATCGAAGGTGGAGATCGGCTTGGCTGCTGTGAAGCGTCGATAGCGATAGTGACTGCGCTGTCTGGAGAAGATCTCGTGATCATTGAGGATGGCGACCCGTACCTCAGGAAACACGAAGCCGCGACTCAATGTGCCCAGGCCGAAAACCAGATTATCGGACCATTCAGAGAAAATCTCCTGCAGGCGTGTCGACTGACCTTGTGTCTCCGAGAGGATGACGACCTCATATTCCTCACGCGACAGCCGGATGATCTCGGCCTTCAGCACATCCAGGTCACCTTCAGCGATACGCGGCAGCGTTGCGCCGAAACGCACGGCACTATCGAGTTGACCCACGGGTGCCGGTTGCAGACGGGTCACACCATCGATGCGTCCATGCAGCCAGGGGATGTCACGGGTCAACATTTCCAACGGCAAGTGTGTGCCCTTATCGGCGTGTCGTTCGACCTCACGATGGGAGGGAGCGAAGACCTTCTCTACGTCGGCCTCCCAGTCGTCGGCTTCTTCCACATAGAGCAGTGTCTTGTCGCTGAAGTATTCGAACAAGCCTTCGTCGCGCCCGTAGAGCAGGGCCATCACCGTCTCGATCCCGTCGAGACTGGTGGAGCCGGTTTCCAGCTGGTCCTTCAGGGCGGACAGATCTACGCCAGATTCTTTCTCTGCTGCGTCGAGGTTCGGCACGTAGTCATCGTAGAACGGACGATTGAGTACCAGCTCGCGCGCCGGGGGAATCTTCGCCTCTTCGCAAGTGCCGACCGAGCGTTGGCTCGTGATGTCGAAGCGTCGAATCGATTCGATCTCATCACCAAAGAACTCGAATCGCAGCGGCTGACCACTGCCGACAGGGTAGACGTCGAGAATGCCACCACGAGAGCTGAACTGACCGACTCCATCCACCGTGGCGACGGACTCGAAACCGGCATCCGTGAGGTGGCTCGTGATTTCGTCGAGCGCGTATTCCTGACCGACGCGCAGATTCAGCGTCGTCAGCTCGAGCGCATGTGGCGGGATCACAGGAGTCAGCAGGGCCGCAGCAGGGGCGACAATGAAACACGGGGCACCGGTGGTCAGCGCCGAAACGGCTTCGATGCGAAGACCCGAGATCTCCGCATCAGGCGAGCGCGTGTCGTAGAGACCAATGTCCCAGCGGGGGAAATAGTGCACAGCCTCCTCGCCGGCGATCGACATCAGATCATCGCGCCAACTCTCCGCACGATCTTCATCCGCAGCGATCAGAACGATGGGCCGTTGCAACTGGCGATAGATAGCAGTAAGCGCAAAAGCCCCCAACGCTGAAGGCAGGCCGTGCAGCAATACCTGGGTCGCCCCGGATTGCAGTTGCTGCAATACGGCCAGGACCGGCGCACTTTGTGCCGTCTTCTGGGCAATGGGGTCAAGCGAAGAGGAGGGGGTCATAGGCGTGCATGGAACGACGCGCATGCGCCGCCCTGAGAGACTCTATCTACTTGAAAAAACGGTGGTTTGCGCGAGAACGAAAAAGATAACGGGCAGCCCGTAGATGTGCCAATGAAAGACGCAGATGCATCGGGTCTCAGGAGCCGACATCCTCGGTTCAGGAGGAGGGTGGTCGACGCGGTCGCTGCTGACGCTTTTCTTCCCGATCCTTACGGATCTGGGCGAGACGCAGATCTGTCGCGTCGCGGCCCAATTGGCTGATCTCTCGGGTGGCCCTCGCGAAGAGCCAGACCGTGACCAAAGAGGACGCACCTAACATGATCAACAGGGCCATGCGCGCATAAAACCACTGTTCTGCCTCTGGGTCATCGGGGCGCAGGATCAGCAGGCCGCTGGTGCACATTACCCATACAGCACTGATGGCGCCGATGAGGACGCGGCGAAAACTGCGCCACTGCTGGCGCATCCAGACGATGTCACGGAGTTCGTTCACCAGCCCCACAAACGGATAACAACCACACGAGTCGTGCAACAAGCACCGGAAAGTGAATATAGCCCCGTTGAGTGATTCCCCGAAAGAGACACTATGAGCCACTTCTTCGCATTCCTGGCGCGCATGAAGTTCATCCAGCGCTGGGGGCTGATGCGCAACACTCAACCTGAGAACATTCAGGAGCACAGCCTGCAGACAGCCATCATCGCTCACGGCCTGGCCATCATCGGCAATCGCTATCACGGCTGCGATCACGATCCCGAGCGGGTCATGGCCCTGGCCGTCTTTCATGAAGTCAGCGAGATCATCACCGGCGATTTGCCGAGTCCGATCAAACACCGGGATCCGGCGCTGCACAGTGCCTACAGTCGGCTCGAGGACGCCGCTCGTGAGCGCGTCCATGGCATGCTGCCCGGCGATCTACAGCAAGATTACCGCGCCCTGCTGTTTGGCGAAGACCGTGACACACACCTGGCCCTCGTCAAAGCGGCAGACAAGCTGGGTGCGTATCTCAAGTGCCTGGAAGAACTCAAGGGGGGCAATACAGAGTTTGCTCTGGCACGGGACAGTCTTGAGGCAGATATCAAGCAGATCGATCTACCTGAAGTTCAGCATTTCGTTGAGCATTTCGTGCCCAGCTTCTCTCTCACGCTGGACGAACTCAATCAGTGAGGAGGTACTCAGAGGCAGCTAGGCACAGCCAATAGTCCCTGCCCCATCCTGTTTTCCGCTCACCTGCTACTGACCTATTCTTCTGCCGACGTCCACCATCCTACAAAAGCGTCGTGCATGCGTCTCCTCGTCCTTCTCCTGATCGCCGTCCCCCTCTACGCCCACAACGGCGCCGTCACCACCGCTGCGCCCGTAGAGGGAATCGTTGTGGATGGGGATCTGGGTGACTGGCCGGACGAACTTCCGTGGCACGAGATCGCCATCCCATCCTTCGGTCTTCGGCCCTATGACGATGCCGACTTCAGTGGACGCTTCCGACTCGGCTACGATGCCCAGGGGCGGTCTCTCTACGTCGGCGTCGAGGTGACCGACGGGTCGAGGGTCGTCGACGGCGTCGGTGGACAGCTCAGTAGCGATGGTTGCGAAATCCATCTTGACGTTCCTCACAGCACTCAGGACGTGCCGACCGTCCTGCGGCATGCTGTGTGGGGGAATCGGCGATCCATCCTCACGCCTTCAGGCGCGAGTCAACCCTTTGGAGATGCTGATGTCGAGTGGCGACGGGGGGACGGTCAGCACATCTATGAGTGGGAGATCGACTTGTCCGTGCTCGGTGATGGCGATCTGCACAACCGAGTGATCGGGATGAATGTCGTCGTGCTCGATGTCGACGACGACGGATCGACACGACGCGTCGTCTGGGGGCAGCGATACCATAAAGCACCGGGGAATCTCTCGCCGGACGGGTTGACCGACTTACGAGGCGATGTGGTCT
Source organism: Gemmatimonadota bacterium (assembly GCA_018660835.1). GTDB lineage: Bacteria > Latescibacterota > UBA2968 > UBA8231 > UBA8231 > UBA12574. The sequence continues at coordinate 161,257 of JABJJN010000024.1, read as the reverse complement.
TGACGCCCGAGCCGGTGAATGACATCACGGTGCAAACCGTCTCAGAGATAGAGCACGAAGCTCTCGGGCGTGCCTGGTTCCGAATCGAGAGTGAAGCGTGGGACACACCTCTGGATGTCGTCAGCGATGCGAACACTGGCGTCGCTCATCTTCAGCTTCCCGGCGGCGCATACCGCCTCCAGTCCCTTCATCCTCCTGGGAGCATGGTGTCCCTCGTCGTGTCATCCGACTCGGCTTATCACACGGACGTGGTGGTGCCCCGGCCTCGCTTTGAGGCCATCCACGCCCCACCCGTCGACAGCACGCTGGGGAGCGGACTGCGTGACGGAGACTGGGTCAACTACGGTGTGGCCGACGGCGTCGCCAATGTCCATCGGCTACACGTCGGTCTGCAGGGCGAGTTGTGGATCACGACCGGGAGAGGCCTGCTTCGCTTCGATGGGCACATGCTGCACAGCTATGGTCACATTGAAAACGAGCTTCTGACGGGGCAGGCCATCGGACACGACAGCGACGGTCGGACGTGGATCGGTGGATCGACGGGCATCGGTTACTTCTCGAACGACTCGCTCTGGGTCTGCGGTGCAGAATGCGGAGGTCCGCAAGGCGTTGTCGATTCCTTCGAACTCGACGTGAACGGCCGTCTGTGGCTCACCGTGGGTGGTATCGGCGCGATGTATTTCGAGGATGGCTACTTCCACGAATTGACCGTCGCCGAAGGACTCGCCAGCACAGAGATCCGAAGCATGGCGGGGGGCCCAGATGGTTCGATATGGTTTGCCACCGACAGTGGCCTGAGTCGATGGAGCGATGGTGAGTTCACGACTTATACAACGCGCGACGGCCTGCCCAGCACGGAGGTGTATGGCGTGAATGTCGACTCTGCGGGTATCGTGTGGATCGCCTGCACGCCCGATTTTGCCGGCGCCGAGGGCGGGCTCGCATCGTACGATGGGGAGACGTTTCGCACGCTGTCGCATGACCAGATGCCCCAGTCCGTCGTGTTCTACCCAATGATCGACGGCGGCGGAGGTTTCTGGGTTGGCACCGTGGACGGCGTATACCGAAGTGATCCAGGTTCACTTCAGTTTCGGCCAGCGCCCGGGGTAGCATACCCCTACGTGTTCACCCTCGCCGAAGATGCACACGGGACAATGTGGGCGGGTACGAACGGCGGGTTGAGTCGCTACGCTCGATCACGATTGCGAAATCTCACTACTCAGGACGGCTTTCCACCGGCGGCGGGAGCCTTCGAGTTCCTTGAGGATCGCAACGGTCTCCTTTGGGCGCCCACGGTCGGCGGTGGAATCGCCCGCTACGACGGTGACCGATTCCGTGTGTTTTCCGTCGAGGATGGTTTGCCGGCACCCTTCGTCCAAGCTGCAGCACTCGACTCGACAGGCCAGATCTGGGTTGCAACGAGTGCCGGGGCGGCCCGTCTCGATGGGGAGCGATTCCATCCGATTCCGGGGCAGCCCACGGCCTTCTGTACCAATATCTTCGTTGACTCCGACGAGCGGGTCTGGTTATCCACGTTCGGCGACGGGGTCTGGATCTATGACGGGTCGACGTGGCAAAACCTCACAACAGCAACAGGCCTTCCCACCAACGAAATAAACCAGGTTCTCGAGGCGAGAGATGGATCCTACTGGCTGGCTACCGAAGCCGGACTTGTCCACCTGGTCGATGATGACGTCGAAGTCTTCGACGAGGAGAGCGGGATCAATCCCTACATCAGTCGGGTTGTCGAGGATGGCGACGGCAATGTGTGGGTGGCCACACAGGGGGGGGTGTCGCGTTACGATGGCTCGGCCTTCCACACACTCACCTTCGAGGATGGCCTTCCCGACACGCATGCCCGCGTGATCGCCATCGCACCCGATGGTCACATCTGGGTGGGGACTGAAGGCAATGGTGTCGCGCGATACGATGGGCATACAATCCAAACGCTGCACCGCGACGACGGCCTCGGCTCAAACGCTGTGAACGACATTCTCTTCGCACAGGACGGGTCGGTCTGGTTTCTCACGCCGAACGGCCTGACCCAGTATCATCCAGACGACGCGCCACCCCTGGCGATCGTGACCGATATCGTTACAGACAAGCGGTTAGGTCGCACCGGCGACGTGAGCCTCACGACATCGCAGCGACTGCTACGGGTTGAGTTCTCCGGGAGCAGCCTGCTGACGTCCACGGATGATCTGGTGTACCGCTATCGGCTCGTTGGTCTGACCCACGATTGGACCAACACCCGTGCGCCCCATGCCGAGTTCGTTGATCTGGAAGCAGGTAACTATCTCTTCGAGTTGCACGCTGTCGACCAGGATCTGAATTACTCTGAGGTTGTTAGCGTATCCGTGCGTGTCAGCGTCGACTGGCTGCTGCAGGCACAGCGAGGTGCACTGGGGCTCTCAGTTCTCGGATTCGTCTTGGCCGGTCGTGCCGCCCTGGGCCGTCGGCGCGAGCGGGATGCCACGCGCGAGCAACTCCTGGCAGCGCACGAGGAAGAACTGGACAGTGCCCGACAGATGCAGATGGAGCTGATGCCGTCGGTGTCGCCAGAGATTGCAGGGCTTCAAATCGCTGGCTCCTGCATTACCGCTAACCATGTGGGCGGCGATCTGTATCAATATCTGGACGGGCCGCCGATTTCCTTCGCCCTCGCCGACGTGACGGGCCATGCGATGGAAGCCGCCATCCCCGTCGTCATGTTCAGTGGCATCCTCGACAAACAGATGGAGTTCCCGGGGACTCTCCAGGAACGCTTCGTCGCCCTTAACCGTTCGCTGTGCCGATCCCTCAGCGACCACAAGTTCATCTGTTTTACCATGGCGGAGATCGACGGCAAGACACTCCGGCTTGCCTCCTGCGGCAACCCCTATCCACTGCACTTCCACAACGGTGACGTCACGGAACTACGTGTGGATGGGTATCCCCTCGGCGTCCGTGAGGACACCCAGTACGACACTATCGAAGCAGAGCTTCATGACGGTGACTACCTCGTTTTCTACTCTGACGGTATCCCCGAAACGATCAATCCCTCAGAAGAGATGTTTGGCTATGAGCGGACCATCGACACGGTGAGAGCAGGTTGCGCCGAGGGGATCAGTGCGCAGGGCCTGGTGGAGCGGCTGATGCGTGAGGCACGCGGGTTCGCTGGCGTTGAGCCCCAAGCAGATGACATGACCTGTATGGTGGTGAGGGTCGAAGCGTAAGCGGGTGCTCACTGCCACTCAAGAACGAGAAAACGCAACCGCCGAATCTACAGGCAGTTGCGTTTCTCAAGGTATGGTGGAGCCGAGGGGGATCGAACCCCTGACCTCCTGAATGCCATTCAGGCGCTCTCCCAACTGAGCTACGGCCCCATGAGGCAGAAAAAACTATGCCTTGCCTCCGAAATGGTCAACAAATCAACCTGCTCGACAGCGCCTACTTTACAGCGATTCCCAGGTGCATGTCCTCGCCTTCGAAGCGGTCTCGGTCCGAAAACGTCGGTCCAAGCGAGATCAGTGTGACCTCTACCGTCACATCACTCAGGTTCGCAAGTTGCGACGTCGTGGTCAGCGTCAGCGTGCCGAGACTCTGATCTCCCTCACCGGCTGACGCGAGGCTGGCGCCGCCGAGTCGCAAGGTTCCATCCTCGTTGAATTCGATCCCAGAAGCGAAGGGCGAGATAAAGGGCCGCTGTGGTCGAAAAATAGAGCGATCCACGGCGAAGGCAGACAGCGGCGAAAGCTCAACGACGATCTCAAACTGTCGAACCTGGGCAAGTCCCGTTGCCTCGAAGGTGATCGTTACCTCTTCACCGGGCGATAGATCTTCCAATCCTTCTGGGGCGATCAGCATTGAGTCGATATAGCGGCCATCCAGATCGACCATATCCAGCAACTGGGGGTCTTCCGAAATCCGTGTCGGCGGCAACTGCACCTCAGGGTCATTGGAGGAGCACGCCAACAACAGGACAACCGGCAAGAGGACTAGATACCTACACACATCAACACATCCTTTTCTTTACTGAGTCATGGGTCTGACAAGAAAGCGGTCTTCGTAACTGCGGGGAAACTGCTCTAATTCCAAGTCGTGTGGAATGTAGTGCCACGCCGTGGAATAACGCGTTCGCTGCGAATGGTTGTCACCGGTTCCGTGGAGCAGGTTCGCTGAGAACAACACAACCGTGCCCGCCGGTGTGATGAGATCGACGGCCTGTTGCTCTTCCACCTGGGTCCATGAACCGTGCATACCCGGTGTCTGCTGATGATCCACGATCAGGCCCGTGTGGTGCGACCCGGGCACGACACGCAAACAGCCATTGCTCAGGTCCGCGTCCTGTAGATAGATCCCACAGGACAGCACCTGCGGCGATTGCGTGCCAAAATAGAAGTTATCCTGATGCCAGTGGGTGGACGTGCCACCGCCACCAAGTTTGGGGAAGAATTTGGTGCCAAAGACATCGAGTTCATCCGCCTGCAAAAGCTGAGCGGCGCGCTGGGTGATGAGCGGATGCGCAGCGAGGGCCTTGAGTCTCGGTTCGGCAACGCAGACCCCCTGCACCTTGTGCAGCCGGCCGGGGATGGCTTCGCCCTCCTGTGTCAACTCGAGAGAAAAATGCGGCGCCGGTGCCGGTAGGGCATTGCCGGTCTCGACGAGTTCATCGAAAATGCCAGCAAAGTGGTCAAGGTCCCGACCTTCAATGAGTCGCTCACAGACGAGGAAACCATCCTCAGCAAAGCGCTCGAGCTCTTCGACATCGAACATCTGATATCTCCATGTCGCCACACGCTACCGGCGAAGGCTGATCGTGTTAAAAGCGCAGAATCAGTGTTGCACCTGACGCGGCTCTGGTTCGCATTCCTGGGTTCACATCAAGAGAAAAACCTTCATCCACATCGAAGTTGTCGAGGTGGACATCCACGTAAGCGTCAATGGCAGCTGCCGTGGCGGTAATCACATACCAGAGTACCTGCGTATTTCGGCGTCCCACTCGCTCCTGATACAGCGTCGGCGTGGGTGCCTGCGATATCCGCTCATGTTCAAGAGCAACTGCTGTCAGCCAGCCCATGCTGGCCGCGCCAAATGCAACCGCCTTGAAACGGTGCCCACTGCGCCACTGCCCCCATCCAGGCAGCAGGGCTGATCGCCACAGGACGCTGCGTGGAATCAACGCCGCCACAGAGTCCTCCATAGGCTTCGTAGCAGCGGTGTTCACGGTCAGAGAATCAGGGCTTCGTGAATCTACGCTGATCGAGTCAGACTCAGATTCCACTTCGAGCCCTGCGTCCGGGTCCGTAGGCTGGCCACAGACGGGATGGCCGAGGACGAACAACAAGGCCCCTAGTCGAACCATCCGGCCCGCGCTGCAGATGCTCATGGCGACGGTCCGTCTCCCAGACGCAGCCCCTTCTCGATCTGGTAGCCACGCACGAAGTCATCTGCGGGCATCCGTGGGCGACCCTCAGGCTGAACCTCGGTCAAGCACAGCGCACCGTCTCCAGTGGCCACGGTGATTCCATCTGTCACATCCAGTATCACACCGGTGTCTCCATGCCCCAGACCCGTGGTGGCGCGATGGATCTTGAGGGTCTTCCCATCCCACTCGGTGAAGGCGCCGGGCATGGGATTGGCACCTCGTATACGATTTCGCAGAACCTGTGTAGTCTGCGACCAATCGAGTCGTCCGTCCGCCTTGCTCAATTTGGGTGCCCGTGACGCACTGCGTCGCGGTTGGGGCGCAGGCTGCAGCTGCTCGGTGGCCAGTCCATCACATGTCCGCACGACGACGTCTGCGCCCAGCCGCGACAACCGCTGCTCCAATTCTCCCGCCGTCTCGTCGTCTTCAATGTCGACGGTTTCCTGCAGCAGAATATCCCCGCCATCGATGCGTTCGTTGAGGAGAAAGGTCGTGAGCCCTGTCTGACGCTCGCCGGCGAACAATGCCCAGACGATGGGTGCCGCACCGCGGTAGGCGGGTAGCAGGCTTGGATGCAGATTAATCGATCCAAGGCGCGGGATGGCGAGTACATCTCTAGGCAGAATGGAAAATGCCACAACGACGAAGGCATCCGCATCGGCCTCGATCAACGCCGCTGCCATGCCGGCCGCATCGATACTGTCGGGCTGCAGTAGTGGCAGCCCCGCATCTTGTGCGGCGAGTTTGACCGGTGGCGGACGCAATTTGCGTCCCCGTCCGGCGGGTCGGTCGGGATTGGTCACGACCAACACGATCTCGTGTTGGCTGGCGACGAGGGCCTCAAGAGTGGGTACAGCAAACTGAGGCGTACCCATGAAAACGAGTTTCATGCGTTCGCAGGCTTCAAGTGGTAGACCAGGGGAAACGTACCGGCGGTTGTACTACTCGTCGCTGCCGTCGCGGACGCGCGATACGGCGGCGCGCGAGATCTCGACCTTCACGTTCTCAGCGATTTTTACGCTGATCACGTCATCCTTGAGGTTGGAGATCACACCGTGAATCCCACCACTGGTGACGATCTTGTCCCCCTTCTTGAGTTCGTCCACCATCTTCTGCTGTGCCTTCTGCTTCTTGATCTGCGGTCGCAGGATCAACAACCAGAGCACGACGAACATCAAGACGAAGGGCAACAACTGAGCAATAGGACTGCCCGAAGCGGGCCCGTCGGCTGCAGCGCCACCCATAGCGAAGGCGGGCGTGGCAACTAAAAGCCCGATGAAGGAGAGCAACACGTTCAAGCGACGATCCTTTCTTCAGGTGATCCGGAGCGCAATATGCATCAAGGGCGCCAAGAACTGGAAATCTACGAAGACTCAGCCTCCCTGGTAAGTCGCGCGAAACTCAGTGCACCATGCGGCGAATTTGCCGTCGATGATCGAAGCGCGCATCTGCCGCATCAAGGTCAGGTAAAAGTGCACGTTGTGATAGGTCGCCAGTCGCAGTCCCAGGATCTCATTTGTCTGAAATAGATGCCGTATGTACGCACGATGATGCATTGTGCATGTGGGACAACTACACTGTGCATCGATCGGGCTGTCATCATCGGCGTGTGCTGCATTGCGAATCCGCACTCTGCCCGTGGAGGTAAACAAAGTGCTGTTGCGTGCATTTCGTGTGGGAATCACACAATCGAACATGTCCACACCTCGTTCGACGCAGTCCACGAGATCCTGCGGCAAGCCGACGCCCATCATGTAGCGTGGTTTGGTTCGGGGCAGGTGTGGGACCGTATGCTCGACGACAGCGAGCATATCCTCCCGAGGCTCGCCGACGGCCAGTCCACCGATGGCATATCCAGGCAGGTCCAGGTCAACCAACCCACGTGCGCTTTGCCGGCGCAGGTCGGGATAGACAGATCCCTGAACGATGCCGAAGAGCGCCTGTGGTGGTCGCCCGGAATTTGCCCGGTTTGCTGCCAAGGTCTGGTGCTGTGACCAACACCGGTCCATCCAGCGCTGCGTGCGTTCCATTGACTTGCGCGCATACTCGGGTGTCGCCGGATAGGGCGTGCACTCGTCGAAGGCCATGATGATATCGGCGCCCAGTGCCTGCTCAATTTCCATCACAGATTCCGGCGTGAACAGATGCCGTGATCCGTCCAGGTGGCTCTGAAACTGCACACCTTCCTCGGTGATGCGACGCAATTCTTCCAGACTGAATACCTGAAAACCGCCTGAGTCGGTCAGGATGGCGCGCGGCCAGTTCATGAAGCCGTGCAGGCCACCCAGTCGACCGATGCGCTCGTGGCCAGGACGCAAATACAGATGGTAGGCATTGCCGAGAATGACGCGTGCATCCAGATCGAGCAGATCCTGCTGGGTCAGCGTCTTCACCGTGGCCTGTGTGCCGACGGGCATGAAGACGGGTGTCTCGATGGGACCGTGTGGCGTGTGGAGGACACCGGCCCGTGCACCGGAAGGATCCTCGGCGACCAGATCAAACTGGAAAGCCGTGGCGGCGTCGCTCTCGGACATGACTAGACTCAGGGAAGTAAGGTGGCGACAGCGACGAAGCGATAGCCTCGTCGTTCGAGGCGAGGCAGCACCGAACGCAGGGCCATATGCGACGACGGGTGATCTTGTAAGATGCCGATCGCCTGTCCTTCATCGGCGGCTCGGTCAGCCAGAGCCCACAATTGCCGTTCAATCGCAGCTGGACGTTGTACGTCGTCCAGGTGCAGAACGCTCAACGGTTGATCCTTGCCCTGAATCTCGACTCCCTCAGAAGCGTCGATCTGTGTCATGGCGAGCCACACCGATGCATCGCCATCCGCAACCGACCGCGGGCTCAGCAGTTGATGCGCGGGGCCTTGCGCCCATTGACTCAATCTTTCCCAGTCAACGGTCGTCACACCCACGGCAGCGGTCGAGTCAAACATCAGGGTCAACTGCTGCGAAACATCCCACAGGCCCTTCGAGCCGCTGGGAGGAAGGAGCACGTTCCTGACGACGAGCCCGATATTCCCCGTTCGCCGCGTCGTTGAACGCAGCCGACGCAGTGTGTAGACGGTTGTTTCTGTTGAGTCGAATCCACAACGCAACGTCACCGTCCCATTGCGGCTTTCACGTCCCTCTATGACATGTCCACCCAATCGCTGAATGGCCATCGTGAGCTGAACATTTACTGAGGCGATGGGTAGATCACGAGGAATGCCGACGCGAATGTGCGTGGGCGATGCATTGGGATCGGTGTCGATCAGCTGCTTACCGATGCCGAGCTCACCCAGCAAAGAATCAGAATCGGCTTGTAGCCTCTGAGCGAACTGGGTCGCCGTCAACGCATCAGAGCGTGGGGTGGGTGCCGTATTGGCGCTGAGTATATCGACGGAGGAGTCTGTCCGCTCCGACAGATACACGCCGATCGCGATCGCCGTCACCAACAACCCCCCGCTCAACAGCAGGTGCCATTGGGGGGGGCGCCGCCGGTGGACAAGACGTTTCCTGGACCGTGCGGCTGGAGTCATTGCCAGAGCCTAGCGCCCTTTCAACTGTCCCCAGGACCACGATGTGCCGACGGGGCGACCGGCGTCACTGTCTCCCGCATCACCGCAGTCTCCGGACAGGGGATCTGCAATCCAGCGAACGATCCGCCACAGACCGTCGTCGCCCTTGCGTAGCTTGAAGCTCATTACCTGTCCTACCCGGAAGCCGTCATCGGCAGACTGCAATAAGAGGATCTCTACTCTGCCGCGGAAGACCTCCCAATCCTCATCGGGATGTCCATCGGGGTCTCCTTCAAAGGCACTCGGGAAGTCACGGCCCAGTTCGGTGAAACGCTGCGATTGCTGAAAGTTCCAATCAATGCTGCGGAAGATGTCGAAGATGCCCTGGTTGGAGCCATCCCGCTTGCCCATGATCTCCAGCTCCTCCTCCTTGTCATTGGCGAGGATGAGCTCTCCCAGACAATCTGTCTCTGTGAACCAGAAGTTGTCGTCGAGGATACTGTCGTAGAGATCTTTGTCGCGGTCAGAGAAGGAGCGTTCGAGATTGTCCATGACAATCTCCGGTGTCGTCGTCTGTTCCGCCGGCGGCTTCTCGACCACGTCGGTGGGGACCGTCTTCTCTGGTGCGAAAGGATTGCTGCAAGCGGCCAGAAGACCTGCCAACAGAAGCGGGCAGATACGAATCATCATCGGCGTCTTGGGGCGGTAAGATTGCATGTTTCTTTCGATGGCTATCGATATCATTGGGAAAATTCACCGCGCAGTTCGGTCATTGACCTTTTGGTGCTGGCAGGATCACGCAGGTCCTGCCAGCGGCGAACGATCCACACCGGGCTTTCTACGGTGGGCGTCGTCAGATCTACTTCGGCTCTGCCGCGCACCTCGATCAGCAACGATACGCCCCCGTCATCCGGTGGCAGCGTCAATTCAATGGCGTAGTCAAAAATATACGTCTCGATCAGCGGTTCGGACTCGTCGAATATGACGTCGTCTACACCGGCCTGGTACCAGCGATCGACGGTAATCCGCTGAAACTCGGTGCGATCGAGGAAGTTCGTAGCAAAACGACGCTCATCTTCGCGGGTCCACAGCGTATCACGGTCTGACAACGGATCGTAATCGCCGGGTGCCTGATAGACCTCCGGATACAATTCGAGTCCACCCAGATCCGGCACGAACAGATAGTCTTCGCTCAGCAGGTCCATATACTGGACCGGACTGAATCCCTGAAATGTGTCGCGTACGTTGAATAGGACAGCCTCCGGCGTCGTCGGTTCCCGAAGAAACAGCAACTGTCCACTGGGACACTCAGGCTGGCGTGTCGCGAAAGGATTGCTCGCCTCCGCCTCGGCATCGAAGGTGATGCCCTGACAATGAGGGAAGGCGACGGCGTCCGTTTCAGGGACACATCGACAATTCTTGCCGCTCTCGCCACCGAAGCCGCATCCTGAGAGGGCTGCCAATACAAGCAGCCCAGGCAGGTTGCGACTCAGCCAGCCAGGGCGCCGAAGGGAACGGGCGTGAAGCACAGGACGAAAACCAGGATACACAACCAACCGACGATCCGTCTTTTCAGATTCAGTGGAATGGCCGGATGATAGAGGGGTGGGTGACTGCGCCCAAACAGAGTTAACAGGAGGGCAAGCACCAGCCAACCTGGCCACCCCGCAGGCAGGTCCCAGAAGAGGGAACATACACCATACAATCCCAGCCCCAGAAGGGCTGAGAACGTAAATCGTCCAATCAATCCATGCGCGCGACCTGCCAGCGCATAGACGATATGACCGCCGTCGAGTTGGCCGACGGGAATCAGGTTGAAGGCGGTGATGAAGAGGCCCACCCAACCGGCAAAGGCGATGGGGTGCAACAGCACGAACTGGTCGTTGGCAATGACTTCGGGTGATAGCCAGGCCGACAATCCCTGAAACAGCAGCGGTGCACCGAGCTGAATTGTCGTCGGTTCAAGTTGCCTTGGTAAAACACCGAAATAGGCCGGATCCACCACCTGTGACAGGGGGAGACCGACAATACACGCACCGACGGCCACCACGAAGCCAGCAAGGGGCCCCGCTGCGCCAATGTCGAGTAGAGCACGCTTGTGAGGAATCGGTGAGTGGATGCGGATGACCGCGCCCAGTGTGCCGAGAAAAGAGACAAAGGGCAATGGCAGGAAATACGGCAGGGATGCTTTTACACCCCAGCGTTTGGCGGCAAAGTAGTGGCCAAATTCATGGACTGTGAGGATGGCGAGCAGGGTGGAAGCGAAGGGCCACCCCTCTACCAGATGCACAAGCTGGTCGAATCCCTGCAGGGGATTAACGCCCTGCTGCATCGAACCGGCGACCATCATCGAAAACAATGTCAGCAAAAACAACAGCAAGTGCATCGCTGGATGGCTCCGCTGCGTCGGCTGCGCTGCCGATCCCCAGCCGCTGGAACCGGCCCCTGCCTCGTAGCCGCTTTTCGTCACCCAGCCGTCGGTCATCACCGTGGGCCTTGCGGGAGGTTTTGTTGGTTCGCGGCGCCAGAGGTTCACTGGATCGACGCTGGTTCAATCGCCCAGCGCAGGCTGAATCGATGCGCCGGACCCAGTCCGTCACCGAAGGGCAAGTAGGCATAGTCGAGGCGCCAGGTCGCCAACTCGAAACCCGCACCGTAACTGAAGCCGCGGGTGTCGCCACTGTCATAGCCGGCGCGCAACAGCAAACTCTGACGTGCCCGCCACTCCACACCCGTGTGCAGATCAGTACTGGCATCCGACCAGTGTCCGGCGAAGGCCAGTAGCAGGTCTCGGTGTCGACGGGCGCCACCGATGCGCAACTGCAAGGGTAGATCTGTCGCCGCCTGATCCAGGTCGTTCATGACCCCGGCATTGCGAATGGCTGCGCCCAGATCCCAGCCAGCGGTCTGATACAACAGTCCTGCATCTGCATGGGCGCCGCTGGCAGCTTCGTCGAAGATGGACTGGCGCACAAAACGCAGTCCGATGCCGGCACGCAGACGATCGGAAAGAGGGTGTGACCAGGCGGCACCTGCTGTCCATTCGTATACACCGAATTCACCCAACGATTCTCGTGAGGGCCCCACACGTCGTTCGAGGCCATCACTGTGAGAGACACGGGCGCTGAGGGAGACCACATCCGAGCCAAGACTCCACAAGGCTCCGATATACTCATGCCGAATCTGCTCGATCCACTCTGTGTGACTGAGGGTGACCGCTTGCAGGGCCTGAGCGAGGGCCGCCGGATTCGCTGCATCCGCCGTGTAGCTCGTCAGGGCGACACTCGCTTCGCCAAGTGCGGCATCTCGGGCGCCTTCACCCATACGAAGAAAAGCGAAACCTGTGGAGGCGCAGACAGGGGATACGACCACCAGGCCGAGTACCAGGATCAGCGACCTCACACTGTGCCTCAAAACAAACCTCCCACACTGATGACGCTGCGGCCACCAGCCCCCAGATCGTCGGCGATCCATGCATAGTGGAATTGCAGATCATCACTATGCATGGGACGCACAGACACGCCCATTGTTGGCAATCCCAATCCGTCAGCCTCTCCCATGCGCTGCAAGCCTCCACGCACGGACAACATAGGTGACAAGTCGAGTTCTGCTCCCAGCTGCATGCGGGCCTGCGAAACACCATTCATATCGTAGAGTTGCGCCTCCACGCCAAGGACCACGCCGCGCCACACGCCACCCAGAGCCACATACGGTGTGGCCGGCAAGTCGTCCTCCGATGAACTCGATTGCTCTGCGGCGCGTCGCACAGTCCAGGTCAGCTTCCCAAGCAGGTTGCGAGCACCCAGGGCCAGGTGCCAGTCGGGTGTGATGTCGTAGAGCAGCCCCAGATCTATCGCCCGTCCTGACGCACTCGACAATCCCGCACCTGATACGTCGATCTCGTGATTCAAGACCTTGAAACCCGCACCTAACAGCAGGCGTTCATTGACCCGCGAGCCGAGGGCAAAACCAATGGCTTGCTCCGCATCGTCGATGCCACCGGCCACGACGTCACCAGATCCCGTACGCGCGTCGATGGCGCCGGCGCTGGCATAGGTCCAAGCCAGTCCGAAGGCGAGGCCGCCACGCAGATTCATCGCGCCAGCAAGTGTTGCATGCGTGCGATCCAGCGACAAGGTCTGATATCCTGCCTGGATCGAACGCCCACGCGCACTGGCCAGTCCTGCTGGGTTGTAAAAGACTGCTTCTGCACCTGCTGCGTGCGCACTGAGGGCGCCACCCATCCCCTGAGCTCTACCGCCTTGACCCAGATCGAGGAAAGCGGCTCCCGTCTGTGCTGCAAGCGGGTTGAATGCTGTGGCGACCATCAGCAATGTCGCCGCCACTAGGGTATCAACACGTGTCATCATCAATCCAGAACCACAATCTTGCCGTGTGCCTCAGCACCATCAGCGGTGCGGACACGATAGAAGTAGACGCCATTGGCAACGGGTTGTCCGTCGTCATCAAGGCCGTCCCAATTCTCACCGTGATTCTGGACGCCGTCGCGCTCGACGCCACGTACCAGTGTTCGCACGCTGTGCGAGGCGAAGTCGAAGATTTCGATGCTCACCTGTGTGCTCTGGCTCAGACTGTAGACAATTCGGCAGCGGCCCTGATCGGGTGCAAATGGATTCGGCGCGGCATACGTGCGAACTCGGTCCGCATCAATCACACCGCCTTCGCCAATGACTTCGCCTGCATCCAGGCTGGGTGTCTTCACCGGAAAGCTGAGGATGGTCCAACTCGCGCCGCCGTCGATCGACCGACCCAGACCATTGTCGGCCCCCGCCCAGATCGACATTTGTCCATCCGTCAAAGGCACGCGCGTCACGCCAATGAAAGGGGGGCGAAGTTGCTCGCGCGTGAAGGGATCCTCGACCAACACTTCACCCCATGTAGCCCCCGCATCCAAACTGACGAGCAACCCTTCGTTTGTTCCTGCCCAGACGGTATCTGCCGGACCGAAGGCGAAGTCCCAGGCGAAAGTGGGCGCCGTGATCGTCCAGCTGGCGCCGCCGTTGTCGCTGCGGCTGATCGCCATCCGCTGACCAACGCCAATGGTTGTCGATGTTCCCGCCCACATCACGGATTCGCCCGCATCGGTGATCTGATGCTCCACGGCGACGGCCCAGTTTCCTGATGGATTGCCCGGCAAGGCCTCACCAAATTCGTTGAGGCGCACTTTGTGATTCGTCCACGTGGCGCCAAAATCCTCGCTGGAGGAAAGACCGCTGGACGTGCCAATCCAGACCGTGTCGCCAAAGGCGGTGACTGAGAAGGTCCGATGTAGCAAGAAGAGGGCGGCGACGCTGTCGGCGGCGGCGCGTAGCGAATCGATCACCACCGCGTCCCCACCGGCGGTGGCCAGAGAATCGGCCTCGAATAGCAGCACACCCACCTGGTCATCGGTGTCGGTTGGCAGAAAGATGATCTGCTCGCCGCCACCAGGCAGGACTCGCTCCCAGGAGCGGCCAAAGTCCGTGCTACGCACGGTGGAACCGGAGAAGAACGCTGCCCACACCGTGTCCCCGACAATCGAGACCCCAAAGCAACCGTTCTGGATCGCCGTGCGCGGCCCATCCTCGAACCCCGGTGTCAGTGTATCAAAGATCGCTTCGTTGGGGATGTGTCCCCAGCTCTGGCCACCGTCCGTGGACCAGCTCAGCCCGCTGCCCACCTGCGGTGGGGGACTGACGCCTGCGACGAGGGTGTCGAAGATGGTTGCCGCCCACACCGTGTCGCCCACCGCGTCCAGCGCACTGACCGCGCCTCGTCCCATGCCATTGGCCTGTGTGTAGGTGCGCCAGTTCTGCGCTGACAGGCCTGTGCCATCTAACGGATTCCAACGCGCCAGTCCACGCTCAGTGGCGACCCACAGAAAGCGACCACTCCACACGACGTCGCTCATTGTGGTACCGACCAAACCCTGTAGTGCCGGTGCATCCTGATGAAACCGCTGGGGTAACAGGGCCGCCGCCGCGACAAGGGAGCTGGCCAGCAGGAAGGCGACAACACTCAGCCTGGGTCGCACTCGGCGCATGCTGCCGCCCGGTGCCTCACGCATAGGACGCGGCTCGTTTGCTTAAGGCCTCGACTGCTTCCACGCCGATGCCGTAATCACCGATCGCTACACCGCCCTTGTCGCCGTGACTGTCGGATCCACCGGACATGAGCAGGCCAAAGCGTTTCGCGACATCGAGATAATGTTCGATCTGTGCTGGCTGATGGGCTGGATGGTACACCTCAATTCCATCCAGGCCGACATCAGCCAACTGGGCGATCACCGGTTCAGAGACGACCATCCCCGGATGCGCCAACACGGCGACGCCGCCCAATTCGTGTACGAGGGAGATCACCTCTGCCGCCGGCGAGCGGGGTTTGGGCACGTCAGCAGGCTTGCGGTCGCCAATGAAGCGTACAAAGGCTTCCTCTTTGTTCATGGCAGCACCGGAGGCGACGATAGCTGCGGCAATGTGCGGGCGACCCAGGGGCCCGCCATCTGTGCGCGACAGCACATCCTCCAGTGTGACGGGTACACCCAGCCCATTGAGGCGTTCGACGATGGCGGCACCGCGTTCATGCCGGCGCTTACGTAACTCGACCAGGTGCGTCGCCAGGCGCTCAGAGCGATGGTCAACGAAATAGGCGAGAAGATGGAGTTCGCGATCGTTGACGTGGGCACTCAACTCCGTGCCGGGCACAACATCGACGCCCTTCTCTTCAGCTGCTGTCATGGCCTCGTCGATACCGGCGACGGTGTCATGATCTGTCAGACTTAGCACACGAACGCCGGCCGCCACAGCTTCCTCCACCGCCTGGGTCGGAGAACGCAGTCCGTCCGAGCAGGTCGAATGGGTATGGAGATCGGCCAGGTTATACTGCAAGGATTAGATCGCTGACGTCGCTGGGAAATGGTAGAGCCACATCGGTTGATGTGACTCACATCAAGACGATCTAATGTAAGGATCGGTTCCGTCTGGGGTAGTGCGTCGCAGTCAGTTGATCGACAACTCGAGGAGCATATCGCCGTGCTCCGTGCGAACACGCTCAAGGGCACGATCACGCAACTGCCGTACGCGTTCGCGTGTGAGCCCGAGGATCTCGCCGATCTGTTCCAGGGTCATTGGATCGAGTCCCTGAAGACCGTAGTACGAGCGCACGATCAGCTGCTCGCGCTCATCGAGACTGTCAAGACTGTTGTGCAGGGCCTGATGCAATGCCGCGCAGTCATATGACTCCTCGAAGCAGGGTCCCTCGCTGGCCATGACGGCCATCATCGTGTCTTCCCCCTCACTGTCAGCCAGGGGTGCATCAAGGGACACATCGTTCTGACTTAGCTCGATCGCATTCCGTGTCCGTTCAAAGCTGATATCCGCCGCCGCCGCAATTTCCTCGAGCGTCGGCGCCCGACCCAGTTGCTGTGTCAGGCGGGCACTCAGCTTTTCGACTTTCTGCAGATCATTGACCTGACTCATCGGCGGCCGCGCCGCACGGCTCTGCTCAGCCAGTGCCTTCAGAATCGCCTGGCGAATCCACCACACTGCGTAGGTGATGAATTTGAACCCACGGGTCTCGTCAAACCGTTTGACTGCTTCCAGCAAGCCAAAATTCCCTTCAGCGATCAATTCCAGGAAGGACATGCCGTAGTTGTTGTATTTCTTGGCGACACTCACGACGAAGCGCAGGTTCGCCGTCACCAGCGCATCCGCAGCAGCGTCGTCTCCCGCGCGAGCACGCTGGACCAATTCAGTTTCCTGCTTGCGAGACAGGGGCCGAAAGTCACGGATATCGTGCCAGTAGGACTCTACCGTGTCCGATCCTGAGGCGCTGCGGCTCAGGGTCTTTTCGAGACTCTTGTCGGAACTCTTGCCGGAACTCTTGCTAGGCCTCTTGCCAGAACTCAAGTCCGGACCTCGATTCGGCCCTGCACCTCTGGCAGCAGGTGCGGTCAGTACGTCCGGTGCATTCGTGTCAGTTGTCATCGCCCATGTCGTTTCACGAGGTATAGAACGGTCCGCTGCGACGACGGGTTCCCATCGACGCAAACCAACGATGCCATTGGTACATCGGCGCGGACCGACAAAAGCTTGAGTGATAGACGTTTGCAGCCGCTCAGGACCCCGGGAGGGTCGCGACTCGTTGAGGCATGAACTCAACCCTCAGAAAGATGGTTGAAGCGGGCGTAGGCCTCGTCCCATGCGTCTGAATCTGCTGATGCAGGTCCATAATGGATCGGCTCGAAAGAATCGGCGACGACCTGGCGAATCTGTTGCAGTGAATCGATCCACCCCACGCCCATCGCTTGAACCAGCAAATTGCCAATTGCCGTCGCCTCGGCGGGTCCTGCAACGACTGGTCGATTCGTTGCATCTGCCGTCAACTGACAGAGCAACTGGTTCTGAATACCGCCACCCACGATGTGCACCGTCTCGAGGTGGCGACCCAGAACACTCTCCAATTGTTCCAAGACCTGGCGATACCTCAGAGCCAGGCTCTCCAGGACGCAGCGAATGATGGCTCCCTCATTCTCAGGCACATCCTGAGATGTCTCACGGCAGTACGTGGCAATGCGCGAGGGCATATCACCCGGCGCAAGGAAGCGCTCATCGTCCGGACTGATGAGTGAGCCGAAGGGGGGTGCCGCCGCCGCAGCTGCGGTCAATTCGGCATAGGAAGCATCTTTGCCCGCCGCCACCCAGGTGCGCCGGCACTCTTGTACCAACCACAGTCCCATGATATTCTTGAGAAAGCGATACGTGGAGCCAACACCCCCTTCGTTGGTAAAGTTGTGGCGCAATGCCTCCGGGCCCACCTCCGGCGCCGCCAATTCGGTCCCCATCAGCGACCAGGTCCCCGAACTGATGTAAGCGAAGTCTCCTGAACCCACACCAACAGCCGGCACGGCAGCCACAGCTGACCCTGTGTCGTGGGTGGCGGGCAAGATCACCGGGACGCCCCGCCCCAAGCCGCACCGTTCGGCTACCGTATCACGGATTGCTCCAAGGCGTGTTCCCGGTGTAGCCAGGGGTGGCAGGATGCGAGCCGGCAAGTCAAAGGCCTCACACAGTGCCGCTGACCAGCTGCCGGCTGAAGGATCGAAGATCTGAGTCGTCGTTGCATTGGTGAATTCACCACTTCGCTCACCCGACAGGAAGTAGTGAAGCAGGTCGGGCATCATCAGGAGTTGATCGGCAGCCGCCAATTGCGGCGAATCGCTGCGACGCATTGCCAGCAATTGATAGAGGGTATTCAGCTTCATGAACTGGATACCTGTGTGCGCAAAAATCTGCTCTCGCGGCATGACCTGGAAGGCCTTATCGAGCATGCCATCGGTGCGCGCGTCACGGTAGTGGCGGGGGTTGTCCAACAAGGTGCCATCTTTGGCGAGCAGGGCGAAATCTACTCCCCACGTGTCGATCCCGACGGATCGCACCTCGGCCGTGGCTTGGGACGTCAGACCCAGTCCACGCTCGATCTCAGAGTAGAGTCGCAGGGGATCCCAATACAGGCGATCGCCAATGGCGACACCACCGGTGTCGAAGCGGTGTATTTCTTCGAGGCTCAGACGCTGGCCGTCGAAATGGCCGAGGATCCCTCGTCCACTTTCGGCACCTAGATCAAATGCAAGTAGTTTTCCCGTCGGCGCCATTCGGCTCTCGTTATGTGACGGCAGCAGGACCGGAAACTTACAGGTAGTTAAGCCCCAGCTCGGCAACCAGTTCTCGTGTCGAATTGTCCAGGAGGGAGCAGATCAACGCGTAACCGAAATCCGGTGCTAATTTGTTGGCATATTCGGTCTGCTCATCGCGAAAATTCAGACGCTGGAATCCAAGGACCGTCTTCTTGAATTCCTCCGGCTGTTCGTAGATGATCATCTGGGCGTATTCTGAGCGCCGCAGTGACTCTGCAACGAAATCCTCACCGAAGATTTCCTCCAGCGCCGTGCGAAATTGTCGATGCAGCATGGTGTTTTAGAAGGGATAGACGGCGTTGAGCCGTCGGGTAAGGGTTGCTCGCCGGCGTGAGTTGCCTTCAAGCATGGCGAGAGGCATTTCGATCACCGGCCGACGCAACCAATTCAACAGGATCATCCCAGCCGACAAGGGTGCAATCTCCCGTGCTTCGAGGCGCAGCACCAGCAAAGCCGTGAGCAACCGGCTGAGGGCCCGTCTCGGCCGCGGCCGCGTCATGTGTGTGAGCCCGGTACTCACACGCTCTCAAAGTAGGGTTCGATGGATCGTTCGATCGCGTCTCGCAGTGGTTCGTCGGCCTTCGACGCTTCAAAACTCTGTCCCGTGACGCGTTCAAACAGATCGATATAGCGCTCGGCCACATCGAGCCGAATCTCATCGTCCAAGTCGGGGACGTTGGTGTCCGATATGCCCTTCTCTCGTAGCCACAAACGCAGAAATTCCTTGTCGAGACTCTCCGGCTCCTCGCCACGATCGTGACGCGCCTGATAGGTCTCCGCGCTCCAGTAGCGCGAGGAATCCGGTGTGTGGATCTCATCGGCCACAGCGATCTCACCTGCTGCATTGCGACCCATCTCGTATTTCGTGTCCACCAGAATCAGGCCTTGCTTGGCAGCGATCTGTTGACCCCTGGCAAACAGCGCAAAGGCAATACGCTCGATCTCAGTCCAGGTCTTCTCATCCACCAAGCCCCGCTCCAGCACCTGCGTCGCCGATATCGGCTCGTCGTGCTCCGCCGATTTGGTTGTCGGTGTCAGGATCGCTGTCTCAAAGGGCTGATTTTTCACCATCCCCTCGGGGAGGACGTTGCCACAGATATCTCGTTCGCCTCGTGCATAGTAGGTCCAGGCGGAAGTATCCGAACTTCCCGTCAGATACCCGCGTACGACGATCTCCACGGGAAACATCTCCAGCTCTTCCGCGATGGTGACATTGGGGTGTGGTACATCAATGATGTGATTGGCGACGATGTCGGCCGTCTGCTCGAACCAGTAGTTGGCGATCCGATTCAGCACCTGTCCCTTCAAAGAGATTGTGCCCAAGACGTGATCAAAGGCACTCTGGCGATCGCATGTCACCAGGACGCGTCGTCCAGGAAGCAAATACATGTCCCGGACCTTACCCTGGCGATACTGTTTTTCCCATCTCGGGAAGCGTGCATCGGCCAGTGTGTTGTTCAGCAGAGCGGCGAGAGATTCACGTGAGACCACGGTTGCCTCCTGGGGCACAAAAAAGGTCTGTGTTGGCGCAAATTTCAGGCGGCTGAAGTTATCTGTCGTGACGCACATCGTCAACGAACTCGCACGGCTCTGGGAGCAATGGCGCTGGTGCAGACTGTTGTGCCCCTTGCATTTCCCTCGGCGTGCTCGCTATGTTTCGCAGCACACGAGTATCCGGGTCATCGATCAAGCCAGGAGATCAGCCCATGTATCGCAGGTTCCTCGCCCTCGCAGTGCTGGCCGCCTTCGCCGCTTGTGACAACACGGCGGATGTGGAAGAGTTGAAATCCTACGTGCAGACATTGCAGGGATTTCAGGACTACAATCGGCAAGTAGAGGCGTTGGTCACACGATTTGATGATCCAACCAGTGACATCACCGAGGCTGACATTATTGCCGCACGGCAGATGCTCGATGACTACGCGGCAGCTGTTGAAGCTGTGCCAACGCCCAGTGAAACTCTGTTGAAGAACACCCATCAGCTCTACAAAAGGTCCTTTGGTGACGCCCGTCGGCTCGCCCGCGACGAAACGGGTGATACCAAGCGCCAGGCTCACTCCGTCGCCATTGGTCTACGTCGACTGCGCACAGCGATCGAAGATCGAGTCTATCCATCTCTCGACGTGATGCTCGCCCGTGAGAAGTTGGAAGGTGGGGAATACGAACTTGGTTGGACCGGAGACGAATAGGTAGCAGATAGATAGCACAAACAAAAGCGCCTCCCAGCCAATCGGCGGGGAGGCGCTTTTCGTTCTACGCGGCGATTTCAGCAGTTGCCTCAGGCGGCAACCAGGGCTCGCCTCAGGCGGCAACCAGGGCTCGCGTCAAGCGGCAACCGGTCGAGTGGCGGGCAGCCAGCGGCTGCTGAAAAATGGCTGCAGTCCGGACAGAACCCCAGTGTAGAGAAATCCCGCGTGAAATAGCATGAGGAACGGAATCCCAGCATACATCCCAATCGACCATGCTTTGGCGATGACGAAGACGAAATAGACCGCCATCATGAGCTCAATCGCAGCAATGATCGTCTTGGCACCCGCATACTTGGCGCCCAAGGCGCGAGTTTCGCCCGTCGCCCCATACTTCGGGGTTCGATGGAATCCGGTCTGATAGCCGATCAGCCCCTCGAAAACGGCGCGTGCATTGTTGACACACAGACTGATGCCAACACCCATCAAGAGGGGTAGATACTTAATCGACGTCTTCCAGTCCTTGTACAGAGCCTGCTGCGAGGCCAGGTAGAAACCGCTGACAGCCATCGTCGCCATGGAGAACAAGGGTAGATCGATGATCAAAAAGCGCTGCTGCCACGGGATCAATTCCCGTATGGAGAGCACGGGAAACATCAGGATCGCCATCGTCAGAATCAGCAGGTGCGAAGAGTTGGCGGTCAGATGAAAAGTGGCCTCGATCTTTACCTTCATCGGTACCGGAGCACGCCAAACACGTGGCAGAATTTTCTTTGCCGTCTGCACAGCCCCCTTGGTCCAACGATGCTGCTGCGACTTGAAGGCGTTCATCTCTACAGGCAACTCTGCAGGTACTTCCACCTCAGGCAAGTAGCGGAAACGCCAACCGGCCAACTGCGACCGAAAGCTGAGATCAAGATCTTCCGTGAGCGTGTCGTGCTCCCAGCCGCCTGCTTCATCGATGGCACGACGTCGCCAGATGCCGGCGGTACCATTGAAGTTGAAAAAACGGCCGGATCGACTGCGCGCCGTGTGTTCGATCACCAGGTGACCGTCGAGGAAGATCGACTGGATCCGGGTCAACAATGAATGGTGTCGATTGATATGACCCCAGCGCATCTGCACCATGCCAATGCCCGGATCGGTGAAATGGTGCATGGACCGGTGCAGTACGTCGGCAGGGGGGACGAAGTCGGCATCCAGGATGAAGATGTATTCGTGTTTGGCTGACTGTAAGCCATGATCGAGAGCACCTGCTTTGAATCCCGTGCGGTGATTCCGGTGCACATACTCAATGTCTATACCCGTCTCCTGCAGGCGCGTCACAGCGGCCTCGGCACGAGTTTGGGTCTCATCTGTGGAGTCATCCAGAACCTGGATCTGCAATCGGTCACGTGGATAGTCGAGGCGTCCCACAGCGCTGATCAAGCGCTCGACGACGTGATACTCGTTGTAGATCGGTAGTTGGACCGTTACGCCCGGCAGTCGATCAAAGTGCGACAGTGGTTCGATGCGATCGTGCCTGTGTCGCAGATACAGACGGAGATTGTGCCAACGGTGGAATCCAAACAGGCTGAGTACGGCGACGATGCCGCAATAGACAACCAGCAGGGTGAATTGTGGAGTGGAAAGAGCGTCCATGAATCTCAGTCAGGCAGGGGTGATGCACTCGTGGGCAGCAGACGAGGCAAGGCAGAGCACGCCCTGTTGGATGTTCGTAAGGCCCAATTGGATGCAAGGAGTGCCAAGTCAGGTACGACCATGACATTGCTTGTACTTCTTGCCACTACCACAGGGACATGGTTGGTTGCGCCCCACCTTCGGTTCGTTGCGGATGGGTTCGCGCTTGGCACTGTCGGCACCCTCGGTACCGGCTGCCACCAATCCCCGACCTCTGGGAGAATCCCCCTTTGGTCTGCCGGGGACGCCCGATGACCCGTCGCCACCTGGTGCCGGAGGGCCGCCGGTGAAGCCAAGATTTGTGGCTTCACGGTGGATATCACTGAGCTGGCCACGCCCTGTCCGAGGCCCCGAAGGCACCGCGTCTGGTGCGTCGATGCGAAGTCTGAACAAGTTGCTCAGAGACTCCGAGTCGATACGGTCGAGGAGATTCTCGAACATATCGAAGGCTTCCTTCTGATAGACAATCAGCGGGTCTTTGCCGCCGACGCCTGCGAAACCCACACCTTCCTTCAGTTCATCCATGTCATGTAGGTGTTCCTGCCAGCACGTATCAACTGTGTGCAGTAGAACTGCCTTCTCGACTTCTCGATAGGTTGTCAGATCCACAAGCTTCTGCCGCAAGGCGTACGACTCCTGGGCGACCTCGGTGAGTCGCTCACGCAGAGTATCAGCATCAAGCTGCGCACGTTCGGTTGCAGCGTAGGGAAAAGGGGTGAGGAAACCATTGGTGAAATCGGTCGCCAAGTCCTCCCATTTCCACATTTCTGTATGCACACCCGCCGGTGCATGCACACCGACCAGCACATCGATGGCGACATCGATGAGTTCCTCGACCATCTCCTTGGCCGAGTCTCGTTCCAACACATCCCGTCGCCGATTGTAGATGACTTGTCGTTGCTGATTCATCACATCGTCGTACTTCAACAGATGCTTGCGCATTTCGAAGTTGCGCGCCTCGACCTTCTTCTGCGCACGCTCGATCGATCTTGTCACCATACTATGCTCGATCACTTCGCCCTCTTCAGCACCCAGCTTGTCCATTACTGTGGCGATGCGTTCAGAGCCGAACAGGCGCATCAGGTCGTCTTCCAGGGACAAAAAGAACCGCGAGGATCCTGGGTCGCCCTGGCGTCCAGATCGTCCGCGTAGCTGCCGGTCGATACGACGCGATTCATGGCGCTCGGTCCCTACCACCTGCAGACCTGAGGGATTCTGTGTCAGTTCGTCACGTAGCGAATGGCCCTGGAAGTTGTCGGCGAGGGTCACGTCGCGATTGAGCAATTCGCGCTCAATGCGAACCACATCTGCATGCAGTTTGATGTCGGTGCCGCGGCCGGCCATGTTCGTGGCGATCGTTACCGCACCAGGTTGGCCCGCGTCGGCGACAATCTCCGATTCTTTTTCGTGGTAACGAGCATTCAGCAACTGATGCTTGATGCCCTTGCGCGTCAGCATGCGTGACAGCAACTCCGAGATTTCCACGGAGATCGTCCCCACCAGGACCGGCAAACTCATCTCATGCAGGCGCGCCACTTCGTCGACGAGGGCATTGTATTTCTCACGCTTTGTGCGGAAGATTTGGTCTTCGTGATCGACGCGTCGAATCGGTCGGTGTGTTGGGATGACGACGACCTCGAGTTTGTAGATCTCGAACAATTCGGCAGATTCTGTCTCCGCCGTACCCGTCATCCCGGCAAGCTTGTTGTAGAGTCGAAACAGGTTCTGCAGAGTGATGGTCGCCACCGTCTGCGTCTCCTGCTCCACCTTCACGCCTTCCTTTGCTTCCAGTGCTTGATGCAGGCCGTCGGCGAAGCGGCGTCCCGGTTGCGGTCGACCGGTGGATTCGTCAACGATGACGACCTTCTTGTCCTCCGACAACATGTATTGCACATCGCGCTCGAAGAGATTGTATGCCTTCATCAACTGATTGATGTTGTGTACCGCTTCCGTGCGATAGGCGTGATCGCGATAGACTTCGTCCTCCGCCACCCGCCGCGCATCGTCATCCAACGTGGCATCTTTGCGCACTTCATCAATCTTGGCACTCAGGTCCGGGAGGATGAACAGCGCCTGTTCATCCGGTGACAGCAGATCACGACCCTTGTCTGTCAGATCAATGGTGTGGGACTTCTCGTCTACACCGAAAAACAGCTCTTCATCGATCTCCGACATCCGCTTGTCGCGCATGAAATCAGCCTCGACGCGACCGATCAGACGTTTAACGCCCTCTTCCTGCAGGATCTTCATCAGCCGTTTGTTCTTCGGCGCTCCGTGCGTGCAACGCAGCAGATCGACGCCGATTTCGTATTCATCGGCCCCCTCAGCGCGCTTGGCCTCCGCTCCGGAGACAAGCTTGTTCACCAGATTGCTCTGTGCCCGCAGAAGCTTTTCTACCAACGGCTTGAACTCAGCATACCGATTGGTACTCTCCGGGACGGGACCCGAGATGATCAACGGCGTCCGCGCATCGTCGATCAGATTTGAATCGGCTTCGTCGACGATGGAGTAATTGAACTCACGCTGCGATATCTGGTCGCGGCGTGTCGCCATGTTGTCATACAGATAGTCAAAGCCGATCTGATCTTTGGTCGCATAAATGATGTCGGCGTTGTAGGCCTGTTGCCGATTGGCTGGCTGCCAGTCGAAGCTCGTCGGCACCTGGTCCGTTGCGGGCAACAGGTATGCTTCAGCACCACCCGTCTGCCGAGCGTCCTGGATAATGCCCACTGACAAGCCCAGGAAGTTGTAGATCGCTCCCATCCACATGGCATCGCGTTTTGCCAGAAAATTGTTGTGTGTGATCAGGTGAGCGCCACGTCCCGGCAACGCATTCAGATACAGCGGCATCGTCGCCACAAGGGTCTTGCCCTCGCCCGTCGCCATCTCGGCAACCTTGCCGTCGTGCATCACTGTACCACCGTAGATCTGCACGTCATAGGGGACCATGGCCCATTCTTCGGAGCCACCGACTGTCTCCCAGCTGCGTCCACACATGCGTCGACACGTGTCCTTCACCAGGGCGAATGCCTCTGGCAACAACGCATCGAGGGATTCAGCCTCCGCTGTGCGGACGGCGGCCTCCAATTCAGCCAGGCGATCACTCAGTTCGAGCCGCTCATTTGCCTCCAATTCACCCTCAAGCTGTGCCTCGATCTGTGCGGACTCTTCGCGCAGTGGGGCCCGGGTCTCGTCGATCCGCGAGCGGAATTCCGCTGTCTTACCAAAAACCTCCGAGTCGGTTAGCGATTCGTAGCTGCTGGCATGGCGATTGACCGTTTCGAGGAGGGTCTCAGCCTTCTTGAATTCACGAGCCGCTTGTGAGCCGAACAGCTTCTTCAGAGCACGGACGAGCATGGACTACCTCTGGTTGGGGCTTGAGCTTGATCTAGGGTGGGGGCGGTGCGTCTTTTCCTGTCGAGAAGGTACTCGACCCTCTAGACAGTGGCCACTGAATCCGTGACCTCGATGATAGCGCCGGGCGCGGGGGCCCGTTGTTTCAGACCTCGAGGCTGCGCTTGCGGGCGATGGCGTCGAGCAGGCCATTGACGAAGCGATACGACTGGCCACCGCCGTAGCTTTTGGCCAGTTCCACGGCCTCGTGAATCGTGACACGCGCCGGTATATCCTCAACATGCAGCAGCTCAGCCAGTGCCAGCCTGAGGATCAGGCCATCAAGGCGTGCAATCCGCTCAGGCGCCCAGTTGGTCGCATTTTCGCGAATGAGTTCATCTAGCTCTACCCGATGCGTCACGGCAGCTTGGGCCACCTGTTCGGCGAAGAGTCGCAATTGGGTTGTCAGCCCACAGGCCTCGCCCAATTGGCTCAGGGCTTCGGACAACTGGCCGGGATTGGCACTCTCCCAATACAGCGCGCGTAGAGCCAATTGCCGCGCGCCCGAGCGAGTCTGGGGAATCTGCTCTTGCTCGGCATTACCCCACTCTGCGTCATCCCAGCGATACTGACGTTGCGTCGACTCTTCTTCTGGTAGGTCGGCCAATGTGACCCTAGGTCATATCGCTGAGCAGGTTGGCCATCTCGATCGCATTCGCCGCCGCGTCCCAGCCACGGTTTCCCGACAAGGTGCCGGCGCGTTCAATCGCTTGCTCGACATCGTCCGTCGTGATCACGCCGAAGGTGACAGGCACACCTGAATCCAGACCGACACTGGCAATGCCACGAGCCGTCTCGGCGGCGACGAAGTCGAAGTGGGGCGTCGCCGAACGAATGATGGCACCCAGGCAGATCACCACATCGAAGCGGCCCGTTGCTGCCAGGCGCTTGGCCGTCATGGGCAATTCGAAGGCACCTGGTACCCAGGCGATTTCGACATTGTCCTCCGGGCAGCCGTGTCGTCGCAAACAATCAAGTGCGCCGTCGAGCAGGCGTGCGGTGATGAGACTGTTAAATCGACTCACAACGATAGCAAACCGGCGGCTCGACGCATCGAGCTTGCCTTCATGCACTCTTGGCATCGGGATGATCACCCTCCTCAAGCAGGGTCGCATGACCCATGCGGTCTCGTTTCGTGCGTAAATAGCGAATGTTGTGCGGGTTGGGGTCAGCGACGATGGCGACCTGTTCTACGACAGTCAGACCATAGCCGTCGAGGCCCACCCGCTTGCGTGGATTGTTGGTCAGCAGCCGCAGGTCGCGAAGTCCAAGATCTTGCAGAACCTGTGCACCAATGCCGTAGTCGCGGCTATCGGCAGGCAACCCGAGGGCATGGTTGGCCTCAATCGTGTCCAATCCCTGCTCTTGCTGTAGTTCGTAGGCCTTGAGCTTGTGTAGCACACCGATGCCGCGGCCTTCGTGGCTTTGGATATAGACGATCACACCACGCCCCTCGGCGGCGATCATGGCCATCGCCGCCTGCAATTGCTCGCCGCAGTCGCATAGGTTCGATCCTAGCGCGTCACCCGTGACGCAGCACGAGTGCATGCGCACCAGCGTCGGTTGGCCATCACTCACCTCACCCATCACCAGGGCGATATAGGGACTTGAATCGACGAGGGACCGGTAAGCGTAGGTCGTGAACTCGCCGTGGCGTGTGGGCATACGTGCCCGCGCCTCGAGCTGTACCAGTTTCTCGGAACGGCTACGATAGGCGATCAGGTCGCGCAGGGTGGCAATCTTGAGGCCATGTTGCGTGGCGAAATCCAACAGATAGGGAGTTGAGGCAACCTCACCTTCCTTGTCCAGGATCGATGCGAGCACTGCCACGGGGGGGGAAAAAGTCGCCAGCCGGGCAAGATCGACGGAGCCCTCTGTGTGTCCCGCGCGGCGCAAAACACCTCCCGATTGCGCCGCAATAGGTGTCACGTGGCCCGGTTGCACGAAATCACGAGAGACACTATTCGGATCGGCGAGGCGTCGTATCGTGAGGGCTCGCTCATGCGCGGAGACGCCCGTTCCATCCACATCGCGTGCGTTCACGGGAACCATGTAGGTTGCGCCCCGCGGGCCGGAACTGCCGTGGGCCGCGTCAAGGCCCAATTGCTCGAGGTGGCTCGTCTCAGCGGCCACATAGACAGGGCCACCGGCATGTTGCGAGAGGAAATGAACCGACGTCGAATCGGCGAGTTCGGCAACCATCATCAACTCGCCCTCGCCAACAAGCTCAGACCCATCGATATCAACGGCACGCTCGTCCACGAGGACAATCATGTGCCCCGCCTGGAGTGCTTCGATGACTTCTTCAATCGGGTCGAAATCGGACATCTGCCGACGAACTCACTATCAATTGGGAGAAAAAGCTCTTGGAGAGAAAAAAGGCCCGGTCATCGGGCCATGGTACAAGGGTTCAGCTGTACCCCAACCGCTTCAGGTCGTCGAGATTTAACCCTTTTCGGGCCGCCTCGGGGTCGCTCGTGAGCAATCGCTCGACGTAACGCGCAACGACGTCGACTTCAAGATTTACCGGATCGCCCACGGCGATCGTCGACAAATGGGTGTGCTTGAATGTATGGGGAATGATGGCGACCGTAAAGACTTCGTCAGCAAGGACTTGGGCGACTGTCAGGCTGATGCCATCGATGGCGATCGAGCCCTTGGCTGCGACATATCGCTGCAACTCGGCAGGAGGTTCAACGCCAAGAGTCCACTGCCCAGGACTCTCTTCGAGGCGTCGAACATGGCCGACACCATCCACGTGGCCGAGCACCATATGTCCACCGAGTCGGTCACTGGCCCGCAAGGCACGCTCCAGATTAACCAACCCTCCGACGCGTAGCGATCCCAGGGTGGTGCGCTTCAGTGTCTCGGCGACGGACTCTACGGCGAAGCGTCCGGTATCAACCTGTACAACCGTCTGGCAGGCGCCGTTGATATTCACACTATCGCCAAGAGCCAATCCATCCGTGACCTGTTTTGCCTCCACCTCGAGTCGTTGCAGGCCTGCACGCACACGCACAATCCGGCGGACACGGCCGACTTCCTCGATCAGACCGGTGAACATGGCTCCACCTTCCCTGTATACAACAGATCGTTTCCCAGTCGTCGCGTGACGATCTGCGTCAAACGCACGCTGTCGTCGATGACCTCAACGCCAAGATCTCCCACGCTGCCGACGCCCTCACCGATCAGGCGCGGTGCGACGTAGATCATGACCTCGTCTACGATCCCTGCCCGTAGCGCCGCAGCCGACAAGGAACGGCCCCCTTCGATCAGCAGGCTCGTGATGCCTTCTTCTCCGGCTTTGTGAACCAACTGTTGAAGATCAATTTGGTCATCCTGTGTTTCAAAAGACCATACATCGGCACCCTGTGCAGAAAATGCATCGGTCTTTGCAGCATCGTGACGACCAGTCGCCAATACCGTCCCCGTCCGCGAAAACAACTGAGCCTCTGGCCCGCAGGACACACGGGCACTCACGACAAGCGCCCGAGGATCCGGGCCACGCACGTGACGGACTGTCAGGGCGGGATCATCGGCAACGACGGTACCGGCGCCGACGGCGACCATGTCCATCCACGAGCGCCATCGATGGGCGTGACGTCGTGATGTCTCACTGGTGATCCAACGAGACGCGCCCGTACGTGTAGCGATGCGACCATCGAGACTCTGGGCCAGCTTCAGCCAGACCCTGGGTCGATGATGACGTCGATGATGCAGGTATCCAGCATTTTGCTCACGCGCTGCGTCGGCACCGGCGCCCAATTCGACCACGATGCCCGCCTCTCGGAGCATGGCAAAGCCTTGACCTGCCACCCTTGCGTCAGGGTCTTCCAGGGCGCAAACCAGCCGCCGTATGCCCGCCTCCACAAGAGCCACTGCACAAGGCCCCGTACGGCCATGATGGGCGCACGGCTCGAGCGTGCAGTAGACCGTGCTGCCACGTGCCCGTGTTCCCGCATCACGCAAAGCGTGAACTTCTGCGTGTGGGCCACCGACTTTCTGATGATAGCCTTCGCCGACGATCTGCCCGGCGTCATCGACGACGACGGCGCCGACGATCGGATTGGGACTCACTCGACCCCGGGCGCGCGCGGCCAACTGCAGTGCACGCCGCATAAAGCGGGTGTCCTGCGGGCTGGCTGCTGATCCTTCTCTTTCGGTCACGGCTCGATCTCCACCACCACCTGAGCGACGCCCAGATTCTCCAACTCGTCCCAGGCTTGCACCGAGATCACGTGCTCCCCGGGTGCTAACTCAGGCAGGCCAAACCGCAGCGATTCCCGGCCTGTATCAAAGAGCCCATCCGCAGCGGCAAGGCGGGTCGTGTCGTCGTCGTAATCAATGCTGAACCGGGCGCCCCTTAACCGCGACACGCTGTCTGACAGCTGTGCCGCAAGGATCCATGCCCCGTCCTGGCGAGACAGCTGTAGTTCAACGACGGGTGGCGAATTGTCGATCGTGAAGGGCAGGGTCTCAAAGGAGTCTTCCAATGCCCTCGATTCCGGGTTTGCACCGCCATCACTGGCGACGAGGCGCAATTGCGTGAGGCCCTCCGGCATCCGTTCCGTATCCCACACAAGTGTCTTCGTGTGTTCCACGTCCTCCTTGATCAATTTCCAGTCGTGTTGACCCTCACCGCGAAGGTAGATCTGATAGCGCAGAAGATCGCCATTCGGATCGCTCGCGCTCCAGCGCACCACACGTAGACTCTTTCGCTGGCGAGGGCCGTGGCTGCCATTCGATCGTTGGCCGGGCAAGGGGATCTGATCTGGATTTTGCAGGACACCCGGACCGCCCTGATACGGAAAGGTGATCACATCGTCGATGCGGGGTGGCAGATTGGCCTGCCTGAGGCTGAAGGAAATCCGCTCGAATCGAGGCGATCCATCGCCCTGCGACAATTCGACCCGATACTGTAAGTAGCGCGCCGAGGGACTCGAAATGGCGCCTGACTTGCGCAGTGGATCGGACCAGTCACTCCAGCTATCGTCGTGCTCTGAGCTGTTGCCCGAACGCGTCCGGACTTGCACGTCACCTCGGCCGTGCCATTGGAGAGCACCCCAAATGGCGACGCCCTTGGCGTCATAGACGGACGAGTCGAAATGGCCCTTGTCTGCTGGCGATGAAGACATGTGCCACACTCGGCCGGATTGACTGTCAGCCAGCATCAGGACACCGTCGACCATGGCAAGCGCACTGGGTGACAGGGAATCCGTGCGCGCCAGGATCGCCCCCACCTGGCCATGGTTGGCAAAGCGCAGGACTCGTGTTGGCTCACGCGTGACTGCCAGCAATTCATCGCCATCACGCAACAGCCCCGCCCAGATACCACTGCCTCGCCAAATGGGATAGCTCGCCCCATTGGCTGCCAGTTTCAGTAGGGTCACTGTCGGGCCACCTGACGTTGGAACGGTCATGGCCGCAACGAAGAGATCCTCACCCACAATGGCCAAGGCAGCAATTTCCTCGTCTGCCGCTTCCAGTAAGAGCCGACTGCCACCCTCTCCATCCAGCTCGTAAACCCTTGCGTGGGCTTTGCCTTCTTCCGCCGTTTCACTTGCCGATGTACCGACGAGCCACTGGCCTGCGTGTCGTGCCAGAGAACGGACGTGCCCATCGCGTGGCGAGTGGAACAGCGTGTCCACGCGCCCGTCCCGATCCCACCGCAGCACGCGGGCTTCGGCGCCACTGGCCAGTACCAAGCCATCGCCATCGATCGCCAGATCCCACACGTATTGACTCGGTGTCGACACCAGGGTCTCCATCGAGTCATCGCCGGCTTGACGAAGAAGCTGCCCCTTGGGGCCTGTGCCAATGTAGATCCCACTGGCGCCGCGGCGAACGGCCAAGGGCGCGCCTTGTTCTACATCGAAGGTCTGCCGTACATGCCCGTCCTCGATGACGTGCACCTTCCCGTCATCACCGCTGCCGACGTACAGCCGATTTCCCGACGAGGTCATGGACCAGATGCGCTCGGCATCCACATCAACCCATGGCAGCAGACGAGGGGCAAGGGTCAGGTGGCCGTTGCCATGCAGGGCGATGCCGTCTGCCTCGCCACCAATGAAATCCGACATCCGTCCGTGATGCACTGTGACAGGTTCAACCGCTGCGGCGGCGGAGGCTACGCATACAAGACCGAGGATCCACTTTCTCATTGTTCGATCTGCCCCAATTCAATGACTTGCTCACCTTCCAATACGAAGGGGACGCGGAGTCTCTGCGTCTCGAGGACGCGCCCGAAAACCGGTCCTAGTCGGCCCACAGACGGGGTTTGCTTCAATAGGCGCCCCACAGACGCGGGTAGGGAGAGTAGGGGTTGGCCATCGAGAGCCAATCCCGGTTCCTCTGCGACAATCTCGATCACCAGTTCGTCATTGCGTCTTGTATGTCCCAGACGCTCGAGTAGTTCATCACTGTTTCGCGGTTGTGCCTCAATCTGTCGCTCCTGTGCCCAGGCAACAGCAGCCGACCCATTGCCGATCAACAAACGCACAGGCAATCCCTCAGCGGTGGGTGGTAGCAACAGATCGAAGGTCAGTTGTTGCTCTGGCGCCTGAAATGGATCGAGTTCCACCTCAACCGACAGTGGCTTGCCCGCCCGCGGTTTCGCCGGCACGTGACGGGCGGTGCCAATTTCGGCGATGCGCATATCGTCGCGGATCGAGATGGACACGTGGATCCGTTCCAGGTGAACATCCTCAAAGCCAGACCATGTCAGACTTGCCAGGGGCCCGCCGACACTCCTTGCTGCGAGAAAGGGGGCATGCAGTCCACTGAACACCTGATTCCAGTTCAGCTGGCGACCATCGGTGAGTTGCACCTGCAGATGAACATCGAGACTGGCGACACCGAAGAGTCTCTCAAACGACTCGAGAGCACTGAAGACGACGATCTGTGCCAGAGATCCCGAGAGGATCGCATGATCGAGAACACGAGTATTCAGTGTGTGCTTGCCCGACGGGCCTTCAATCGACACAGAGACCGGCAACATACGAGCCTGTGCCCCCAGAATGCCGGCGACACCTGCCAGACGATCCTGTCGCAAGGCGCCAATCTCCTCCCCCGTGGTGGAGCCAAGAACAAAGGAGGAGTATTGACTCGGCATCACACCGTGGACGATCGTGCGAGTCATCGGCATGTCGACGGCGCCAATGGCCATATAGGGATGGCCGAAGGCCAGGATCCGATCACCATCAATCCAGGTCACCGTGCCGATGACACTCATATTCATATCACCGTTGATCAACTGTACGCCGATCGAACTTCCGGGTTTTAGCGCAGAATCTGAGGTAGCAAGCTGCGCTGTGCCGCCTGCCGCCGTGACGGGCACCATGCCCATCGGTTCCAGCAAATCCGTCAGGAACGCGCGGCCACTGCGCCCGATGCCGCTTACCCACACAGGTAGAGGCAAGGGGGGTGTATGGCTATCGGTGCCCATGCCAGAGGCAGCGGCTGAATAGTAGCTCGGTCCGGATAGATCCTGTTCGAGGATCTCCAGCATCTCGCCAATAGGGGTGATGCCACAGATGGGCTCCGCGGCGAATCCCCAGCCGCGAGCGACGGCGCCGATCAGTTGGCCTTCGACATAAACCGGACTGCCACTCATGCCATGGAAGAGGCCCGTCTTCTCCAGGCCCGCCCCGGCCAACCGGGCCAGGATCAGATCCCTCCCAGGCAGCGGCACATCGTGCTGGACACCGAGGATTTCAACGTCGAAGGAGTCGATCTGCGTGCCCTTGATGACACAATAACCAACGCCCTTCTGCCCTGGGGCTAGCTGATCAGGCGCAAGGGTAGCCACGGTCGCAAAGGCGCCGGGTCCGGCCATGAACAGAATGACAAACAGGCCCCCTAGAGCGCAGCACGCGAAAGAAGGAAGAGGAAGTGGTGGTAACTCGCTGTGCTGCAATCAGCTAGCATTCCGAAAGAGAGGAATTCGAGAATGTAGCCGGTGGCAGATGATGCGTCAACGATCCGCCGGCGCACGGCTTTTGTATATTTGTCATCAGTTTTGCACAAATGGGTAAGTTGGCGATGTCTGGGAATCTTGACACCTCCACGTGTAAAACGGTAACCTTCATAGGTTTAGCACCACTTTGGCCTCTTGGGAAACTTCCTCAAGTTGGCTGCCGATACTGGTACGTTCGATACCCGCCGACATGGACGCAGATGTACGAGGCTTACTGGGGACTCACCGACAAGCCCTTCGAGAACACGCCGGACCCTCGGTTCCTGTTTCGTAGCGAGGAACTGGAGGATCTGTACACCCGTCTGCTCTACACACTACAGAGTCGACACGGGGCGGCGATGCTCTCTGGCGATTCTGGTTGCGGCAAGACGATGATCGCTCGCTCCTTGCTGCATGAGCTCGATCCGTCACGCACGGAGATCGCTCTGATGAGCAATCCCTGTCGCGATGGGGACGAATTCCTGCGCGAGATTCTCTATCAACTGGGTGATGAGATCACAACAGACCTCGATCGACAACGCACGGTCCATCGCATCCATGAAATCGTTTATGAGGCCCATGCGCAGGGCAAGGAGACGATCGTCGTTGTGGATGAGGCACAGATGCTGCAGGATGACAGCATCTTCGAGGAAATGCGCTTGTTGTTGAATCTGCAACTCGATGATGCTTTCCTCATCACGTTGCTTCTGGTGGGGCAACCGCCACTGATCGAGTCGATCCGTCGGCACGGCGGTCTGGATCAACGCATCGCAACTCGCGGCGTCTTACGGCCATTCAGCGACGAGGACACACGTACCTACATCGATTTCCGTCTCAAGACGGCTGGCCGGGAAGGGGCAATCTTTCATCCCGAAGCGATCGATCTGATTCACCAATACACCTCCGGTGTGCCGCGCAAGATCAACAACATCTGCGACATTGCCCTCGTGATCGGCTATAGCCGCAAACTGCAGGGAATCGACGCCGACTGGGCGCAGCGATTGATTCAGGCGGAGCGTGGCGATGGCGCTTAGGATGAGCCAGATGTTGCGCTCATCAAGACAGGCGCGACACTTGCCCCCTACAACGCCTGCACCTGCTGAGCCCCCACCCCCGCCCCCACCCGAAGCTGAAGCCGGGGCTTTACTGCAACCGGTCATCGTCCAGGCTCAGCCCAAGCCGGATCTGCCCCAGCCTGTCGCCATGAAAGATCCGACGGTAGCCGACCAGGCCGGCGACGTCTACGACGAACTCGCCCAGGCGGCGGCGTCGATCTTTGCCGCTGCAGAGTCCGAAACGGCCCCTGAGGCACCCGTAGTGGTCGCAGCGGTGCGCAATGTGCTCACCTGTTTGGAGGAGGGCGATCAGCTACTGACCGAGACCGTTCGCCGGCGTGCGGAGGCAGACTCCTGGTCAAGACGCGGAGCCAATGTTGCCGTCATGGCGATGCGACTCGGACGAGCCATCGGATTTGATGAGCGCCGAAATCTTGCGCTTGGTCTGTGCGGTCTTATGCACGATATAGGGATGCTCTGTGTCCCCGAACAGGTCCTGGCCGCTGATAGACTTACCCCCACTCAGCTGAAGCAGCTGCGACAGCATCCCGTTGAGTCGCAGCGCATTGTCAGAACCTTTGGCAAAGCCTTCGAATGGATTGCAAAGGTCGTTGTCCAGGTTCACGAGCGGCATGATGGCAGTGGCTATCCCAAAGGACTAGCAGGCGAAGAGATCCACGAATTCGCGCGCATCATTGGTCTGGTAGATACCTACGAGGCGATGGCACAACCGCGAGCCGATCGACAGGCACGGGTCGTCTACAATGCCTTGAAGGAAATTATCGACCAACGCAACAGTCTCTTCGATCGATCCTTGATCAAAGCATTGATCGATATCGTCTCCATCTTTCCTCTGGGCAGCCTGGTCAAACTCAACAATGGTGAGATTGGCCGTGTTGTTGGCACGAGCCGGCTACATCCGACAAGACCGACTGTGGACATCCTCGTCGACCCTCGCGGTCGGCGTTTGCCGCAAGCACGCCTGCTCGATCTACAAGAAGAGCCGATGCTTTACATCGTCGACCCGGCCATCGAAGAGGGTGTGCTGACGCGCGGCTAATGGCAGGCCTCTTTGATCGGATCCGTAAGGGCCTCAGTCGTACGCGGGAGGCAGTCGCCGAACGCATCGCCACCGTCGTTGGCGGACGTCGTCTCGATGAAGAGGTCCTCGAAGAAATCGAAGAGATCCTGCTCACAGCTGATGTCGGTGTAGATACAGCCGTCGCTGTGACGGATGGATTGCGCGCTCGGGCCGCGGCTGCGGGGGCGGAGGCAGACGTTTTTGACCTGCTGCAGACCGAACTCGAAGCGTGTCTGCTGACCCCGCCTGAAGTGAAGATCAACTCCCTGCCGACGCGGCCTTACGTCGTGCTCGTTGTCGGCGTCAACGGTGTGGGGAAGACGACGACGATCGGCAAACTTGCCCAACGCCACGCCGAGGCCGGTCACAAGGTGCTGTTGGCCGCGTGTGATACGTTCCGGGCTGGCGCCGTGGCGCAACTTGATGTGTGGGCCGAGCGGGCAGGCGTAGAGATCATACGCGCCCAGCAAGGAGCCGATCCTGCTGCGGTCGCCTTCGATGCTCTGGCGGCAGCCCAATCACGCGATGCAGACGTCGTGTTCATCGACACAGCGGGTCGATTGCACAACAAAATCAATCTCATGGAAGAGCTGAAAAAAGTGCGTCGCTCCATTGCCAGACAGTGCGAAGGAGCGCCACATGATACATTGCTCGTCGTCGATGCAACGACTGGTCAGAATGCCCTGGCACAGGCAACCCAGTTTCACGCTGCCGTAGATCTTACCGGTCTCGTGCTGACGAAGCTGGATGGCACTGCACGGGGAGGGATCGCCTTTGCCCTCTCAAAAGAGACGGGTGTACCGATTCATTGGATCGGCATGGGGGAAACCATTGATGATCTGCAGCCCTTCAACGGGCGCGACTTTGTTGCAGCCTTGCTCGGGCGCGAGGCCTGACGGCAGACGACGCGATGTTCACGGCCTGGCCGTGATCTGACCTACACACCTTTGATGGCGGCGTCGATCTCCTGCAGAACATCCGTATCTACTTCCGTTGCCCGCGCCGCCTGTAGTTTGGCCATCGCCATCGCACCGCCGATATGCCCCAAGGCCCACGCTACGTGGCCACGCACCAAAGGATCGGGCTCTCGAGCCAAGACCTGCGTCAGGATCGGTACTGCCCGCTCGTCGCCCACATTGCCGATCGCGACGGCGACATTGCGCAGCAGACCACTCCGTTTCGTGCGTTTCACCGGATGCTTGCGGAAGTGGTGGCGGAAGCCTTCTTCGTCCAACTGTAACAGCTCAAGCAGATCGGGCGTTGCCAATTCCAACCGTCGGTGCAGGTCCTCGACAATCGGTGACGGTGCGCGTCGATTCCACGGACACACGTCCTGGCAGATATCACAGCCAAAGATCCACGCACCCATAGAGGACCGCAGCGAACGCGGGATCGGTCCACGCAATTCAATCGTCAGGTAGGAGATACAGCGACGGGCATCCAGCGTATAGGCTTCGGGGAATGCGTCCGTTGGGCATGCATCCAGGCACCGCGTGCATGTTCCACAATGATCGACGGCAGGCTCATCGAAGGGCAGTTGCGCCGTCGTCACGATTTCGGCGAGGAAGAACGCCGAACCTCGCTGCTTGTTGATCAGGCATGTATTCTTCCCCCACCAGCCAAGACCCGCCAGCTGACCCAGTTCGCGCTCCAGCACCGGCGCCGTGTCGACGAAGCAGCGACCCTTCGCCGCCGGGTGCTCCTGCTGCAGAGTTTCAAGCAATTGCCGCGCTCGACTCTGCACGATGTCGTGGTAGTCATCACCGAGAGCATAACCGGCCATTCGCCCCGTGAGTGGCTGATCGCTAGCAGGTAGCGGATCATCAATGCACGACGAATCGCTTTCCGTCGGGGTATGTCCATGAGTCTGACTGGCGGCCAGCATGGGGTAGTGCATTCCGAGGCATATGACACTGTGCGCACCGGCGAGCAATCGCTGTGGTTCGCGGCGTCGATCCATCGCCCGTTCGAGATAACCCATCTGCCCCGCATAACCCAGGGCGATCCAGCGCGCGTAGAAATCGGCCGCTTCCAATGGCGCAGCAGGCGCCACGCCAAACAGACTGAAACCCAACTGCAGTGCCCGCTGCCTCAGGCGGTCGATAGAGATCTTGGCGGCAGGCACGTTGCTTGGTTCGTGTCAGAGATATTCGCTACTGAAACAACTTGACGACGCGATCCACCACGTGGCGATTCAGGTCATTGAAGGTGACCATCACCATGATGAACAGGAGCAGGACGAGACCGACCTGCTGAGAAATTTCACGCAGTCGCACCGACGGCGGCTTGCCGCGCACGGCCTCCATCATGAGAAATAACAGATGTCCACCATCGAGAACCGGAATCGGTAGTAGGTTGAGGATGGCCAGATTCACGCTCAGCTGCGCCAGGAAATTGATGTAATCCCGAGCGCCTCGCTCGGCCGTATCGCCCGCCATTTTGGCGATACTGATCGGACCGCCCACCTGACTGTAATTCTCGGGTTGATAGATACGTCCCAGGAATTCAAGAATGAGTCCCGACGAGGCGACGACATTGGTCAGCGCCATTTCTGTGGCGTCCATGAAACCAACGGGCGTCGTTGACGCATAGGGTGATATGCCAATCTGGCCGAAGCGATCTTCGCCGGAGCCAATGCCACGTGGCGTGATCAACCCGTCCATCGTTTGCCCATCCCGGTCCCACACAATGGTGACCTCTTCATCGGGGTGAGCACTGATCGCCTCGCGCATCTGCGTCCAGGTATCTACCGTTATTCCGGCGATACCAGTGATCTGATCGCCTGAGGTCAAGCCAAGGTCTGCAGCCGGCATGCCATCGACCACATTGCCTACCGTCGTGGGCAAAAGCAGTCGCAACCCATAATCACCCTCGTCGTCGACGGCGGGCAAATCGACACTCAGTAACTGTCGATTTCGCTCGACCTCAAGAGCAACAGGGCCGCCGTGGGCGATCCCCAGGGCCTGGGACAACTCAAAGGCGTTGCTCACCAGGGCCCCATTCACACGGGTAATCCGATCGCCGTTGATCAATCCACGTTCCTCAGCAATCGATCCTGCGTCGGGGTTCACCTGGGTGGAATCGATCGTATCGATGCCGTAGGCATTGTAGAGCAGAGCAAAAGCTACAAAGGCGAACAGAAAATTCATCACGGGCCCGGCGGCGATGACGCCGATCCGCGTGGTCACAGATTTTGAGGGGAACTCCCACTCTGCGCCCGTCGCGTCCTCGGCGCCCACATCCGCCATCCCGGCGACCTTCACGTAGCCGCCAAATGGAACCCAGGAGATACAGTATTCTGTCTCGCCGTAGGTGAAGCCGATCATCTTTGGTGGATAGCCCAAAGAGAACCGTTCGACACGAATCCCGGCCTTCTTGGCGACAAGGAAATGGCCGAGCTCGTGCACGAAAACGAGAATACCAAGGGCGATGATGAAAGAAACCATCGTGCTGAGGAAATCGAGCATGTGGTTGTATCAGCCTCTCAAGGCCACGGTGTATATGTAGGCAATAGGGAACGCGA
Organism: Gemmatimonadota bacterium; assembly: GCA_018660835.1. Classification (GTDB taxonomy): domain Bacteria; phylum Latescibacterota; class UBA2968; order UBA8231; family UBA8231; genus UBA12574. Next base: position 121,782 of record JABJJN010000024.1, on the reverse strand, counting down.
AAAAATACGAGTCAAAGCGATCGAGCATGCCGCCGTGACCTGGGATCAATACGGGTGCGTCTTTGACGCCCAGATCACGTTTGATAGCCGATTCGACCAAGTCTCCAACCTGACCACCCAAACCGACCAATAGCAATAGACCGGCCAATTCGAGCGCCGACCACATGGGCAACATGGGTAGCAAGGCCAGTGGTATGAGTGCACCCACCAGCCCGGAAGCAAAGCCAATCATCGTTTTGCCAGGACTGATAGATGGCGCCAGGCGTCGGTTGCCCCAGAGACGTCCGCCGCCATAGGCGAAGGTGTCCGTCAGCCAGATGCAACCGAAGATGGCAACCATTAACCACGACGCCTCGTCGCCGATGCGGCGAGCCAGTAGCAGCGGTGCTGACCCCAGCAGGGCGACATACATCATTCCACCCAGGGTCAGCAGCGCATTGGCCGTGTATCCCTGTACGCCCCCAAGCAAGGCAGCAACGAGGGCGATCATTACTGCAGCCATCAGCACCATGGGTAGCCAGCCATCAGCACCAAAAACCTGCAGATACACACAGCACGCCAACGCCAGGCCCACACCGATTTTTCGAGCCGGGCGGTGACCCGCATCTTCGGCGATGCGTAGCAACTCCCAGCTGCCACGCCCCACGATGGCGATGACCAGGCCGAAAAGCGCCCAGCCGCCGACATATACCAGAGCCAGGACGGCAGGCACAAAGACCAGCGCCGAGAGCGCACGTCGGCTCAATTCACTCATCTAGAATTGGACTACTCACCGAAACGACGTTGGCGCTGCTGGAAGGCGCGGATCGCATCGTATAGGTCGTTGCGGCGAAAGTCAGGCCACAACACGGCCGTGAAGTAGATCTCACTATAGACGGTCTGCCATGGCAGAAAGTTGCTCAATCGTTGTTCACCACTTGGTCGGATCAGCAAATCGGGATCCGGCAGACCCCCCGTGTAGAGGGCCGAGGTAATCTGATCTTCGTCAATGTCGTCGGCACTCAGTTTACCCTCGTCTACCAGGCGAGCCAGTGCACGGCACGCGTCGACGAGTTCGCTGCGACCTCCATAGTTGAGCGCCAGATTCAGCAGCAGCCCATCATTCTCCGCCGTCGCAGCCAAGGCATCACTCAGTGCCCGTCGCACACGTGACGGCAACTCATCTGTCCTGCCTATGGCATTGAGACGGACATTGTTGTCATTGAGTTCCGCCGTCTCACCGCGTAGCGACTGCTCCAGATACTTCATCAGCGCCTGCACTTCCAGCCGCGGCCGTGTCCAATTCTCAGTCGAGAAGGTGTAGAGGGTGAGTACCTCCACCTTGAGCTCGCCGCAGACACGAACAATATCTCGGGCCGATTCTCGACCGTGGCGATGGCCTTCGGTGCGCTTGAGTCCACGCAGGTCGGCCCAGCGCCGGTCGCCGTCCATGATGATGGCAATGTGGCGTGGGATGGGCCCCTCGTCGGTCAACTGCCGCTGGAGGTTCGCATCCGCTTCGGACTCGGCGGAAATTGGCTCTGAAAGTGTTGTCATTTGGTCGGATTCACCACGGTGGAGAAGAGCAATTCAAAGTACCAGCAACCTAACGATGCGTCAAGAAACACAACAAGTTACGAGCATTCGTCCAAAGCCCCGCGGATGCTTGACAGGTCTCCAGATCGAGGGTAGGCTGAGACACCGATGAGCGCCCATACAGACAAGCATGTGCTGCGGCAATCGGCCCTCGAGCATCGTCGCCAGCTGCCATCACAGACGGTGGTGACCGCCGGTCGGGCGATTCACGAACATCTGTGGCAGTGGTCGGGTTGGGGTACAGCCAAGAGAATTCACACCTATGTGGATGCCCTGCCCGGTGAAGTTCCGACGCGCGAACTGATCGCCCATGCCCTGTCTACGGATCGGCAAGTTGTGATCCCCGTCGTGGGCACTGATCGCACGTTGCGACATCACCTGCTCACAGACCTCGATGACCTGCGCCCGGGCCCCATGAAGCTTTGGCAGCCACACACCCCCTGCTGGGTAGACGATCTGTCCGACCTCGACGTCATTCTCGTTCCTGCCACTGTCTTCGACCTGCGTGGTCATCGAATTGGGATGGGCGGAGGATACTATGACCGTCTCCTTGCTGATCTGCCAGCCGCAACACAGCGGGTGGGTCTGATCTACGACGCCTGGTTGCACGAGAGGGTCCCGAGTCAGGCACACGATCAACCGGTCGATCTCATCATCACTGAATGCAGTTCATATCCTGTCACCGACCACATCGCCACGGAGTCGTCATGATTCACGAAATGCGAATCTATCGCCTGCATCCCGGTACCAAACCGACCTTTCTACGTGAGTTTCGCAAGGCCAGACGTTTCATGGCCAAATACGGCATTACCTTCGTCGCTGCCTGGGAAAGCGATCGTGATGACGAGTTTGTCTGGTTGCGCTCCTTCGCCAATACCAAGGCCCGTGATGCCGCCATCGAGGCTTACTATTCCAGTCCTGAATGGCTCAAGATCGTTGGAACATTGCGTCCGACCATTCGTCGACGGGAGATCCGACTCCTGAAAGGCGTGAAGCTGCCTGGCTCATTGCTTTAGGTTCACCACCCTACAGCATGGCGATTCTGCTGGATGCTCAGTACGTTCTGGTCAGGTTTTTCTTCACGGTACTCTTCCCTCGATCTGACCGCTGGAATCTCTTGGCACTCGAACATCCATTGATCATCGGCCCCATCCAGGTTTCTCCAGGTGTGCTGCTGGCACCGATGGAAGATGTCAGTGACCTGCCATTTCGTCGGATCTGTCGGGAGTTGGGCGCCGATATCGTCTACACAGAATTCGTCAATGCCGAGGGCCTGCTGCGCGAGGATCCCACGGGGCCGCGACGCACCTTCCACAAGCTTGATTTTCACGAGGCGGAACGTCCTCTTGGTATGCAGATCTACGGCGCCTCCGAATTGTCCATGGAGGAAGCGACGCGCATCGCCAGTTCACGTGATCCCGATCTGATCGACATCAACTGTGGCTGCTGGGTTTCCAATGTCGCGTTGCGTGGCGCCGGCGCCGGCCTGCTGCGTGATCTGCCACAGATGCGGCAGGTGGTCCGACGGGTACGCAGTGCGACCGACTTGCCTGTCACAGTGAAAACGCGTCTTGGCTGGGATGCAGAAACGATCCAGATCGTGGACGTCGCACGCATGCTGCAGGATGAAGGGGTCAGTGCCCTCACTGTCCATTGCCGGACGCGTGCCCAGGGTCACAAGGGCACACCCGACTACTCATGGATCGAGCGCATCAAAGCGAAAGTGTCGATCCCCGTCATCCTCAATGGTGACATTACAGATGCTGCAACGGCAGCGGCGGCATTCACCGACACCGGGTGTGACGGGGTGATGATCGGCCGCGAAGCGATTCGACATCCATGGGTATTCTCAGAGGTGCAGCACTTCCTGGCGACGGGAGAACATCTACCAGAGCCGACACTGAAGCAGCGCGTGGCTCTGTGTCAGCGCCATCTCAAATACGCCCTCGAGTATTACCCGGAGCGCTATGGCCTGATCTCACTACGGCGCCATTTTGCCGGTTACTTCCGTGGTATGCGTGGTGCGGCTGCACTGCGGCAGGAATTGGGGCAGGAAAAGGATGTCGCCACTTTACAGCAGCGACTCGAGCAGTTGGCAACCGCATCGGATCTGGTCGCTGTCTGACTTAGGCGATGCGTGTACCTGCACCATTTCAGAATGCCCCCGGCCGTCATCTCCCAGATCTGCCACTACCGGCCTATCGTCATGTACCCGGTCTGACACGGCACCCGCGTCGAGCCGCGGGACACTCCGCGGATCTCGCCGAGCCGTTGTGCGAGCCTCTGACCACTGACAACTGGACCCAACATCAAGCTTGGCTCCATGGCGTCGATCTTTTCAATCAGGCCTACTGGTGGGAGGCTCACGAACAATGGGAGGCTGCCTGGCGCCAGGCAGCGGGTGACACGGCGCACATGCTGCAGGGCGTGATTCAACTCGGCGCGGCGTTGATCAAGTGGAATCTTGGCAATGACCGAGGTCGTTCAGGTCTGTGGCAGCGAGGCCGTCAACATCTACAGGCGATGGGTGCATCATCATGGATGGGTCTCGACGCGGCGTCCCTCGTGGCGACGGCGGACCACTTCTTTGACCTCTACCCGCAACCGCCCGTTGTGGGAGAGGTGACGGGGCCGATCCTCCAACTGGATCTGCCCTAAGCGGACCCGAGCCGCTGCCGCCACGCGTCAACGAGGTTGAAGCTCTGCAGGAAGTCTTCGATCAGCGTGCGTACCGCAGGGGCAAAATAGCGGCCTCGACGCCAGGCGAGGCCGATCTCCCTTTCGAGGGTGACGCCGCGAACATTGACGCGTTTGATGGCCCCCGCCGCGACGGACTCAGCGACAGCCATACTCGGCAGGAAGGAGATCCCTACACCTGCCTCGACCAGCTTGCGCATCGCTTCCGGTGAACGCATTTCCATCACAACGCGGGGAGCGAGTGCGGCCTCGGCAAAATGCTCATCGACGATCCGGCGCGAGATCGAATCTGAGTGAAACAAGATGAGTGTCTCCTCCGCCACCTGATCGAGACGTACAGATCGTTTGCCGGCAAAGGCATGATGAGCACCCACAACCAGGGGCATCTCATCGCGCAGGATGGGCAGCGTGTCGAGGCGGGGGTGCTCGAAGGGGAGTGAGAGAACGGCAAATTCTGAGCGATTGGCCAGCAGGTCGTCGACCAGATATCGAGACGGGGCCACCTGAATCGATAGCTGGATCTCAGGATGCAAGTCAGTGTATCGACCCAGCGACTCGGGGAGCAGATAGATCACGGCTGCATCGATCGCGCCAAAGGCGAAACTATCGCCGGCGATCGGACCCCCTGCTGAGACGCGGTCCTGCGCCTCATCCACGAGATCCTCGATCCGCAGCGCATAGTTGCTCAAGGTGCGTCCCTCGAGGGTCAACTCCACCTTTCGACCCGCCCGATGAAACAGACGCACGCCCAGTTCCTTCTCCAACTCGGCTACGCCCCCGGATACGGTCGGCTGCGTCACGTGCAGTTGCCGCGCAGCCTGGGTGAAACTGTTCGAACGTGACACGGCAAGGAAATAGCGCAGGTGTTGGAGGTTCATGTCGAGATCCGGTCGCGCTGGGCTTCACATATCCATAGGAAAAAGCGATGAATGGCATAATAAAGATTGATTTGTCCTATGAACAGGCCTCCGTATCTTCGACACCGCACATCTACAGCGGCTTAAGCCGTCCATCCATCAACCATGGTTAAGAATGCGATGAACAAACCTGATACAATCCAACCCGCGACTGGTAAACTCGGCGTACTCATGCCCGGCATGGGCGCCGTGGCGACGACCTTCATCGCCGGTGTCGAAGCGATCAAGGCGGACCTCGGCAAGCCCATCGGCTCTCTTACCCAGATGGGAACCATCCGCCTTGGCAAGCGCACAGACGGCACCTCTCCTCTGATCAAGGATTTCGTTCCTCTCGCAGCTCTTGAGGATCTCGTTTTTGGTGGCTGGGATGTTTTCGAAGATGATGTCTACGCCGCGGCATCTCACGCCGGCGTGCTGGACCAGAAGACCCTCGATGCACTGAAGGAGCCACTCTCCAAGATCAAACCCATGAAGGCAGTCTTCGATCGCAACTACGTTAAGCGATTGGAAGGTTCCCACGTGAAGCAGGCGGCGACCAAGTGGGAACTGGCCGAGATGGCTCGTGAGGATATTCGCAACTTCAAGGCGGACAACGGTTGTGATCGACTCGTCATGATCTGGTGCGGATCAACGGAGATCTTCCTCACGCCCACCGCTGTCCACGATACGATCGAAACCTTCGAACAGGGCTTGAAGGACAACGACGAGGGCATCGCGCCGAGCATGATCTATGCATATGCCGCGCTGATGGAGAAGGTGCCCTATCTGAATGGGGCCCCCAATCTCTCCGTCGACATGCCGTGCATGCTTGAGCTTGCCGACCGCCAGGGCGTTCCTGTCGGTGGTAAGGATTTCAAGACGGGTCAGACCCTGATGAAGACGATTCTCGCGCCCGGTTTCAAGACACGCGCACTGGGGCTTCGAGGCTGGTTCTCGACGAACATTCTCGGCAACCGCGATGGTGAGATCCTCGACGATCCGGACTCCTTCAAGACCAAGGAGGAGAGCAAGCTCGGCGTGATCGAGCACATTCTGCAACCCGATCTGAATCCCGATCTCTATGGTGATATCTACCACAAGGTGCGCATCAACTACTATCCACCGCGTGGTGATGAAAAAGAGGGTTGGGACAACATCGACATCTTCGGTTGGCTTGGTTATCCGATGCAGATCAAAGTCGATTTTCTCTGCCGCGATTCGATTCTGGCGGCGCCCCTTGTACTGGATCTGGTCCTGTTTACCGATCTTGCTCAGCGCTCTGGCTGGAAGGGCATTCAGGAGTGGCTCTCTTTCTACTTCAAGAGCCCGCAGACGGCACCCGGGTTATACCCGGAGCACGACATCTTCATCCAGTCCATGAAGTTGAAGAACACGCTGCGTTTCCTGATGGGTGCGGATCTGATCACACATCTTGGCCAGGAATACTACGACTAGAGTCCTGCTGCAGCCCTGGCACCGTCCGGAGAGATTGACACTTTCTGTAAGAGCGCCTCGAATCGAAAAAAATTCGGGGCGCTCTTTGCTATTTGGTTGACCCACATCTGATGCCATCGCTAATTGCCCCTCACTCCACGCCTGCTACCGGAGTGAGTCAGTGTCGCCGCCGGATCCTACCCTCTTGCAGAAAAGACTTCGCCATGCACGTCCACCGTCTGCTGACAATCGTTCTGCTTGGTCTGGTAACGCTCGGCACGCCGGTCATGGGTGGAGTCTCACTTGATTACTATCTGCCAAATGACACAGAATTCGACGAAGGGATACCAACACCCGAAGAGTTTCTTGGATTTCAGATCGGGGAATGGCATGTGTCCCACGACCAGCTCGTTGCCTATGTACGCGAGTTGGCGCGCACTTCCGAGCGCGTGCGGATTGAAGAATACGCTCGCAGCCACGAGAAACGCCCTCTCGTGGTGCTCACGATTACGTCGCCTGAGAACCACGATCGTCTGCAGCAGATCCAGCAACAGCACCTGACCCTCAGTGACCCCTCCAAGAGTGCCATGCAATCATTGGAGCAGATGCCCGTCGTCGCCTACATGGGCTACAGCATCCATGGCAACGAAGCCAGTGGCAGCAACGCGGCACCCCTCGTGGCCTACTGGTTGGCGGCGGCCCAAGGCGAGCAGGTCGAGGGCTTGCTGCGCGAAGCGGTCGTCCTGCTGGATCCCAGCTACAACCCGGACGGTCTGAGTCGTTTCACGCACTGGGCCAACATGCACCGAGGTCGGCAGTTAGTCGCTGACCCGGCGCATCGAGAGCACACAGAGGCGTGGCCTCAAGGTCGCTTCAATCATTATTGGTTCGATCTGAATCGCGACTGGCTGCTGGTGCAACACCCTGAAAGCCAGGGCCGTCTCGAAGTCTTCCACGCCTGGAAGCCGAATGTGCTCACCGATCACCACGAGATGCAATCGCATCGGACCTTCTTCTTCCAACCGGGGATTCCGTCGCGCAACAATCCGCTGACACCAGCACGAACCTTCGAATTGACGGCGCAAATCGCCGAATACCACGCCGCTGCCCTGGATCAACTTGGATCCCTCTACTACACGAAGGAATCCTATGACGATTTCTACGTCGGCAAAGGTTCGACCTATCCGGATATCAATGGCACGATCGGTATCCTCTTCGAGCAGGCAAGTGTCCGCGGCCATCTGCAGCAGAACCCACATGGTGAACGCACCTTCGCTTTCGCCGTGCGCAACCAGGTAGCTACGTCCCTGTCGACACTGGCCGCCGTCAGGCAGCTGCGCGTCGAATTGCTGACGCATCAGAGAGATTTCTACACAACGGCGCTTACCGAAGCAGGCGACTTGCCGGTTAAGGGATACGTCTTTGGTGCGGATGACGATGCAGCTCGCCTGCATCATTTTTCACAACTGCTGCATACACACCGTATCCAGGTGCACGAGCTGACAAGGTCTATCGAGGTCGGGGGTGACACGTTCACACCCGGAAAGGCCTGGGTCGTACCCATGCGTCAGCCACAACAACGATTGGTTCGCGCCCTGTTCGAGCGTCGGACGAGTTTCACGGATAGCGTCTTCTATGACGTTTCCACGTGGACGATGCCACTCGCCTTCGACCTGCCCTACGCTGAACTGAAGGGGCGCGCATGGCGACAGGATCTGGTCGGCGACCAGATTAAGGCAACCGTCTTTCCACAGGGCGAGCTGGAGGCAAGCGCCCATCCTTATGCGTACGCCTTTTCATGGAAGGACTACTACGCGCCACGCGCCCTTTACAGGCTTCTCGATGGCGATACTCGTGCGTATGTGGCAACCGCACCTTTCGTTGCCCAAACCGAGGTGGGCGAGCAGTCCTTCGACTACGGCACCATCATCATTCCTCTTGGGGCTCAGGAAGCTGACACCGACTCCCTCAGAGCGCTGTTGGGCGAGATTGCAGCGCAAGACGGACTTCGCATCCACGCCCTCACAACAGGCCTGACCTCTTCCGGAATCAACCTGGGATCACCTCGATCCGTGCCCTTGGTCAAGCCTGAAGTTGCCTTGATCGTCGGTGATGGGGTTCATCCGCTGCCCGCGGGCGAGATGTGGCATTTGCTCGACCAGAGGTATCACATGCCTGTGAGTCTCGTCGAGCAGCGTCATTTGGCGTCGGCAGATCTATCGCGCTATACGACGATCATCGCGGTGACCGGTCGCTATGGGAATGATGCAGAACCGCTGAAGGAGTGGGTCGCCGATGGTGGCACGCTGGTGCTTACTGGTTCGGCTGTCAGGTGGGCCGTCAAAGACTCACTTGTTCAGGTCGACCTGATCGAGGCGACACCAGACTCTGTCTTCGCGCCCCGTCCGTACGCCATGTTGGATCAGGATCGCGGCGCACAGGTCATCGGTGGCGCCATCTTTTCCGCCCATGTCGACTACACGCACCCCCTCGGCTTTGGTTACGGATCTGATCCGCTGCCCGTTTTTCGCCGCGGCGGTCTGTTCTTTCGTCCTGCGGACAATCCCTATGCCACGCCCGTGCGCTATTCCACCGATGCGCTGCTCAGCGGTTACATCTCGCATTCAAATAAAGGGCTACTGGCTGGCTCTGCGGGTGTCGTTGTGGCAGCCGTCGGCAAGGGGCGCGTCGTGCTGATAGCAGACGAGTTAGCCTTTCGCGCCTTCTGGTTCGGCACGAACAAACTCATCGCCAATGCCGTGTTTTTTGCACCCATCGTCAACCACGCGGCAGCATCCATCAAGCGTTGACTTTGTCGATTTGCTCTGCCAGTTCTTCCGCCGGATAGGTGACGATTTCCGCAAGGGTCGGATGGTAGTGGGGGATCTGCATCAGGTCGTGGACCGTGCCGCGAAAATACATGACCGCTGCCAGTTCATGGATCAGTTCGCCCGCCTCCGGTCCACAGATGCTGGCGCCGATGATCTGGCCCGTTCGTGGCTCACACAGAATCTTCACCTGACCATGGATCTCACCCAGGCACAGAGATTTGCCATGATCGTTGAAGGGGTAACTGGCGACGAGATAGTCGATATCCGCCTCCTGGCAGCTTATCTCACATAGACCGACTGTTGCCACCGCCGGGTCAGTGAAGGTCACAACCAACTTCAGCCGATCGTCAACTTCACGCGCCTCTGCGTCCGGGTGGGTTGCATTGTATGCAGCGACTTCGCCCTGCAAGATCGCCACGTGCACAATCTCATCGTAGCCATTCACGTCGCCGACGGCGAAGATGTGAGGCTGCGAGGTTCGCATCTGCGTGTCAACGAGAACACGCTGACCCTCGACCTGCACGTTCGCCAGTTCAAGATCGAGGGAATCGATGTTGGGTCGGCGGCCCAGCGCCTGCAGGATAACCTGGGCCGACAGTTCCTGGTCGCGACCTTCGTGGGAAAACTCGACGACTCGAAGCCCATCCTGCTGGCGGAATCGATGCAGTGTGGTTCCCGTGAGCACACGCATGCCGTCTTCGCGCAGGCGGGTCTCCACGGGCCGTGCCAGATCTTCATCCACATTCGACAGAATGTGATGTGAACGCTGTATGAGTGTCACCTCGACGCCAATTCGTTGGTAGAATTGCGCCAACTCACAAGCGACGGCACCGCCACCCAATACGATCATGGACGCGGGCCTGTCACGTAGTTCCAGCGCCTCGTCACTGGTGATGTAGCCCACCTCATCGAGTCCGGGAATCGGCACATGGCGGATCACCGAGCCGGTGGATATGACAAAATTCTTCGCCGTCAGTCGCCGTCCATCGACGTCGATTTCATGAGATGACACGAAGCGACCATACCCATCGTAGAGTGGAAAACGTTGTAGCTGCTCCACTCGATAGTCAGTGAATTCCTTGATGAGTTCATCCTTGCGCGCCATGATCTTCCCCAGATCGGCATCAATATCTACCGCACCCACACCAAAGTCTGTGGCGCGCCGCATGCGGGAGATCACATCAGACGAGGCGAGTAGAGCCTTGCTCGGCATACAGCCGCGCAGAATACACAGTCCTCCAAGAGGCCCAGGATCCACGATGGCGACGTCCGCTCCTGCCTCGCGTGCGGTTCGTGCCGCAGCATATCCACCCGAACCACCGCCGAGGATGATCAGATCGTGATCGTATGTGCTCACTTGGTCTCTGCTCCTGTAATTGATACGACGACTTCGCTTCGGCGCGGTATCTTCAGTCTCATGCCTAGTTTCCACTTCTTCCGTGATCGACTGCTACGTCGCTGGCAAGTCTGCTGCTGGACTGCTGTGTGCTCGTTGTGCTTGTCCGCCACAGCCCAGGCTCAACAACCCACTGCGACCGTTGCCTCGGCGTTGACGATGCGTGGCGAGCAGGATACCCGCATCCAGCAGGGTATCGATCTGATCTACCAACTGCATCTGGATGAGGCGTCCTCATACTTCGAAACAATCATTGCAGCAGATCCAGACAACCCCCTTGGCTACTTCTTCCACGCCATGGTTGGTTGGTGGCGAGTTCTGGTGGACCTGGAGGACACGAGCCACGACGAGGAATTCTACCGACGCCTGCAGGTCTGTATCGACGTCTGCGACCGTCGTCTGGCTGCAGATCCCGAAGACTTTGATGCGATTATGTTCAAAGGCGGTGCCATCGGCTTTCGCGGGCGATTGCGCGGAGATCGTGGGCAATTCGTTCGTTCTGCCCGCGACGGGCTACGCTGCCTGCCGCTGCTCGAAAAAAGTCGCCAGTTAGAGCCGACGAACAAGGACATCCTCTTCGGGCAGGGAATCTACAACTACTTCGCTGATGTGATTCCTCAACGGCATCCCATCGTCCGTCCCGTCATGTTGTTCATGCACAAAGGCGATCGGCATCTTGGGCTGAATCAACTGGAACAGGTGGCCCGAGAAGGGCGATATGCCCAGGCGGAAGCGCGCTACTTCCTGGCGCAGATACATCGCGTCTTTGAGCAAGATCATCTCAGCGCACTGCCGTATCTGGTGGAGTTGCATACGCAGTATCCGAACAACGCACTATTCCACAGATATCGCGCGCGGACCCTCGTCACCATCGGGCGCTGGACAGAGGGCGTGGAGTTGTATGACCAGGTCATCGAACGCAGCCGTCGAGGCGAGCCCGGATATCATACGCGCGGTCTGATCGAGGCATTCTACTATGTCGGGAAAGACGCCTTCCGCCGTCGCAGGATAGATCGTGTTGTTACTGCCATGGCCGCAGCGGATCGGCTCTCGAGAGATCTTGGGACGACATTGGAGGTGCAAGCGGCGCGTGGCTACGGGCCCCTCGCCAATCTCTACTGGGGAATGGCGCTGGACCTGCTTGATCGTCGCGCGGAAGCATTGGAGCGTTACGACCGCGTCCTGCAACTACCGGCGCAGGGCAAGAGCCACAAACTGGCGCAGCGGTATCGCCGCACCCCGTATCAGCGTGGCTCAGTCTCTTCACCTGGATCATAACTACTATGGATCTGTAGCCGCTTCGCTATTGCTGGGGTCATAGTTCCACTGTCGCAGGATTTCGTAGGAAACGACGGCAGCCGCACTGGCCACATTGAGGGAATTCTTGTAGCCAAAGACGGGGATCTCGATCAACCCGTCACACAGGTCCAGCACCTGTCGATCGATGCCCAGGGCCTCATTGCCGAAGACCAGCGCCAGCGGGCGAGGGTAGGTCACGTTCGTGTAGGATTTTGAAGCGGATGTCGTCTCGACGGCCCACACCTTAATGCCTCTATCCTTCAAAGCAGTGATGGCATCCAGCGTGGATGGAACGTGCTCATCATCGACGAAGTCGAGGGTGCCGAGGGCCGTCTTGTCGAGACGAGGGTGCGGCGGATGGGCCGTGTAGCCGCACGTCACCAGCCCTGACAAGCGGGCGATATCTGCGAGGCGATAGAAGGCACCCACATTGAAGGCGCTGCGCAGATTGTCCAGAACGAGCCACAAGGGGAACTTCGGCCACTGCCGATATTGTTCGAGCTCGACGTCAAGATCCTGGCTGCGGACCTCGAATCCAGACTCTTCTTCTCCACTGATCTCACGCCGAGCCACTCTCAGCCGCCGATTTCGCTGAGTTCGACGGCGCGGCCCTGCTGCACCGAGAGTCGAGCTGCGTCGATCACTGCCATGACCTGACGAACGCTGGTCGCAGTGACGGCCAACTCAGCCTTACCGCGAACCGCGTCAGCGACATTCTCATAGTAGGAACGCCAGCGGCCGGGAACGGGTTGTATGACCATTTGAGTTGTCTGCCCAGCCACAAGTCGGTGGACGCGAGGCCACAACGATTCCGGCTCATGCGCCGCGTCAATGTTACCTGCGATCATGGCCCGCTCCTGGGGATCGACGCCATGTTTCTCCAGCGCGCCGTCTGTGCCCAGCACATACCATCTGGGCATCTGGATACGGGCGAGAGAGGAGGTGACGATGTGCACATCAGAGCCATCGGCAAAACTGAGGATCGCATGGGCATGGTCTTCCACATCGTTCGGCATCCCTGCATCGCCGAATCGGGCATAGACTCGTTGTAGTTCAGATGTTGCCAGCTGCAGGGCCTGGTCGATCATGTGGGCACCCAGATCGACGAACTTGCCACCGCCACGCTCTGCTTCTCCGCGCCAGGATCCCGGCGCACCGAACTGTCCCCAGGCCAGTTGCGCATAGACCAGCTTGCCCAGAGTTCCCTCCTGCAGCAGCTGCTTCACTGTAAGAAAGTCTGCATCCCAGCGGCGATTCTGGAAGACACTCAGGAGACGTCCCGACGCACTGGCGGCGGCGATCATCTCGTCCGCCTCGCCCAGGTTCAGTGACATGGGTTTGTCGGTGACGACATGTTTTCCTGCTTGTAGAGCCGCAATGGCCTGTGGCGCATGAACGTCGTTGGGCGTGGCGAGCACGACCAGTTCAACCTCGTCATCGGCCAGAACCTCGTCGAAACTCGAATAGGCACGAACACCGAGCCGACTCGTGATGTCCTGTCGTGCTTCGGCCCGGCTCGAAACAACGCCGTGTAACTTCAGCGCCGGAGCAGCGAGGCCAACGAGGTAGGAATGGAAGCAGCGGCCGGCGAAGCCATAACCTACGACGGCAGTACCGATGGGTTCGTCGACAGACATAAAATCAGCACACTTTCGTTTGAGATCAGGCCTCTTGGGCCGGGTCATCTTCATCCACGATGCAAGGCAATGGTCGCAATGGTAGGCGGGGGTCTATCTTCCCGGCAAGAAATCTTCCCTAACTAACTGCGACATGAGGATCAGTGAACCAGCGAACACAGCGAATCGACCGACGATGAGCGCCCAACTCATCGATCTGCAACGCATCATCGGCGATGGCTATCACAATGCCTTCACCGATCTGGCCATCTGGCAGGACCACACCTACCTGTGTTACCGCACGGCGCAGAGCCACGGCATTGAGCCGCCCGGTGACGTCGTGATCTGCCGGTCTGCGGATCTGTCATCATGGGAACAGGTCGCGCGTTTCGACACCGGCGCCGATGATCGTGATCCCAAGTTTATCATCGATGCAGACCAGCGACTGGCAGTGGTCTTTGGCTCCTGGTTCCCGCGCTGGTCTTCGCCCCAGTCGATTGCCAGTGCCGAGCACGATCTGATCAGCCACCTCAGCGCGACGCGAGATGGCACCAGTTGGTCCACGCCGCGCCAACTCTACGGCGTCAACTACTGGATGTGGCGAATCTTTCGCGACGATGAGGGTGTCTTCTGGTGCCCCGCCTACCACTTCGGTCGTCGGGATGACCGCGACATGCGCACGGTCCATCTTCTACGTAGTGAAGATCTCTTTGATTGGCGCTTGATCGGCGCCATGCGCTCTGGCGGGGGACCGGGTGAACCGGTGTTGTTCGCCCCCGAGTCGGGTCGCTTAGGCTGTGTCGTGCGCACCCTCGAACCAAATCATCATTCCTGGCTCGGACAACGTGATCCGACAAGTGGCGAATGGACGTGGGATGACCTCGGTGTGATGATCCACGCGCCCGTTGTGCTGCAGCACCAGGGGCGACTGCTGGTTGCCGGTCGCTCGCAGGAAGAGGACCTGCCTGCGGATGCCATTGTCTCGTACCGGGAACAGGGTGACCCCAGCGGGCATCATACGAGTGTGTGGGAGATCAACGGGACGACTGCGAGCCACCTGCTGACGGTGCCCAGTGGTCACGACTGTTCCTATTGTGGCCTGACATCGGCGGCGGATGGAACGATCCTGATGAGCTACTACTCGCAGCATGAACGGCTGCCTCTGCCACGAGATCGACCGACACCCGCCGATGTGTATCTGGCACGAATCCAGTTGTAGACAGTTCAATCCGTAGAGGTAGAGGGACGAGGGGAGAGAGTTTGGCGGTATTTCGGCGACAACGCCGTTCGTGGCGCGCTTGGAGCGTGTGGATGTTACTGCTCGTGGTTCTGAGTGGCTGTGCGGCAGGCTATTCACGCTTCATGGGCGGCAGTCTGCGTCGTCTCGAGCGCCGTGACTTCGACGGCGCACTCGAGAGACTCGAGAAACCATCGGGCGACACGAATCTGTTGCTCTACCGCTTGGAGCGTGGTCTCATCCTCCACTATCAAGGAGAGTGGGACGCCTCCAACAAGCAGTTCGAACACGCTGAGCGCCTCATTGACCGACATGTTCGATCTGTCAGTCGTGAGCTGGCCTCTCTGCTGACGAACGATGCCGTTCGGCCCTATGGTGGTGAGGAGCACGAGCGCGCCCTCATTCACTACTTCCGGGCCCTCAACTACGTCCATCTCGACCAACTGGAATCGGCTCTCGTTGAGTGCCGCAAAGCGAATCTCAAGCTCGCTGACTACGCCGAAGCGTCGGAAGTAGAGCTCAGCTATCTGAATGATGCCTTTCTTCAGTACACGACGGGGTTGTTCTACGAGGCGACGGGGGAAGTCAACGACGCATACATCTCCTATCGAGACGCCGCCAAGGGCTACGCTGCCTACTCAAAAGCCTTCGGCATGCAGCCCCCCGCTTCGATATCGTCGGATCTTCAACGCGCGACGGATGCCTTGGGTTTTGACGCAGAATGGGCCTTGGCACAAGAACAATGGACTCTTGGGCAGGGCCCAGAGCTTGCGTCACCAGGGCCCGGTGTCATCACGGTTTTTGCTGAGAGCGGCTTTATCGGTCGTAAAACAGAACAGAGTGTCGACATTCCGATCACGGAGGCAGAACACCACCGCGATGTGTGGAAGGTCTCCCGTCGTGCCGTCTACCGTTATCATCATCCTATCCATCACCACCGGGTCAAATACTGGCTGCGTATGGCCGTGCCCGAGTGGAGGCCGCATCCAAGCCAGGTGCAAGGGGTGCGCCTGCGGGTAGGAGATACGGTCGAAACGGGATGGCTCGTTGAAGACATCGATGCCATTGCGCGGCGCACGTTGGAGGAAAAGATGGACTCCATCCTGCTACGCACGGCAGCCCGTGTCGCCACGAAATTGTTTGTCACGAAGGCCGCTGAAGAGGAGAACGATGTGTTGGGTTTTCTCGTGAATCTCTTCGGCGCTGGTACGGAGGCGGCCGATACGCGCAGCTGGACGTCGCTGCCGGGAGCCATATGGATGGCACGAATTCAGCCACCTCCGGGAACGAGCGAGGTGGTTCTGGAGTTTCTAGACGCGGGAGGTCGCGTCGTCGACACCCATTTGTTCACTGATATCGCAACGGACCGGCCGGTTTTCTTGAACTGGCGTAGCTTCCAGTAAGATCCACGGTCTGCTATGGCTAGCACACAGGGCGAAATGGCACGAAGGGTTATGGACATGGTACATAGTAAATGGACAGGTCGGCTCGCGGCCCTGCTGCTGCTGACAACGGGGTGGGCATCGGCGCAGCGGGCAACCACGTCAGATGACCGAGTGCCAGCGGGGCAGATCTTCAATGTCGTCGATTGGGATGGTGGACAACTGCCACCACTCTATGAGCGATCACAGCAACTGCCCATGAGTCTGGATGACATCCTCAAACTCACAAAAGCGGGCTTCGCCGACAGCACCGTCGCCAAAATGGTTCAAGAGCGACGGTGTGCCTGTGATGCGTCGGTGACCTCCCTGGTTGCTCTGAAGGCAGATGGTGTCCCCGAGCCGGTCTTGCAGGCAGTTTCTCTCCACGCCTTGCCACCGAATCGGCAGGTGAATCTGCAGATTCAATTCGACTTCGAGGGTCTGGGCGGCGACCAGCAAATCTCCACGCAGGCGCGGCAGGGGTATCTCTATCTCATCATTCCTGATGGCGACCGAGATCGAGTATTTTTCGGCAACATGCGCACCCTGCTCAGCGGTCGCTGGCAGCGAGACACGCTGACGGACAATACGGATCTGCTTCTTCCCAAGAAGGTTCGCCGGCTCAGCTTCTCGGCGCGTGTCCCCCTCAAGACGCACGGCGCGAAGCGAGCCTTGGTCTTTACTTCGACTCGTCCTGATATTTACACCATCAGTGACATACCGGAAGCAGATCGGCAGGGAGCAATGGAGTTTGTCTTCGACTATCCTGCCAGTTCACTACGCCAGGATTGTTCGCTGCAGGTATTGCACCGCCAGGACGCGATGCTCGCCGACAAGTGGCACCTCGAGCGCTCGCACTTTCAATGCGAGTGGGACTGAAATGACTGAAAACGGACTTACATCATGCTGGCAGGTAGAGCAATGAGCAAAACAATGGGCACCTTGATGGTCGCGATGACGGCAGTTGGTCTGACAGCCTGTGCCGGACCGCGGGCATTCACACAGGGCACGTATCAGGATCCCGAACAGATCGTGATGCTGTCTGATCGTTGGAACCAGAATGACATGCAGTTGGTGGCGAAGAAAATCGTCGAGTCTCTGGGGTTCTGGATCACACGAGATGCACTGACAAAACCTGTCGTCATTCTCGAAACACCGAAGAACCGCACAACAGAGCATATCGACCTGCAGGCCCTGTATGATCATGTGAAAACGGCAATGATCAACAGCGGCCAGGTCACCTTCCTCGACAAAGCGGCGCGTCAGGAGATCGCTGAGGAATACGAGTACCAAGGATCCGGCTATGTAGACGCTTCCGAAGCGACCGGTCCGGGAAAACAGCGAGCCGCACAATACTTACTTGGTCTGGTCATTACCTCTACGGTACAGCAGGTGGGCGATAAGAAGGTCGTCTACTACAAATCGACCTTCGAATTGACCGATATCGAGACAACGGAGATTGTGTGGACGGATCATAAGGAGATCACCAAGAGCTTCAAGAAACGGAGTATTGGGCTATGAATTCCGTTGAATCGTCGACTATGAAGTCTACCAGCCCGACGCGGATGTCGGTTCGTCTCGCTTTGCTTGGGATGGCGCTGATTGTGAGCGCCGGCGCCCTACCCGCAGCAGCGCAGCGAACTGATGGCCCTGAAGGCAGCGAAATTGGCCAGGGCGGCTATCCTTGGCAGCAGCGGGGGCAACTGTTCGTGGAGGGCATGTTTGGCGCCGCCGTCGTCGACATCGAACCGGAAGGCGCGGATGAGAATGTATCACAGACCGATCTCATCTCAGGCGTTTCGGTTGGTTACTTGATGGAGGACTGGTTGGGCTTCCAGGTCGGTTACGGTTACATCGGCGGCGACCAGAAGACAAGCCTCTATAGCGCGGGGATCAGAAATCTGATGAACTATGACCCCATCAACGCCTACTTCAGCCTGGACGCGGAGCTGTATTCACCGGATGCCGGTGATTCACGTTTTGGAATCGCTCCAGGGGTTGGCGCCGAAGTGCTATTGAGTGAGCGCTTGCGTGTGGGGCTACGCTTCCAACATGACTTCATCTTCGCCGATGACAACATCAGCATCAATCGCTTCTCTGCGAACGTGCAACTGAGGTTCTAGACTCAGTCCACCATATCCAGGAAGTACTGGTGAACGAAGCGGTCTTTGCTCAACTCGGGATGAAACGTGGCGACCATGACGTGGTCGCTGCGTGCCATCACCGTGTCCTGTCCGTGAGTTGCCAGAGGGCGAACGTCTGAGCCGAGGCGCTGGATTCTCGGCGCGCGGATGAAGACCATAGGGATCCGCCTCGATTCTGCTTCACCGGTGGCTTGTTCGTCGGCGAAATCACCGACACTTTCAAAGCTCTCACGTTGACGCCCGTAGCTGTTGCGCTCGACCGTCACATCGATCAGTCCCAGGCTTCGCTGCGCCGGGTTGATGACTTCCTCTGCCACGAGGATGAGGCCGGCGCACGTGCCAAAGACGTGGCCTCGGCCAGCAAATTCCCGCAATGGCTCCCAGAAATCGTACGCATCCATCAGTTTGATCAGCGTCGTGGATTCACCCCCCGGAATGATGAGGGCGTCGATCTCATCCAACTGTTCCGGTTTGCGCACCGCTCTTGTGTGGGCGCCGAGGTCAGAGACCACTTTCAGATGCGCATCAAAATCGCCCTGCAGAGCCAGGGCACCTACTCTCGTCGTCATCGTTTCCCCAATAAGAAAGGAGACGTCCCAAACGGACGTCTCCTCCCAAACAAAAGTGCTAGCGGACGATAGCTAGTACGTCCAAGTCCTACGCTACCAACCGCGGGTTTGCAGCAGCTGGCCCTCTTCAAGGGTACCCATCTCAATGCCCTGCATTGCCTCACCCAACTGCTCGGAGACGCGAACCAGAATATCCGGGTCCATATAGTGGGTTGTCGCCTCGACGATGGCCTTGGCGCGCAAGGGTGGATCGCTGGATTTGAAGATTCCTGAGCCAACGAAGACCGCCTCAGCACCCAACTGCATCATCAGCGACGCATCGGCTGGTGTGGCAATGCCACCGGCGGCGAAATTCGGCACCGGCAATTTGCCTGCCTCAGCGATCATCCGCACCAGTTCATAGGGCGCACCAAGATCGCGACAGGCCGTCATCAGCTGATCGGGTCCTAATGTCTGCAGACGCCGCATCTCATCGTTGACAGTGCGCATGTGTCGAACCGCTTCGACAATGTTGCCTGAGCCAGCCTCGCCTTTGGTGCGGATCATGCAAGCACCTTCGCCGATACGACGTAGGGCTTCGCCAAGATTACGAGCGCCGCATACGAAGGGCACCTGGAAGGCGAACTTGTCCACGTGAAAGGCTTCATCTGCGGGCGTGAGGACTTCACTCTCGTCGATGTAGTCGACACCAAGAGCCTGCAGGATCTGCGCCTCGGCGAAGTGACCGATCCGGACTTTCGCCATCACAGGAATCGTTACACACTCCATGATCTGGCGAATCGTGGCGACACTCGACATGCGTGCGACGCCTCCGTCCTTGCGGATATCGGAGGGGACGCGCTCAAGGGCCATGACCGATGTCGCGCCCGCGTCTTCGGCGATTTTCGCCTGGTCGGCATTGGTAACGTCCATGATGACGCCACCTTTCAACATTTCCGCCAGGCCTGTTTTGAGGCGGAGGGTGCCGGTTTCGGGATGGCCGTTGCCCTGCTGCGCTTCCATTGTCTGCCTACTCCTGCGACTCGGGAGAAAGTTCGTGCAGGAAAGCTGGTCGCTCAGGTCTCCTACGGTCTGAGAATCTACGGGTCGTCGAAGACACCCGCAAAGGCTCAGATCAACTCTGGCCCCGCGCGCTCCTCCACATCTCAAGGCACAGATCCCAGGCGCACAGACGCAATCCACTTAGACCCGCGATCAGGACGATGGTGGCGCTGATGCCGGCGGCAGGCCAAAGGGCTTCGGGCAACCACAGGCTGCCCACCCAACTGAGCCCGCCGACCCAACCTGCAAGTAGCAGAGGTCGCGACAGGGATGCTAGATAGGTCACGTAGGGAAGGTGGATCAGACGATTGGCCAGATGCTGCGACAGACCCAGAAACAACACGGACGTCGCCGCGATCACACTACAGACGCCGATAAGACCCCAGGGATCGATGACGAGGTACAGAGACGGAACCAAGACGATGATGCTGAAAGCCGACCAGTACAGGGCCCAACTTGCCCGACCCTTGGCCAGGAAAATCGAACCCACAGAGGCGCCGACGGCCTTTACCAGGGTGGCGAGCGCCAGAAGTCGCATGGGCCACAATGCCTGGGATGGGTCGTCGAAGACAAAGGCAAGGATTTGCGGCGCAAAAACGATAACCGCCATCAGCGCTGGCCAATAGGCCAGTGCCACAGCCTGTGTCGATTTTACATAGACGCGCCGTAGGAGAGCATCGTCCTGTTGAATGGCGGAGAACGTTGGAAAAAAGACCCGCGTGATGATCGTGGAGATGCGCACGAGGGGCATGAGTGTTAGCCGGTAGGCGAAGCTGTAGTAGGCGAGGGCGGCTGGCCCCAGTGCACCGTAAATGACGATCCGGGCAAGATTGGAATTCACATAGTTGATGCAGCGAGAGCCCGTCAGATTAAGGCCAAATCCAAGAATCAATTTCAGTGACTCCCTACTGACGGCCACCCCCGGCAGCCATCTACCGGTCAGGGCTAGCCCGATCAAGAGCACCGCCTCCCGGACCACAGCGCTGTACACAGCACTGAGGATGCCAAAGTCCAGGGCCAGCAGGCCAAAGGCACTTGCCGCATGGGCAACGGACGACGCGATCTCTGCACCTGCCATCGATCGCCAGAGTAGGTCGCGCTGAAGTTTGGCGCGGAAGATGCCAGAAATCGCAGCGAAGGGGACGATCCACATCATCCCCGCAAGGATAGGTGCCATCTGGCTCGCGTCCTGCCCGGCGACGAGTCCACAGATGGCATCAATATTCCACTGCACGGCGGCCGTGACGGCGGCGCCAACGACCAGACAGACCCAGAAAGCGGCATTGAAATGGCTGTCACCGGCCTCGCGTTTCTGCACCAGGGCGCTGCCGAGGCCCAGGTCACACAGCAAGGCCAGAAGCATCACAATGAAGAGGGACCACTCGAACAATCCCATGTCATCGATCGCCAGAACACGATAGAACACGAGGGTTGTCAGGATCTGCAGCGCGAAGGCACTACCCGTCCACAGCGTGCCCCGAATTGTGCGTGTCGCCAGTGACTCGGACGCCATCAGCGACTCAGTAGTTGGCGCAGATAGGTCAGGTTGTGGTGGGCATTGAAGGCCAGGGGCACCATGTCACCCGAATCGTCGATTCCCTGTGGCAGAATCTCCGTGTGTGTCTCGAGCACGAGATAGCCATCGTAGCCATCCTCTTTCAGCGCCGCGATCTGTCCGGGCCAATCGACGGGCCCTTCATCCATCACCGACCACCGCTGTTCGTCGACACTGAAGTTTTTCAGATGAACATGGGTGACCAGATCCCGTATCGCGTCGTATTCATCCGGATAGGGTGACGTCGCTCCTGCACGTGCAGCATTTCCAGGATCCCAGCAAAGTTGCAGTCCCGGTACTTGCTCGATGAGTTGCGCCGCCTCCATGCCGGTCCCTCCCCAGCAGCCGGCTTCGTTCTCCAGCACAAGGCGACATCCTGCGGCGGTTGTCATTCGCAACATGGTTCCGAGATAGTCGATGACCTGCGCCGGTGGCTCCTCGGGGGCCGTCGCGGGATCATGGCCGTCGCGACGAAAGCCAAAACAGGAGACACCGGTGGTCCCCAGGCGCAGTGCCCATTCACATGCTCGCGGCAACCACTGATCCAGATTCTGCATCACATCGGGATCCGTGACAGGCGTCTTCAGCAACCCCGGTGAAACGCCGGAGACCAGCAAACCGGCCCCCTCGATCTGTCGTTGCAGCTCTTCGATCTCTGCGTCGGCAGCACGGGGAAAACGACCACTGGGCAGAGATCGAATTTCCACAGCTTCAATTCCCCACGATTGAGCAAGTTCAAGGGATTGTGCCGTGTCCTTGCGATTGATCTCGTCCAAAAAAACGGCGACTCTCACGGTATCCTCAGCAGGTTGGTTGGGGCAAGTGAATGTCAGGGCAAGTGACTGGCTGGATAGAGTTCCCCTAATATAGAGCGCTTGGTCGAGCTTCCTCTTCAGTCATGGAAAGAATTGGTTTTGTCCGCTCCTGAATGGGTCCTCTACAACGCTCGGATCTATACCCAGTCTCCCAGCCAACCTACCGCCACCTCGATCTGCATCAGGGATGGGCGCGTGCTGGCCGTTGGCGGCGACGAGTTGTTGCAGCATGCAGTACCCTCACACCGCATCGACCTGGGTGGGTGCTGCGTGTTGCCAGGCCTGACCGATGCCCACATGCACTTCGAGTGGTTTTCCCTCGGTCTGCAGAGAATCGATGCGGACCAACCATCCTGCGACCAGGTGCTGGCCCTGGTCGCGCAGCAAGCTCAGACTTCACCCAAGGGGTCCTGGATCCGTGGCCATGGCTGGAATCACAATGCCTGGGGTGCAGGTGATCTGCCGACGCGAGACCTTCTGGACAGGGTGGCACCGGATCATCCCGTCTTCCTGACCGCCAAAAGTGGCCACGCAAGCTGGGCAAACTCTCGGGCCCTGCAGCTAGCCGACGTCTCGGCCTCGACAGTAGATCCGGCCGATGGTGCGATTGTGCGCGATGCCACAGGACGGCCGACGGGTGTGTTCCTCGAAGGAGCCTCTGACCTGGTCGGATCACATCTGCCCCAGGTCACCGTCACCGACGTAGCTGACGCCATGCGCGTCGGCATGACAAGAGCTCATGGCCTGGGCATCACGGGTGTGCACGACATGGATGGCATTCGCTCGCTGCGCGCCTGGCAGCAATTGCGTGCTGAAGATCAACTTCGGCTCCGTGTTTGCAAGACGATCCCCCTCGGGCATCTCGACGAGGCGATTGGCTGTGGCCTCACGTCCGGGTTCGGCGATGAGCATCTCTGGATTGGTGGTGTGAAGATCTTCACCGACGGTGCCCTGGGCCCGCAGACGGCGTGGATGCTGGCACCTTATGAGAACGACCCCAGCAATCATGGTATGTCACTGATCGAACCCGAGCAGTTAGTAAGCGCGATGCGTCGCGCCGCCAGTGCAAGGTTGGCGAGTTTCGTGCACGCCATTGGTGATCGGGCGATTCGTGAGACGCTGGATGTTGTCGAGCAACTGCGTCGGCATGAACGTGCGGAACGTGTCACTGCCCTGCGACACCGGATCGAGCATGTACAAATCATCGATGCCGCTGATATCAGTCGCCTCGCAAGCCTCGATGTCATCGCCTCCATGCAGCCGATTCATGCGACGAGTGATATGTATATGGTCGACCGATTCTGGGGGCCACAGCGGGCACCTCTGGCCTATGCTTTCAGACGTGTCGCCGATTCTGGCGCGACACTGGCCTTCGGCTCGGATGCACCGGTGGAGACAATTGCACCTCTTCCCGGAATCCACGCCGCCGTCACGCGACGACGCGAAGATGGTGAACCCGGCGTCGAGGGATGGCAGCCACAAGAGAAACTCTCCGTAGAGGCCGCCATCTGCGCCTACACGGCCGGCGCTGCACGCGCCGGCGGTGTGGGCAATCGTCTCGGCAGACTGGCCCCAGGATTTCTTGCAGATCTCGTGGTGCTGGAACAGGATCCACACACGGCCGAGTCTATGGAGATTGCGCAGATCGGTGTGGCGGCGACGATGGTCGGGGGCCAATGGGTATACCGGAATTCAGCTGCTGATGGGTTCCCGGACCTGCCAGCAACTGACACTGTCTGAGAATTCTCTGGTTGCCGGTATGCTTGATCAGACTCGATACTTGGCCTGAGTGACTACCTCTCGGTAGTTGCACCATCTGTGTCTCCGAGGAAAAGGACATCGCGATCATGATGGAGTTAGCCCTGGCCGTAGGGGCAGCCGTCTCTATATCGGCCATGTGCTCTCTGTTCGAAGCGGTTCTGTATTCTGTGCCGTTGGCGCACATCGAGAATCTGGCCGAATCAGGTAGTATTCCAGGCCGCATCATGCGCCGCATGCGTGCCAATGTCGATGAACCCATCGCCGCGATTCTTTCCCTGAACACAATTGCCAACACAGCAGGTGCAGCTGTGGCCGGTGCTGCGGCAGCATCGGTCTGGGGCCGCGACAGTTTCGCATATTTCTCCGTCGCTTTCACCCTTGCCATTCTCATGTTCTCGGAAGTGATCCCCAAGACGGCGGGTGTGATTTATAGCCGCACCCTGTCGACGGTGATCGCTCGGCCGCTGCTGGTGATGATCTGGGTCTTCAAGCCATTGATCTGGCTGACGGGTAGCGTAACGCAATTGATGGCACGTGGCAGAGAAGCATCGGACGTGTCCGACGAGGAAATCCTTGTGATGGCCAGGTTGGGTCTCAAGTCCGGTGCATTGAATGCAGGTCAGGCGCAGGTCATCGAGAACATCCTGTCTCTGGAAGGCAAGATGGCGCGGGATATCATGACACCTCGTACCGTCGTCTTCTCGCTCAATGCAGGACTGACGGTGAATCAGGTGCGGGAGATGAAGGAAACCTTCGATCACTCCCGTGTTCCCGTCTCTGACAAAGACGCCGATGATGTGATCGGTATGGTCCATCGCCGTGACGTGCTCACAGCGATGGCCCAGGATCAGTGGGAACGGCGGCTGGATGAGATGATGCGCCCCGTCGATTTCGTCGCAGACTCACTCAGTGTCGACCGACTTCTACGTCGTTTCCAGGAGACGGGACAACACCTGATGATGGTCATCGATGAATACGGCGGTCTGGCGGGCCTGGTCACCCTCGAAGATGTCCTGGAGGAGATTCTCGGCACTGAAATCGTTGACGAATTCGATCCGGCCGTTGATATGCGAGAGCTCGCTCACCGCCGACGCCAACTTCTGCAATCTGGGCAGAATCAAGAAGAGTCAAACTCATGAGCTGCCGATATGACACTTCGTGCGTCAAGTATTGAAAGTCGTCAACGCCAAACCGACCTATTTGTGCCATTTAGGCACGATCTGCCAGTGCTCCGACAGTTGAATTCCCTGAGAGTGGAATTGGCACGTCCCTTGCAAGAGGGCTGTCGAATTCAACCCGCCCGGCGATGAGCCGGCACAAACAGGAGACAGTCACATGGCACTTATCCGTTGGCAGCCGACGCAGATCAGCAACGCACGAGCCGACTTCGACCACTTCTTCGACAATTTCTGGCCCGGCAATCAGGTGGCAGAATCGGCGCCTCGTAACTGGAGTCCTGTTGTCGACATTTCGGAGTCTGCAGATGACTACACGCTCACGGCAGAGTTACCTGGCGTGGGGAAAGCAGATGTTCACGTAGGTGTCGTCGACAATCGGCTCACCCTGAAGGGTGAAAAGAAACAGGAGACGCGCGCAGAGAAGGAGACAACGCCCCGCGTGGAGCGTGTCTATGGATCCTTCAGTCGGTCCTTTGATCTGCCAAAAACCGTGAATGCTGAGAAGATCACTGCTGCGTACAGCGACGGGGTTCTGAAGGTCGTTGTTCCCAAGGCGGAAGAGGCCAAACCGAAGCAGATCGAGATCAACGTGAACTGACGTCAAGCATCATCACGGTCCGCGCGAACCGGGTCTGCCACCATCAGGTGGCAGACTCGGTTTTTTTTGCTTCAGAAAATTCGCGATTGCGGTTTTGAGCGGTTGTTGCTATCCATGGGTTGGCTGGCCCCCACCAGCGGTGAACACCCTGCCTCTCCACGTCCGACAACCTTACGCCTAATTTTGGAGGCCGAATGCGTTTTACGCGCGCGGCACTCCTGCTCAGCTTGTTGCTTGTCGCGCAACCGGTAGCAGGTCAGCTGGGGAACCAGCTAACATTTGATGACGTCACCGCCCGTCCGGGTGAAGAGCGTGTTATCCTGCTCAATGGTACCTTTGCGGACGAGGTCTCAGGACTCGTCGTGTCAATTCTCTACGATCCGAGTGTGATCCAGATTCTCGACGTGGCGACAGGCGCACTCACGCAGGATTTCTCGCTGCAAAGCACCACGTCCGCTGGTAGAATCACAGTCGCCATGGCGGGTGCCGATGAGATCACATCCTTGGCTACAGTGTCCGTTCTAGAGTTAACCATTCGCGTGATTGGTGCGCCCGGTTCGGTCACACCTCTCACGATCGCATCGGTTGTCCTCGACGAGGGCGATCAAACCGCAACCAGGACTCACGGTTCGGTGACGGTAATCAGAGAGGCGAGCATTCTCGGATGGGTGCTTTACTATTCTGATCTGCGACCTGTGCCTGAGGTCGTGCTCACTGCTGCTGGTATGGTCGGAGATGTTGAGGACGCAACCGACAGCGAGGGCAATTATTCTCTGGGCCCCCTGGAGGTTGGCGACTACGACGTCACACTGAGCCGTGATGCATCAGACCTGAGTGCGATTGACGCGCTGGACGCGTCGGACATTCTGCGCGCCCTTGTTGGCGACATCCAACTGTCACCTGATCGGCAACGTGTGGCAGACGTCTCGGGCAATGGCATCATTGGCACAACGGACGCTGCACTGATTCTACGCCTGCTCGTCGGCTCAGTGACCTCCTTTCCAGCGGGCGACTTCTGGCAGTTCGAACCGGAGGCTCTGCAGTTTCGGCCTCTGATTCAGGATGAATTCCGCAATTTCATTGCGATTCTTCTTGGCGATGTGAATGGTGACTGGGAATTCGCCGGTGCTGGCAAACGACTGGCAACGAGCACGCCACAACTTGCCTTGGATCCTGTGACCGATCACAGTGGTTCGGCAAGGGCGGGACTCTTGCTGCAAGGGAGCGATTTACACTCTCTACGAGCAGGTGTTGTCGAACTGCATTATGATCCAGCCATGATTCGGGCTACACGCGTACGTCGTGCGAATCTTGGCAACGACTTCCTGCTGGCCACCAATCTCGATGAACCGGGTGTCGTTCGAGCTGCCTTTGCTGGTGTGGAATCGCTGGACGGGGTCGTGGATCTGCTGCGAGTATCTGTCGAGGAAATCGGTTCACCTGGTGCAACGACCTTCATCGACGTACGCCAGGCCAGCTTGAATGGTGACGATCTTCCACCACAATCACTGGCTCGGATCGAGTACCGACTGGGTCGTCTCCCGGCTGATTTCGACAGTGATGGGCGTGTCGATCTCGACGATCTACTCATTCTTGTGGACCACCTCGGGACCAGCAATCCACGCTACGATCTCGATGGTACCGGCAATGTCTCCCAGAGGGATATGCTCTCCCTCATGGACCAACTGGACCCCGAACAAAGAGCGAAAGCACTGGAGACGCCGGCCGTCGTCGACGCGATGTCGGGCATCGAGACCCATATCGCCGAAGTAGCCCTGTCCGATCAGTCGACGGATGTTACTCTTGAGCCAAACCACCCGAATCCATTCAACAGCAGCACGATCATCCCCTTCCGCCTTCCTGCGGCTGGTGCCGTTCGCTTATCGGTCTATGACCTGACGGGTCAACTTGTGGCTGATCTCATCGATGCCACCATGGCGGCAGGATCGCACCTTGCCGAGTGGGATGGGCGAGATGCAAGTGGTCGCCACGTAGCGTCTGGTATCTATCTGATCCGACTCGAAGCACAAGCTCTCGAAGCACACACTCATCTGGCACAAAGGAAGCTTCTGCTTCTGCGCTGACGTATTCGGCACCAACGAGGCAAACGGGGATCTCATGTGAGGTTCCCGTTTTTTTTTTTGTCTTTCTGTGTCCCTTGCGAGTCGGAGATGGCAACAGAGCGTAACAGAAAGCCGAGGGGAGCATCGAGACGTACTGTGACCCATCTAGCACAGTACAAAAGCAGTTAGGTCTCACCCGAGCTGTTGGCATGAGATTGGCAAGGCAGTGCGACCCCATCGCCTCTTACGGGACCCACTGTCATGTTACGGCTATCCATCGCGCTGGCTCTGTTATCCGCCCCTGTCATGGCGCAACTGCGTATCCATGAAATCGTCTACGACGGCATCGGCGCCGACGCAGATGAAGCTTTCACTGAACTGACCGGTCCCGCGGGACTGCTCCTGGATGGCTGGATGCTTGAGGGGGTGAATGGCGGCAATGGCGCCGTCTATCGCAGCATCCCCCTCGACGGTTTTCTCGTTCCTGCTGATGGCGTGTTTGTGTTAGCTACCGATCAGGCAGTGGGCAACGTTCTGGCCACGCGCGATATCACGGCCAGTGTTGACTGGCAGAATGGGCCCGACGCCGTCCGTCTCATCGATCCCACTGGATCCATCGCGGATGCTGTCCAGTATGGTGATGCAGGAGAGTTCAACAGCGGCGAAGGAGCTGTCGCAGCCACCACATCCTCTGGAGAATCGTTGAGTCGTGATTCACTCGGAACGGACACGCAGGACAATGCCCATGATTTCACCGTGTCTGTACCGACGCCAGGTGAGGCCATCTTCTCACTGCCAGCCGGTGCGACCCTGTCGCTACCCGACACGCTGGGCCAACCGGGTCAACTGCTCGAGTTGCCCCTGCGAGTCAGCGACAATGAAGGGGGTCTGCTGGCGGCGGAGGTCGCCATCGTCTACGATGCCCAACTTCTGACACCTGTGGCAGTTGCCGCCGCTGCGACGACGAGCGGCTGGCAGGTCGCGTCTCACGTGTTGCAGGGAGAAGACTGGCAGGATACCCTGCGTGTCGCCCTCGCAACAGATACAGATACACTGCTTGGTGACGCGGCGCTGCTGAATCTCACCTTCCAGGTTCACGACGACCCTCGCCCTGGGACGGCGGCCCTGCAGTTGATAGATCCTGTGCTGGGGGATGGCACCACCGCACCGCGATCTCTACATGGGTCCTTGCAGCGAATTGGCACGGACGCGCAACTGCTTGCGGACACCAGTGGCTTTGCTCTGCCACATCGTCTCGTTGTGGGCGTGGACGACAGGGACGAAGACCGGACGGAGTTCCCTGATACGGTAACGATCACCCTCTCGGAGGGTGATACGACAGAATCACTGCGGCTGGCGGAGGATGCCAATCACAGTGGGAAATTTCGTGGCGTGATCGATCTTCTGCACGCCCCGCAAGTGGCAGCAGATGGCCGCCTGCAGGTCCTGCCCCGCCGGCCATTCAATCTGTGCTACACGGATAGTCTTGATGGCCACGGCTCAACCACGGACCTCTGCGTTGACCGCCATGCACGGGGACACGATGCCGTCCTGCAAGTGAGCAAGGTCATCGAGCCGGGTGATACGCTCTGGCTCCGGGTTCGTGATCGAGACTTGAATCGTGACTCCGCTCTTGTTGAGCACGGGATGGTCACACTGCAGGTAGGGGACAGCACGCTCGATCACTGGCTTGATGCTGTGGACCCCGCCCTGGACTCCTATGACGGCACCGTGTCGAGTTCATCAAACACGACAGGCTTCGGGGCATTGCAGGTGACACCCGGAGACTGGGTCATCGTCTCCTATCTGGACACGGCTGCTGCTGCAGGGGATTTCATCATTCGCACTGACACATCGATCGTCATCGAGCGCTTTGGAGATGCCGACGGCAATGGTCTGCTTCAG
Organism: Gemmatimonadota bacterium; assembly: GCA_018660835.1. GTDB lineage: Bacteria > Latescibacterota > UBA2968 > UBA8231 > UBA8231 > UBA12574. The sequence goes on along the minus strand of JABJJN010000024.1, from coordinate 91,751 downwards.
GCATTTGATGCAAATGTGATTCTCCGTCACGTCGTGCAGCCTGCCCTGAGTGGTGCTGACTCACTTGCAGCCAATGTCGACTCCCTCGCGCCCATGTCGGCCGTGACCCCCCTGGATGCGGCCATGTTGCTGCAGCAACGTGTTGGCCTGCGCTCACGTTTTCCTGTCCAGCTGCGGTCTTCAGTCAATCATCCCGGACCCTACCTGGTTGCGACCGTCGCAGAGCGTAAGGCGAGCAGCCCGTCCAAGACCAGAATCGCGACGCGTGCCAGTCTGCGCGTCGAGGGCGAAGATCTTCTACTGTGGTTGGATGATCTGAGTGGCACCATTGCCGCTGAAGTGGAGATCCGTGAACTGCAAGCGCAGGATGTCGAAGCGGCAGCATCAGGTTTCCTGGCAGCACATCGCCGCGTCGGTGACAACTGGCATGTTGCCCTCGCTGGCGCCCTACCGCTCACAGGCTCTGGCCCTCTGCTAAGATTCCGCCAGGCGGCAAAATCCCCAGAAACGACGATCAAGCGCATCCGCATCAATGACGAGACAATCGTCATGCACCCTCAACAGGTGACGCCCCCTCTGCCAAGCCGTTGGCGCATGGCAGCGAACCATCCGAACCCCTTCAACGGATCGACCTTGATTCCCCTGACCCTGGTAGACCCGGCGCACGTTGATGTGGTCATCCATAATCTGCTGGGACAGCAGGTGCGCAGACTTCTGCGTCATACCCTGACAGGGGGAGAGCATCTGCTGCGCTGGAACGGGCTCAACGATGAGGGCCTGCAGCTGGCCACTGGCGTCTATATCGTACGCGTTCGTCTGGCGGGCACTGAGCGTCGTCAGCGTATTATGCTGCTACGTTGACGTCCCTGAGTCGCTGTGCCGAGGAGAGGGAAAGAACGACAAAACGGGAGGCCAGTCGGCCACCCGTTGTCGTATCTCATCCGGTGCTCAAGCACCTGAGAAATGGTGCTTGTCGCACCCCAAATGGTGCTCCCACGGAGAGTTGAACTCCGGTTACCAGGTTGAAAACCTGGTGTCCTAACCGTTAGACGATGGGAGCAAAACTACCCGGGACTGTCATGTCCCATAATTGTCAGACGAATGTCGAGCCCCAGAATATGGGCCTGATCCGAAACACTCGCAACAGGTGTGTTCTTTAGCCAAGGGAACTGAGATCCGGGAATCGATGATGCCATTGCGTTGCACTTTCGTAGGCCTGACCCAGCCGCAGCAAGCGCGCCTCTTCCCAGGGCTTGGCGATCAGCTGCAATCCGATGGGCAAGTCACCGCGCGTGAACCCACAGGGCAGGGAAATCGCACACAGCCCAAGTAGGCTCACGGCACTCGTATTGCGTAAACACATTCCATTGACCGTCCAATAGGGACCACTGGCGTCATCGGTCTCGGCAACGGTTGGTGCCGGGAAGGGGGTCGTGGGTGTGAGTAGCGCATCGACATCCTCCAGCGCTGCAAGCGCCTCGCCGCGCAAATGTTCCCACGCTCGTTGCAAGGTCAGGTAGTCGACGGCGCTCAGATTGCGTCCGTCGATCATCCGCGGCGCAATAATGGGGTCGAAGTCCTCGTAGCGTGCGTCCAGTTCGGCTCCAAAATGCATGCATGTCTCAACACTGCTCAGTGTGCCGACCGTCAGCCCTGCCGCAGCGCTACGTTGGCGCATCTCAAGAAGTCGATCGAGTGGTTCCAGAGAGATCTCGTCGACATTCGCGCCCAGTTCGGCAAAGACCTGCGCCGTGGCACGAACGGCGGCCTCCGTCTCAGCGTCCACATCCTCCCAGAAATACTCTCGAGGAACGCAGAGGCGGACGCCTGTCAGATCGAGATTCAGATCGTCACTGGGTCCCTCGATCGGCTGCTCGAGCGTCGCGGCATCTTCGCCATCCGGGCCACGAATCACGTCATACAGCAGGGCAGCGTCTCCGACACTGCGTGTCATGGGGCCCACACTGTCCAGGGTACTATCAAGAGGAACTACGCCGGCATTGCTGACCCGACCAAAGGTGGGTTTGAGCCCGACGAGTCCATCAAAGGAGGCAGGAATCCGTACGGAACCGCCTGTATCGGTACCCAGGGCGGCGGACGTCAGCCCGCTGGAGACCGCCACACCCGAGCCGCTGCTGGAGCCACCTGGCAGTCGGTGCTCCTGCAGATCCCATGGATTCCACGGGGTGCCATGGTGATGGTTGATACCGGCGCCGCCAAAGGCGAACTCGACCATCTGCGTCTTGCCGAGCAGGATCGCTCCTGCCTCGAAGAGACGCCGTGCCGCCGTCGCATCACGAGATGCGATCTGCTCACCCAGGATGATGGAGCCTGCAGTGGTCGGCAAGCCGACGACATCAAACAGATCCTTCAGGGCAACGGGGATTCCGTGCAGTGGGCCGCGCCAGTCACCCCCCTGGATGGCTGCTTCTGCCGCCCGGGCGGAGGCGATCGCACGTTCTGCTGTGACCGTGAGATAGGCATTGAGATGTTCATCGTAGGCATCGATCCGGTCCAGATAGAGTTGCGTCAACTCCACCGGTGACAGATCACCTCGGCGCAGCAACTGGCTCTGGTAGGCGATAGTGGCAAAGGCGAGCTCGTCATCAGGCATCGTTGGCGCTCCGTTGATCAAATGGACCCATCTTGCGCAAGAATTCCGCAGACCGCCGGGCTGCTTCAGCACCGCCACCCAATCCGGCTGAGGCCTGGTGTACGGTGACGTAACTGTCATAGCCGACCTCGGCTAAATCAGCAATGATCGACTCAAAATTCAAGCCATTCGGGTCCCAGAGCGGAATCTGGTCGAAGTGCACATTTCCTCGGCACCATGTCGTGATCTGGTCGACGCCGGCCGGGTGTAGGCGCTGGTTTTGTACATAGACATTGAAGATCCACGGTGCGAGAGCTTCGATCGTTGCACCGCCGACATCCTGACCGCACAGCTCAAGATTTGCCGGTTCGTAAATAAGACCAAAATTCTTGCGACCGATTCCTCGCAGCACTTCGAGGGTCTCATCCAACGTCTCGAACAAAGACTGCGTATGGCATTGGTGTGCAAGGCGGATGCCACGCTCTTCTGCCTCATCTGCTGACCGCTGCGCATGTTCCAGGTCATCTGCCGTCTTCATCGCCACGCGTAGAAGCTCACAATCGAGTGCCTCCGCCAAGTCGAGGTACGGTGTGATATTGTGCAGGGCCGCTGGACCATCCGCCGAATTCTCGGGGATCGCAAAGTCACCTGTCGCCATCGACGCGGTCAATTGGTGCTGATCGAGAATCGCTGAAGAAGCCCGGATCTGCTCTTTGCTCGAATCGATGCCGACCTGTGACGCGCGCAGACAGATCGCATGATAGCCGACCTCGGAGGCGAGGGACGCCAACTGGTCCAGTTCCATTGTCGCCACACGTTTGTCGCGGAAACTCTCTGCAACACGAACGGATAGGGAAAGCTTCACGACAACGAACCTTGGTGCCCGCTACGGATCGCTTCGGCCAACTGCATCGTCACGATGGCATCTTCCAGCGTCGACCAGGGCTCCAGGTCATTGATGATACAGTCTGTGAAGTGCTGCACCTCATCGAAGTGCTCTCCACCTGTCTCGGCCAGGTCGAGGGGGGCGTCGCCTGCCTTCGTCTGCGTTGCCGCCGATGAGGCCATCTGCTCTGCTTCGAATAGCTCAATCCGAGCCGTGCCGCTCAGGTCCAAATAGGCGGACAGATCCTCGGCGTGAATCTCAGCTCGCTGAATGCGGGCGCCGACGCCGTAGTGACTGCTCAATTGGCCGATCGCACCACTCGAAAATCTAATGGTCGCATTGTGCCGATGACTGCCCTCGCGCTCGCCATCAGCGACCACACTGTATACCTCCATCGGTTGTGCTGCTGTATTTCCCTCTCCCGCCAACCAACGAATCAGATCGACATGATGGATCGCATCACAGATGACCGGATCGGGCGTGAGATCCGCCATGGCCGAGGTGCCCAGCGACGTCAGAGGTTTGTTGTATGTGCCCGACACATGCACCGCGCCGCCTGCAAGTTGCGCACGACGACGCACGGCCAGCACGAGGGGCATATAGCGTCGATTGAAGGAGACGATGCCCTTGCCCGAACTCTTCGCTGCCGCGTCGGCCATGACCCGCGTCTGGGCACTGGACATTCCTGGTGGCTTCTCGACAGAGACATGCAAGTCACGAGCAAAGCATTCAATGACGATGTCCGTCAGATGTCCCGGCATCGTCGTCACGTGCACGACGTCCAAGTCGCTGACCTCGTCCAGAAGACGGCGATAGTCGTCGAAGGCCGGAACCGGTCCATGCGTCTCGGCGGCATTCTGAAGACGGGTCACATCGACATCGGCCACTGCTGCCAGATGCAGCCGTGGCTCAGCGGCGATCATGCGAAAATGATGCTGTGCGTGGCCACCGCAGCCGATCACAGCGACGTTGAGACGATCTGTCATTTTGCTACTCCGCTATCACCATAGTCATTGCACGTGTCAGGGCATGCGCAGAAAGCCAGCATAACCGAGAGGATCTTCTTCGCCCTCGACGCCGCCCTCCGGAAAGTACTCAGACCAGCGGCGCGACACCTGCTTCACCGTGTCGTGGTCGGCGACCAGTTCATCCGGGTAACCCGGCTTGCTGCGACAGTCAAAGACGATGGGACTCTCCAACACTTCGTGATGCCGGTGGATCCGGCTACCGCAAGCATACACATCCGCCGCGGGTTCAAAGCGTGTAAAGGTTGACCAGAGGAAGGTGATCTGGCGTTCCACGATGCCTGTATCGTCCACGAGAAACACGAGGGGCCATGCTTCCAGGGCTTCATCCTTTGCCACCTGGGCGCCAAAGTCCGGGTCCGCTTCATAGGTTGGCCCCTCGACGGTGAGGACGCCGCCACAGAAGGCTCGCACCTGCTTCGCACCAGCCGGAAGTTGGCCGCGAAACTCATGTGGCAACTCACGCCAGGGATCCCCGACGCCAAGCAGGATTCCCTTGCTCCCTTCGTTGATCGCAGGACCCGCATAGTCCAGGGTGTCCATGGCGACATTCGCCAGGAGGAACAGGTCTGTCTCAAAATGGCAGCGCGCCAGCACATACTCGAAGACCTGGCGGATGTCGTCCTGCACCAATCCGGGTTCATCGTAGACGATGAGAAACTTGGTCAGCGTCAGCTGGCCGGCATCCTCCCCGAGGATACGAAAGGCGAATTTCATCGCCTCCCGCGGATATCGTTGGCGCACGACGATCGAGGACAAACTGTGATAACCGGTCTCTCCGTAACTCCAGATCGAATGAATCGACGGCATGACCAAACGACTCAATGGCGCCATCAGCTTCTGGATATAGTCACCCAGATAGAGATCCTCCTGCGGAGGTTTGCCGACAACGGTGGCTGGAAAGATGGCACCAGGGCGATGGAAAATGTCGTCGATTTCTAACACGGGATAATCGTGCTGCAGTGAGTAGTAGCCGTAGTGATCGCCAAAGGGACCCTCTGGTCGACGCTGGTGCGGTGGCACATGGCCCTGAATGGCAAATTCTGCTTCAGCAATCAGCGGATGCGGGTGGCCATGGGGCGATGGAGTGCGTCGCAGTCGCTCTCCCTGCAACAAAGACGCGAGAATCAGCTCCGGCATGTCTTCGGGGAGCGGGCCTATGGCAGCCAGAATCAAGGCAGGTGGCCCACCAACAAAAATCGTGAGGGGCAATGGCTGGTTGCGTGACTCGGCCACGTGGTAGTGAAAGCCGCCCCCTTTCTGGATCTGCCAATGCACGCCGGTTGTGGTCGCGTCGTGCCGTTGGATACGATACATCCCAAGATTGTGATGCCCCGTCTCCGGATGTTCAGTATAGACCAGAGGCAAGGTAATGAAGTGCCCCCCATCCTCCGGCCATGTCTTGAGCAGAGGCAATCGCTCCATGTCGACCTGCTGCTGCCGGCTCCCAGAAATGGGCGCTCGCGACACCTTCTTCATGCCGACGCGCAGGGCATCAACCGCCAGGTGCCGATGCCCCCACAGACCACGAGGGGACATGCTGGGTAGCTGCTGGGCCAGTTCGACAAGCTCCTTGATGAAAGCGCCTGGTCGTGGGCCGAAGGCAAGATCAACCCGCTTGGGCGTGCCGAAGAGATTTGTCACGCAAGGGAAGTCGCTGCCTTGCACGTTGCGGAACAGCAGTGCAGGACCACCGCTGGCGACCACACGGCGATGGATCTCGGCGATCTCGAGATCTGTGCTGACAGGTACCTCGACATCGACGATCTCTCCCTCACGGCGCAGCACATCGATGAAGGCACGCAGATTATTCACACTAAGCCTTGTCCGGTAGTTTGGCAGATGGCGGCGAGGGGGTACAGGCTTGGGAAAGCACGCTGCGAAACTAGGCTCCAGATCGAAGGGGCTCAAGGCAGCGCACCGCTTCGCGCGGAACCGAACCACCGGTCACGCTGTTGAGCACATCCCAGCAGGCCGATAGGTTTGCCACCTGAGTCCTCATCGGAGCAACAGTCTGTCCTTCACCTGAGCAACAAAGGACGTGTTCATGTCTCGACTTCTGCTTCTGGGTACAGGCACACCCGCGCCCCTGGTACACCGTGCTGGTTCAAGCTATCTGCTGCAGACGGGAGAGCAGACGCTGCTGATTGACTGTGGCCCGGGAAGTGTGCGCCGACTATTGGAAGCAGGGATCCAGACAACGGACATCGATGCCCTGCTGTTGACCCACCTCCACTATGATCACTGTGTCGACTATGGCTATCTGGCCCTGACCCGATGGGATCAGGGGATTGGGCAGGTCGACGAATTGCAGGTCATCGGTCCGGCGCCCGTGCAGCACATGACAGACCGGCTCTTCGCCACAGACGGTGTCTATGGGCCAGATCTTGCGGCACGCACGCAACATCCGGGCAGTCACTTCATCTATGAGTGTCGAGGTGGCGCCATGCCACGCACACCACCCACCCCTGTTGCGCGCGAAGTGGCCCACGGAGACACGATCAGCGGCTCTGGGTGGCGATTAGATGTGGCAGAGGTCGTGCACGTGCAGCCACAACTTACCTGTCTCGCCTACCGCATTGAGACCGCAGAGGGAGAAACCATCGTCTTTGGCGGCGATACAGCACCAACGGCAGCACTCACTGATCTGTCTCGAGACGCTGATGTGCTGTTGCACATGTGTCACTTCATCAACGGTGCCATCGAGGATCCTCGACTCACAAGCTGTTGCTCAGGTCATCTCGATGCGGCACACACGGCAGCGGATGCCGGGGTGAAGACGCTGGTCCTCGTGCACCTGACGGAAATGATGGAAACACCCGGCGTGCGTGAGAGACTGTTGGGTGAGATCGCTCAGATCTTTGCTGGCCAGGTGATCTTCTCCGAGGATCTGCTCGACGTGCCCCTCGGTCAGATCGCCACGAAGCAAATCCGTTAGGAGTCATTGCAGCTGGCGAATCATCAGTCAACTCATCTGCAGTCCAACAACCACCCAACCGCCGGACGGAACTCAGACCCATGACGTCACCGAAGAATCCTCCCGCCGACTCACCTCAAACGGGCGCACTGGGCATCATCACCGAGACAGACGTGATGGTCGCCATGCGCGATGGCACCCAGTTGGCCTGCACCATCTTTCGACCGGATGCACCGGGAACCTATCCTGGCCTGCTTTTGCGCACCCCTTATCGCAAGCCGGAATCTGGCTACGAGCGTTATGTGCGTGCGGGCTTTGCCGTCGTCACGCAGGACAGTCGGGGGCGATACGCTTCTGAGGGAAACTGGGTGCCCTTCACCGTCGAGGACACAGGGGATGCGGAGGACGGTTTCGACTCCGTAGAGTGGTTGGCCCGTCAGCCCTGGTGTAATGGCCGTGTCGGCACTCTGGGGGCTTCCTACAATGCGTGGATGCAGTGGCAGCTGGCCAAACTCAAACCACCTCATCTGCAAGCCATGTGTGCCTACACGATTCCGCGTGAACTCACGGCCGTCGACTGGCCCGGCGGCTTTCGCCCCGGGCGCCGGATCAAATGGTGGCTTACCTCGATGGCACCCGATCTGCGTCGGCGGGCTGGTTGGCCGCCTCCCCACACACCAGAGCAGGCGAGGGCCATGTGGGACGAGGGCATAGAGGGCGAGGGGCATTGGATCGGCTCAATGCCCTGGCTGGATGTGTGTCGACATCTGCCGCCCGGGCTCGCCTCCTACGCTCGCAACTGGCTCGAGAATCCATCGCGTCGAGCCTGGAAAATGGACGAAATCCACCACATGGTCGACGTGCCGAATCTGGACTTCAGCGGCTGGTACGATCACTGCAACGATTCTGTCCATCATTTGCGGTTGATGCAGATGAATGGTGGCAGTCAGACAGCACGGCAGCAGACGCGCCTCGTCGTGGGGCCCTGGAATCATCCGGGTCTCGGCCAGCGGCGCTGTGGTGACATTGACTTTGGCCCGCAGGCACAGGTCGACCTGCCTGGGCTGATCATCGCCTGGTTCGATCACTGGCTCAAGGATCTCGACAATGGTGTCGGGGCAGATCCGCCTGTGCGCTATTTTTCGATGGGAGAGCAGCGCTGGCGATCGGCATCTACCTGGCCTCCCGCTGAGGCGAAGCAAGAGGCGCTGCACTTCTACAGAGAGGGCGGTGCGGCCCAGCCAACAGGGTCACCACCTGCGTCCGCAACGCCATCGGGAGGTCTGCAGGCATCCGTACCCGACATCGATGGTCAGGACGACTTCCTCTACGATCCAGTGAATCCGGTGCCCACTTTGTGGGGCAAGGAATGGTTTACGAGCCCCGCTGATCGGCGCAAACTAGACCACCGAAATGATATCCTCGTGTATCGTAGCGAGCCCCTCGAGACTGCCGTAGACATCGCCGGTGCACCACAGGCGACACTCTTCGTCAGCACGACGGCAGCGGATACGGACGTATTCGTCCGGCTTGTTGACGAGCATCCAGACGCGGCCGACACGCGTGGCGCCGCATTGGAAATCTGCTATGGAATGGTGCGGTTACGGCATCGCAATGGTCTCGACCAGGACGATCTGGTGCCGGCGGGAGAGATCGTAGAGATCGTGGTGCAGCTGGGACCGACGGCGTGCCGCTTTGAGGCGGGCCATCGTATTCGGGTCGAGGTGACGAGCAGCGATTTTCCGAACCATGACCGCAATCACAACACCGGTGGCAATGACCTGGCCGAGTCGGTCCTCATCACGGCAACGACGACCATTCATCATGGTGCCAAGAGGGCATCGCGAATTCTGTTGCCTGTGATGCCAGCCTAGGGGATCGCCGGCTCAGCGACGGTCGGATCCGGTAGACGCCGAAACTGTGCTGTCCGAACCAGCGCGGCGATCTCTTCCTCTTCCTCCAGGGATGATACAGACCACCCCGTGCTGGTGGACTTCACCAGGGGATGTGATCGCAGGACGCGTGTGACAAATCGTGTGACGTCCTCAGGTTTTTCAGCGTACATCGTCAGGACGATGTCCGCGTCCGCTCCCAGCAGGATCTGGCAATCGTCGTAGATGAGGCCATGGGTGAAGTCGTTTTGTGCGACGAGCTCTCGAGCGATCTCATCACAAAGCTGTGCCTGGAAGTCGTCATTGCGCTCGGAGGTCTGCGGCGAAAACTCGCTATCGATGAAAACCCAGAATTTGTAGCGGCGTATCTCGTCTGGCACCCGGACAAGCATCACCGAGCGCAGGATCCCCTCATCCTCAAGTCGCTTCAGGTGTTTCTGCACCGACTGATATGTTGCGCCCAGATTCTCATGAATCTCATTGCGCTTCGTATCCGGCCTGCGTTTGAGCAGTGAGATGATCTGATTTGGCAGATCAGATCGCTTTGGCATGAGATTCTTCCTCGTTGAAAGGGGTGAGCTTTTTGCCGCTACAGATATGTTGCAAAGGTCAATCCTCCGTATGGGAGTGCTCCAAAAGAAATACGGATGAGTATATTCCATTCAGGGGCCATAATAGGACGTAAAGGATCCATTCACAACTCCGAGTATGGACTCAACGGGACGTTATTTTGTCTTTTACAGGTTAATTCGTTCTTGACACAATCCGGCCCGGATCCTTTCCTTGGAGTGAGTACTTCAGTGAAGAATTATTTTGTCACCTGGTCGCTTCGATAGCAATCTGTATTGGGACGACCAGTCCAAGAGCTTCTGCCGCATCCCTGTCGGCAGCGGCTCTTTTTTTGCGTTTTCTGGCAACTTCCCGTACTCATCCTCTCGAGCACTGCGTCATGAGCCGTCACGTGATTGACCAAACTGGCCATCGGGAGATCTGATATTTTGGGGGCAATCCCAACCACCGCCATCATTGCCAACTACAATGGCGCCGACTACCTGGCGCGTTGTGTCAGCTCGTTTCGCGAGCAGACAACACCCTTCACTGAACTCATTGTGGTTGATGCGGGGTCTACGGACGGCTCCCCGGAGATGATTCATGATGGCTCGGTGCCTGTGGATGCATACATCCAGGATGACAATCGAGGTTATGGAGCGGCACTCAATCTGGGCATGCAGCAGGCGCAGGGAGAGATCGTCGTGTTTTCCAATATCGATCTCTTTCTGGATCCCCATTGGTTGGCTGCCGTGCATGAGCAGTTCGAAGCGCATCCCGATTGCGGGCTCGTCGCGTCCAAGATCCTCTACATGGATGAGCCACAGCGGATCAACAGTACTGGCATGCTTTTCTACGCCGATTTCTCAGCCATCAATCGTGGCATGAATGAGATGGACGATGGTCAATACCAGGAGGCAGAGGAGGTTTTTGGCGCGAATGGGGCCGTCATGGCCTTCCGCAGATCCGTATTAACTCAGATCGGCGGATTCGACGAACGCTACTTCCTGTTCCGTGAGGAAGACGAACTCATGTGGAGAATGAAACGTCACGGTTGGGTGAGTCGATACGCGCCCGAGGCGATCGTCTACCACAAACGCTCCGCCAGTACGGGATTGTTTTCGCCACTGAAGCTCTACTACTCCGAACGCAATCGCTTGTGGAATATTCTCAAGCATCTGCCACTGCGCTGCGTCTTCACAACCATTCCGGCTGTTTTCAGCAGATATCTCGGCAACCTTCGTCATGTCAGAGCCGGGGGTACTTCGAAGGCAGAACAGGTTGCCAGGATTCCCAAGTGGAAACTTGCACTGGCTCTGCTCAGAGCCTGGGTCGACGCCATGGTGGGTGCACCGTCCATGCTGAGAAAGCGTCGTCAGTACAACCGGACATCCACTGTCACGCCGAGGCAAGCTAGAAAGTGGGTGCAACAGTATCCGGCAACCCTGGAGGATATGATCAAGTAGGGGGGGATATGATCAAGTAGGACGTTCGATCACCAGCAGAATGCTTTCCGAGATGGCGGGCGCCATCTTGTGCAACTTCTCCCAGGGGCCTCCACGCCAACTGCGTTCGGCAAACAATCGCCGTGGCCAGGCCCAAAGAATCGCTCGGCACAACACCCTCACGGGCCAGGAGCGAAAGGGGCCCGCATAGATCTGCACCTTCGTTGTCGTCAGTCCAGCGTCCTTCGCCACTTGATTGAGTCGATACGAGGTCGCTGGATAGTGGTGGCTGTTGTCGACATCGTAGAAATACTCTCGCCAGGCCAGATAATTTGGACAGGCGATGGCGAGTCGCCCCCCTGGGCGCAAAGCCATACGACACTGGCAGAAAAACTCCAGTACATCTGAGTAGGTCTCCAGATGCTCCACCAGATGCATGGCGATGATCACATCAAACTGATCTTGTAGGAAAGGCTGAGCTGTCCCACTTGCCTGCACGACGGGTCGGCCCTGCTTGCTCAGCAACTGGCACAGATCGCGTGACAGATCCAGGCCAATCACCTTGTGGCCGAGGTCTGACAGTTCGTCCATCCACTGGCCTCTTCCGGGACCCACGTCGAGAATTCGCAGGGCCCCTGACTCGGGTCCAGCCTTGGGTCCAGACAGAATCAGGCGACGTGCATCGGAGCGGAACCGTGCATTGAGCGCGTCGCCGGCGCGTGTCGCCCGTCTCTCAGAGAAGTGACTGTAATACGCTTCCTGCACGAATCGTGATCTCCCATGTCAACCACTGCTGGTGAATACGTCCTGATGGACCGTGCCTGTTATGCCACCGCTTCAGTTGGTGCTTTGGATCTAAAACGGAGAAAAACAAAGCCGCCGCCAAACAAGAGAAGCAGAGCGGAGGCGAAGGTGGCACGCCGAGACCATTTTAGCACGGCAGACTCGAAACGGAAATCAACGTCGTGCTCACCTGCGGCAACGGCCACGGCCTGCCAAAGGTAGTTGGCGCGCAGGATCTGCGTCTGTTCGCCGTCAACATAGGCGTTCCAGTCCGGATAGTAGTTCTCCGACAGCACGAGCCAGACTGGCTGGTCGGCGATCACGCGAAAGCGAAAACGGCCGTCGTGCCCATTCCTCTCCACCAGCTGAACCTCGACGCTCGTGGCCTGAGCAGTAGCAGCTCGTGCCTCTGGTTCCTCTTCGAGCAGGACCGTCGAGCGGAGATCCACGCTCCCTGAGCGCAACAATTGCAGGATCTGCTGCTCTTGACCAACCACTTGGAAAGACGGGACGGCGTAAACCCAGGGCATGGCCGTCTCGTTTTCCAGGACACTTACTGAACCTGACGTCAGCACTTTCTCAAAGCCGAACCCCTCCGTGTCGATCGCCGTCGGCGCGACGATGTAGCGGGCGGCAAGCAGGTTCAGCCAGGGGCGAATTGAAGCAAGCAGGTCCGCCGTCGAGTATTGCACCTTCTGGCCCTGCAGATAACGAGCTTCCAACAGTGACTCAACAGGAGCCAATTCTCGCAAGACTTGATCGTAGCGTCGCAATGTGAAGTCATGGAATCCTGCCACGGCGGGTACATCAAACAGGTGGTAGCCAGGTTGCTTAAAGATCTTGTTGCCCGGAATCGTATAGATCCGACCTGGCGCCTCTGGTTGCTTGAGAAACTGCACCGCCTCGCGATTCTCCTGGCGAATGTCGGTCTGTCGCGCAGGAATCTCATATTTGAGGAAACGTTTCGAGATTCTCCAACCATCGGCGACGGTGATCGCGCAGAGGATGGCAATGACAACCGGAGCTGAGCTGCGTTTGGCAAGGACCCAATACAGCAGTCCCGATACAGTAAGACAGATCAGGGCGGCCAGGATGCTGCCCTGGCCGATCCAGTCAAGGCTCGTGGCGAGTGTTCCCAGCTTCGGCTCAGTCAAATCAGTGTAGAGCAGCATCGTCCACGTATCCGTCACCCATTTGGGTGCAAGACCAAGCAGGAGTGTGGCTCCCCCTAATACGCCTCCTACGATCTTGAGTTTCTGAATGATGTTGGCACGCTCGTCCTCTGCTGCCGACAGGATGCGATCGAGCGACATCGCCGCCAGAACGCACGCGGGGAAGGCGAAGAGAAATGCCGCCATGCCAGGTGTCCGCAGCACGCTGGCGCCAGGCACGAGATGGAAGACGATCAAGTGCAGGGGAGTGTGTGGGCCCATCGTATAGAAGAGGGCCAGGAGAAAGACAGTGGCCATGGACAGCGCCAGGCGGTTGCGGCGAATCTGCGGGACAAAAAGCGCCGCCAGCAAAATGACGACGATCCCGAAATATTCCGAATTCAGTTTGAATGGATTGCGCCCCCAGTAGTGATCGCTGCCTTTCGGGTCGTAGAAACCGCCGAATTCCGGGACGACCAATGACGCAATCTCCTCAGGATGGAGGGACCAACTGCGGGCAAACTCCAACCGATCTTCCAGGGGCCGAGCCTGTCCGTCATCGCTGACGGCCCGCTTTGATTGCGTCTTGGCGTGCAGATACGAGGGCCAGAGCCCTTCAGATCCTAATCCCAGGCCGAGTAGCACTGCCCCAGCAAACAACCCTGTCCGTATGGCCAGAAGAGGGCGTTGAAGGCCTTCTTTGAACAGGTCATATAACTGGAAAAGGAACAGCACACCCAAACCCCACAGAGCGTAGTACAACAACTGCAGATGGGGGGTATATATTCCCAGGCCGATGAGGGTTGCCAAGAGCAGGAAGAAACCAATCTTTCCCTCCCTCATTCCCCTTACGAGAGCCCAGCACATAAAAGGAAACAGGGCGATGACCATCATTTTGGCGTGATGGCCCGCGAGGGTGAAGGAGAGGAAGGTGGGGGCCGACATGAAGGCGATGCCTCCCCAGATCGCCGGCAAGCGTTTGGCTCGAATTGTTCTCAGAAACAGATAGGTCCCCCAACCGGCCAAGAACACAGACAACACGTAGCGCCAACCCAGGTGGCGATGATGCGTCGTAAACAGATAGGTCACGTAGGTCGGGAAATATCGCCAGCGCAATTCGCTCGCCTCGGGAAAACCCCCGAGATGATGGTTCCAAAGAGGTTGGTCCAGTTCGCCCAATTTCTCGGCGATGGTTCCCTTGCCCAGATGGTAGTCAGAGCCCACATCAACGCCATACACGATCTTGTCACTGACGACGAATTCGCCGAAATACGCCAGGCTGACCAGCGCGAAGACGAGGAGTGGAAACCACCTGCCTCGAGCAAATTGGTGTAGTGATGAGGATTCCTGTGTTGATGCTGCAACATCAGTGGGAGTTGCTCGGCGCGACTTCTTCATGCAGGGCTACCTGTTATCGGGTACCGGGGTCTGTCGATATTAGGCTAGGTTCGGCGGACAGATGGGTCAACGGCACTTCCGCGCCGACTGCCAGAAGGAGGCGTCTTTGAGCGCTACTCACTACGAAGTGCTCGTGTTGGGCGGCGGCATCAACGGCCGCTGTGCCCTGTTCCATCTGCTGGAACGTGGAGTCAAACGAGTCGGACTGATCGAACGCTTTGGACTCGACCATCAACGTGGTAGCTCCCATTCCCACTCCCGTGTTACTCGCTCTGCCTACGTAAACGCGTCTTACGTGCGACTTATGCAGGTCGCGCACGGCCAGGAATGGCCTCGGCTAGAAAGGGCCATGGGCGAGCAACTCATTTTTCCCAATGCGGGCTGTTTCTTTGGTCCTCCAGGAGGAAGATTCGAACAGTATGCAGAGGCCGTGACCCAGGTGGGCGTCGACTGCGACGTATTGGATTTACCCGAGGCACAAAAGCGATTCCCCATGTTCGCTTTTCCAACCGCCATGGGTGCCGTGCATGATCGCACGGCGGGTGTCATCGCCGCACAGCGCACCATGTCAGGGCTCATCCGTTACGCCGCGGACCGTGGTGCTTCGCTGCACACGCATACACGTGTCTTGGACATTGACCCGGGCCGAGTCATCAGATTGCACACCGAATCACAGGGCGAGCAGGGTACTTTCACCTGCGATCGTCTCATCATCACCGCGGGCCCATGGACGATGGCATTGCTGCCCTGGTTGAAACCACGCCTTACCGTAGCACGACAGACCGTCGGGTATTTCCGGCTGCGTGGCGAACCATCCGACTTCGGCGTGGGACGCTGGCCTGTTTGGGGGAATCTTGGGGCGGATCACGATGTGACCTACTACGGTCTACCCAGTTTCGGCAGAGATGGTATCAAGCTCGCCCGCCATGTCACGCATGAAGTTGACGATGATCCCGACGAAGTGCCGGACGAAATAGCGGCAGAGGCCATTGCCGATTTACGCCGCTATCTGGAAGCCGAGTTCATCCCACCCGTAGAAGAGTTCCTCGGTGCCGAGCACTGTCACTACACCAATACGGCGACAGAGGACTTTATCATCGATCTTCATCCTGAGGACAAGCGGATCGCCATCGGTGCCGGCTTCTCCGGTCACGGCTTCAAGTTTGGTCCCGTCACAGGTCGGGCGCTGGCGGAGCTGGTCTGTGATGGTGCCGTACAGACACCCGAATTCAGCGCCATGCGTCCCGCCTTTGCGATTGCTACACAGTGAGTTAGCAGCATCGGGCGATCCTTGACACCCGCGATCACGGCTCCGACTCTCTATGACAACAGATACTCATATCCGACCGCCTGACAGCGATTTTTGAACAGGAGCGGCTCCATGGCCGACAATGATGTCTTTGGTGCTCGAACCACCCTGGATGCAGGGGGAGCGGGAACCGGCACGATCTACCGCATACAGAAGCTCGAGGAAGATGGCATAGCTGAAGTTTCGAAGCTGCCCTTCTCGATCCGTATTCTGCTGGAAGCCGCCCTGCGTCAATGTGATGGTTTCGAGATTTCCCGCGAAGATGTCGAGAGGATCGCTCGCTGGAGCCCCGAGAGTGCGGGCAAGGAAGAGATCCCTTTCAAGCCCGCACGTGTTGTCATGCAGGATTTCACCGGCGTGCCCGCCGTCGTAGATCTGGCAGCCATGCGCGATGCGATGGTTGAACTTGGCGGCGATCCCAACAAGGTGAACCCACTGATTCCTGTGGATCTGGTGATCGATCATTCTGTCCAGGTAGACTACTTCGGCCTGCAGAAAGCGCTGGAACTGAATGCGGAACGCGAATTTTCGCGCAATCGCGAGCGCTACGAGTTCTTGCGCTGGGGCCAGGAGGCCTTTGACAACTTCAGCGTGGTACCACCAGCCACGGGTATCGTCCATCAGGTGAATCTGGAGTATCTGGCCTCGTGCGTGCAGGCACAGACCACCGACGATGGTGAGGTCTGGTTGCCTGATTCACTCGTCGGCACCGATTCGCATACGACCATGATCAACGGACTTGGCGTCGTTGGCTGGGGCGTCGGAGGGATCGAGGCCGAGGCGGTGATGCTCGGCCAATCGATCTACATGCTCCTGCCGCACGTGGTCGGCTTCCGTCTCGACGGTGAGTTGCCGGCGGGTACTACGGCGACAGATCTCGTGCTCACTGTGACGCAGAAACTGCGTGAGCACGGTGTGGTTGGGAAGTTCGTCGAGTTCTATGGCCCAGGGCTGAGCAAGCTCACCCTTGCTGATCGCGCGACGATCGCCAACATGGCGCCGGAATATGGTGCGACGATCGGGATTTTCCCTGTCGATGAGGAAACACTCGCCTATATGCAGCAGACAGGGCGTAAGCCTGCCGTGATCGAGCGTGTTCGTGCCTACATGGAAGCACAGGGCATGTTCTATACGGCGGATACGCCTGACCCGGTGTTCTCAGAAACTCTTGGTCTCGACATGTCTACTGTCGAGCCAAGTCTTGCCGGGCCGACGCGGCCGCAGGATCGCGTCGCCCTGACCGACATGAAGACGTCTTTCAAGACGACGTTGACGGATACACTCAAGCACGCAGATGACGGTCGTACGATCGAAGTCGATCTCGACGACCGAGGCACGGCCAAGTTGCCAGACGGTGCAGTTGTGTTGGCGGCGATCACGTCGTGCACCAACACAAGCAATCCCTCTGTCATGTTGGGTGCGGGCATGCTCGCGCGCAACGCTGTGGCCAAGGGACTGAGTGTGCCGAATTATGTGAAGACGAGTCTGGCACCGGGTTCACGCGTCGTGACCAGATATCTCGAAGCGGCGGGCCTCGTCACAGATCTGGAGGCGCTGGGATTCCACACGGTGGGATACGGTTGCACTACGTGCATCGGCAACTCGGGTCCCCTGCATGAAAACATCGAGTCTGCCATTGCCGAACACGATCTGGTTGTGTGCTCGGTCCTGTCAGGCAATCGCAACTTTGAAGGCCGAGTTCATCCGCAAACGCGAGCCAACTACCTCGCATCACCCCCATTGGTCGTGGCTTTCGCCCTGGCAGGTCGAGCCGACATCGATTTCGAGACAGAGCCACTCGGCACCGGGGCAGACGGCGATGTTTTCCTGCGGGACATCTGGCCCTCTCAGGATGAGATTCGTGCAGAGATCAGCCGCTCCGTGCAACCGCAAATGTTTGAAGAGGAGTACGGGAATGTCTTCGCCAGCAACGAGACATGGAATCAGATCCCCGTCGCCGAAGGGGAGCGCTACACCTGGGATGCTGCCAGCACCTATATCCGCAGGCCCTCTTTCTTCGAAGGACTGTCCCAAGACGTGGATGCCATCAGCAAGATCGAGGGCGCACGCGTTTTGGCGAGACTGTCCAATAGTGTCACCACTGATCATATCTCCCCGGCCGGATCGATCGCCAAGGATTCTCCCGCAGCAAAGTATCTGGAGGCGAATGGTGTCGATCGCGTTGACTGGAACAGCTATGGTTCCCGACGTGGCAATCATGAGGTGATGGTGCGTGGCACCTTCGCAAATATCCGCATCCGCAACGAATTGGTAGCGGGAGTTGAAGGGGGCTACACACGGCACATGCCGTCCAACGAACAGATGACGATCTACGATGCAGCCGAGCGCTACATGGCAGATGGCGTCGCCTCCATCATCCTCGCAGGTGCCGAGTATGGTACCGGCTCGAGTCGCGACTGGGCCGGCAAAGGGCCATTTCTGCAGGGCGTGAAGGCGGTCATCGCTGAAAGCTACGAGCGCATCCACCGCTCGAATCTCATCGGCATGGGTGTGTTGCCCTTGCAGTTTGCAGCGGGTGAGACGCGCGACAGCTTGGGTCTGGACGGTGAAGAGATCTTCGACATCGACATCGATGACACTCTGCAACCGGGCGACGATGTTCGCGTCACGGCTCGACGAGAAGGTGAAGAAACAAGCTTCACCGCCGTATGCCGCATCGATACGCCTGTCGAACTGGACTACTACCGCAACGGTGGGATTCTGCAGACGGTGCTGCGTCGTATGGCATCCTGACACCTGCGATTCTCAACTGATGGCGCTGTCTGCGGGCTGACACCATCTTAGGCGGCTCCGGACCCATTGTCCGGGGCCGTTTTTTTGTACCAGTTTCTGTGCAATTCACAAAGACGAGGAATCGATGGCGAACAATTCCGATTTCACGATTACGAACATCGAGCGATGGCGACTCAATGTTCCCTTCCACGAGCGCTGTGCTCATACAACAGACATTCGGGTACCAGGTTGGTCCGTCGTCGATCTGTATCGTGTGAGTCTGGCATCCGGGGCCCTGGGTGTGGGCGAGACACTCGACAACTACACGTGGGGAAGTATTGAGGATGATGGTGCAACGGCACACATCGGCGGCAACGCCATGGACCTCATGTGGCAGGACAAACTGGGAGCAGGACTGCAGATGGCAATCTTCGATGCGGTCGGACAGACGGCGAAGGTGCCCATCCACAGGCTGCTTGGAGATCAACACAGAGAGGCATGTCCCGTGTCGTGGTGGGCCCAGGACATGGCGCCTCGCCTGTGGGCAGCTGAAGCGGCAGCGGCCGAAGCGGCGGGGTTCACCACGATGAAGGTGAAGGCGCGCCCCTGGTTCGACATTGAGGACCAGCTCGAAGCGGTGAGTGAAGCGACATCCGATCACTTTCAGCTCGATGCTGACTTCAACGGACTGCTCCTTGGTGTGGACCACGCGGCGCCACTGCTGCGGCGTCTTGAAGAAACCTTTCCTGTGCTGGCGATCATTGAATCACCTATTCCCCAGGATGACGTCGCAGGAAACGCCGCTCTGCGGAAAAAGATCGCCAGCCCCATTGCCATGCATTTTGGCAGCCCGCCTGTCATGACGGCGATTCGCGAGGGGGTCTGCGACGGATTTGTCATCGGCGGTGGTGCCAGCACGGTCATGAGTCAAGGCACGTTGGCGGGTCACGCGAAGATGCCGTTCTGGCTGCAGATGGTTGGCACCGGACTGACTACGACTTTCGCCGCCCATCTAGGCGCTGTGCTACCACAGGCCCGCTGGCCGGCCATTCCTTGCATCAACATCTACAGTCACACGCTGCTGACCGAGTTCGAGATCTCCGGAGGGCACTTGCAGGTTCCCGATGCGCCGGGGCTTGGTGTCGAGGTAGATTGGGAGGCCGTCGAGGGATTTCGCGTGGCTGATGATTTCACTCGTCCCGCGCCGCGGGAGATCCACACCATCCACTGGCCCGACAAGCGGCTGAGCCACTACCCGGATGGCAGCTATCGGCAGGACTTCCTCGATGGCAAGTTGCCGGGTTTCCTGCCCGGTGTGCGTTTGGAGCGAGGACTGGATGACGGATCGGACGACTTTGACCGACGCTACAAGGAGCTCTTCGGCTAGGACTCGTCTACCTCAACGAACCAACCGCGAAATCTGCTTGAAAACGTCGCTGCCTGCCTCGCGCAGCAATTCGAACAGGCACATTTCCACGGATGAGATCGTCGCACCCATGTTTGCCATGCGTTGGATGCCAAGTTTGTAGTTGGCCTCCGTCCGCGAGGAGACTGCATCACCGATGACTTCTACTTCGAGATCTTCAGCAAGAAGATCCCGCGTCGTCTGATAGACGCAGACGTGACTTTCGATGCCTGCCACCATCGCCTGTTTGCAGCCGCTCTGTGCGAGGGCCTCCATAAAGTTGGGTTCGCCACATGCGCTAAAGGAGGTCTTGGAAATGGGCGTCTCGCCGTCCAGAATAGCGGCTAGTTCGGGGATCGTTGGACCGAGTCCCTGCGGATATTGCTCGAGCCATAGAATCGGCAGGTCGAGAATGTGCGCACTCTTGAGCAGGATCTGCAGATTCTGCACGAGCCGCTCGCGTTCGAACATGAGGGACGCAAGCTTTCCCTGAACATCGATGAGGACAATCGCTGTGCTTTCCACTTTCAGCATGGCCGCACCCTAGATGTAACCCGTCGAACCGTCTGGTCGAATGGGACTGGTGCGTTGCCAATGGACGTATTCATTGGCAGTGATGGCATCCTCATTGACTTCGACACCCAACCCCGGCCGATCTGGTCGAAGTTGCAAATAACCATCCACCGGCATGTAGGGTTCGTCGACCCAACCACCCCACTCGGTCTCTGTTGGAATCAGATATTCGAGAATCTTGAAGTTGTGGGTCGCAGCGGCGAAATGAACGTTGACCGCCGTTGCCAGCGGTCCCATCGGATTGTGCGGTGCGACACTGACATAGTGAGCTTCGGCGATCGCTGCAATCTTGCGCATTTCCAGTAGGCCGCCGCAGATGCACACGTCGGGCTGAATGATGTCCGCCGCATTGGCTGCCATCAGATCCAGAAACTCAAAACGACCGTAGAGACTCTCGCCTGTTGCCAGGGGGACTCGCATCTGCTCACGAAGTCGGGCCCACTGGGGAATGTTCTCAGGACGCAGCGGCTCCTCGTAGAAGTAGGGATCGTACGGGGCCAGTGCATCTGCTAACTGCAATGCCTGTATGGGTTCAAAGATCTTGGCGTGTGGATCGAAGGCAAACTCCCAATCGTCAGGCGTATTGACCCGCAGCTCTTCGAAATACTTGGCCGCCTCCGAGCAGACACGGCCCCAACGACTGGCGTCAGGGTCCAGCTTGTAGGGGCTGGTCTTGAAGGCGGTAAAACCATATTCCTCGTGCAGGCGCCGCGCCGAGTCGGCAGCTTCCTTGCCGTCGCGTCCACCGATTCCCCGATAGACGCGGATGCGGTCGCGTACCGAGCCACCAAGCAGCATGTACACCGGCAAACCAGCGGCTTTCCCCGAGATGTCCCACAATGCGTGATCCAGAGCAGAAATAGCCGGCAGACCCACGCCACCCGGTGGGAAGCGGAACTGTTGTGCCAACTTCATCATGATGAATTCGATGCGGCGAGGATCTTCGCCGCCAATCATCTCGAATAGATAGTCGGCGACGGGCTCAACAGACAGGTCTGGCCCCGTCGAGTACGCCTCACCCCATCCGTAGATCCCTTCGTCCGTCTCCACCTTGATGAGCGCGCGCGGACGATTGCCGAAGCGAGCCACGAAGGTCTTGATCGCTGTGATCTTCATCGGGTGACCCTTCTGTTAGCTGTAGAACGTCGGATACGTATCACCTTCCGCTTCTCTCTTCACCAACTGCACCAGCTCCATCGTGTGATAGTCACCCCACATGGCAGATTCACCGCAAGGGATCTTGCGGCCGCGGGGGATATAGTCCCAGTTGTTCGGCCGGTGATAGATCGAGTGCAACGTAATGCCTTGATGGCGAGAAGACGTCGACAGATAAGGCTCTTGCAGGAGTGCCTCGGCGATGGTGAAAGCGGCGGCGCGATACCTTTCGCCAGCCGATTTATCGCCCTTGCTGAGCAGGTAATTGCCAAGACGTAGGTAGCCCTGAGCGCTGATGGCAGCAGCAGAGGCATCAAGGGGCTCCACATCGTTGGTTGGATCAGACGCTGTATTCGTATATCGACCAAAGGATGCGACACCTGGCGCCCCAGTGTCCCAGAAGGGGATGCCGTCGGCGAAGCTGTTTTCGATATGGAATTCTGCTGCAGCGATCGCGGCACGTTCCATCATGGTCATCAATTTGCGTTTGCTGATGCCATGTGGCTCGATCTGCGAACCCTTGATCGTACGGAAGAACTCAAGTTGCTCCGCGTAGCCTGTCAGCACCCATGACAACCCCCGTGTCCAGGTGGAAAAGGCAGAATACCCTTGTTGGGTACTGGCGCAACGGTAGTTGCCATCCTTCGTATTGAAGATCGACTCGTGTACCACGCGTCCTGCAAGGTCCCATGTGTCCCGGGCCTCGCCGTAGTAGACATTGAAACGGGCCGTCGTGATGGCATGTTCGATGGCACGACCCAACAGATTGTGCGCCTTGTCTCCTTCTCCCATCAGCACGTGACCCAATTGATCTGCCAGACACAGGATTCTCAAAGAACGAATCGTATCGGAAAACAAGGAGTGGGGTCCGTTGAAAGAATGGATGAAGCCTGTGCCGTGGGCTGTCGGCGTCCAGCGAGCTGCTTGCACAGCGCCGGACAACTTGATGGCTAACTCGTAGAACTCAAGTTCGCGCGGATCGTGGGTCATTCGCCCCTCGCGCATGAGTCGTCGCAGATTTCCATACGTCGACAGATTGTTAAAACCGTGGTCATGCACTCCTACATGGCTCACATGGGGAGCCATTCGATCCACCGTTTGTCGTCGCCCCAGTTCGAGAAATTGATGGTCATCGGTCATGTCGAATTGCAGAATGGCACAGCCATACTGGAAGCCCTGTGTCCATTCAGTCCAGCCGCGGGTTGTGTACTGCCCCTTCTGCGTAAACACCGGAGTACCCTCGGCGGGGTCCCAGGTTCGGTCGATAGACAGAATCTTACGCGCACTCAGTTGAAGGAAGCGCTTGATGGCGGGCTGCAGTTTTGCAGCCGTGAGGCGTCGCTGAATCTTCACGTGGACCGGACTCCGGGCTGGTGATGAAGGGTGGCTGAGAAGGCGGCGCGAAGATAGAAGTGGCCCGCAGAGGGGTCAACGAGTATGGATTCGATGTGTAGTACTCCGCGGCTAGGCCACAAAATGGGAAACGAACCATGGCGTGCAGGGGGAAGTGTGAAGTTTATTACCTTCTCCGGATGAGATACCACGCAGGCCCGGTGGCGGCAACGGCTTTGCATGGCACTGCCTATCCGCCTCGAAATTGCTCGGTTGTCGTGCGCGGAAGATGACGGTGAGCGAAATACCATGTTGACCGAGCGATGGAACTTGATCCAACATTAGACAGAGCTCGCAACAGCGAAACGCGGTAGTTTCGTTGCCTGAATAGAAGCTACTCTCCAGAGGACAACATGAATCAACCTCCAGACGAACATATTCGCGTCTCCCATGAAGACTTGCGTGACTTCGTCGCCACAGCAGCGATCAAAGTGGGACTGCCCGAGGACAAGGCCAAACTGCTGGGTACATTGCTCAGTCGCAATGACCTGCGGGGCATCTTCAGCCACGGAACCCAGCAGATTGCGACCTATGCACTTCTTATGCGTGATGGCAAACTGAACAATGAGCCCAATGTTCACATCGTCCAGGAAACACCGAGCAGCATCCTCGTCGACGGCGATGGCGGACTCGGATATTTCCCCTCTCACGAGGGCACCTTGAAGGTGATTGAGAAGGCGAAGCAGACGGGGATCGCCGTGATGTCTACGCGCAACCACGGTCACTTTGGTGCAGCGGGTATCTACGCGAGAATGCCCCTCGAACACGATCTGCTAACGTTTGTTACGTCAGGCGTGCAGCTGAACTTGAATCCGGGGGATTCGATCTATGCTGCCGCTGGAGGATCACCGATGGCCTTCGGTGCACCTGCAGGTGAAGAGAGCTCGCTCGTGCTCGACTTCGGTGCCATGCACGATCTGTATGCGAGTTCACCTCATCGCGACCAGATCGCCAACCTCGCACCTGGTCTGGTCCTGCGCTGCATCGGCATGGGTGAGATCTGCCAGTCTTGGGGAGGACTACTTTCGGGCCTTCCTCTACATGGGACTCCGCCGCGATGGAACTGGCCGGGAGCAAACCAGGGATCTCTGGTGATCACATTCCGCATCGATCTATTCGCCGAGGCAGCCACGTTTCGCGCGCAAATGGACGAATACGTCCGTGCTGTGCGCGAGTTGACGCCTCTGCAGGGATTCAAGGCCTCCTACATGGCCGGCGGTGTCGAAGCGGAGCAGGAAGCGCTTTTCAAAGCTGAAGGCGTGCCAGTGGGAGCTGATCATCGGCAACGGTTGGAGGAGGTCGCGCAACAGATCGGCATCGAAGTGCCATGGTAGACATTGAATACCTTGATAAGAATGCACCCCTCGACGGATAAGGAGGACAGCGATGCTCGTCGGTATCTCCCCCTTGCTGAGTCCTGAACTGCTCGCCGAGTTGTATCGCATGGGCCACGGGGACGAGATTGTCCTGGCAGATGCACACTTTCCAGGTGAGTCCATGGGACGCCGGTGTCTGAGGTCAGACGGACTTCGAGTGCCAGATCTCCTGGAAGCGATCCTGCCCTTGTTCTGTCTGGACGCTTATGTCGAGGATCCAGTCATCATGATGGCCCCCGTGCCGGGCGACCAACTCGATCCGAGCGTCGAGGCGTCCTATCGACATGTTGTCGATCGCCATTGGCCTGCAACGCCACCGATCGCTCAGCTTGAGCGTTTCACGTTCTACGAACGAGCGCAAGCAGCCTATGCTGTCGTCATGACGGGGGAAACAGCCAAGTATGGCAACGTCATTCTGAAGAAGGGCGTCACGCCGATCGACTGATCGGCGCCACGAAATACGACAAGGAGTTAGAATGGCCCTGGAAGTCGCGTTCATCGGTGTCAGCAGTGCATATCCAGGTGATGGCGAAGAGAGCACTTGTTTTCTCGTCAACGGCGACATCCTCGTCGATGTCGGCTTCAACGCGGGTATTAGCGTGCAAGCCCTCGGGGTCGCCCCCACCGATATCGATCACATCTTTATCACACACTGCCACCATGATCACGTGATCGGCTTGCCTGGCGTCCTGTTTCTCAACAGCAAGCGCGCTGCCGCTGATCGAGAAGCTGGGCCCTTACACCTATACGGCCCTCAAGACCTCACACCCGTGACGTCAGCTGCCCTTGCTTTTCTGCAGGCGGATCGATATCCCCAGGTCGTTCCGGAACACGAAATTCACCACGTATACCCTGACGAATCAATCGAAATCGGTGATCTGCGCGTCGATGTGGGCCGAGCATTCCACCCCCTGGATGCCAGAAGCTATCGCTTCACGGACACGGTGACGCGAGGCAGTGTTGTGATCACAGGAGACACAGCATATCACGAAGGTCTGGCGGAGTTTGCCAAGGATTGCGATGTGTTGATCCACGAGGCGGCAGCGCCGCCGACGGCTTCGGGCATAAACCAGCGCTATCTACACTCGCGGCCACAAGACGCTGCGCGTGTGGCGCAGGAGTCCTCGACGAGCAGTCTCGCCCTCGTCCATTACCAGACTGATCAGGCAGCGGCGATGTTGTCGCGTGCAAAAGAGGGGTTCCCAAACACACGTGTCGCCCGCAAGGGTCAACGCGTCAAGATTCTCGGCCCAGGTCAGGCAGCCTGGGTGTAGTTGCCCGACCGTGGTGCTGCACCGCGATCGAACTCAATACAGTGTTCGGTACAGTCTCTGCGGGTAGTCATCGACGGCCGGATGCTGGCGACCTAGCAGGTGGAACACAGAGACCATCGCATCCTTGGCGGCACCATCGCGGAAGTTGCGGTCATCCTCGATGATTGAAAACCACTCCTTGAGGGCGCTGGCATAGTCACCGCTCACGGCAGAGCAACAGCCCATCAGATAACGTGCCTCGGAGTCGGTCGGGTTCGCCAAAAGTTTCTCGGCGCACACCTGGCGCCCCCCGGCTTCCTGACACAACTGTCGGAATTCGAGGTGAGTCAGAAGGGCCTTGCCCTGCTCCCATTCGCTGGTGCCTTCCTCGATGCGCCCCACCAACTCCCGGACCTCGGCTTCATCTGCTTCCTGCAAGAGCCTGAGTCGCGCCAGTCCGAGCAGGGCGGCGCCATTGTCGGCGTCATCTCGAAGTGCCTGGGCGAACAGTTCGTCGGCGCCCAGATGATCTCCTGCTTCCAGACGCTGCCGCGCAGCGTCTGCCAGATCGGCTGTTTCTTCGGCCTCGGTGGGTTCCGCCTCCGGCACGTGTTTGCGTAGCATCTGCTCGACTTGTTCACGGGGTAAGGCGCCCGTGAATTCGTCCACCAATTGACCATCCTTGACGATTTTCACAGCCGGAATGCTTTGCACACGCAATGCCCCCGCTAATTCCTGATTCTCGTCGACATTCACCTTGGCGAGAATCACGTTGGCGCCCAGTTGGGTGACGACTTCTTCAAGAATCGGTGTGAGGGTCTTGCAGGGACCGCACCAGGGCGCCCAGAAGTCAACAACGATGGTCTTGCCTTGTGATCCCTGCAGGACGATCTGTTCAAAACTGGCTGCGTCGACATCGATAATGTTGGCAGTCGGGGGCTGTACTTCCATGGTTCGTCAGGGCTCCGGTAAAGAATTTCCGTGGGTGCTATTGTGTGCGGCCGCGGCCGTCGACGGTCCACTCGTCAATCACTTCGTCCTGCCTCAAGGCGATCAGTCGATCATGAAGATTCGTCGTCATGCCTCCATGCAAGGGAATCCACGACAGTATCTCACCAACCTTGAATCTATGGTCGCTCCCGGTAATGTCCACGTGGCCGTGTTCGACAGACATCCCCTTGATGAAGATCTCAGGATATTCAAGGCAGTATCCGTACGGGGCAGGCGGATAGCTTGTGAAAGCCTTCTGTCCGGCGTCGATGACAATCTGCCCTTCTACGTTGGTGGAGACCACGGTGGTCACCATGCGCAAAGGGCAACGTTGTGGATGTAGGTCATCTCGTTTGCCAACTCGCGTCATCCCTTCCCAGACATAGGAACCAATTCTCGTCTCTGTACAACCGAGGGCCTTAGAGATCTCCTGACTACCCGTGCCGCCACCACTGATCACCTGCAAATCAAGACCTGCCGACGTAGCCAGTTGGCGCACCTGGTCGAGAATGGGGCCGACGCGTTCGCTGCTGGGATAGGTCATGACCCCCATGAATTCGACGCCCGGCAGCTGCTCGATTTGCTGTGCCAATGCAACGGTTTCTTCTGCAGATTGTGTGCCACATCGGTGGCTGCCAGTATCCATTTCAACGAGTAGGCGTAGACTCAGACCGGCTGAGGACATGGCTGCAGAGATCCCTTCGACCGTCGCCGCAGAGTCGGCGGCTACCGTCAGCTGGGTCTGCTCCGAGCCCACCAATTTGACCAACCTGGCCAGTTTCGCGGCACCCACAATGTTGTAGGGGATCAGGATGTCCGGTATTCCTGCAGCTGCCATCGCCTCAGCCTCACCAAGTTTCTGCGAAACGATACCCACCGCGCCGGCGGCCATTTGACGTTGTGCGATGGCTGGTGTCTTATGGCTCTTGGTATGAACTCGAAGACCGATCTGCAACTCGTCGCAGGCCACTTGCAGTTGCGAGATATTGGCGTCGAGGACCTCGACGTCCACACACAATTGAGGTGTATCCAATTCATGAAAGTGCATTAGCTCTGAATCTCCTCGAAAAGCTCTGCATAGCGCGCAGAGGCTGTGTCCCAGCCATATTCGCGCAGACAGTATTCACGTGCCTGAGCGTTCACCTCGGCTCGTCGGGCGGGCGCCAGCGCATAGTACGCGTGCACAGCCTCGGCGAATTCCTGATAGTCACCGGGAGTGATCAACCATCCCCCTTCACGCACGGCTTCCACCAACGCATCAACGGCGAAGGCGACGACGGGCGTCCCAAAATACATCGCTTCAAGAGGTGCGATGCCATACCCCTCCACATCCCCAGGTGTCGACACATTCGGCATCAGGAACAGGTCGCAGTGTCGACGCAGCATGGAACACACATCATCATCAAGGACGCCGAGTAGTAACACACGCTCGGGACGTTCGAGCTTGTCCCGGCCCACGGCGATACGTTCCGCATCAGGGCCGCCACCGACGATGAGTATTTTGATATCTGGATCGAGCAATGCCAGACCTTGCTCGACGAAGGCGGCCACCCCTTTGCGTGGAACCTGCCGGCCCAGATTCAGAACGACACGATCATGATCGAAATCGATGCCGTATTTCTCCTCGAAGGCCCGCCGAAGGACTGTATCGCGATCTTCAGGAAGCTCCTCAGGTTCGGCGCCCAGATAGATGAGACGCATCCGTTCGGCGTCGATGTCCCAGGTTTGCGCAGCAATCTGTAGCGAATTGTCGCTGATCACGGCGATCCCATCACACCGCCGTACACCAGCCCCCATCAAGTCACGGGCCCAGCGATTGCCGAAGGTCATCTCAAGGCCAAACAAGGAGCAGCAGAATTTCGCGCGTCCCTTGAATGGAGTCAGCGCCCACGCCAGTGAGGCGACGACGCCATCAGCGAAGTAGACGATGTCTGCCCGACCCAGAAGCAAGTGCACAGCGGCGCGTACAAAGGTCAGGGGCATGAACCAGGCCAGATGCAGTATTGATTCCGCTTTCAAGGCGATCAGGCGAGTCGGCGCCCGTTGATCCAGGTAGGTAAACAGCTTGAAGGCGTGGGTCTGCGCCCCTCCCCGTGAAGGCGGATATCGGCGCGTCAGAAACAGGACGCGTGTTGTCGCTCGAGTTTCACTCATTGGGCATAGTGGTTTTTGCGCCGAGTCGGGGAGATCCGTTCATTATTCCCTAGCGAGTTCGAATACCGGTGCGCCTGCGCTGCCGGCCCACAACGACCCACATGCAAGCTGCAAGGAGTGGATGAAATGGCGAGGATTGGGGCAGAAGTCCCTGATTTTGAGGTTGAGGCATATCACGAAGGTGAAGTAAAGAAGATCAAACTCAGCGATTATCGGGGCAAATGGCTGTGCCTGATTTTCTATCCCGCTGATTTTACATTCGTTTGTCCGACCGAACTGGAAGATGCAGCCAAACTCTATCCAGATTTTCAGAAGTCCAACGCTGAGATTCTGAGTGTCAGCACCGACACCGTTTTCGTTCACAAAGCCTGGCATGACGCATCAGACGCGATTGGCAAAGTCGACTATCCCATGGTCGCAGATCCGACAGGCAAGATGTGTCGCGCCTTTGGCACGTATATCGAAGGTGTTGGACTCTCTCTTCGCGGCACCTTTGTGATCGATCCGGAAGGTGTTCTGAAGACGATCGAGATTCACGACAACAGCATCGGGCGTTCTGCCAAGGAATTGCTGCGCAAACTGGGTGCTGCGCAATTTGTCGCCGAACACGGTGATCAAGTCTGTCCAGCCAACTGGGAACCAGGAGCCGATACGCTCAAGCCCGGGCTAGACCTGGTAGGCAAGATCTAGTCCGGCGCGTTCCTGGACGCTACCGTTTTCCGGCGCAGTCCCGCTCATCTGAGGCCGTCGCACCGTCCAATCGGGGTGGCGGCCTCTCCAATTCAGGATGTGATCCATGCGTGTTGCAGTGGCCGGTTTTGCTCACGAATCCAACACCTTCGCAAGTCAGCCGACGACGCTGGAGGACTTTTCGATTCACTTCGGCGAGCAGGTGCTGGATCGTCATGCGGATACCTATCACGAGATCGCCGGCTACATCATCGCTGCCGCAGACGAGGACATGCAATTGCTGCCGATCCTGTCAGCCAATGCGACCCCGGCAGGCCCGGTGACTGCCGCCGCCTACAACGAGATTGCAGGACAGATCTTGTCCGGGCTGTCCGAACTAGGCCCAGTAGATGGGGTCTTGCTGGCACTACACGGTGCGATGGTCGTGGACGGGATTCCCCACGGCGATGCCGAGACGGTACGCAGAGTACGTGCACAGCTTGGTGAGGATGTGCCCATTGTTGTCACCCATGATTATCACGCCAATGTGCCACCTGAACTGATCGAGGATGCTGACGCGTTAGTTATCTACAAGACAAATCCCCACATAGACCAGCGTGAGCGCGGCATGCAGGCGGCAAGCATTCTCGCCCGCACGATCCGCGGCGAGATTCGACCGACGATGCATCTGGTGAAACCCGAAGTCGTATTCAATATCTATTTCCACAACACGAGTGCTTCACCCATGCAGCCGTTGATGCAGGACGCGATCCGATTGGAGCAGCAGCCCGGCATCCTGGCCGCCTCCATCGCGGCTGGCTATCAATATGCAGATGTCGACTGGATGGGACCTGCCGTTGTCGTAGTGACCGACTCAGACGCAGATCTGGCCGTCACCGAAGCGGTGCGCCTCGGCGAGGCGGTCTGGGCGATTCGCCAGCAACTGATCCTAGATGTTCCCACACCAGCAGCAGCTGTCGAGGAAGCGATCGCATCTGATCGTCGGCCAACAACCCTCCTGGACTTTGGCGACAACATCGGCGGCGGTGCAGCGGGCGACTCCACTTTCGTCCTTGAGCAATTGCTTGAACAGGAGGCCGATGGCTGGGTTGTAACGATCTGGGATCCCGCGGCGGCGCAGCAATGTGTGGATGCAGGCATTGGTGTTGCCGTTGCCCTGACTGTCGGTGGCAAGACCGACTCGGAGCACGGCAGTCCACTGCGGATCGAGGGATTCGTCCGGACCTTGAGTGATGGTGTCTACGAGGAATTCGAGCGACGACACGGCGGGGCCCGTCGGCACAAACAAGGAGTAACCGCCGTCGTGCGTGTACCTTGTGGCACAGGCGGCGGTTTGCTCGTCCTCAACAGTTCGCGAGAATCACCTAACAGCATTCATCAGATCACCAGTGTCGGTATCGCCCCTCAGCAACAGAAGATTCTCGCAGCGAAAGGTGCAATCGCACCGCGAGCGGCATACGAACCGGTTTCTCCGCATCTGATCGAAGTTGACTCTGGTGGAGCATGTTGGATCGGCCGTGGACCGAGTTCCTACGAACGAGCACGTACGCATCTATATGAATGGACTATTCCACCCAAGACAGGAGACAACACATGAGTCTGCGCATCGGCATTGTCGGCGCTGGCGCCAACACCCGTAGTCGTCATATCCCTGGATTCCAAGAAATTGATGGTGTCGAGGTCGTAGCGGTCTGCAACCGGTCGCGTGAGTCCGGGCAAAAGGCTGCGGACGAGTTTGGTATAGCCACCGTCTACGAGAACTGGCAGGAACTCGTGGCTGCCGACGACATCGACGCGGTATGTGTTGGCACCTGGCCTTACCTGCATTGCGACATAAGCATCGCCACCCTTGAAGCTGGCAAGCACATCCTGACCGAAGCACGAATGGCGATGGACCTGGCTGAAGCGCGCCGTATGCAGGCAGCGGCGAAAGGCTCAGATCGCGTGGCCATGATCGTGCCTGCCCCATTCTATCTGGAGAGTGAGCCGACCCTTCTGCAGATGGTCGCTGATGGAGCTTTTGGCTCACTACTGGAGATTCATGTCAGCGCCCTGGGTGGTGGTTTCGATACCTCAACACCTCTGCATTGGCGCCAGCGCCGGGATCTATCAGGGCAGAACATCATGGCCATGGGGATTCTCAATGAGACGGTGCGCCGCTATGCTGGTCACGATCGTGCGTTGGTCGCCCATGCACACACCTTCACGACCCACAGACCCGACCCGGAGGGTGGCAAGCGCGCCGTTGATGTACCTGACAGCCTGGGCATTGTGACCGAACTGGAGAGCGGGGCAACTGCCGTGTATCACATCAGCAGTGTCGCCAAGCATGGTCGTGGTGGCTGCTTTGAGGTCCACGGGACGAAGGGAGCCTTCAAACTCGAAGGGGGCAAAGCGTTCGTCGCCCTGGAGGGCGACGACGATTTTCGTATCCTGGATGTGGCACCCGAGAAGGCCTGGGGCTGGGACGTGGAGGCGGACTTCGTCGCTTCGATCCGCGACAGTAAGCCCGTGACCCACACGAATTTTGATGACGGCGTGAAATACATGACCTTCACCGAGGCCGTGCAGGTCAGTTTGAGTGAGGGTAGAAAGGTTGAACTGGGAACCCTGTAGTCGACTGGATCCGCCAGCGACTAGCTGCCAGCAAAGACTTCCTCGGCAAGGCCGAAACTTGTCGTCATCCCAGCGCCACCGACACCATTGACGATGGTCACGCCCGGTGCAGGTTCCGCGATGAAGTCGTCGCCACCATCGGTTCGCTTGGCATAGATGCCATGCCATCGCTCGGCGACGGCCAGGTCCGGCAGGCGGATAAAGGTGCGTAGATAGTCGATGATGAGATCGTCGATTTCGGCACGATCGAAGGGAGTGATGGAGTCGCCGTATTCATGTGAATCGCCGATGGTGACTTCACCGATTCCTGTCTGGGATGCCATCACGTGGATACCCCAGCGATCGAATTCGGGGGACTCTCGTGTCACCCGATCACGCACCGCTTGCAGACTGGAGCAGATCTCGAAGGCGGCATAATGCCGGAGTGTGAGCCCCGCTGCCAGATGCGGCCCCAATCGCCAGTCTTCTGGCTGCGGCTTCGTGCGCATCATCTGCAACTTGCAGCGTGTCAGACCGCTGGCGGCGTACGTTTCAGGGTAGAGACTCTCGAAGTCCTGCCCACTACATACGAAGGTGCGCTCTACTTGCCACGTGTCCTGAGAGGTATGGACCAACGGCGCCTCTATGGCATGCACCGGTTCGCCAAAGCGGAGCACGACCCCATACTCGTCATGCAGCCATTGCGGCAGTCTCGAGATGGCTTCACGTGGATCGACACATAACTCCGATGGACTCCATAGAGCACCCACAAGGCCCTGGGTGTTGACGGCCTTGCTGTAGGCGTCGATCTGCCCGGGTCCGATCCCCTTCACTTCGTATCCAAGGGCAGGTGCCTCACCGGCGAATTCTTCAAGAACCGCACGCTCGTCCTCGTGATAGGCCAAATGAAGAGATCCTACCTGTTGCGCCCATAGCCCAGCCTTCGGCGCGATGTCGAGCCAGATGTCTCGTGTGCGTAGCGCTCTTTGGTGAATCTTTCCCGGTGCCTGCCCCACAGGCCAGATCATGCCAAAGTTGCGCACGGAAGCACCTACGGCGCGTGGTGATCGCTCGAATAAGACAACCGACAGTCCCCGTCGAGCCGCGCTCAGGGCGCAGGCGAGTCCGACGATGCCGGCACCGACAACGGCTACCTGTGCTTGACGAATCAAGGACGATCCCATGGCAGGGAGTAGGTTTTCACGTAGGTCATGGCCTTCATCGTTTCGATCACTCCCTCCTTATAGCCCAGACCGCTCGATTTGATCCCACCAAAGGGTGTCCATTCAAGACGATAACTGGGTGCCTCATTGATATTGACCGTCCCTGCTTCGATGCCACTGATGCAACGTTGAATCGAGGGCCAGTGCTGACTTACCACACCTGATGACAGACCGTATTCTGTATCGTTAGCGATGGCCAGCGCTTCATCGAGAGTATCGAAGCGCAGGATGGAAGCAATGGGGCCAAAACTCTCGGAACGAACCAGAGGGAAGTCGTTCTCCACACCGTCGACGACGGTTGGTGAGTACAGTGCACCCTCTCGATGATTGCCCTGTAGAACGCGTGCTCCTGCAGCGACGGCCTCGTCTACTCGAGCTTCGAGCAACCGAGCTGCTGTTTCGTCAATGACCGTTCCCATATCGGTGGTCGAATCGTATGGATCTCCGTAGCTCAACTCAGCCGTCTTCGCAGCCAGGCCTTCTGCGAAGCGATCCGCGAGGGAGCGGTGTACGAGCAGGCGTCGGATGGCTGTGCATCGTTGGCCGGAATTCTTGAAGATGCCTGCCATGGCGATGTCGACGGCCTCTTCCACATCAGCATCCTCAAGAACCAGCAGGGGAGAGCTGCCTCCTAGTTCAAGAATCAGACGCTTGTAGCCGGCGTCGGCGGCAATCTGGCGACCGACCGTACTCGAACCGGTGAAGGTCACCATCTCCACATGTTCGCCCTGAACCAGCAGGGGCGCGATCTGGGCCAGGTCACCATTCACGACATTGAAGGCATTGTCAGGTAATCCACAATCCAGAGCCAGCTGAGCCAGCCAATAGGCTGACAGGGGCGTTTTCTCGGACGGCTTGAGCACGACCGGTGTCCCCACCGCTATGGCGGGCGCAACCTTGTGCACGACCTGATTCATGGGATGGTTGAAAGGCGTGATGGCGCAGGCCAGACGAAGTGGCTCGCGCATGGTATAGATGCGGCGAGATCTCCCATGGGGCGTGATATCACAGGGATAGACCTCTGAATCATCTTCCAGTGATCGTGCAGCAGAAAAGCGCAGCACATCGCCGACCCTACCCGCCTCGTAGGTCGTGTCCTTGAGGCACAGTCCCGCCTCATCGGTAATCATTCGCGCCACTTCATCACGACGTGCATCGATGGCATCCGCCATGGCCAGCAATACATCCGCCCGCTGCCGCCGCGTCAGATCAATCCGTGCCGCATGTGTCTCCTGCAGGATCTGCTCCACGCGCTGCGCCGTTGCGAGGGCCACGCGTCCGATGAGTTTCCCATGGAAGGGATTGGTCACGTCCAGCCACTGACCACTCGATTCTTGTCGTCCTCCGCAGACGGTGCCGAATTCAAGCATCAGCGATGCCATCACACAGGATGTGGAACAGATCGTAGTTGCGCATCTGCCCTGCCAGAAGCCGATCGTGGCATGCCTCGTTCAGTGGCCGATTGACGATAAAGGGTACGGTCGCCTCGTGCAGGCCACCATGCGACCGTAGTCCTTCCGAGACATTGCTCAGATCGTGCCAGTCGGGTGTGCGCCCCAGCACGGTACTGCGGTCGGCCAACACGACAAGGTCACCAATACGATCGGCAGGCAACTCGAACAGCTTGGCTGCTTCGTCGCGCGTGTGAACCGCTTCAACACCATCGATGGCGCCCAGAATTTCTAGCGATCTGGCGATGTGCTCGCCATCTACGTAGACCGTTGCATACGATCCGAGGGCGCCGTGGTGGACGACGTAGGGATCGGTGATCGGCAGAATTACACGCGCTTCATCGATTCCAGCGTCTACCAGGATGGTCTCCAGATAGCGCACATTCGGCGTGCCATCTGCCAGTGTCTTGACATTCATTCCATGGTCTGCTGTGATACCGATGATCGCACCCGATCGGTCCAATTCACCAAGGAATTGATCGAGTCGCGCGTAAAACTCGTTAGCCTCCGGTTCCCCAGGTGCCCACTTGTGCTGGACATAGTCTGTCGTCGACAGATACAGCACCTTCGCCATACCCGCCTCCATCAAACGGGCACCGGCTTCGATGCAGAAGACGCTCGCTTCGGGATCATAGATTCCCGGGTTGTCTCGTCCTACGATCTCAAGAACATTCTCAATCCCATGCGTCTCCCTGGCCGCCTGTTCTGCCTTCTCGACGGAGAAAGCGATCGCTCCATCTGCCAGTCCCTGGGCCAGAAAGGCACGCAACTTATCTTTCGTTGTGACCGCAGCGACATCGATCCCCGCTTGAGAGAGCGTTGCCAGCAGTGTTGGACACCGGAGCCAGGCGGGATCGTTCATCAGCACCTCAGCATCCGCTTCGGCATCGTAGTAGAAGTTGCCAGGGATGCCATTGATGGATGAGGGGACACCGGTGACGATGGCGACATTATTTGGATTGGTGAATGATGGCACGACGCTGCGTGCTTCCCCGCGAATGCCATTGTTTACGATCGACGCGAGATTTGGCATCAGTGTGGCGGCAGCATCCAGATAATCTGGCTCGCAACCATCGAGACAGATGCCGACGATTGGCGTCTCGGGTACTGTGTAGCTACGACCATTGACCTCGACTGTCAAAGGTTGGGCGACTGTACTCATGATCTCTCCGAAGTCATGTCTTGGGTAGCTATCGCCTGTACCACTACAGGCAAGCGTCTGGCGCAACTGCGACACGCAACCATGCCTGGCTGCGGGCTTCCTCAAAAGCCTGCGACAGCTCTGCTAGCGGCCGCGGTGGGGAGACGAGATTCTCCAGTCGATCATCCTGCCCAAGTTCGGCAAGAAAATCCACGGCCTGATTCAGGTGACGTGGTGCATAGTTGTGGACTCCCTGCAAACGAAGACTCTTGCGAATCACCTGCTCTCCCGTCAGTGGCAGGTGGCTGTCCGGGTGGACCATGCCAACGAAGACGTAGGTGCCACCAATTCTCAATACCTGCACACCGTCCGCGACGGCCGGCGCATAACCGGACATCTCCAAGACGGCATCGCATTCATCAATTTTCCCCACGTCTTCTGGGTGGATGGCTGTCACATCCCAGGAGGCGACCTGCTGTCGTCGCTTCTTCAGTGGATCGCAGCACCATACGGACTTTACCCCGCGGTGACGTAGCAGTGCCGCCGCATAGAGTCCGAGTAGTCCAGCTCCTTGAACCAGAATTCGATCAACGCCGTCTGGCAACACGTCGATGGCAGCAGCAGCCGTGGCGAGGGCGCAATTGGCGGGCGCCGCAACTGCGTCACTGATCGTGGCAGGCACATCGACCACGTGCGTGCCACGCCGCAGCAGCACGTGTGAAGCGTAGGTGCCGTTCAGGCCGGTGCCGTCGGTTAGACTGGCATGACCGTATTTGAACAGATCGTCGCACTTCTGCGGCAGGTCCAGTTGCTGGCAAAATCGACACTGTCCACAACTATCGGCCAGCGTCCATGTCACGCGCCGGCCCAAATCGTGTTCGACGCCGGTTCCCGCTGCAATGACCTCTCCGATTCCCTCATGCCCTAAGATGGCAGGGGTCGGCTCGTGCCGCCGCCCCTCGACGGTGTGCACATCGGAACCACAGAGCGTGGCACAACGGATGGCAACGATCCGTTCGCCTGGGCCCGGCGTGGGCAAGGGGTACTGTTCAGGCCGGAATGGCTGGCCAGGTCCGTCAAAGACCTGAGCGACAACAGAAGAGGTCATCGCCAATTGGCTTCGAGGTCGACGGACGCGAAGGAACACATAGCCCGTCTCGCCTGGGTTGGCTAGAGGATCTGGTGGTCGATATTGGCGGGGACCATGTCATGAATGTCTGAGTCGCGCAAAGCCGTCGGTGACTGCTTTTCCAGGACAGCCTCTGTATGCAATTCTTGGATCGATCGGCAGCCTGCTGTGGCGATCGTCGACCGCAGGATCTGCAGTACGACGGGCAATTTCTCGAAGATTGATCCCAGATGAGGGACGTATCCGGTGATTCCCTCTTCGAAGAAGAGATTCTTCAATTGCGAGTAGCGGCGATGATTGCTCGCTTTCGCACTGCCCTCCATCCAATACTCCTTGACGATCTCTCCAGCTGCATTGCGCATCAAGTTGCCCGCTGACTCGGTGTAACGAGCAAAGAAATTGCCCATCATCAACGAGTTGGCACCCAGAGCCAATGCGACCGACATGTCGGCGGGGCCGCTGATGCCACCATCGGCGGCAATGGGAATGTAGTTGCCTGTCTTGTCTGCGTGCCGATCGCGTGCGGGACCAATATCCAGAAGGGTCGAGCCCTGGCCGCGACCCGTTGCCTTCACCTCTTGGGTGGTGCAGCCCGAGCCGATACCCATACCCACTTTTACACCATCGACGCCGGCTTCCGCGAGGAAGTCAAAGGCTTGAGACGTGACAACATTCCCGCCGATGACGGGGACTTCATAGTTGCCCTTGATCCACTCGATCATCTGTCGCTGATAATGTGTGTGACCATCGGAGGCGTCGATGACGATGACATCGGCCTCTTGCTCAACCAGGCACTGGACTCGTTCACGGTCCTCAGGGTGCGTGGACACGGCGGCCCCCACGAGGAGGCGCTTTTTTGCGTCGATCGACTCGTTTGGGTGCTGGAGGTGCTTATCCAGGTCTTTCTTGAAGACCGCTGAGATCAGCTTGCCTTCATCATCGACGATCGGAAGAAACCCCCGGCCGAACTTGATCATCAGCTGGTTGGCTTCCTTCAGATCCTGGATATTCACACCATGATTGACATCCGAGCGCATGCGCTCTGCCACGGTGCAGGCGTGATCTCGGCGCACATCGAAGTCCTTGTCCGTGATCACTCCCAGCAGTTTGCCATGGAATTCGCCGGAATCTGTCACGGGGAACGTCGAATACCCTGTCTCTTCCATGATCTGAATGATGTTGGCGATCGTATGTCGGGGCGAAAGCGTTGTCAGGGAAGTTTGAAAACCTGCCTTGAAGCGTTTCACCCGGCCGATCTTCTCTGCCTGATCATCGATCGTCTGGCTCACTGGCAGGATGCCAATGCCACCCAATTGGGCGATGGCGACAGCCATCTCTACACCTGTCACTGCCTGCATCGCTGCAGACAGGAAGGGTGCGTGTAACTCGAGGAATCCGTCACCGTTGCGGCATAGACGGGTTACCAGGTCAACGTTCAGGGCATTGCCGTCCGGAGGGGTGAAACCCGGTAAAATGCGGAACTCTCGGAGGCTGTGCGACGGCGTGTCGAGAACCTTCGCCATAGTGGCTCGTCCTTACAAGAGACCCCTGTCAGCACACACGGAGTCGGTGACCGTCAGGGGTGGGGGAGGGCGAACAGGGCTGGGTGGCCGGGAAGTGGCCAACGTGGTCGGTCGCAAAAATAAAATCGTCCTTTGCGAGATAGGTCACAGAACTTAAGTGTCTGGCAGCCTTTATTCAACGTAGTAAGCAGCATAGTTTTGGCACGACCATTACTATTTCATCGTCCCGAACAAGATTTCAAGGAGTTGTCCATGCCATACATGCGGCACTACTCAAATCGTGACAGCGGCACTTCCCTCACCGGTTTTCTTCTCGGATGCCTGGCAGGGATCGTTTTCGGAGCAGCCCTCGGCGTGCTCATGGCGCCTCATCGCGGTGATATCACCCGACGCAAGCTTGCAAGAACAGCAGGTGAAAAGCGTGACCAGGTCGTTGAGCGTGTCGAAGATCTCATGGTGCACCGGCAAGAGGACATGGAAGATGCCGACGAAGAAGCAAATAGCTGATTCCTTCAGAGAGCGATTTGCTGAGGTTGCAGAGCGTGGCAAAGTCATCGGCCAGGCGTTGGGTGTCCGAGCCGACATGGCGGCGACACGACGACGTCTGCGAAATACGTATGCCGAGCTTGGTGAGCAGATGTATCAACGGCTCCAAAGCGGCGACTACGAAGGCGACCATCAGCTGCTCTCACTGAAGGAGCGCATAGATGGCCTGAAGGCGGAGGCCCGGACTCACGAAGGTCAGCTACGGGATATCATGCAGAGCGGATTCTCAACGGCTGACACAGCCGACGAGGCGGCGTCGACGTGATCCGTTTCCTTCTTGGCGTGATCCTTGGTCTGGCGTCCGGGCTGTGGCTCTTTAGTTGCCTGATGGAAGTTACCTGCGAGACCGAACCGGACTCAGATCACGTAGCCGAGTCTGCCTCAGCACCGTAGTGGAGTCGATGCAGACGGGCGTAGATCCCGCCTAGACGGACCAGTTCATCGTGCCGGCCCTGCTCCCGCACCTGGCCGTGGTGCAAGACGAGAATTTGATTCGCATTGCGAATTGTCGACAGTCGATGGGCGATCACGACGGATGTGCGCTCCTCCATCAGTCGTGCGATCGCGTCCTGGATCAGTTGTTCCGTCTCTGTATCGATGTTTGATGTTGCCTCGTCGAGGACGAGAATCTGCGGGTCGAAGGCCAGCGCTCTGGCAAACGAGAGCAGTTGGCGCTGCCCGGATGAGAGACTGGACCCTCCTTCGGCGACGGGCTGACTGAAGCCCTTCGGCAGTCGATCGATAAATCCTTCTGCATTCACATAGCGCGAAACCTGACGCACCCGCTCATCGGCAATCCCTTGCTCGCCCAACCGGATATTGCCGGCGATGTCACCGGTAAACAGAAACACATCCTGTTGCACAATCCCGATCCGGCGACGCAAAGCGTGTACGTCCCAATCGTGCACGTCCACGCCATCTACGCGCACCGTTCCTTGCTGTATTTCGTAGAATCGACACAGCAGGTTGACGATTGTCGTCTTGCCCGATCCGGTGGCGCCGACCAGGGCCAAGCTGTGTCCTGATTCAACGCGGAAGCTGACGTCCTCCAAAATCCACTGCGTCCCTTCCGGGTCATACTTGAAGTAAACACCTTCAAACTCAATTGCCGCCGCCGTCGGGTCGGACGATTGTGTCGCTTTGCCGCCCTGTGATTCGGTTGGGTGGTCGAGCAATTCGAAGATTCGTTCTGACGCAGCCATGGCACTCTGTAGAAGGGCGTAGCGATCAGAAATATCCATGATGGGGCGGAAAAACCGCCGCACATACTGCAGAAAAGCGATCAACACACCCAGATCGATCCGCTGTTCCAGTACCGAGCTTGTACCATACCAGACGACGACACCCATGCCGACGGTGCCGATGAATTCTGTGAAGGGGAAGAAGATGGCGTAGTAGTGGATCTCACGATCCTCTGCCTGTCGATAGGGCAGATGCTCGTCGTCGAATTCCGTCAGATTCTGACGCTGGCGGCCAAAGAGCTGCACGACCTCCATGCCCGTAATATTTTCCTGTAGATACGCATTGAGACGGGCCAGTCGGCGTCGCAACTCTCGATAGGCGCCCATGGCCCTGTTCTGCAGATAGAACGTGGCGAGTGCCAGGATCGGGATCATGGTGCAAGAGGCCAACGTCAGGTGCCAGTCCATATCGGCCATGAATGCGACGATGGCGATGAGTGTGAACAGGTCCATGAAGACGGACACGACGCCCTCCGTGAAAAATTCATTGAGGGCTTCCACGTCATTCGTTGTTCGTGTCATCGTCCGACCGACGGGCGTTCGGTCGAAGTATCTCAAGGGCAGGCGCTGTAAGTGTTGGAAGATCTGTCGGCGCAGATCAACCATGACGTACTGACCCGTCAACTCGGTCACACGCGTCTGCCCGTATTGGGCGGCATACTGGACAATGATGCTGAGGAAATACAGACCAATCAGACCATAGAGCCCATCCATGTCGCCACGCAGGATGTGCTCATCCACACCGATCTGTGTCAGTCGCGGTCCTACCTGGCTCGCCGTGGCCGAGATCAGAATGAGCACCAGGGCAGCAGCGACGCGTGCCTTGTAGTTGCGCAGGTAGCCGACCAGGCGCAATACCAATGTCAACTGCACAGGGCGCTCTTCGGCTTCTTCTACCTCGATGGCTGTGCTCACAGGCTGTCCAATTCAGCTGCCAACTGCTGGCGTCGCGCCAGGTCAGCGTAGAATCCGTCAAACCCTACCAATTCATCGTGCGTGCCCTGTTCCAGGATACGACCCTCATCGAGGACGATGATGTGGTCCGCATCTCGCAGAGTCGAAATGCGATGGGCAATCAGAATGGTTGTCCGCTGCGCCATGATCCGACGCAGATGACCCAGGATGGCCGTTTCTGTATTCGTATCGACTGCCGAGAGGGCATCATCGAGGATGAGGATGCTGGGTCGACGCAGCAGGGCGCGGGCAAGTGTCGAGCGCTGCTTCTGTCCACCAGACAAGGTGACACCCCGCTCGCCGACGATCGTTTGGTAGCCGTGCTCGAATGCTTCGATGTCGCTATGCACTTGCGCCTCATCAGCTGCTTGCCGAATCTGCTCGTCATCTGCCTGTGCATCGCCATAGGCGACATTGGTGGCCATCGTCGTCGAAAACAGGAAAGGGACCTGGGCCACATAGCCGATGTGTTGGCGCAACTGGTCCAGCGACCACTTCCGCAGGGGCAGGCCATCAAGCAGAATTTCGCCCTGCGTCGCCTCGATCAATCGTGGGATCAATCTCGCGAGGGTCGTTTTCCCCGACCCGACCCTTCCGATGACACCCAGTGTTGTTCCAGCCCCGACCTTCAGATCGATCTGTTGCAGGGCGGCCATCTCGCCATAGGAAAAGCCGACGTTGCAGAATTCGATTTCGCCGCGAGGTGTTCCTTCACTGCCTGTATCGGTCTCCACCCTCTCCGCGTCGGAGTCGTCAATCTCCGCATCGATACTCAGGATCTCATTGATCCGGCGCATTGCGACCAGGGCCCGCTGAAAACGGTCGATCACCCATCCCATGTAGGAGATGGGTCGGATCAAGAGTGTGAGATAGGCATTGAATGCGACGAAATCACCGATGCTCAGTCGCCCTTCAATGACCGCCGCTCCTCCCAGCCAGAGATTCAGACCCAGCCCGAGAGATGCAATGAGAAAAGACAGGGGGCGATAGACGGCACGCGTGTGGATCAACTCGTTGTTGCGACGCAGGTACTCCAGATTGAGCGTGTCAAATTCATCGGACTGTGCCGGCCCTTGGACAAAGGCCTTCACGACGCGGATACCGGACACATTCTCTTGAATGAAGTTGCTCATCTCGCCGAAGTATTCCTGGATCGCTTTGAAGCGAGTGTGCACCAG
Source organism: Gemmatimonadota bacterium (assembly GCA_018660835.1). Lineage (GTDB taxonomy): Bacteria > Latescibacterota > UBA2968 > UBA8231 > UBA8231 > UBA12574. The sequence continues at coordinate 49,101 of JABJJN010000024.1, read as the reverse complement.
CGAAGCCATGCGGATGATGAACAGACTCATCAGAGGCAGCGGTGTGAGCACCCAGAGTGACAGCTCCCAGTCCACCAGGCACATCATGCAGATAGAGAACACGAAGATGAGGGCTGTTTCGACAATCCCACGGACACCGTAGGTGAAGAAAATCCGCACTGCGTTGAGGTCGTTCGTCGCCCGAGCCATCAGATCGCCCGTTCGCTGCGTTTGGTAGAATGACAGCGGCAATGTCAACAGGTGGTCGAAGTAGGTCGTGCGGATATCGTATTCGATACGTGTCGACGCACTTCCCAACAGGCGCCGCATGCAATAGCCACCAAGAGCGACGACAAGGGCGAGAGTCAGCACATTTCGAATGTGGCGACCGACGACGACGGCACTCTCGTCTGTCGGCACGCCAAGAGCGTCGATGGCTAACCCCAATTCACGGGGGATGATTGCTGCCGCCGCCTGAGCGAAGGCAATGGCGAGCACACCTGCGAGCATGCGTCCACGGTAGGGGGCCGCGTAACGCGAGAAGGGTCCGAACATAGCTGGAAACAGACAGTGCCCGCGGTCAGCGGGTGCTGAGCAATTCGGGAAACGTGGCAAGCAGGGGGGGTCTCAGTTCTTCAATGGCGCGCCCCCGATGGCTGATCTGATTCTTCTGCGCTGCGGAGATCTGTGCCATGGATGATCCGAGCTCTGGTAGAAAAAAGACCGGGTCGTAACCAAAACCTCCTGACCCATGCAATTTTTGCATGATCCGCCCCTCGCACACTCCATCCGCCTCGACAAGGGGATCGCCTTTGGGGGGACAGGCGACAAGATGACAGCGAAAACGAGCACCCCGGTCGAGATCCGCAACACCCTGAAGTCGTTCCAGCAGAAAATGGCAACGGCCGGTGTCATCGAGGTCTGGCGTCCCAAATCGCGCCGAGTAGACGCCAGGCGCCCCACCGAGGGCGTCTACCACGAGTCCGGAGTCGTCGGCGATGGCGATACAGTTTGCCGCTCGAGCGTAGACTTGCGCCTTGTGGAGTGCATTGTCGCGAAAGGTCTCGCCATGCTCGTCGACTTGAAGATCGCTCAACCCCACGTCGCTGAGACCGACGATGTCTATGCCAGCGAGAAGGCGACGGAATTCGGATAGTTTGCCCGGATTGCCCGTAGCAACGAGCAATGGCATCTGCAGGCCTCCTGTGTTTCTACCTACTGTCCGCCTTCTTGCGGTCGATCGATCTCATCGAGCTGATGCTGACAGTAGTCTTTGAAACGGCTGTCGCTGACGGCCGCTGTATAGTAGCGGCGCGCCTCGTCCACTTCGCCCAGCTTGTAGTGGGCATCGGCGAGTACGACCTGTGCAGCATGGAACTCACGGCGAAGATTGACCGCCCTTTTTCCCGCCTGAACCGCCGCGCGGAAACCGCCGATACCAAGATGAGCCTCTGACAATCGATAGTGGGCGTCCGCATTCTTTGCTTCGAGCCGTGTCGCCTGCTGCAACGGATCAATTGCCTCACCATGACGCCCAAGCTGGTTCAAGGCCGTACCGATCAGGACAAATCCTTCAGCATAGTCCGCATTGATGGCCACCGCTCTCTGTAGAGTTGCGACTGCACCTGCAAGGTCTTCGGATGCAATCTGCACGTGAGCAAGGCCCTCGAAGGCATCCGCAAATTCGCCATCCAGAGAAATGGCTTTCTCATACATGCTGCGAGCCAGGCGAAATTCCCCGGCGCGGCGATGGATGTTTCCTAGCGAGACGTAGGGCCATTTGTACTTGGCATCCGCCTTTATCGCGGCCTCGAATGCGGCTTGCGCCTTATCAGGCTGGCGTAGCTGGAGATGGCAGGTGCCAATGCTGAAGTGCGCCTGAGCGTTCCCAGGTCGGTAGGTGAGGGAGTTCCCAAAGCGCTCGATGGCCTCTCCATAGCGCCGCTGTTTGCGCGACTTCAGGGCTGCCTTGAAGTAGAGATCGCCCAAGAGTCGAGGGATTCTCTGCGCCAATTCTTCACGACTCGTCCCTTGGCGAAGGGCTGCCTCCAGGGACATCGCTGATTTGTCGAAGTCCTGTAAGGACGCGTGTGCCATGCCGAGTGCATAATGTGCGTCACCATACGTCGAGTCGATCTGGACAGCCTGTTCCAGTTCAATGGCTGCATTGCGAAAGTCTTTCGACTGCAATAACTCGTACCCCGTCCGATAGTGGTTGACGGCGTCAGCTGCCGGCTCAGCCTGAAGCGGTTGGGTAAGGGCGACTTGCACACAGATGAGGGCAACGCTGAAAAGGGTCGGACGGAGAAGAGTCGGATGGAGTTTGGGATTCATAGTTTTCGACAGGGCTTTTTCATGCGAATTGGGGTTTTCGGCGTGAGCCGCAGCAGACCGCTCAAGCTACTGTGGGGCTTGCCGGTTGTCAAAGACTTTCCCCTGGTTTACACTACGATTGATAGGACCGTAACTTCTCCTGCCACAACCCTTTCCGACGAAATGCCCAGTTCGTGCTAGAGCTCTTCTTATCGCCGACGTATCTCCTGTACTACGCTGCGGATTGGTGCCGCGACGAGTTGCCCGGGACCTACACGGGAGATGTGGGCATTCAGTTCTTTGAGTTGTCCGCGGAGCTGTGGTATTGGGTCCTGATTGGTGCAGCTTGCAGCGCCTTGGCCTCGCATCTGTTACCACGTGCACGACTCGATCAGATTCTGAAACGACATCGGACGGGCTCCATCATCGGTGCAAGTTTTCTCGGCTTGCTCTCGCCCCTGTGCACTTTCGCCGCGATTCCCGTTGCCGCCCGTGTTCTTCAATCCGGCGTGATCGCACCTCCTGTCATCGCCTTCCTTTTCGCCTCACCTCTGATGAATCCGGCGCTGTTTGTTTACACCTACGGCACGTTAGGTTTGCAGATGGCAACGGCCCGTACCCTCACAGCCCTGTCAATTGGGCTTGTTGCGGGTTTCGGAACGCATCTGTTGCAACGACATGGCCATCTGTCAGCCGCGATCCTGCCGCGAACGGAAAGCCCCCACGGTGATCCTCGACCATATCCTGCCGTGGCCGGTGGCTCCGGTGCAGCACTGCCCATGCCATCCTGGGGAGAGTTGCCAGCCAGATTTCTGAAGGATCTTAGCTTCATCGCCAAGTGGTTTACGATCGGCATCCTGATCGCGTCCCTTTCGGCGGCACTCCTGTCGCCTGAGATGGTCAGATCCGTACTCGGCGCCGGCAGTCGTTGGTCTGTGCCAGCTGCGGTCGCGCTTGGTGTACCCTTATACGCCTGTGGTGGCGGCTCCCTCCCCATCGTGGAAATCATGATTCAGATGGGCATGACCCCAGGCGCCGCTCTTGCCTTCTTCATCGCTGGTCCTGCGACAAAGTTCCATACACTGGGCACCCTCGGGGCCGTCTTCGGCAGAAGAATGCTTCTCTGGTATCTGGCTGTGATGATTATCGGTGCCCTGCTGTGGGGTAACCTCTACCCCTTTCCCGACGACCTTCCCCTGCGACGAAGCAGCTTTTTCTAACGCGCCATGACTGCGGTGCGATTCGTGGACGCAATCTGCGCCCAGGCTTATCCTTGACACTGTGGCAAACCCTGACCGAAAGAACACATGGCTGTTTCCCATGATCGCTGTCATGACGGCAGCTTTGTGGGCATGTTCCGAGCCGTCGCCGGAGCCCCTCTTCGAGCAACTACACAGTATTCGGTCGGAGGTTCGCGAAAAAGCGGCGGCGCAACTGATCCTCTACGGCGAAGCCGTCGTCGAGAGACTCATTGAAGAGAGTCACTCAGAGTTTATTCGGGTCCGTTTCGAGGTTGCACGATTACTCGGACGCATCAAGGATCCTCGTGCCACAGATACGCTGATCCGGATGTTGGGAGATGATTCTTTCAATGTTGCTCAGTATGCAGCCTGGGGGCTTGGCGAACTGCGAGCGCCGTCGGCGGTGCCAGATCTACTGTCTCATCTCGGGACCCCCTCGAAGGGGTTTCGGGCGCAGGTGGTGACCGCACTTGGGCGTTGTTATGACGACACGATTCATGCGGATCTGCGCGACAGTCTGACGGCAATCGTGATTGCCCAACTAAGAGACCCGACACCGAAAGTGCGCATCGCTGCGCTGCAAAGTGCTCGGCACCTCGGCTATACAGGCATGGCGCCGGCCCTGATCCGCTTGTCACGTGATCCGTCAGCGGAAGTTCGGCATGTCGCCGTCCAGGCGTTGGGTCAAATCGGCGCCGGTCTTGTACCACGATCAAAAGGGCCACTGAGCGGTCAGGATCGATCGAACACGGTGGAAGCCCTCGTCGCTGCACTGGACGAGCCCTACCAGAGTATCCGAACGAAAGCCGTGCGATCGATCGAACAGATCGGCGCGCCAGAAGCAATCCAAGCCCTACTGAGGTTACAATCAGAGGGCACAGAGGAAGATCAACGCGAGACGCGTCGTGTGCTGGAGGGCCTCGGTGCATCATAAGACCCCACAGAGGCACGAAGGATTAGGGAAATGAGCACCAACAACCTGAAAATCGGCTTTCCTTCTGGCAGTTTGCAGGAGGCGACGTTCAAGCTCTTCGGTCGAGCCGGCTATCGTATTAATCTGCCCTCACGCTCTTACGAGCCCGAGATCGATGATCCAGAGCTCTCTGGCCTGATGTTCCGAGCGCAGGAGATCGCCCACTACGTCGAGCGAGGAGTTCTCGATGTGGGGGTTACTGGCAAGGACTGGGTGGAAGAGTGGCAGGCTGACGTCATCGAAATTGGCGAACTGCGCTACAGCAAGGCCACATCGCGCCCTCTGAGGTGGGTGATCGCCGTCCCGGAGGATTCTCCCATCAAGACCCTCAAGGATCTGCAAGGCAAGACAATCGCCAGCGAATTGGTCGGCGTGACTCGTCGCTACCTCGAGGAGCGAGGCATCCAGGCAGAGGTCGATTTCTCGTGGGGGACCACAGAAGTAAAAGCCGGGATTCCCGGCGTGGCAGACGCCATCGTCGACGGCACCGAAACGGGATCCTCGCTGCGAGCGAATCGACTACGCATTGTTGATGTGATGCTTGAGTCCACGACCCGCTTCATAGCCAACAAAACCGCCTGGGAAGATCCGTGGAAACGCCAGAAGGCGCAGAATCTGCTCACCCTCTTGCAAGGGGCACTCGAGGCAGACAGCAAGGTAGGCTTGAAAATGAACGTCCCTCGAGCGCACCTTGCTCAAGTGATGGAAATTCTGCCCGCCCTGCGCGCGCCGACGATCTCCAACCAGACCGACGAAGACTGGGTTGCTGTAGAGATCATTGCCGATGAACGCCTTGTCCGTGACATCATCCCGCAATTGAAGCACGCCGGTGCCGAGGGGATCATCGAGTATCCCTTAAGCAAAGTCGTCTACTGACCAAACCATGATCGACATCGTCGACTACAGTCCCGATGCGCCGCTGCCACCGAAATTGGCGGACATCCTTGGGCGCCAAGCGGGCATTCCTGAAGAAATTGAAGAGGCAGTCAGAGACATTATCTCTGACGTCCGCCGCGATGGTGATGCTGCCCTTGTTCGATTCAGCGAGCGTTTCGACGGGGTTGTGCTTTCGCCAGAGCAGTTTCTCCTGCCTCCAGCACAGTTGCAGGACGCCTTGCAGGCGTCGGAATCAGATCTGGTTGAGGCGATCAACGCGGCGGCGGCCAATATTCGCGCCTTTCACGAGCGCCAGCGCATCAATTCGTGGTTCATGGAGGATGGGGACTCAGTCGTACTGGGAAAGAAGGTCACTCCCATACGCCGCGTCGGAATCTGCGTCCCCGGCGGTGCGGCGCCGCTGATTTCAAGCCTGCTGATGGCTGTCGTGCCCGCCCAGGTTGCCGGCGTGGAGGAGATCTGCATCGTCACGCCACCGCAGGAAAATGGTCTTCCACACCCGGATCTGTTGGCGACAGCTGCTTTGCTCGGCGTCGCTGAGGTCTATGCCTTGGGTGGAGCGCACGCAGTGGCCGCTCTGGCGTACGGAACAGACTCCATTAGGTCCGTCGACAAGATCGTGGGCCCCGGCGGTCCTTACACGGTGGCAGCCAAACGCCAGGTTTATGGTGTCGTTGGCATTGAGATGGTGCCTGGGCCCTCGGAGATCGTCGTGCTTGCTGACGCGGCAGCAGATCCATCCTTCGTCGCTGCAGATCTGCTGTCGCAGGCTGAACACGGAACGGGCTTGGAGGCGTCTATCTGTATAACCAATTCGGCCAGTGTGGCTGCGGCGGTGCAGAGAGAAGTCGAGACCCAGGCGGCTGAATTGCCTCGTCACGAGCTGATCGAAGCGGCACTGACTCGATTCGGCGCCATTGTCTGTGTGTCTGATCTTGATGTAGGAGTTGATCTGGTGAATCGCCTGGCGCCCGAGCATCTGGAATTGCTTGTCGACGAGCCCTGGGCCTGGCTGAGCAAGATACGTGATGCGGGCGCAGTATTCCTCGGGGAAGCGGCGACCGAGCCTGTTGGCGACTACTATGCCGGCACGAATCATGTCCTGCCGACAAATGGTGCCGCCCGATTCGCTTCATCCCTGGGACTGTCTGACTTCGTGAAGACAAGCAGCATCGTCGCCTACTCGAGGCAGCGCCTCGAGAAGACGGGTGATCACATTACGCGCCTGGCACGAGCAGAGGGCTTTGAGGCCCATGCTCGAGCGGTTGAGGTGCGGCTAGAGCGTTGGAGGAAGTCTTGAGCGAGCAGCGACGGTCCCGTATTGAGCGGAAGACCTCCGAAACAGCGATTGAACTGGAGTTGAATCTTGATGGTTCGGGTCAGGCAAAGGTCGCTACGGGAATTGGCTTTTTCGATCACATGCTCACGGCCTTCGCCCGGCACGGCTTGTTCGATCTGACGGTGTCATGTGACGGAGATCTCGACGTAGATGCCCATCACACCGTAGAGGACATCGGCATTTGTCTGGGTATGGCCCTGGCTGAGGCCGTAGGGGACAAGGCGGGTCTCGAGCGTTTTGGCTACAGCTACGTCCCCATGGACGAGGCAATGGCCCGTAGCGTCGTGGATCTGTCCGGGCGATCCTTTCTGGTGCTGCAGGCGGGATTTGTTGATGAGATGGTTGGCGAATTCCCCGTCGCAATGGTGCAGGAATTCCTACGCGCAGTGTCAGATCATGGGCGGATCAATCTGCACGTCGATCTGCTACGCAGTGGCAACGACCACCATGGGATTGAGGCGATCTACAAATCGGTGGCCCGCGCTCTGTCTGCCGCCGTCACGCGTTCGGATCGAGTACAGGGAATTCCCTCGACCAAGGGTTCGCTGTAGCGCACGGTGAGTTCTCCTCGCCAGGTACTCAGGTCATTCTTCTACGCCCTCGTCGGCGGATACGCTGGTCGCATAGCCAGCGTCATTCTCACTGTCGTGCTCCGCAGCGACGAGGTTCTTGGGCGAGAGGCCTTCGAGCCCGTCATTCTGCCCTTCGTCGTCTTCATGATGTTCGCCAGTCTCAGTCAGGTGGGCCTGATGCAAGGGCTCCTGCACTTTCGTGACGACACGCAAGAGTTCCTCGAGACGCACTTCACGCTCAACTGCCTCGTTAGCGTCGCCGTATTCCTTCTTACAAGCCTGGCAGGGCTTGGGCTCTGGTTCCTATTTCCGGATTCCTGGGGATGGGGTGGCCCGGTCATCTGTCTGCTCGGTCTATTTCATCTGCTGAGGAGCCTCACCCAGACTTCAGAGGCACTGCTTCGACGGGATTTCCAGTTCGGCCACCTGTCACTGTTGCATGGCTTTGGAACGATCATGGCACTCGGAATCGCCGTGGCCGCCGCCGTTCACGGGTTGGGCAGCTGGAGCCTCATTCTTGGGGGATGGTCGGCCTACGCCGCCTATAGTGTGGTCTATGCCGTCGTGTTTTCAACGGGGGTCTGGCTGCTACGCCCCGCCCCCCTCCGCTTCCGGTTAGATCCCTCCTGGACCCGCAAACTCCTCGACTACGGCCGCTGGCTCTGGGTTGGTTGGATACTACAGAGCTTCGTCTGGCTCTACGACAAGGTGATTCTCGGGGTCATCGTTGGCGAGAGTGAACTCGCCCTCTATGAAAACGCCTGGTGGCTCATGTTTCTCCCTACCGCCGTGATCAGCCACATCATCTTCAACTATACGAGCGCTCTATACTCTCGCTATCAAGATGACGAGGAGAAGTTATCAGAGCTCTTCGAAACTATGTCGAGTCTCGTGATTCGATGTTCTGCGCCCGTTGCCATTGGCCTGGTACTTCTCGCCCCGCAACTGATGCAGCTTCTCGGGGAAAGCTGGTCTGGCTCTGCCCAAATCATGATGTATCTGCTGCTCTTCGGACTCGCCAGGCCTCTCCTGGATGAGGGGTATGGCTTGTTGTGGGCACGGGGCGATGCCGTCTCAGCAACGAAGATCATGGCGAGCCAGGCGCTGATCGCCCTGCCGGTGATTCCCCTTGCTGTCATCTTCTTTGGCACTCAGGGTGCAGCTTTGTCTATGGGGTTGATCGCTCTGTGGGGGCTCTGTTTCCTCTGGTGGCGTGTCAGTGGCCACATCACCGTTCACTATCGCAGGATGCTTCTCATGCCGGCTGTCGCCTGCGTGGCAGCGGCGACTGGGGTGAGCCTGGCCCCTGCAATTCCAGAGGTCGCGATCCCTGTGTTCTGCGCCACTTATGGCACCACCTTGTTGATTGCAGAGAGGCGAAGGCTTGGTGAGATTTTCGCCCGCATCCAGCAGGTACGGGCCGATTCGTAGCTGCACCCCGGGCGCGCGATGATTGTCATGGCACGGATCTAGCTTGATTGCAGGCATCAGATACTGCTATCTTAACCTCAGGAGCAAAAAACTTGAGCAAAGTGACTGATGTCACAGTCCGATTGCGAGCCGGGTTGTATCCTGTGATATGCCCCCGAGGAAGGGGGGCTCAACTGCACGTATGTTCTGAAAATACCCTAGGTTGGGACGTTTTTACATAACGGAAAAAGTGCTTGACACTTATTTTGCCCGGTGATATTATAAGTCTCCCCTGCACCAAGGTGGCAGGGGGTGGTGTGCTTGTACCAGAAGTCCCACAATGATCAATTGCTTCATTCAGATTTTGGGTAGTGGCTTTAGACTTTAGAAAGGAGAAGAGGCGACGAGACAAGCAGGTATGCCCCGGCGTGAATGATGGAACGGGGCGCTCGTGGTTTTTACTCGATGAAACAGACAACCTCACAACCGCATTCTGAATACTTCATGGTAGCCATCGGCTACCTCGCAACAGTTTCACAGCAGGGAGAGGGCTCCCTGAGGAGGAAAGAACATGCAGTATAGGAAATGCATAGCCCTTTTCGCCGCCGCTTTGGTCGGATTTGGGGTGATCACTGCTGACGCTCAGTCTATCGTTACTAGCGTCACGGTCACCGCTCCTACCGATAGCGGCGCCGTAAGGGGTATCGATTCAACCTTCGTCGCAACCGCTGTTGTAGAAGACTTCACGTCCAGCACCACCGACGGAGTCATCTTCTACTTGTTCGTGGGCAACGACAGCACGGTCGTCCTCGATGCCACAGCTGACAGCACTGACACGGCCCTCATGGGTGTCACTCTGGACAGCTTGGTGCGTGACGCCGCTAACGCCGCATTGGTTCTGAACACTGCCGGTGCAACGGTCACGAACGGCAACTTCATCGCCGCTGCGATTACTCGTGCCGACTCCGCCCATCAACACTTCGGCGACGGTGACTCAATCACCGTCTCGAATTCGGGCAACAACTTTACCTACACATGGTATGGTAAGGTTTCTGCGACATCCGGAACGGTCAGCGGCATCCGTGTGGCCGCAGCTTCTTTCGACAGCACCGGTAACGCGCTGTCGACTGCCACGAAGCTTTCCGCTGCCTCGCTGACATTCGGAGTCGATGGTGATCGCCCGTCTCGCCCAGACGCTATGGTGACGGATTCGTCCGGTGTCGCCGGTGAAAAGTCGACACAAAACAGAACCTTCAGCGCGTTCACTAACCGCACTGCCCGAGGCGCTATCCTCGGCATCGGTGACACAATCAAAGTGGACGTCAAACTCGGTGGGCAAGCTGCCGCCGTGCTGACCAGTTCAAGCACCTTGACCGTCAAAGCGGATGTCTTCGGCTCTCTCATGACGGTTCCCAAGAGCGCATCCAACGACACCATCAACTTCGCGCATATCATCGCCGCGGGGGATTTTGGTGATCTCGTCGGTGCCGATGTAGCCAACGACCGCACCGACACGATCAGGGTCTACATCGCTGACGCGGCCGGTAACCTGAGTGGTCACTGCTTCCCGGCCGCGCATGACTGCGGGACCACCTCCGAGGTAGCAACGGGCGTGACGGTTCCAGTGCGTTTCTTCGTCGACGGCAAAGCGCCTGTACTCGATGGCGGCGTGGTCGATGGTGATACGATTCTTCCGGTGAGCACTGACACGATCACCGATGGAAACGTCAATTCTGGTTTCACCTCTGATCTGAACCCGCTGACGGTTGAGCTGGCAGAGCGTCTCGACAGTCTGCGCATCATTTTCAGTGGTGTAAGCGCAGGGACGTTGCTCATCGCCAATCAAGACTCCACGCTCACACACGGCGCTCTTGATGCTGCAAGCGACAGCAACCTCATCAACTTCTCCAATGCCAACACCGCGGATTCCGGCACAGTGGCAATACGTGTCACCGGCACCACCGGAGCAGCGGCAACATACGATTCCACAAATGTCGGCGGAACCATCAAAACCGGGTCGCAGAGCATCAGCTTCCAAGGTCGTGATCTCGCAGGCAACTGGGGCCCCGCCCTGACTCGCACCAACGTCTATGTGGACGTGGACGAGATCAATTTCGACCGTCTGTTCCCGACGACCGAAAATGCCCTCGACACGCTGGAAGAGGAAACCGCCAAAGTCACGTTCAAGTTGAGCGAGGCTGCTGACAGTGTCCTGATTACCTATACGCCATCCAGCGGGACCACACGTACGCGGGCCCTGGTCGGCTCCGAGCTAACGACCCTCACGGAGCAGACCTTCACGGTCGACTCTCTGCAGTCGGGGCTCAAGTACGGTCTCACGATTCTAGCCGCAGACTTGTCCGGTAACTACAACCGTACCGCAGCGGACTCGTTTGTCTACGATACGTCGTTCGTCGTACCGGTGATTGCCAAGTTCACAATCGCCAGCGACACACTGACCCCGGCAGCGGGTGACACTGTCGCGCTGACACTCACTGCACGCACAACCACCGACTGCGTCGCGGTTACTTACAAGCAGGATGCGGTTCTGCGGATCTCTGGCGCCTCCGGCCTCACGGTATGGGGCACTGGCGTCACCGTAGACAGCACAGTCGCCGGTCGCTTCCTTCTGAACCAGGATGATTGGGTCACTGGTACTCGCAGCGTGAGTATCAGGGACACGACATCCATCGACTCGGTCACCGTGGCTATCTCTGACTGCACCGATGCATCAAATCTGTTTGTCGGCGGTCTCGATAACACCATTGTGGTGAGTGCCGCAGCACTCAACAAGATCAATCTCATCACCGCAACCGACACGATCGGCCAGGGTGATGCGACGTGGGTCACCGTGACCATGGCAGATAAGTTTGGCAACAACACGTTGACTACTGCCTTCGTCGAAATCTCGACCAATGCAATCGGTGTTGACTTCCCCTCGAACGCCATCCAGATCTCCAAGGGCACCGGTGGTTTCTGGGTCAACAGCAACGGTTACGCGGGTGACCTCACCCTCACAGCTCGTCAGATCACCGGCGGCAGCAAAGAGGGCACAAAAACTGTCAACGTCAGCAATGACGGTGGCACGGTCCTCGCCGGACCTGACACATTGGTTGGTCAGGACTACATGGGCGCTGACGGCAACGGTGATCAGGGCGGCTTCGTCCTGTTGACCTGGCCTGTCTCCGCCGACCACGGCACGCTGACCGGTTACCGGATCTATCGTGACGTGGTGGTAACAGTTGGATCTGACGGTGCCGGTGGCCTCGTGGCCCTCGCCGCTCCAGATACACAGTCCATTGCTTGGGCCCGTGTTGACGCGGTACCAGGCCAGACGGTGGCTCGCGCTATCGTCGCAACTCTCGACGGCGTCATGTCCAAGTACAGCGTCGCTGCTGAGCGTGGTGGTCTGTCCAGCAAGGTTGCTTTCGATGCCGCTACCACAGTGGCAGCACCGTATGAACTGATGGCTGAGGCCATGCAGAACAGCCGCGCCGTTGCGCAGTTGGATCTGACAGCCCCAGTCTTCGCCGCCCTCTCACCTGAGGCACTTGCCTTTGGCGAGACCGGCGTTGCCCCGCGTTTCAAGGTGGTTGACGGCGTCCTGCTGTCGCACGCCCGTAGAACCGCAGAGGCAGTTCGTGCGATCGACAACATCGCTCCGCAGGCAGTTGCTTACCTGCAGGCGATCGACACGCCAAATGACTTCGGTGGCAGTGTGACCGTTCAGTGGGCCAAGTCCGCTGACGATCAGATCCTCACCGTTGTCAATTCACCTGCCGTCGGCCCGAACAACGTCTTCCAGACAGCCGGTGTCGCAGGCTACAATGTCTACCGCAAGGTCAATGATGGTGCCTATCAGCTGGTCGGTAAGGCCAGCACGGGCGAGACCTCCTTCGCAGATCAGACCGTCTTCAATGGCGTGCGCTACACCTACTCGGTGAGCCCGTACGACACTGACAACGAGTCTGCCACTGAGCTGGAGAACTCGGCCATGGCCATCCGGAACAACGCTGTCGCAGCCGACGGCACTCCGGTCTACGGTCTGTTTGGCGCTGACAACCGTGTCGGCTACGACGACTTCTTCATCTTCGCAGACCACTTTGGTCTGGCAGCCGGACAGGAGGCTTTCGAGCCTGCGTTCGATCTCAGCCAGAACAATCGCGTCGATTACGACGACTTCTTCGTCTTCGCCGAGAACTTCGGCAAGGTGATTCAGGTCGCCGGCAAGGTGGTCCCGACGATGGCTGGTCTGAACAGCGACGCCAGCTTCTACCTCGACGCCGGCACAGCATTGCCGCGCATCGGTGAGGATATGACGATCGCAGTCAGCCTTGAAGAGTTCGTCGAAGTCAAGGCCTACGGTCTTACAGTTTCCTATGACTCCGAGTTGCTCGAGTTTGTGGGCACTCAGGTCCAGGACAACATTCTGGGTGAAACCGAACTTGCCACACCGCAGACCATCGCACGTGGTGAGGGTGAGGTATACGTCGCAGCATTCGGCGACGTCGCCAGCAGTGAAGGCAACCTCGGTCTCGACCTCATCTTCCGCGCCAAGTCGGAGATTGAGGACAGCTACATCGAGATCGCTTCGGGTGCTATCCAGGATGGCAGCTACGGTATGAACCAGATCACAGCTCCGACCAGTGTTCGGATTGAGACGCGTCCAGATGTTTACGCGCTTCAGAACAACTATCCGAACCCGTTCAACCCGGAGACGACGATCAAGTACCAGTTGCCTGAGGCCGGTGAGGTCACACTGGAGATTTACAACATGCTCGGCCAGGTCGTTAACACTCTGGTGAATGACTACCAGACGGCCGGTCGCTATGTGATCCAGTGGGATGCGACCAATAACAACGGGCAGTCCTTGAGCTCCGGTGTCTACTTCTACCGCATCAGTGCGGGCGGAGAGTTCCAGAGCATCAAGAAGATGTTGCTGCTCAAGTAAGCGCTCGCTTCGCAGCGCCGAGTAGAGAATGGGACCCCGCTTCGGCGGGGTCCCTTCTCACTATTGGCGCAGTGCCGAGACTACAGAAGAATATTAGGAGATACTTAGAATGATGAGATTGCGCAGGGGAGCACTGCTCACCCTGGCCCTCTCCCTGGCACTGATCAGCGGAGCCTTCGCTGGCAACAACGCCGGAGTCACGTTCAGCCTCAGTGGTAGTGGATCTGTGGCAAACGTCGGGCCGGGCGAACAAATAACTTTGGAAGTAACAGCAAGCGGCTTGGATTCAGTCAAGCAGATCCAAACCAACGTCAAAGTGAGTGATGCATCGCATTTTGACCTTACGTCCACCAGCATTTCAGGGCTCGGGGCGATGCAGTCCGCCTTCGATCTGCTGGGTGGGTTGGTAAATATTGAAGACCCCACCGTCTTTGAGATGGCGGGATCCGAGTTGAGTCAGACCAGCCCAGGAACAAGTGGCGACCTCACGTTTACAGTAACGGTCACCACCTCCGCGTCCTTCACCACGGACGATATGGCTACGGTCTCGTTTGAGTCGATTTTGCTCGCATTCGATAAGACAGTTGATTCAGACGTCTTCGACGCCGATGCCCTCAGTAACTTGACGGTGACGGTGAATCCACCGGTCTCTGATCCCGTACTATCCGCCACCTCGGCCACCGATGTCAGCGCGGACTATTCCGCAGTTGGCAGCGGCGCCGGCTCTGATGGTGAAGTCGAGATCTCGGTCAGCTTCGCTGATGCCTCTGGTGCCGCTGCGTCTGGTCAGAGCATTGCCTTTGACGTTACAAACAACGGTTCCGAGAGCATCACCATTGACGGTGCTGAACTCGCCGCTGGCTCCAGCACCACCGTGAACGTCGACTCCGATGCCGGCAGCGCCAGCATCCTCCTCGACGCTGAGGGTGGTCCTTTCGCCGGTAGCACCAGTGCCTCTGTTTCAGCCACCACATCTGCCGATAACTCCGAGGGAGCCACCTTGGAACTGTCTGCCGATTTCTCGGTTACTTGGGACGTTCCTGTTCCCGCCGAGTTGGCTGATTTCGGTGGGTCCGTTACACCGCAGAGTCAGGTCGTGTTGGCCTGGGCCGTACCTTCCCAGAGCAACAACTTGGGATGGGAAGTCTTCCGTAGCGTCGACAACGAAGCATTTGATCGTGTCGGCGACATGGTTACAGGCGAAGGCACTGTAAACGAATTCCGCACCTATGAGTTCCTCGACGAGGAGCTACCGGCGGCGGATTTCGTCTACTACTACCTGCGCCAGGTAGATTTCGACGGTAGTGCTGCACGCTCTCAGACGATCGAAGTGGCTTTGGCATCGGTGCAGGTCTTGCCGACGACCATGTCACTCGCTCAGAACTTCCCGAACCCGTTCAATCCCGAGACCACGATTCGCTTCGACATTGCCACAGAGGCATCGGTGTCGGTACGCATCTTTGACATCACGGGGCAAGTGGTTCGGACGTTGGTCTCCGATTCTCGCGCCGCAGGTTCCTATACGGAGCTCTGGGACGGTCGGACCGACGCTGGCGTTCGTGTCGGCAGCGGTGTCTACTTCTATGAGTTGAAGGCAGGTTCCTTCACCTCCATGAAAAAGATGACCTTCGTGCAGTAAAGCGCTCTACCGGAGGCTTCGCCTCTGGGGCAGTAATCTGAGACGGGGCTACCGGCATACGCTGGTGGCCCCATCTCTATTTCTGGTATGCTGTTCCTACAACGGCGATTGCGACACGCCTATCTGCCGTCTATATTCGCGCAAAACCTTCAAGCTGGACACCTTCATGACCGTTACCTTGCTCCTGTTTGCCTCCTGTCGCGAAGCCGTCGGTGCCCAAGAAACAGTCCTTGAAGTAGGGGAAAACTACTGTGTTGGAGATCTCCGCAGGGACTTGGGCCAGCATCTCCCACCCCTTGCCGGGATCGCTCCTTCCATCTCCATCGCGGTGAACGAGGAATACGCGGGGGATGACATCGAGCTCAAGGATGGTGATCAAGTCGCCCTCATTCCCCCCGTCAGCGGTGGAAGTGGCGACGCGAAGACCATCTGTGTATCTGAGCAGGTCATTGCAGCTGACGCGCACGCCTGGGTCACTTCCGAGGCAGATGGAGCCGTCGTACGCTTTGAAGGCGTCGTTCGCAATAACGCCAACGATCTGACAACGGAATACCTCGTCTACGAGGCCTATGAAGACATGGCGAGGCGGGTGCTTGCATCCATTGCTCAAGAGGCGGCCCAACAGTGGGACATCGGGAAACTGGCTATCAGCCACCGAGTAGGTCGTCTCGAAATTGGCGAGGTTTCGGTGCTGATTACTGTTGCGAGTCCTCACAGAGCAGAGGCCTTCTCTGCCTCCCGCTATGTGATTGACCGGATTAAGGAGGTCGCACCTATCTGGAAGAAGGAAGTAGGTCCCGATGGGTCCTTCTGGGTCGAGGGGCCACGGGCGCAGTCCAAAGAAGGCAACACCTCAGGTGCCATTTAACTTCAGCTGGATCGTTGAGGGGCGACTCGCCGCATCCGGACTCCCAGGGGGAGCGCCGTATATGGGCGTGTCTCTCAAGGACGATCTAAGCTACTTCCGCTCGCAAGACATTGGCGTCATCGTGTCATTGACTGAATCACCTCTCGATCCGGCGTTCCTAGAGCAAGCGGGTCTGGTCGGTGTACATCTGCCTGTGCCCGACATGACCTCACCGTCTCAAGACACAATTGAGAGTTTCTTAAGAGTTGTCGACGAAGCCGAGGATCGGGGTTATGCAGCCCTCGTGCATTGTCGAGCGGGGCTGGGACGCACCGGAACACTTCTCGCGTGTTATCTTGTGCGAGATGGCTTATCCGGAGACGCGGCGATCGAAGAGGTGAGACATAAGCGACCTGGCTCAATTGAGACGGCAGAACAGGAAGCGATGATCCGAGATTTCGCGGTTCGGTGTGCAAACGAAAAGCAGCAAGCCTAAGACGAAGGACGCTGGAAAGTGTCCTTGGGAGGGGATGTCAGGATGGAACAGCAATTTCCAGCGTGTCAGAAGTGTCAACAGGGCGTCCTTGTGCCGCTCTCAGACTACGGTCGCGATGGCTCCTCCATCCACTACAAGGCCTGGGTCTGCACTCACCCTGACTGCGGTTTCAATCTTCGCATCGACAATGGTGAGCTAAGTGTGGGCAAAGAACTTCGCGAATCGTACAAATAGATATGGGGCGGCGTTGAGGATGATCGGGTGAAGGACTGGCTCACGGGGGACTGGGGTGTAAAGCTTGGAGCCCTCTTTCTGGCGACAGGTCTCTGGCTCCATGCCGTTACCGAACACAGCTATCGTCGTGAACTCGATATCAGGCTTCTGGTGGATGATCCGCAGCCTGCAGGCGAGTCGGCGCTCGTTGTAGCCTCCGAGCTACCGGCGACTGCGCGTATCGCCGTCTTTGGCGATGGGAAGGACTTGCTTCGCCTGGACGAGTCTGATTTCGTGCTGCATCTGCAGTCCGAACTTAGCCCTGGCGGACGAGCGACCATTCGGCCTTCCCCGGATCAAGTAGAGGATCACTCCGAACTCAACCTCGTGGTTGAGTCGGTGATCAGGCCACGTGAAGTGACGGTTGCCCTTGATCGTCTCGAAACGCGCAAAGTTCCTATAGAACCTGCAACTGTCCTGGAGGCGGCAAATTCCTTCACAATCGTCGGCCACGTCGCTCTCAAGCCGGATTCAGTTACGATCTCGGGGCCGCTCCATCTTGTGCAGGCCATTCACCTCATTCACACGGACACCCTCACCCTCACGGGTCTCTCTGGCCCAGTAGAGTTAGATGTCCAATTGGCGCAACCATCAACAAACCTTCTCCACCTGGATCATCAAGTGACCACCTTGATCGCCGACATCCAGGAACTTGCAGAGTATGAAGTCGGCAACGTCCCTGTCAGGGTCGAAGGGCGGCCAGGCGCCGCTGCGGCACCGTCTCGTGTTACCGTGAAGGTTCGAGGGGGCGCCGATCTGATCGGTTCCCTCGATCCTGAAACCGATTTGGGTTTGTACGTGGATCTACGTACCGCATCGGGTGCGAACGAGGCCGGTGAACTCGTATTGAGCCCAACCGATCGACTCTATGAATTGCTCGAGATCATCCCCGCTCGAGTCAGTATTGTCGACCGCTGACGCTCCTTGTTTGTTCTAGGAATCGAGTCCTCGTGTGACGAGACGGCCGCCGCCCTCGCCACCAGCGAGCGCGACGTCCGTGCCAGTGTCGTTCTATCGCAGATGGATCATCTTCCATACGGTGGCGTCGTTCCCGAACTGGCTTCGCGGGCGCATATCCGAGCCGGTCTTCCCGTCATCGAATCAACCCTTGAAGAGGCGGGGGTTGGCCTGGACGATCTCTCCGCCATTGCAGTGACACATGGTCCTGGGCTGATCGGATCCCTTCTGGCCGGGGTGAACCTGGCAAAGGGACTCGCCTTTGGCTGTGGTCTGCCTCTGATCGGGGTCCATCATCTCGAGGGCCACCTGTTCTCCGCCCTTATCAATTCTGACCTTCAACCGCCCTTCGTGGCACTGCTTGCCTCTGGGGGCCATACGGAGCTGATCCACGTTCGCAAGCTAGGCCGCTATGAACTGCTCGGTGCTACCTTGGACGACGCAGCCGGTGAAGCCTTTGACAAGGTCGCCAAGCTTCTTGGGCTGCTACCTCCTGGGCAGTTCGTGATGGGCGGGCGAGCCGTGTCCGACATCGCCCGAGATGGAAATCCACAGGCGATTCGATTTCCTCGCGCGCTCTCAGGTCGAGACACCTACGATGTGAGTTTCTCTGGCTTGAAGACGTCAGTCCTGACTCATGTGAAAAAACTTCGCGAGCAAGATGGTCCGCAGGCAGTGGTGGATGCCACCGCGGATATCGCAGCAAGCTTCGAGCAGGCCGTCGTAGATGTGTTGGTGGATCGCACGGTCCGGGCCGTTGCTGCATGTAACGTGTCGCATGCAGCTCTTGTTGGCGGTGTCGCGGCAAATCGATGCTTGCGAGAGCAACTCGCGTCGGCCCTGGAAAATGCAGGTGCCCGTCTCGTGGTGCCAGACATCGCCTTGTGCACTGACAATGCAGCCATGATTGCCTCCGCCGGAGCCTATCGTTTCGCGCAAGGTGAGACGGATGGCTATGACTTGGACGCCCAGCCAAGGTTGCCCTTACCAGGTCTGACGACCTCAAATTGATCGTGATCCATTGATCGACCTTCTGAATACGGGACTTGATCTCAATGGTATCTGGTGGTGGCTGTTTCTATGGCCTCCATCACTTTGGTTCGTGCGCCGAGTCTATCGAGAGACGCGACCTCCTATCACTGCGCGCGCCCGTCTTGCATTGCAGCTTCTGCGCAGTTTGACCCTCAGCCTGCTTCTACTGCTGCTCGCTACGCCGATGCTCAGCTATATCGTGCAGCAAGCGAGATATCCGGGCGTCGTCACCCTCATCGACAACAGCCAGTCCATGTCGATTCGTGAAGGGGGATCCTCTCGCTGGTCGACTGTCGTAGACTCGATGTCGTCGGATCTCGGTGAGACGCTGCAACGAAGCATCGTTGGCACTTTTGCTGAACAACCTCATCTCTCGCGCTGGAAGGTGGCGACTGAGGCACCACCAGATGGGCATGCGACAGACATCGCTTCTGCCCTGGCGCAGGCACCTCGTTGGGGCGTTGACACCCAACGTCTGCACGCGGTCATCCTTATTTCCGATGGCCGGCACAATCTGGGCGCCGATCCAACGATGGTCGCGCAGAATCTCGGCGTGCCAGTTCACACTCTCGGTGTTGGTTCCGCTACATCCCCCGATGACATCCAGATTGTGTCCGTCGAAGCGCCGGCCACCGTGTTCTCCGGCCGCGGGGCCTCCCTTGACCTTGAGCTACGACAATGGGGTTTTGAAGGGGAGCTGGTGCAGGTTGATATCTTTGCTCAGGACAGCCTTGTCGCTTCAGTCGAGCGACCATTGGACACCGCAGGTGAGATCTCTTCGACTCAGATTGCCTTGCCACCCCTGTCGGCAGGCCTGCAGTCTCTCGCGGTGCAGATCAGACCACGGATCGGAGAGATCACGCAGGACAACAACATAGAAACGATATTCGTCCTCGTGAGACCTCATCGGTTGAGGGTGCTCGTCGTCGCCGGCGGCCCCTCAGCTGACTTCGCATTCTTGCGCCGGACCTTGGCTGCCGACTCCTCCTTGGCCTGTCAGTTTCACGTGATGGGATTCCAAGACGAACTCGTCTCACAGGATCTGTCCGAAGTTGATGTGCTGGTTCTGCACGATCCTGCCCCCACGCAAATCTCTTCAGTTGATGATGTGATACACCAATTCGTGCTGACCGGCGGTGGGCTGCTGTTCATTGCTGGTGAAAGACTATCGAGCTCAGGTGGAGCCGCGCCATCTGCCCTGCCGCTACTGATCCCTGCGGCGGCTCTGAAGACTTCGGATCATCCGCTTCAGGTTGCTCAGCACGGTCACCATCATCCCGCGCTCCGATCCCCAGGTAGCGAAGTGGCTGGCTGGTCAGCTTTGCCGCCCTTGCTAGGTGTAGCAGCCGGGTTGCGGCAGTCCACCGATTCCACCGTTCTGTTGGAAGCCGGTGGCGCACCTGTTGCGACGGCTGCCAGCGTTGGAGGGGGGCGTGTACTAAGCGTGATCGGCAGCGGCTTCTGGCGCCTGGATCTGCTCGCCAGTGGTACCGGAGAGAGCCCCCAGATGGTGCGTCGATTTTGGCGTCAGAGTGTTCAGTGGCTTGGTCTTACAGATGCCGCGCGTCGGGTGCGATCTCATCCAGAAGCACGTGTCGTAAAGCATGGCCAGACCGCTCAAGTGCAGATCGAAGTCTTCGATGAGTTGATGCAGCCCTTTGGCGACGCGCAATTCGAGTTTCAGCTAAACGGCCAGCAGCATGTGCCCTCCCTTCAGCGGCTTGGATCCGGTCGTTACCTGGCTTCTTGGTCGAATCTCCAACCGGGCGAGTACTCGTATGAACTGAGAGCGCTGGCTCAGGGCAACGTCCTTGGCGAGGACACGGGGCGATTCGTCATTGCTGAGCAGAGCATCGAAATGTCTGACCAGCGTCGCGATGATGCCCTCCTGCGGCGCATTTCACAGGCAAGTGGGGGAGAGTTTCGACCCTTATCCCAGTGGCGGCAGCTGGCCGATCGCCTGGCCCCTCCTCCTGTTCTGGCTCTCGACGCACGGGAGAACGGGGTCGAAATCAGCCAATCCTGGTGGTTGCTGGTCCTGATTGTCTCACTATGTGGCGAATGGGTCCTGCGCAAACGTTGGGGTCTGTTGTGATCGTCGCCCTGCCAAGTAGTCCTCCCGGCCCCAGAGGTGGGCGCTGGGCCGGTGGCAGTTCGATGCGAATCTCAAGGAATATGGTTACTATAGGATGACCAGTTAGTATTAGGATCTTCCAGCCAAGAGTTGTTTTTTCAGGCCTCCCCAAGGCACTGATTGCTAAAAAAGAGCGGAGCCCCACTCCCTCTCTGTTCTCCCGCCTGTCCAAGTAGGACCACCGATCTGCTGCCGGTGGCCAATAGACTGATTCTATGCCAGAGCTTGCTGAACGGCGGACGCCGGAGCGTCGAGGGCCGATCGTCCTTGGTGTACTCCTGTGTGCATTGGGCGTGTTTCTCTTACTGAGTCTACTCACGCACTCGAAATTCGATCCACCCAATTCCAGTCGGATGTCGGAGACGACCATCAACCTCGCTGGTCAGATAGGGGCGTACTATTCCTACGCCGTCTTCACTGCCATTGGCACAAGTGCCTTTGTTCTGCCGGCGATCTGCTTCCTTTGGGGATGGAACCGACTGCGTCGCCTGTCACCCAGAGCCGCCGCTGGTCGCACCCTCGGTCTGCTCGGTATGGCCTTGTTTCTATCTGTCGCCGCCGGGCTGCCAACGTATTCGCCCTATCTGGCATTCGAGCTCGGAGGGTCGGTAGGGACCTGGACGGCATCGACCCTGCTGATTCCCTATGCGGGCCGTGTTGGTTCCACCATTGTGCTGGCAGCGTTTCTTATTGCTTCGGTGCTGCAGGCGACTGACCTCGATCCACGCAAGATTGGACAGTTCATCGTCGCAGCAGCTGACAGATGTATGGGGATGACACGGGCGATCCTCGCAGTCATGGGCAGCATGCGCCTTCCTCAGTTGAACCGACGCACAGCCGCGCATGACGAGGATGTTGAAGAAGAGGATGAAGAGGAAGTCGATGAGCGCGAATGGAGCGATGAACTAGAGGAAACACCATCCGCGCTGGAGCGTCTGCCCACTATCAGCCGAAGCGAGTCGAATGATCTGTCTGGCGATCTATCTGGCGATCTGCCCGACGATCTGCCTGCCGAGTTGGACGAGCCAGCGCCCGAGGTGGAGTCAGAAGTGGTCGTCGATCCAGCGGACGAGTTAGAGCGGGTCGCCGCACAGGCAGAGCTCGTAGAGAAACCCTTGGCGATCACCAAGGCGCGGGTTCCCATCGCGCCTGTGCCGCCTAATGCTACAAGCCCTGCCCAAGAGAAAAATCAGGGTAAGGACGCCGCCGCCAAAAAAGAGCTACCCGCGGAAAAGGAATCCGTTCCAAAAAAACGGAAGCCTGGAAAATACAGACTACCCAAGGTGACGCTCCTCGATCCGGTGCCGGATGATGAGGGCGGAGTTGATCGTGAGATCCTGCTGCAGAATGCCAAGGTACTGGAAGATGCTCTGCACAATTTCGATGTGGCGGGCAAGGTTGTCGAAGTGAGCCCTGGGCCCGTAGTCACACGGTACGAGGTCGAGCCTGCATCTGGCGTCAAGGTTGGCCGAATTTCCGCCCTTGCCGACGATCTTGCGCGTGTGATGAGCGCTCAAGGGATCCGTATTCAGGCGCCTGTGCCTGGCAAAAAGGTTGTTGGTGTAGAGATCGCTAATCATCACCGCGAGACGGTCTACATGCGTGAGATTGTCGAATCCCCGGTCTTCAAGAAGGCAGATGCGATCCTTACGATGGCCTTGGGCAAAACGATCTCCGGCGAGACCTTTGTTGCCGATATGGCCAAGATGCCCCATCTGCTTGTTGCAGGAGCCACGGGTGCTGGCAAGAGCGTTTGCATTAACTGTCTGATTTGCAGCATCCTGCTGCGCGCGACACCGGATCAGGTTCGACTGCTGATGGTAGATCCAAAGGTCGTCGAATTGACGATGTACAATGACATACCGCACCTGCTCGTACCGGTCATCACCGAGCCAAAGAAAGCGTCCGAGGCATTGAAGTGGGCCGTTGCGGAGATGGAAGTACGATATCAGAAACTCGCGCGTATGGCTGTAAGGAATCTGGCAGACTTCAATGCCCGCGTGGAGAAAGTCCTGAAACAGCGCGAGGCAGGAGAGGAAGTCGAGTTCGTCGCTGAAGGTGAGGAGGTTCGCACCCTGCCGCATATCGTGATTGTCATCGATGAGTTCGCCGATCTCATGTTGACAGCGCCGGCGGATGTGGAGACATCCCTCATGGGCTTGGCGCAGAAATCTCGGGCCGTGGGAATCCACATTATCCTTGCCACTCAGCGTCCCTCCGTGAATGTCATTACGGGCGTCATCAAAGCGAACTTCCCTTCACGTATCGCTTTCCAGGTGGCATCCAAGACAGACTCACGCACGATTCTGGACATGAATGGAGCCGAAAGACTATTGGGTCGGGGAGATATGCTGTTTTTGCCAGGTGGACAAGGTGAACCGGTTCGGGTGCACGGTGCTTTCATCTCCGGTGAGGAGACAGAGCGACTTGTGGAGGCAATCAAGGAATCCGGCCACGAAGCGGAGCAAATCGAAGTCTTTTCTGCTCGCAGCGAAGCGGGCGCAGTCGATGCCGATCGCGACGAGTTATTCGATGAAGCAGTGAATGTCGTACTGGAGACACGTCAGGCATCGACGTCTTTTCTCCAGCGTCGCATGAAGGTTGGTTATTCCCGGGCAGCTCGACTGATGGATGAACTGGAATTTGCCGGCATCGTCGGGCCAGCCGAAGGTGCCAAGCCGCGTGAGATCCTGGTCGAGGAATCCATGGTGGAGGAAGAGGAACTGGTATGAGCAGCAGACGTTGGGTGTGGGTGATTGTCATAGCAGGAATTGTGTATTCACAACCGGCGTCAGCGATCACAGGTGCAGAAGTCATCGACCGGATGGAGGAGCGCTTCGCCAAAGCGAAGAGTTACTCGGCGACCTTCGAAAAGCGCTTCTTCTGGGCTGTTCTGGATCGCCACATGTCGCGAAAGGGCAAGATCCATACGCGACGACCACGTCAATTTCGAGTCGAAGTCGAAGATGGGGATCTGGTGATCGCTGATGGCGAAGCCATCTGGGTCTACAACAAGGCGAATGATCAAGTCATTGTTGCTGCATACGAGAATGAGCTGCGCACGCCGTGGGAGATTCTCGTGGAGTATGCTGACGGCTACGCGCCTGTCTCTGTCGCTGAGACCGAGTTGGATGGGAAGGACGCGTATCTAGTGATTCTGCAGCCCCGGCCGGATGCGCCACCGAATCTTCAGGTCAAGCGACTGCGTGTCTGGGTTGGTCGAAAGGACTGGGACCTGCTCCAGGTCGAGCAGCTTGAGATAAATGATGACATTCGGACCTATGTCCTGAGCGACCATCGGCGCAACAAGAAACTCGACGACGATCTGTTCGCATTCTCTCCCCCCGAGGGAGTAGAAATGATCGATCGGCGCCGGCAGGACTGATGCGGGCTCCAGGTTTCTTCCGCCTCAGCCTTCTCGTCACTTTCCTCGCAGTCGGCTCTTCGTCGACCGTGGCAAGCGCTGAGGTCTACTGGGTTTTCCTCGCCGACAAAGCGGCCTTGGCAGGAGATTCAGTGCCATGGACCGCTTCGCCGAGTAAGAAGATCCAGGATCTCCCTGTTACTGCCGACTACGTTAAGGGACTCGCACAATTTGGCACGATCAGGACGTGCTCTCGTTGGCTCAATGCGGTCAGCCTCGAGTTGCCCAAGGGCCGAGGCCCTGGCGCACTGAGTCAACTGCCCTTTGCCACAGCTGTGATCCCCGTCCGCGCCGCGCGACGTGGGGTACCATCGGGCGCTGAACCTGCCGCCCGCCGTAGCGCCCCGAATCAAGACTACGGTCCCTCCTTTGAGCAGTTGAACTTACTTGCTGTGCCACTGTTACACGCCCGGGGCCTGCGCGGAGCGGGCGTGAGGATCGCCATCATGGACACGGGATTCAACTGGCCCGACTACCGTGCTTTCGCGCACCTCAACGTCATCGCGGCACGAGATTTTATCAACGATGATGACGACGTCACCGATCAGTCGGGTCAACCTGTTACGGGCAATGAGCCTGCCTTTGGCCAGGGTCAGCACGGGACGCGAGTTCTTGGGCTCGTGGCTGGCAACGACCCTGGTCAACTCGTCGGTGTTGCACCCGATGCTGAGTATCTGCTGGCGAAGGTAGAAGATCTGACCCGAGAGCTACCGATCGAGGAAGATCGGTGGGTCGCGGGCCTTGAGTGGGCAGACAGCATGGGGGCGCAGGTCCTCAATTCATCCCTTGGCTACACGGAGTGGGACGATGGCACCGGCTACACCTATGGCGATCTGGATGGTCGCACAACACTCTCAGCACAGGTGGCGCAGGTTGCCGTTGAGCGTGGTATGGTCGTAGTAGCCTCCGCGGGAAATGAGGGAAACAAATCCTGGGTCTATATCACCACGCCAGCAGATGCGCCAGGCGTGATGACCGTCGGTGCCGTTCATGTCCAGAGCGCGGCGATTGCATCTTTCTCGTCCCGTGGACCCACAGCAGATGGTCGGATCAAACCTGATGTTGTGGCACCGGGGCAATTCGTGTATTCCGTAGAAGGCAGTCGTGCGGCAGCACCAGGCAACTTCGATGCTGACCAATACGTTCGGTTCAGCGGCACGTCCGCGGCCTCCCCTCTCATTGCTGGTGTCGCTGCCCTCATGCTCCAGGCCGATCCGAACCTGACGCCGCCACAGATCAATGAACGATTGCGATCGACGGTGACCGATCTTGGACCCGTCGGGCCAGACACGATTTTTGGCTATGGTCTGGTCAACGCCGCCGCCGCCGTCGGTCTGAGTCCCGAGATACCTGACCAGGCGAGCACGCTGCGGCCCTTTCCCAATCCAGCAGTCGGTGATCGCCCAGTGGTTCACTTCCCATTCCAATTGACCGACACCGATCAAGTGGGTCTCGCCGTCTTCGATGCGGGTGGTCTGCTTGTGGACGAAATCGTACCACAACGCTGGCCAGCCGGTGTGCATTCACAAGCGGGCCAGGCACTGGCATGGCGTGTGCCCGCAAAACTTGCATCAGGCCTCTATCACTATCGTCTCACATCTTCAGTCTTTGATGCGACGGGCACGGTGGCAGTGATCCGCGACTGACGGTCATGGCCCTGAGACGAAGGGCACCGTACTTTCGCTGTTTGGACGATCGATTTGGCCAAACGATTCTGGCCATCGGACTGCTTAGGTGTTGATAGCTTGTTGGAGACTTCGTGACGGATCGACTGAAACGCAAGCGTGTTCAACGTGGGCGAATGCGTGCGCTCAACCGCATGGTGTTGCTTGGTTGCGCTGTCTTTGTGCCTGTGTATCTGGCGATTCGTCTCACAGGTGGGTCAGTCGAGAAACTCGATGAGCTGCCGGATTTGCTTGGACGCATCAAGACGCCTCTCGTATGGCACGTGCCCGACGATGGCGTAAGCTATACCAATTTTTTTCATGCCCCAGCGGCACCAGAAAGCAAGTTTGTCATCGTGCGAGTAAAAATGGAAGCGCGTATGAAAATCGGCTACGCGATCGTTCCGAAGTGCTTTCGCCTCGTAGATGACGAAGGACTTCGTCACTATCCATTGTCGCGTTCGCCGATCTTCATCAAGCATGGAGATAGCTTCCACCTTGATCGCGACGATTCCCTTGAAGAGGAATTGCTCTTCGAGATCCCCAAACAACGAAATGCTGAGCGATTGCTTTTCGATCGTTATCAGGACGACGTGCCACCAGGAGACGATCATGCCGACGCTTGAAGAATCCCTTGCAGACTGCCATACCAGAATAGAGCGGCTCCGGGGGTATCTTTGACATCGAAGCGCGCCAGCAGAAGCTGGCAGGTTTTGATGAGGAGATGGCTCAGAACGAATTCTGGAACAACCGACAGCGCGCCGAAGAGGTAACCCGCGGAGCGCGTGAGTTGCGTGATGTCACCCAGCCCTGGAAGGAGCTCAAAGGTCGAATTGAGGACTTCGCTGAGTTGCTCGAGTTGTCGGCAGACGAGGATGATGCAGAGACGCTGAGTGAGCTCGAAAAGGAGAGTGTCGACATCCTGGATACTCTGGAGAAACTTGAGTTTTTCTCCATGCTGTCCGACGAAGACGATCCAAAGGACGCGTTGCTCGTCATCCACTCAGGGGCAGGCGGAACCGAAGCGGCTGATTGGGCGGAAATGCTCATGCGCATGTACGGCCGCTGGATCGAGCGCCGAGGTTTTACGTCGGAAATGATGGACTTGCAGCCTGGCGACGAAGCTGGAATCAAGGGGGCCACCATCGAGGTAAAAGGACCCTACGCCTATGGATTTCTGAAGGCGGAGGCGGGAGTTCACCGTCTGGTCCGAATCTCGCCATTCGATGCGCAAAAAAGGCGCCACACTTCCTTCGCCAGCGTCTTTGTCTATCCCGACGTAGACAGTATCCCAGATGTGGAGCTGCGTGACGAGGATCTCCAGATTGACACGTATAAGGCTGGTGGCGCTGGGGGCCAACACGTCAACAAGACCTCTTCAGCCGTTCGGATCACACATCTGCCGACGGGGCTCGTCGTCAATTGTCAGAACGAGCGGTCGCAGCTGAAGAACAAGGGAACGGCCATGAAAGTTCTGACGGCTCGCCTCTATGACTACTACAAGCAAGAGGAACTGAAAAAGATGGAAGCAGTCGAGAGCACGAAGAAGGCGATCGACTTCGGTTCACAGATCCGTTCCTATGTCTTTCAGCCGTACACCTTGGTGAAAGATCATCGCACCGGACATGAGTCGGGCAATGTACAGGCCATCATGGACGGCGATCTGGACAGTTTCATCAACGCATTTCTCAGTGAAGCTCAGACCTGAGACGTATGTCCTTCGAACTGTTTGTCGCCCGGCGTTATCTGCAATCAAAGCAGCGGTCGGGATTTCTGTCGGTCATAACCGTCATCGCTCTGGGTGGTGTCATCCTTGGCGTGGCAGCACTCATCATCATGCTATCCGTGACCAATGGTTTTTCAGGGGAAGTGCGCAGTCGCCTGATTGGTATGGACGCGCACGTCAGTGTCCAGCGCTTCTACGACAAGCCGATTGATGCACCAGCGGATCTGATCGACTCTCTCGCTGCCTATGATATATCTGCGGCAGCACCGGTGGCCAAGGGCAAGGTCATCCTCGTCACGGACGACGAGGAGATGGACGGTGTCTTCGTCTGGGGTATCGACACGGCCAGCTTTTCTCAAGTCTCGGATCTACCACGTCATCTCCGCTACGATTCGCAGAAACAGTTTCATCTGACACCGGAAGACGGGAGAAAACCCGGCATCGTCCTGGGAGCCTACCTGGCGAATCGGATGGGTGTGGGACTTGGTGACACGGTCTTCCTGATGACGATCGGCAATCAATCCCTTGAAGACATCATGATGGGGGGCATCTCTCCCAAGATCGATGCTTTCGAGGTGACAGATATCTTTGAGAGCGGGATGTATCATTTCGATGACAACTTCGCCTTCATTGCCATTGAGCAGGCGCGGCAACTACTGCGTATCGGTGCTGAAGGCGCGACAGCAATCCACATTCGAATCGACAATCTGGACGAGGCGACACAGCTGCGTGAGCGTCTTTCTGAGGATCTTGGCTACCCATACTACACGACTGACTGGACGCAGCAGTTTCCTGAGTTATTCGAATGGATGGAGTTGGAGAAGTGGGTCATCTTCATCGCCCTGAGCCTCATCATCGTTGTCGCAGCGTTCAACATCATGTCGATTCTCAGCATGTCGATTCTGATCAAGACGCCGGAGATCGGAATCTTGCGTGCCATGGGAGCCCGCTCAGGAGGAATCTCAAGGATCTTTGTCCTTCAGGGCCTGTTTATTGGTGTGTTTGGTACATCCCTTGGTTGTATTGTTGGTCTCATCATCTGCACACTCCAGGATCGCTTCCAAATCATCTCCATCCCGAGTGATATTTACATTATCAGTTCGCTTCCCGTTGACATGCAGGTTACCGATTTCCTACTCGTGTCATCTATCAGTGTGCTCATCTGCTTTCTCGCAGCGATCCTGCCCGCTCGCAAAGCGGCCTCGCTGCAGCCAGTGGATGCGATTCGTTACATCATGTGAATAGGAAAGCGAAATCTATGCAGGCACATGATGGAGCGGTTTTGGCTGCGAGTGGCATTCGCAAGACGTTCAAGACCGGAACGCGAGAGTTAGAAATCTTACGCAGCGTGGATCTGCGTGTCGGCAGAGGCGAAACTGTGGCGATCACGGGCGCCTCGGGCGTCGGCAAGAGCACATTGCTGCACATCCTCGGGACCCTCGACGAGGCGACAGCTGGAAGCCTGACCATCGATGGGGTCGATGTGGGTCGCCTCGACGAAGAATCATTGGCCGCCTTTCGCAATCAACACATTGGCT
The DNA here is from genome assembly GCA_018660835.1 of Gemmatimonadota bacterium. Taxonomy (GTDB): domain Bacteria; phylum Latescibacterota; class UBA2968; order UBA8231; family UBA8231; genus UBA12574. The sequence continues at coordinate 19,696 of JABJJN010000024.1, read as the reverse complement.
TCGTCTTTCAGCACCACAATCTACTGCCAGAGTTCACGGCACTTGAGAATGTCCAGATGCCCGGCCTGATCGCCTCGATGTTACCAGGGCAGGCGAAGGAGCGCGGCGAGCAGTTGCTGGAACAAGTCGGTTTGAGCGAGCGAATCCATCATCGACCGGGAGAACTAAGCGGTGGCGAATGTCAGCGAGTGGCAGTGGCCAGAGCGCTGATGATGCGACCGAAGGTCGTATTGGCAGACGAACCTTCCGGCAATCTGGACCCTGAAACCAGCGAACGCCTCCATCGTGTCATCTATCAACTCGCCGCCATCGAGAAACAGAGTTTCCTCGTGATGACTCACGATCGAGACTTGGCGTCGGGTATGGATCGCCACGGCCATATCGACGCCGGCGTATTACAGTTCGATGCAGGACCCGATTTTCAGACAGAACAGACAGGTTGATTCAAAAAGAAACGCGATCATGCAATGTGAGTCTTGTAAGGAACGTGAGGCGACGATCGAATTCACAACCGTCGCAGGTGATGAGAAGAAGACGTCCAATCTGTGCCCCGCCTGCGCTGCGGCCATCAGCCAACAGCAGGCCGCCGACGAGGTCGAAAAGGCAGAGCCAGCTGTAAAGCCAACCCCAGTGAAGAAGAAGAAGGTCAACGTCGTAGTAGGTCATCTCTCCAAATCCGAGGCAAAGGCAACGGCCTGCCCCGAGTGTGGGATGACGTATGATGAATTTCGCAAGGTTGGCCGACTGGGCTGCTCGACCTGCTACAAGGCCTTTGCGAAACCCCTGAAGCGTCTACTTAAGAGAATCCATGGTGCAGATCAGCACGTGGGTCGTGTCCCCGGACAGGCAGCAACTGCCACCGAGGATGAGGTGGACACGGAGGTAAGTGCTGTTGAGACGCTGAGGGCCGATCTTGTCCAGGCTGTGGAGGATGAGGAATATGAGCGAGCAGCGAAACTGCGTGATGAGATCGCCCGTATGCAGCCGGAAGAGGCGTCAGATGTCTAGAGGGCATGGGAATACATTATGAGTCTCGAAGACCTAACGAGCACAGCACCAAGCTGGATGAGTGGTGAAGACGACGCCGACGGAATTGTGATCAGTTGTCGAGCTCGTCTGGCGCGAAATCTTGCCAAACACCCCTTTGCTCCGCGAATCACTGAGAGCGATCAGCAGAAGGTCATCGATGAGGTCCTGGCCGCCGCAAAGGACAGTCGACGGATGACGACGGCAAGCTATTTCAGCATGAATGCCCTTGACGCGAATGAGCGGCGGGTGCTGGTGGAACGCCATCTTATCAGTCCTTCCTTGGCAGATGACAAAGGGGAAAGAGGCATCCTGTTTAATCAGGATGAGTCGCTGAGTGTTATGATCAACGAGGAGGATCACCTGCGCCTTCAGGCGATCTATCCTGGCACACAGGCACAGCAGACCTGGGCGGCGATCGCTGCACTGGACGAAGAAATCACAGGCGCGATCGACTGCGCCCATGATGAGGATCTGGGCTTTCTAACGGCCTGCCCGACCAACACAGGCACTGGTCTCCGCGCCTCGATTCTGGTCCATTTACCTGCCCTGGTACTGACAGAGGATATGGAACGCGTCCTACAAGGACTGAATCAGCTGTCCTTCACGGTTCGCGGGGTTTATGGGGAAGGGAGCAACGCGTCCGGCAACCTTTTCCAGGTGTCCAACCAGGCAACACTTGGCTCTTCCGAAGAAAAAATCGTCGAGGGACTCTTGCGCATCACGACGCAGCTCGTTGAATACGAGAAGGATGCGCAACAGAGCCTGTTGCGAGAAGCTAGGTCTCAGGTCGAAGACAAGGTCTGGCGGGCCTATGGTTTGCTGTCCCATGCTCGAGTGCTGTCCAGTCAAGAATTTATGAACCTGCTGTCGGCAGTTCGGCTTGGACTGACGATTGGCCTGCTGAAGGTACCGGCCGTCTTCATCAACCATTTGATGATTGCCACACAGCCAGCACATATGCAGGCAGAAGCAGGCGGCGCTCTTGACCCTGATGAGCGAGATCTGAGGCGAGCCCAACTGGTGCGTCAAAAACTGACGGAAGTAGCAGACGGACAATGAGTTACGTAACATTCACGAGGGCGGTAAGTGGCTTGACACTAACTGAGTCGGTCAGTAGCTTGACTCAACAGACGCAAACGGCCGTCTGCCCTTCCAAAATCGATCACGTTCGGCGCATTGCTAGCAGATATTCGTCGTTCGAACCAGGCCACCGGCCGTTCGACAACTCCGGAGATGGTTGTCCATGAACAACATGTTCACTGATGGTGTGAAGCGGGTGATGCAGTATGCGCGTGAAGAGTCCGCGCGTCTCGGGCACAATTACATTGGCACCGAGCATCTTTTGCTGGGCATCATAAAGGAGGGGAAGGGAAAGGCCGTTACGGTCCTGACCAACCTCGGCCTCAACCTCGAGACCGTAAAGCAGTCCGTCGAGGACTACGTCGCCACCTCTGGCGGCACGATGACGATCGGCGAGGTGCCATTTACACCACGGGCAAAGCAGATTCTCGAGGTGGCTGCCAACGAAGCGAAGGAGATGAAGACGCAGTTTGTCGACGTCGAACACCTTCTTCTGGCCCTGCTAAAAGATAAAGAGGGCGTCGCTGCCCAGATCTTGGCTGCTTTCGGCGTTGACTACAAGACGGCGATGGAAGAGACCGTTGCTGTCCTCGAGGGCAAGACGACGGGCCAGAAGGAGAAAGGGAAGAAGAGCAAGACACCTTTCCTCGATCACTTTGGCCGCGACATGACCCAGCTGGCCCGCGAAGGCAAGTTGGACCCCGTCATCGGTCGCAGCAAGGAAATCGAGCGTGTCACCCAGATTCTCTCTCGTCGCAAGAAGAATAACCCCATTCTCATCGGTGATCCCGGCGTCGGCAAAACAGCGATCGTCGAAGGCCTTGCACAGCGTATCGTTGAGAAGCGTGTGCCACAGATTCTGCTCGACAAGCGACTCGTCACCCTTGATATGGGCGGGGTCGTGGCAGGCACCAAGTATCGGGGCCAATTCGAGGAGCGAATCAAGGCTGTCCTCAACGAACTTCAGCAGAACTCGGATGTCGTCATCTTCATTGACGAGCTGCATACAATTGTTGGTGCAGGAAGCGCCGAGGGAACACTTGACGCCTCGAACATGTTCAAGCCGGCTCTTTCGCGTGCCGAGCTGCAGTGTATCGGTGCAACCACAATCGATGAGTATCGAAAATACATTGAGAAGGATGGTGCTCTGGAGCGCCGCTTTCAGTCGATTATGGTCGAGCCGCCCTCCGTCGAGGACACGATCGAAATCGTCAAGGGACTGCGCAGCAGTTATGAGGCCCATCATCACGTGACTTTCGCCGATGATGTCATTTCTTTTGCCGTGAAGCAGGCCGATCGTTACATCTCAGAGAGATATCTGCCAGACAAAGCAATTGATATCATCGATGAGACCGGTTCGCGGGTCCATCTGGCGCGTTTGAGTCCTCCCGAAGAAATCGGCGAGCTCGAGTCGCAGATTCAGGACATCGATCGCAAGAAGCTCGAGTGCTCAGAGAAACAGGAATTTGAAGAAGCAGCCTCTCTGCGGGATGAAGCCCACACCCTGCGGGAATCGCTGCAGGCGAAGCGGCGTGCCTGGGAAGAGGAGGTGCGTTCAGAAGTCGTCGAAGTAACTGAAGACGACATTGCCGAGGTCATTTCGTCTGTGACCGGCGTGCCCATGCAGAGATTGGCAGCCAGCGAGGGCGAACGACTACTGGCGATGGAAGGGGAACTACGCAGGGCCGTGGTGGGTCAAGAGGTTGCGGTAGAGACGGTCTCCAAGGCGATTCGCCGTAGCCGTGCCGGACTGCAAGATCCAAAACAGCCGATCGGTTCATTCTTCTTCCTCGGCGCGACAGGCGTCGGCAAAACGTATCTAGCCGCAAAGCTCGCAGAATTCCTCTTCGGTGATGAAGAAGCACTTATCACTGTTGATATGTCGGAATACATGGAGAAGTTCGCCGTTTCCAGATTGATCGGTGCCCCTCCTGGATACGTCGGTTTTGACGAGGGTGGCCAACTGACGGAAAGAGTGCGGCGACGTCCGTATTCCGTGATTCTTCTCGACGAAATGGAAAAGGCACACCCGGATGTCTTCAACATTTTGCTGCAGATTCTCGACGAAGGACGATTGACAGATAGCACCGGTCGAAAGGTCGATTTCCGCAACACCGTGCTTATCATGACGTCGAATGTCGGATCACGAGAGGTGGGTTCGGGCGGCGTCCTTGGTTTTCAAAACTCGGACGAAGATGCTTATCAGGCGCAGATAGAAGGCAAGATCAATGATGCGATGAAGAAGACCTTCAATCCGGAGTTTATCAACCGGATCGATGACACGGTCGTCTTTAAGTCGCTGACTCGTGAGAACATCACTGAGATCATCGAGATCGTCCTCGACGAGTTCAAGAAGCGTCTTGTTGACCGCGATATTGCCCTGCGGATCACGCCGGGCGCAAAGAGTATGCTTGCGGAAAAGGGCTTTGATCAGACCTATGGCGCCAGATATCTCAAGCGCACGGTACAGAAGCTTCTCGAGGATCCCCTGGCCGAAGAGATTTTGCAGGGCAACTTTACAGATGGCAGCCGCATTCGCGTGACCAAAAAGGGTGAAGCACTTGTCTTCGACGAAGAGCGTGACAGCGTTGATCTCGAAGAGGAGAAGAAGCCGGAAACGGCTGGCTGATACTTCAGCTGCTTCAGGGAGTACTATCTTTTCCGAAGCCGCTCCGTCCCTGCGCGATCAACGTGTCATGGGTCGGGGCGGCTTTCGGATGTTTTACACATTCATCGAATTTGTGATTCGTCGTCGCCGGCGATGTGACCGGGGTGCCGCGACGATACGTCCCTTAGGAGGACTCTTTCCATGCTTCTCCAGTCTCTGACACGCCGCCTCGTACTGGTGGCATCCCTGGTCAGCCTGTGCTCCACGGTTGCCATGGCGCAACCTCGCGTGGAGGAAATCGAGATACAGGGTGACCTGCGCCGTGTCGCAGAGTCTCTCATCCGCACAACTGCCGGCGTTGAGCCGGGTATCGAACTCAGTCAGGAAAATGTTCAGGAGGCCCTGCGTGCACTCCAGGGCCTCAATGTCTTCGAGGATATCCAGTTGTGGGCGGAGCAGACTGAGTCAGGGTCCGGTCTCAAACTGATCATCGTCGTCAAGGAGTATCCCACGCTCAAGGGTGTGCGCTTCAAAGGCCACAAGGAAATCAAAGAGCGTGAAATGAAGGAGGCCGTAGGCCTGATCGCCGGTCAGGTCGTGGCGCCGAAGGACGTTGCCAGAGGGCGCCAGCGAATTCTCAAACTCTACGAGGACAAAGGCTACTTAAGTGCCTTGGTGGAAGGCACCCTCTTCGACGGTGAGGCAGAAGGGGAAGTGTATCTGCAGTATGACATCACCGAGGGCGAGAAGGTAAAGATTGCCGCCCTCACCATCACCGGCAATGAGCAGGTAAGCGCCGGCAAGCTGCAAAAGCAGATGGAGACCAAACCGAAGCGGTGGTGGCGCGGAGGAGAATTCAAGGCAGACGTTTTTGCTGAGGACAAGCAGCGAATGCTTGCCTATTACCGCTCTCTGGGTTATCAGCAAGCGGCCATTGTCCGCGACAGCATCTACTACGACGACACCCGGCAGCGACTATTCATCGACCTCGAAGTCGACGAGGGCGACCAATACTTCGTCGGCGAATTCACCTGGGATGGCAATGAACTGTTTGATGAGGTACAACTCGCAGCCGCTCTTGGGATCGGACACGGCGAGGTGTTCCAATACTCTGCACCGGAGTTGGCTTATCTGGCAAAACAAGCCTACTACGAGCGCGGTTACCTGGATACGGAGATCATTCCCCATGAAATCATCCATGGGGATAGTATCGACGTCGCCTTCCAGATTTTTGAGGGTGAGCCGTGGCGAATCCGCCGCATTGACTTCGCCGGGAATGTAAAAACGCGCGAGAAGGTGCTACGGCGTGAGATTGCGCTCATGCCTGGTGATGTTTTCAAGCAGAGCCAACTAGAGGAATCTCAGCGTCGCTTGTTCATGCTTGGTTACTTCAAGGATGTGCAAGTGAACGAGCAGACCAGTCCCTTCGGCGACGAAAAGTTCATCGACCTGAACTTTGTCGTCGAAGAGCAACGGACTGGGGCAGCCTCAATGGGTGCTGGTTATTCAGACCGAGACAAGCTTGTTGGGCAACTGGGATTGCAGATTCCCAATTTCCGTGGCCTCGGGCAAAATCTGGATTTCAGCTGGGAATTTGGAACCAGAAGGGAGCAGTTCCTCTTTGGCTTCACGGAGCCGTGGCTGCTCGACACACCGACAAGCCTGTCCTTCCGTGTCTACACGCTCAACCAGCAGTATCTGAACAGCTTTGACTTCAAACGCAACTCGGTGAGTCTTCGTGTTGGGCGTCGCTTGAAGAAGCCCTCCTACACGACCATCTCCCTCGGTTACGAGCTACGTGACGAACGCTATGCCGATTTTGCCTCGGGTTACGACCAAACCGATCCAAGCTTCTCACCACGCACGACCTCAAGCTTCGAGCTCACTGCACGACGCGACACACGGGACCTGCCGGACTTTCCAACAAGCGGCAGCGTCCTCAGCTACTCGCCTGAGCTCGCATCATCCTTCATCGCGGGTGATACGGACTTTCATCGCCACGAAGTGGTTGCGAATTATTACCGCCCCTCCTGGTGGAAATTTGTCCTCGCTCTAGAGACCAAATTCGCCCTCATCGATGGCTTCTCGAAGTTTGACGATGAGAATATCTCATTCTGGGATAAGTTCACGCCAGGAGGAGTTGACTGGTGGGATGGTCAGGTTCGTGGATATCCGGATGCTTCTCTGGGCCCTCGTTTCTCTGCAGTAACAGACTCGAACGGTGTTCCGACCGGTAATCTCACTGAGGACGTATTCGGCACCAATATCGGTGGTCGATCGATGATGACGATCAATCTTGAGTACCGTTTTCCCATCACGGAGCGGCAGGTGATCGGTCTTGCGTTTTTCGATGCCGGGAATGCCTGGGCCGGCGTCGGAGATTTTGATCCCACCGATCTGCGCAAATCCATCGGTGTCGGCTTCCGTGTCCTGACACCGATGTTAGGTATGATCGGTTTCGACTTCGCCTACGGTTTTGATCGCCGACAGGTCGATGGACAGAGACCCGGCATCACCACCCACTTTCAGTTCGGCCCCCGATTCTTCTGATCGAAACAGAGGTCGATCATCTGCGGGCCGACAGTCACCATCACCTTTTTCGGTAGACCAGAAATCTCATGAAGCGACTCGGTATTCCATCTCTCATTATGGCACTCTCACTCAGCGCCTTCCTGCCCGCTGCCCTCCAAGCGGACGTAAAGATTGGCTATATCGATTCGGAAATTCTGCGTGAGCGAATGCCCGAGTTTCAGCAGATTCAGCGTGAAATCGAACGACTCCGGCAACAATATGAGCAAGAAGCTCTTGATCGACAGAGCAAGTTAGTCAAGTTGCAGGAAGATTTTCAGAAGCAGGAACTCCTTCTGAGCGAAGCAAAGAAGGCACAGATGCAGGTTGAGTTCGAGGCGGCAGTTCAACAACTGCAGGAATTTACGCAGGACAAATTGGGCCCCAATGGCGAACTCATCCGCAAGAATATCGAGCTCTCTTCACCGATCTTTGAGAAGGTGAATGCCGCGCTCGAGGAGCTTGCCGAAGCGGAGAGCTACGACTTCATCTTCGACGTTGCCAGCAATGGCGCCATTGTCTACGCCGACCCTGAGCGTTACAACCTCACTGAGAGTCTGCTGGAAAAGCTCGAAGAAGCTCGTGAGGCACAAGAGGCGGGGCAGTGAGCGAGACCATCCCCGAGGAGACGCATGATGGTGATGATGTCTGCTTGGATATCGTTGCCATTAAGAAGATCATTCCGCATCGCTACCCACTGCTCCTGGTGGATCGTATCGTCGAGTTGATTCCGGGCGAGCGCGTAGTTGGCCTAAAGTCGGTGACCAATACGGAGCCCTTCTTTCAAGGTCACTTTCCAGAGTATCCTGTCATGCCCGGCGTTCTCATCATCGAAGCCCTGGCTCAAACAGGCGCCGTGTTGATGCTGCAGGAAGGCAAGGAGGGCCAGATTCCCTTCTTTGCCGGCATAGATAAGGCGCGCTTCCGACGACAGGTTGTGCCAGGTGATCAACTGCGGTTGGAATTGACAGTATTGCGAGCTCGGGCGGGAACCTGCAAGATGGACGCAAAAGCCTACGTCGGCGACGAGCTCGCCGCTGAGGCTGAGATCTTGGCCGTGGCACGCTAGCAGAGACAGGAGACTCCAAGGCGTGATCAGATAGCTACCGATTCATTGGAGACACACAAATAAGAAGGGGGCGGCGGATGCAGATCCGTCGCCCCCTTTTCAGTTCCCGGGAAGACTCAGCCTATTCTGAGTCTTCCTATCTCTACTTACTTGATCATCATCATTTTTCCAGTCCGCTGGAAGGCTGGCGTCGCCAGGCGGTAGAAGTAGAGCCCATTGCCAACGGGTCTGCCTTGATGATCGGTGCCATCCCATGTAACTGAGTAGAAGCCTGCTCCCAATCCGTCAACCGCCCGCACGAGCGTTCGCACCCGCTGACCAAGCACGTCATAAACCGTCAAGCTGGTTGGCGTATCCTGGGCGATGGCAAATTCGATCTGAGTTGACGGATTGAACGGATTCGGATAGGCCTGAGACAGGGCGAAGTGCATAGGTTCCACACTGGCTCCTGTCAGTGACATCACCCGCCGCACATCACCAACATCTCTGGCAATAAATGCTTCACGCAGAGCGAAACCCGCGTCATTTGCGCGCTCGCGGTCAAGGAGGCGGAAGGAAACCTCAGCCAACAATCCATTGCCTCCAACAGGCTCGCCGTTGGACAGTCCATTGCCAATCAGCAGGATACCAGGGCGTTGATGCAGTACGCTGAAGAGCCCCGTTTCTCCGCCCTGACTCTCGAGCAAGTGACCAGGACCCTCTGCTGCATCAACAAATTCAACCAGATGCGGATCATAGGCCATCACGAGGCCAAAGGCAGACAATTGGCTGACATCGTCGGCCCAGATCCTGACCCGCACGGCGTCATCAATTCCATCTGCATTGCCTTTACCCTGGTGGTCGACTCCCATGATCGACGCCTCAGCATCCAACCACAATCGGGCCGAGTCATCGAGACGATGTGCGAAAGCCCAGGTCTTGCCGGCACTTCTGGTGCCAAAGACGGCAACGAAGGCAAAGAAATCATTGAAATCGATGACCCCTGATGCAGATCCGTCCAGATCAAATTCTGGATTGTCTACGTAGGGTTTGCCGAAGGCGGCTACGAAGGAGAAGAAGTCGTCGAAATCAACGGCCCCATCACCGGAAAAGTCCCCTTTCAACTCAGGAAGAGCCTCGGCGGTGAAGGTCTGGGTTTCAGAAAAGGGGCCACTCAGGTCACCTTCGACTGCCCGTACTCGCCAATAGTAGACGACGCCTTCTGTCAGTTCACGAGTACTTGTCCAAGACGTTGAGGCGGATCCTTCCGAAATATCAGATTCCGAGACGGTCACGTCGGAAAAGTCGGTCTGCGTCGAGACCTGGATCGTGTAGGAGAGGGAATTACTCGTGGTGAAGGGTATGGCATTGGTGAAGCTAAAGACCGGCTCCAGACCCGTGGAGGCACTCAGGCTGCTCGGTACGGTTGGTGCCGCCGCAGTTGTTGGTGTGACGGCAATCGTTGTGCTGACGACAGATTCATTGGGTGGGGTCTCGCGGTCAATGGCGCTGATCTGGTATTCATACTCGGTGTCGTTTGCCAGGCCCTGGTCGGTGTATGCTGTCTCCTCAAGGCGTGAGGCAATCGCCGCAAATGTTTCTTCGCCCGCAATTCGGCGATACACATTGTAACCGGCCAGATCGAGTTCAGTGTTGGCGGTCCATGACAAGACCACCTGCTCGCTTCCAGCGGTGCCAAAGGCATCCGCTGGCGTGACCGGCGCTTCGGTATCTGCAGCACTGAGCGTCGCAAAGGACAACTGACTGGACTCTGTCGGACCGTTTCCAGACCGATCGATCGAACCAACCGTGTAGAAATATTCTACTCCGGGCGACAGATTGGTCAGGGTGATCTCATGTTCGAGGACATCCTCTTCATCGCCGACGGTCACATCGAGGATCCCCGAGATCGTACCAAAGTCTACGAAGCTATCAGCCAGTTCATCCGTAGACCATGTGAGGATCACCGTCGAATCGGCTGCTTGTACAGCAACATCACTGATCTCAGGCAGGGTGACATCCGCGACAGCATCTGTCGTGAACGTGATGACGTCGGTCGTGGTGGGGCCATTGTTGCTCAAATCTGAGGATGAAGCCTGGAAAAAGTATGTCGTCTCGGCCGTCAGATTTGTCAGTGTGATTTCGTGGACCTTGTCTGTCGTCGGCAAGGTGCGAAGAAAACCGAGAGACTCATCTGTGCCGAAGTCTACCTCACCCGTCGCATCCTCATCCGTCGTCCATTGGATCGTCGCCGTTTCGTCATTCTTGTAAATGATGGCAGGCGCAACGGTCACTTGCGGAGCTGTGAGGTCTACCTCAGGATCCGTCGTAAACACGGCGGTGGCAGATTCTGTTGCGCCATTGCCGGAGGCGTCTGTGGAGCCAACCACGTAACTGTAGGATGTACCAGCTGTCAGGCTCGACAGAGTCATCTTATGACTTGTCTCGGTGACGCCCGATGTTTCCTCATCATCGAGAGACTCGGCGCCGAAGGTTACCTCCGAATCAGCCGGTTCATCCGTCGTCCATTCGACAATGGCCAGCTCATTGGTCTTCGAGGTCACTGTCGGGCCTGACAGAATGACAGGGAACTGTGTATCCGGCGTGTTACTCGTTGTGAAAGATCCCGCTCCCCCAGGAGGCTGCAACGCGCCTGCTACCTTACCGGAACCCAGTGAGGGTTCCAAGATGGTCACTTTCCCGTTGGTCGCCTCCACTTCCAAGCGATAGCGGTAATTCTCACCGGCGACAAGTCCGGCGACAATGATCGAGTGGCGATTCGAGAATCGCCGCTCACCTTCGCTGGTCAGGTCGGCAAATTCGTACTCGTCTTCGGTCTCATACGTGCCACCGTCCGTGCCGATGTACACGGCGGCGGCGGTTGGAACATCGGTGGCAAAACGCACGACGGCGAGCACGTCACGGATATTGACAAGAGGGCCCAGAATGATCGCCGGCGGCAGTGTGTCGGCCGAGGCGGATGTGCGAAACCGCAGATCTCGACTCCATTGGAAGTTACCACGCGGATCAGTGCTCAGCGTGTCACCCTCCGCAGTGACGATGGTGATCTTGTACCGGAAGTCAGTGCCTGGGTCAATATTGGACAACGACAGGCTGTGACGTTTCAGCGTGCTGGTAGATTCCTGTTGCCACGTGTATAGACAATCTGCTTCTGTGTCCTGAAGGGGCTTGGCAGCGTCATCCCCGACCAGGCCGTAGTCGACACTTGCACTGACGGGGACATTGGTTTCGAACAGAATCTGAGCAGACTCGGAGCCAACGATTTTCAATGGCGGACGAAGAAAGCGCAGGACCCGCCGGATAGAAGGCGTGCGAAAACGACGATTCAACGTAACGGACGCACTCTCGGCGGGCAGTCCATTGCTGATCGCCTCATCGGCGTCGGCGTACGAGATGGTCAGCTCAATCTCGTATTCCACGCCGCCCTCCAACTCATCAAGGAACAGGCGAGTACGGGTGACGCCGTCCTCGTTCACGGTGGCTTCCGCGACAGGATCCGTCTCACCGACTTGAGTTAGCGCATAGGAGGTGACGACTGGACGAGTTGTGCCGAAACTGGCAGCAACGCTCGTCGGCGACAATTGGAGATCGAAGTCGCTGACAAAGAGCGGCCGCAGATCCGGTTCGGCACGTGTCGAGAAATGACCGGTGAATGTGTTGCTGCGCTTTCCGTTCAAACTCGTGGAGACAATCTGAAATTCGTATTCGCTCTGCGGACTAAGGCCAGCGACTGGTAGAACGTGACCGCGAGACTTGATGATTCCATCCAATTCCCGCACGGCTCGAACAAGCGAGTTTGGTACAAGAGCTGAATTGATGCCCAAGGCATCTGAGATGCGATCCTTGATCTGACTATTGGTCAAAGCGGGGATGTCGATCCCGGCAGCGTTTAACTCGCGAATAGCGAGCAATTCCTGTGACGAAAAACGGTTGTTCAGCGGACTCTCAAAATTCCGAAACTCATCCTCTGACCCTCTGAGGCGGACACGCCCCGCGTCATCTAACCCAGGAAGGCGCGTGGTCCAGGTCAGGATTGCTCCATTGTGCCGGCGCTCAATCTGAACCTGCAGAATCGGGTTCGGAAAGGTCCGCACGAGGCTGACGCCTCGCCGACCAACTGGAAAATCGAGAACGTCACGGTCCTCTTCGAAACCAGATGTGTTCACCTCCACTCGCACTACTGAGATCGCCGAACCGGTCTCAGGCACCTCAGCAATGATCTCAACATTGAAGGCGCCCAACAGCCCACCTTCCGTCTGTGCCGTGACACCACCGCCAAACAGACTGGCCCCAGCATCCAACTGGACAAAACCATCACCTGTCTCCACCGGTGGGCCAGAGATCGCCTGGGCGCCTGGCGCCGCGTTCCCCGGATCAAATGAGACGAAGGAGACAAGGGTCGGATCATAGTGCAGTGTAATGACACTGCCCTTGAGTTCGGTGAGCCCGCTGACATGAACGGGAATTCGGACAATCTGGCCGATCTCAGGATTCTCGAGGCGCTGAGGGCCGCCTACAGCGACCGTGAATCCCTCATTTACACCTGCTGAGGCGGGCGTGAGGGCAATGGCTGTAGCCAGGGCCAACATTGCAACAACGGGCCAATTCCACTTCAACATGGCAGCTTACCTCTAGCCGATGATGGATCTCGCCGGAGATCGGGACGGAGAACGCGAACTATGCCAATATACCGCAGGCAGTGGGGCCCCTCAATATAGTTCTACTGGGGTCCCGCAACTGTGAGATGAATCAACACACGTGACCTACTGCTTGCCGCGAATTTCGAACGCTCGTATCCTATGCCAGCCTCTTCTGGCACTGTGTTCCACCGCTTCCCCGCGCGTGAGCATCATGCCCTTACAGCACATCGTAGAAGCACAACAGTTCGATCGCGACGTCATGGCGCAGATTTTCTCTGTCGCCCGTGAGATGGAGCAGGTAGTCAAGCGCTACGGCTCCAACATCCTCAGTCGTCGTGTCATGGCAACGCTCTTCTATGAGCCTTCCACCCGAACACGGCTGTCCTTCGAATCTGCCATGCTCAGGCTTGGAGGGGATGTGATCACCACGGAGAGCGCCCAGGAATTCTCCTCAGCCGCAAAGGGAGAAACTCTCGAAGACACGATCAGAATCATCGCCGGCTACGCAGACGTAATTGTGTTGCGCCACTTTGAGAGTGGTGCGAGCAAGCGGGCTGCCGCCGTTTCTCCGGTGCCGATCATCAGTGCTGGCGATGGACCTGGGCAGCATCCTACACAAGCGCTACTGGATGTCTATACGATCGAGCGCGAGATCGGGCACCTTGACGGCATCCGAATCGCCATGGTTGGTGATCTCGCCAACGGTCGAACCGTCCGCTCCCTCTGTTATCTGCTGGCCAAGTATGAGAGTCCGCAGATTTTCTTTGTGGCGCCCGAGGTGGTAAGAATGCGCGACGATATCAAGGAATACCTGACGAGGCACCAGATCAGCTGGACTGAAGTGAGTGATCTGGCACAAGTCGCGCCACAGGTCGATGTTATCTACCAGACTCGAATCCAGCGAGAGCGGTTCGGCGATCGGGTGGGTGACTACGAACAAGCGAGGGGTCGCTTCATCATTGATCGAGGGACCCTGGAACGGATGCGAGACGACGCGATCGTCATGCATCCCCTGCCAAGAGTAGATGAGATCGTCGCGGACGAAGTCGATGACGACCCTCGCGCAGCCTATTTTCGACAAGCCCATAACGGGCTATACGTGCGAATGGCCCTGCTACGTCTGATCCTCGAGGGAGATTAGTTGACCCCTCCTCAGAGAGGATCTAACATTGCGGGCCCAACCTAAGGAGGACCCATGTCCAGCAAAGGCCGTGAGCGTACAAAAGAATTGCGCCAACGTCGCAAACGACGCAAAGAGCGCTTGAAGCAGAAAATCAGAGATGCCAAGGCAGGCAAGGCCTGAATTGCATCACCTCTTGTGGGAGAGCGGGCGATCGACGTCAGCTCTCCTTTTGCATTCTGAGGCTTCTCCCATCGGAGTCTGACAGGTGCCAGATCCACTAAGAGTTGCCGTCATCGGTGCCAGTGGCATAGGACGTCACCACGCAAACTGGCATGATTCCGTCGGTTCGCAGGTCGTGGCCTTTGTCGGCACGACACCGGAACGCTGTCACGAAACGACGAAGCTACTCGAGCAGACGTTCGGCTATCATGGCAAGAGTTACACAAGTGTAGACGAAATGCTTCAGCGCGAGAGGCCGGATATCGTCGACATTTGCTCGCCGAATTCTACCCACTACCCTGCGGCATTGAGGGCACTTGATGCAGGGTGCCATGTCTTGTGCGAAAAACCATTGGTCTGGGATGACCATCTGTCGGCCGGGCAGATGATCGATCAGGCAATGCAGCTACAGCGCCTTGCTGAACGATCAGGCCAGCACCTCGGCATGTGCTCCCAGCTGGCTGCCCTTCTGCCACAATACGATCAGATGCTTCCGGGTGCAGAAACGCCGAGGCATTTTCAGGCAATCATGGAAATATCGGGCAGTGCTCGACCCAATGGTCGGGAGATCTGGGTTGATATGGGACCACATCCTATCAGCCTGGTCATTGCACGCTATCCCAGTGCCCGCTTGGATCCGGCGACGATACAGGTCGATTTCGGTGAGCACGAAGCGAAGGTTGCTTTTGACATCATTGCCGAAGGGGATCGCTGCGTCTGCGAGATAGTCGTCCGCGATCTTCCCCGGCCCCCGCTCCGGCGTTTCTTTGGCTTCGATCACCAGTGTGTGAATCTTTCCGGGAAGCCGGGCGAGGATGGCTACTATCGCGCTGTGTTGGCAGGCGCCGGCGGGGAACGTGTCGGTCCTGACCCCATGCACTTACTGATTCAGCAATTCACCCGGGT
This sequence comes from Gemmatimonadota bacterium, assembly GCA_018660835.1. Classification (GTDB taxonomy): domain Bacteria; phylum Latescibacterota; class UBA2968; order UBA8231; family UBA8231; genus UBA12574. The sequence continues at coordinate 4,454 of JABJJN010000024.1, read as the reverse complement.
TGTCGCCGGAGACGAGCAGGAACCTCTCGTGACTGCTGAAACGGCACTACAGAATCTGCGGATACAGCTTGAGGTGGCAGGTCACCACTGAGGCTGAGATACGGAGCCGGTGGTTCATAGCGGGCGCGGTCTGCATCGGAGCTGCACTACGCGTCTATGGCCTCGACTTTGGTTTGCCGCATCCGCAAGTGCGACCTGACGAAGGTGTCCTGCTTCATCGTGCCCTGTCCGTCGCGTCGGGTGATCTGAACCCACACTTTTTCAACTATCCCACCTTGCACATCTACCTCAATGCCTTGGCATGCGGGTTGTATTTCCTCTTTCTTCTGGCCGTCGGATGGGTCGATGGTTCGTCACAGTTTGTGGCGCGTTTTATCTACGATCCGTCTGAATTGTATCTCGTCGGACGCTCACTCAGTGCATTGTTTGGCACCGCGACAATCCCCGCGTGCGCCTTGCTCGCCTATCGCCTTGCCGGTCACCGAGCCGCTGTCATAGCAGCATGGTTGCTGGCCGTCGCGTTTCTCCATGTGCGAGACTCGCATTTTCTGACGGTGGATATCCCCGCGACTTTTTGGGGCTGTCTGGCAATGGCGCTGTTGATTCGTTCAGCACATACGGCCGGCACCCGACCACGACCTGCATGGTCCGAGGCAGCCGCCCTGGGCCTGGCGATGGCGTCAAAATACAATCTGGCTCTCTTTCTTCCTGCCCTGGTGTATGCAGGGTTCTCCCGTCACCCGGATTCAGCAAGGGCTGGTTCACGCGAAGTTGCAGTCCTGCTTGTTGTCGCAGCAGCCACCTTCTTCATGGCGTCACCCTATGTACTGCTCGACGCGGCTACCTTTGCACAGCACCTTGCCTTTGAGGCCCGCCACTTTGGGCGTGGACACGGCGAGGTTCTGGGTAACGGCTGGTGGTATCATCTCTCCGTGTCCCTCCGCTACGGCCTGGGACTCCCTTTGTTGCTGGCATCGCTCGGCGGCCTGGCTTGGATCGCAGGGCAGCGAGACCGCCGTATGACGCCCTTGCTCCTCGCCGTCGTGACATACTTCATCGTATCCGGAGCTGGCAACACACTTTTTGTCCGCTACGCCCTGCCTCTGATCCCACTCCTGTGTGCCGCAGCTGCGGTGTGGCTTGCCCATGTAACGCGAGAAACCCAGGCAACAGGCATCGTTCTGGCTCTCCTGCTCGGTTCCATTCCACTTAGTCGATCGGTCCAACATGTATCCCTGCTTTCGACCGTCGACAGCCGCGTACTTGCAGGTCAGTGGATCGAATCCCACGTACCAGAGGGAGAGACCATCGCCATGGCAGGAACCGACTACGTCCGCCCTGCCTTGCTGCCCACTCGTAGCTGGTTGTCCGGCCGGCTGATCGATGTGCGGCGTGCAGGACTGGCGGGGCGCCGTCTACAGATCGCTCTCGCTGCCTCCGAGACTGACAGGCCGAGATATGATTTGCTGGAAGTGAGATCTGAGAACCCGCAGGCCCTGAGATCCGTCGTTCCCCAGCACCTGGATAGTCTCATCGAGCGCGGAGCACGATGGCTGCTGCTCCCGGAGCATGCTCTGTCATATGCTGATGTGGATGAAGACCTTCGTCGTCAGGCAGCCGGTCTGAGTTCGGTTTGGCGCCTCGAAGCCTCCAATTGCGGTGCAGACATGCCTGTGTATGACCGTATCGACGCGTATTTCCTGCCCTTATCCTCCCATGGCTGCATCACTCGCCCAGGTCCGTCGTATCGTCTGCTGAACCTGACCTCCTTGTCCGAGACCTTGCCACCATCCAACTGGTGAAAGGGCAGATCGAACCGATATCTATAGATATGGTGGATCTTCGCTTCCTTCTCGAGAACCGTATGACCTCTCGTTTCAGAACATGCGTCCTCTTACTGGTCCTGATGGCCCATACAGGCGCGTCTGCACAGGTAGGGGCCGGAATCTTCGCC
>JABJJN010000001.1 GCA_018660835.1 Gemmatimonadota bacterium | reverse complement strand
CAGCAACGGCATCCATCTGCCATTCTTCGCTGGCACCAGGGCCACCATCTTCCTGGAAGGCCAGGACCTTGATATCGAATTCATAGGTGGTGGTTCCACCATCGGTCCACAACTCAGCGGCAAAGGCCTCGGGCGGATCAACCTTCACAGTGTGATTAATCCAAGGCTGGGTGCCATACTCACCCCACGTGTCAGGCTCACCCTCGACGCCACCATAACGGAAGGTCACGTTGTTAGGCTCGGTGACGTCACCTGGTGCCATCATCCACTCCATGGTGTAACCAGAAGCGGGGCCACGCTGACGGCCGTGATCCTGAGGATCGTGACCGACTTGCAGCATGTCGCCGTCCCAACGAACGACGCTGGTACCATCGTGATCGAGGACGTCATCAAAGGCTTCCATGAACACATACCAGCGGTTCACATCTCCACCCTTCCAACCCAGGAAGGTGGTAATGTTCAGATCACCACGGGACGGTGCAGGGCGATCGCCTTCATCACGCCACTCGTCCATGGTCAGTGTGAACTCAGCATCGAACCAGCCCCAGTCACCGGCGTTACCGTCGGAAACCATGGCGGCAGCATTCGGAACCTCGAGCATGAAGAAAGGCAGACCTGTGCTGCCGTTGCGATCCTCAAGAGCAGGAGGATCGAAAAACTGAGCGCTTGCTGCGCCGGCAACGAGCAGGGTTGCGATCCCTGCTACGAGAAACTTCCGCATGTGCACACTCCTTGGCGTTTGTTAGCGGAAAACAGCGGGCCGAACGAGCCCGGGCATAATAAGATCTTGAAGATAGGGGGGTGATTAAAGAGTTCCAAGTCTTTTTTGGCCGTCTTGCACTCTTTATTTGTCGAGAAACAGGCCCATCTGGCCCGCCTCCCCGGCATTCTGTAGCTTGATCTTCGATCACTCGACCAACATCTACGGCGCTGCCTGACACCAAATGGAGTATCCCCATCATGCCCACACCACTATCTCGCCGCAGTTTCCTGTCTACATCTGCCACCCTTGCCGCCGTCGGCGCTGTCGCCGGTGCCGCGACCACACCTGACCAGGCGAATGCCATGGAGCCAATCGACACCATCGAAGGACCTGTCTTCGCCTCAACATGGGCCTTTGGCCAAGCTGCCAACGAGGAGGCCCAGCGGACCCTGGCCCATGGTGACCTTCTCGACGCGATCGAGCAAGGGATTCGTCTCGTCGAGGCGGATGCGAGCAATCACTCCGTCGGCCTCGGCGGCACACCGAATGCCAATGGTGTCGTTGAACTCGACGCGTGCATCATGGACGGAACCACCTACAATGCGGGCAGTGTCGCCGGCATGCCGGGAATCGCCCACCCCATCTCCGTCGCGCGGCGCGTCATGGAGAAGACGAAACACGTGATGCTCGTCGGGGAGGGAGCACGTGAGTTCGCCCTCGACCAGGGGTTGGAGGCAGCAGAGCTGCTAACAGAGAATCGGCGGCAGAAGTGGGAGGCGTGGAAGAAAGAGCAGATCGAAATGAGTCTGCAGGAGAGCCATGATACGATCGCCCTCGTCGGACGCGCTGCAGATGGCACACTTGCGGGTGGCTGCTCGACCAGTGGTTGGGGCTACAAATTGGCCGGCCGTGTCGGTGATTCCCCCATCATTGGTGGTGGCTTGTATGTGGATGGCCAGGTCGGCGCCGCCGGCGCCACAGGCGTGGGCGAGAATGTCATGCGCTACTGTGGATCGTTTCTGGCTGTTGAACTGATGGCCCGGGGCGCCACACCAGAAGAAGCTTGCATCGACACGGTGGAAAGCATCGGGCGCAAGGACCCGAAGGCCCTTGAGGAAGTGCACGTAAACTTCGTCGCCATCGACAAACATGGGCGCCACGGCGCCGCAGGATCAGATGAAGGTTTCGCTTACTCGATCACGACCCAAGCGGGCTCAGAAGTGATCGACGCAGTGCACGTCACCGGCTGAGGCTGACGCTAGCAGCTGCAAGTCTAGCAGATCAGACCCCTCTTGGCGCGGATACCATGCAGCGGTGGGTCGTCACCGATCCACCGCTCATCCGTCGGTTCACTGGCCAGCTGATAGCGAGAGTCCGAGGACAATCTGATGGAAGTACTCTGATTGTCGGAACTGGCGTGCATCGTATACATGCTTAGCACGAGCAAATCACCCGCCTCATAGGCTGCAGTAAGCCAGCGACCTCCGAGTTGGGCCCGTGTCGCGATGGCATCGGCGTGAAAAGACCCGCGCCCCTGCCAATGAATCACCTGGCTTTCCTCAGAGGTGAGTTCACGTCCCTCCTTTTGGGCACCGTCAACGATCCTCTCCGCCTCATTCTCATTGGCGCAGAACTTGTCCACGTCCGTCGTCCCGTAGCCCTCGCGCAGAGCGTCGTTCTTGTGCGATCCCTCCAGGACGATGAGTCCACCTGACTCGAGAGGGACATCGCCCAGCGGTGTCCATGACGTCCACAGATTCTTCGTCCCACGTCCCATGTAGACCACATCATAGTGGGGTTGTGTCGCCGTCGTTGTTCCCGGTGTCTTGGCGCGAAACCATGTGTAGTCAAAGTGGCCGACGGGCCCTCCCAGGAAACGCTCATAGAAGTCGATCATCGCTCCGTCATATAACACGGTATCCAAGGGTGCGTTGTCGGTGGCCAGTTGCGGCGCGAAAGAGATGTTGGCCTGCGGCTTTACAAACCCTTCCATGAGATCATGGTCGGCATCATCGACAACATCAGCACCGGCCAACCGGCGCAGCACTTCTTCTCTGGCGGCCATGACCTGACTGCGATCAAGCAATCCCGGGAGATACAGATACCCGTCCTCAGCGGCACGGGCACGCAAGGCCTCTGCATCGTCGGCGATATCGTCTGATCGCCGCAACTCACCGAGCGATTCAGAGGAAACATCCATCGACTGCCCGGCAAAGGTCAGTCCAGCTTCGGTCAGAGTGGTCAAAGTCGTAGCTCCCGAGGACGGCGATTGGTTGGCATGACAACGTGGCGATCGAACGATCTGGTTGCTGGAGACAGCCCGGCACGGCTATCTTAATCAGTCCCCCGGGCATCGCGCCAGCCCATGAAGTATCCGATCTCCCACAGTCCCTCTCACTGCCCAACTGTCATCCGCCCAATTATGGAGGCCTGATGCGCTGCATGCGTCATCTGAGTACCCGTCTTGCGCTCTGCGTGCTCACGATCGTTGTCATGGCCAACAGTACCCGGGTACAGGCCGCCCGCTATTCCCTCGCCGAGGATCCGCCCTTTGCAGCAGCGTTGCTGGTGGAAGCGGAGACGGGGACTGTGCTGTTCGCGCACAATGCGGATAGTGTTCGCTCACCTGCAAGCACACAGAAACTGCTGCTGCAGTTGGTCATCATGGATGCCGTTGAGTCCGGCAACCTGTCGCTGAGCGACTCGATTCGTGCTTCAGCCTGGGCAAGTCGCATGGGGGGATCCCAGGTCTTTCTACGCGAGGGCGAAGTTTTCCCTCTTGAAGAATTGATGCACGCCATCGTCATCGCCTCGGCGAACGATGCCTGTGTTGCCGTCGCTGAACATTTGGGTGGTACGGTAGATGGTTTCGTCGACCTCATGAATGACAAAGCGCAGTCGATCGGGCTTACACACACACATTGTGTGAATGTCCATGGTCTCGACGATACACCCGTCAATGCTGGCAACATGACGAGTGCCCGCGATCTGTCACAGATTGCTTTATCTCTCATCCGGCACCCGCAGATTCTGTCATGGTCGTCACTGCGATCGGCGCCCTTCCGTGATGGCAAATTCAAGCTGTGGGCGACGAACCGGCTCTTGGGCAAATTTCGCGATCTCGATGGACTCAAGACGGGCTACACGCAGCGCGCCGGATACAATCTGGTGGCCACGGCAGAACGTCGGGACATGCGCCTCGTCTCGGTGGTGCTCGGCGCGCGCCAGGAAAAGCTGCGCGACAAGGAGTCGGCACGACTCTTGTCATGGGGATTCAATAATTTCGTGAAAGCGCCGATTGCAACCGCCGGCGACTCAGCGGGCGTCGTGCCTCTCGATTGGGGGATCGATCCCAGTGTCACCGCCGTCACGAGGGATGGCGCCATCGCTGTGCTGACAACGGAAGAACGGCGTCGACTGCATCATGAAGTTCGCTTGCCCACCTTGCACGAAGCACCGGTTGCCGAAGGTGACAGTCTCGGCGTCCTCGCCATCAGCCTCGATGACAGTTTGATCGCGGAAATCGATCTCATCGCCGCAACCAGCGTCGAGCGTATGTCGGTGTGGGAAAAGCTGATGAGCTACTTCTAAACGATGCGCAGCAGTCGTCAACGATTGCGCAGCAATCGTCACAATCGTCGGCTATTTGTGGTAGCGACCACCACCGTGCAGTAGATCAAAGGATCGATAGAGCACTTCCAGCAACAGCAGCCGCGCCAGGCCGTGAGAGAAGGTGAGACTCGATAGCGACCAGCGCTCCTGCAACTGTCGATCTACCGCCGCCGGCATACCATCCGCTGCACCGATGACGAAGACCAGGTGCGACTTACCTTGCTGCTGCAACTTGCCCAGGTGTCGTGACAGTCCCTCCGAATCGAAGGTCTTGCCATCGATGCATAGACCGATGACATGGGCGCGGTCTAAGCGGGCCGGCAAGGTCGTCTCATCACTCCACGACTTGATCGTCTCTTGTTCAACGCGAGTATGTGCCGAAAGTCTGCGGCTGAATTCGGCCTCGGCGTCGGCGTAATCGCTGCGCCCGCGCACAAAACTGACAATCGTTACACGCATGGCCGCAACTTCGTGATCGCGACGACGCTGCTCGCGGTGACTGGCAAATGTGCGACTAGTAGTTGTCTGGTTGGATCGACCACTCGCGCTCCGTCAGCGGCAACTCGATGCGTCTTCCCTCGGCTCGTTGTGAGGCAATGAGACCGAAGACGATCTCCTGGCTACGTCGTGCGACGTCGATCCCTCCTGCAGTCTGGGCCGTGCCATCTGGTTCGCCAGGGCCATCCAGTGCCTGAGCGAGATCTTCGATCGCTCGCAACGTACCGCTTTCGATCGGTGCCTCTGGCCCCTGCTGATCGATGAGTTCGCCGAAGTCGCCGACGCGACGCCAGGTGTAGCCGATCCCATTCGACAGGGTCCGCAGCTTGCCTTCGCTGCCACTGATTTCGAACTCGTATCCCCCCGCTGCGACCAGATGCCCGTGGACCCCTGACGCGAAGCGAACGTAGCCCTGCTCGATGGCTGGATCGATGGTCAGTCGATCGCCGTCCCAGTCAGACGCCTCAAAGCGAACGGTGCCCTGGACGAACTCGACCTCGCCATCACCAGCAAGGAAAAGCAACATGTCCGCCGCATGGGTGTGTCCCCATTGAGCGCTGCTGGCACCACAGTGGGCGATGACGGCCTGCAGATCGCCGATATCACCCGCTTCGATCATGGACCGCATCTGCCGATAGAGGGCAACATAGCGACGCTGGGTCCCATAGTTGAAAAGCACACCATGCTTGGTCAGGGCCGCTGCCATCGCGTCGCTTTCGGCCGGCGAATTGCACAGCGGCTTCTCGCAGTAGACAGCACGCACACCATTCTCAGCGGCAAAGACCGTAACTGGCGCGTGTGGCGACGGTCGCGTCGCGATGCAGACGATGTCCAGATTTTCCTTGCGGATCATCTCCTCTGCGTCTGTGTACACACCTGGAACATCGTAGCGGGCCGCCGCCGACTCTGCCTTCTCCTGAAATGGATCCGAGACACTGACCAGATCAGTGCGGTCACAGGCGACAACGGCCGCTGCATGCGAGTAAGGCAGAAAGAGTTCGCTGTTGGGCCGATCCCGAACCTCGTCATCAATGGTGGTCCCCATCCGACCGCAACCAACGAGTCCGACACGATAAGTGGTCATTTCAAAAGGCTCCCAGTTTTCGAGGCGCGGAAGGATACGGGTGGTTCTCTTGACCGTCTGAGTGGATACCGTACTTTATTTCGCCTGTCCAGTCGATGCCTCATGAGCGATTTCAGACTGGTCACCGACAGTGTAGGGCGATTAGCTCAGATGGTTAGAGTGCCTGCTTGACATGCAGGAGGTCACTGGTTCAATTCCAGTATCGCCCACCATAATGAAGAGGGTCCTTGGGTTATCTACCTGGGGACCCTTTTTCTGTGTAATTCCGGTCCTGCAACGACTTACGCCCTCTAAAATTGTCCGAATTCGCGCCGGCCCTTGAGCCTTTCCCGCTCATTTGTTTTCTTACTGTAACCCTGACATTCGTGCCCATTCGAGCAGTAGATTGGGCCATTTCGGACGTTCTCATGGGTTACAGCGAGGGTTACAGATGGCATCCAAGCACTGGTACAAGAGTCGGTCATGCTGGCGGATCAAGTGGCTGGTTGGCCCGAAGACGCACCAAGCCTACAAAAAATCCGAGGACGACGCAGATCGCTTGCTCGCCAGAGTCCAAGTTCTGGAGGACGCGGCCAGGACAGGCGTTGCTCGGCAAGCGGAGATCCAGGACTGGATCGATCGCGAATGGGTCGGTGCCGACGAAGCCACCACGGCCTTTCCCGGATGGGCAGAAACGGGGGCCCGACGACGATCCAACACCAACGGCACTCAGTACGATCTCATCCTCGATCTCTATGAGCAGCGCGCCCTCGACGAAAGCAAGGCGCACGATCCGGGCCGGAAGACCCATCGGAACAACATGAACCAGGCTCGACAGGTCGTCGAGTGGCTGTCGCATGATTTCCGAAACCTGCAGGACATATCGGAGGATTCCGTTCGGGCGAAGCTACGCCTGCTGGAGGCGGACGGTTACAGTCCGTGGACGGTCATGCACTGGTTGACGAAGACTCGGCTCTTGCTTGACTGCGGCAAAGAACTGGGGATGATCACGGACAACCCTGCCAGAGGCATCCGTCGCAGGCAGCCCAAGCGTGTGGCGCCGCGGGTTATCTTGGAGCCTGATGAGGCGATCCATGTCCTTGAGCGGTCACTTTCCAGCCGCAAGTGGATCAATGGCGGCCTGCCGACTGCATGCCGACTCGGGCTCTACGCGGGGTTCCGGCCGGAAGAGATGGCCTGGTGTCAGTGGACGTGGCTGAACTCCAACCGACGCCGCATCGAGATTCAGGAGACTGTCTGCGACGAAACCGGCCAGCGTTGGATACCTAAAGACTGGGAGACCCGACTCTCACCGCAGTCTTCGCAGCGTACCCGCAGGAAGCCGTATTGGACGATCCCGCACTCCAGGTAGGCGCGCATCTCCTGTTCGACGTGCCGCGGGAGCTGGCGATCGGTGGCCTGCAACTGCGCCAGGAAGGT
>JABJJN010000002.1 GCA_018660835.1 Gemmatimonadota bacterium | reverse complement strand
TGGAAGTGACCAGGACGAGATCGCAGGAGGGCACACAGAGCAGTTGTGGCGTTCCCTTCGGACGCAGCAAGTTGAGGGTGGGGCAGTTGTGCCGCCCCCAGACCGGTCTCGCCGTGAATGTGCGTTGCCCGAATCGCGTCTCCTGCCACGGGTTCGCTGGCACCCCGAAACACAGGCACGTCTGACCGATCCATCAGTTCTGCCAGCTTCAGGGCGTTTGTCGTGGCCAGGTCGACATTCACATTGCCGCTCACCGTTGTCACCGCCTCTACTGCAACGTCAGCAGAGGACAGCGCCCACAGCAGGGCGAGGGCGTCGTCCACGCCGGGATCCATATCCAGAATCATTGAGTGCATGCGCGGGTCATGATCACGGTCTGTCCGGTCAGCAGCAGGCGCGTAGCGTGATGGCGAACAGTACTGAAGCGAACTCAATCGGGTCAAACTGCATTGACGCAGGTGGCATCAAGCAAGCATACTCCCATACCTCTTCAAACCCTCAACTCATACGATCTATGAACGAATCCCGGATATCCCCTGCCGACGTGTGGCGCAATGTTATCGTCGGCCTCGCTGTGAGTTTTGTGGCCCTCAGTCTGGGTGCTGCCTTCGGCATTCTCTCCGGTCGAGGCGCGAGTGCGGGGATGATCTCCGCAGGGCTGATCTCGCTTGTAACAGCCACGATGGGAGGCACGCGGGTACAGTGTTCAGGTCCTACAGCGCCTATGGGTGTGATTACCGCTCTCGTCGTCGCCATGGCCTTCGACAAGCTGCCGGAAGTTGTCCCCGGCGCAGATCCCGATCAATTCATCAACATGGTGATGTTACTTACTGCAGCTCTACTGATCGCGATGGGCATACTCCGACTCGGGCGTTTCATCACCGTCGTCCCCAACGTCGTCGTATCTGGTTTCATGAACGGTATCGCGTTGCTCGTTTGGTCCAGCCAGTTGAGCAAGCTCTTTGGTGGTGCCGCGGCCGGAGCGTTCGAAGGGTCAACCTGGACCAACACACTCGTCGCCGTCGCGACCTTGATCCTGATTTTCCTGTTCCCTCGGGTCGTGGCCCTGCTGCCCCAGCGGGTGCATCTGATGATCCCACCGGCGACCCTGGTCGCCCTGGTGACGATGACGGTGCTAAGCCAGTGGCTGAGATTGCCCATCAGCACAGTCGATGTCAGTGGTGGCTTGAACAGTTGGTCAGGGCTGATTGACCTCGTCTCGCGACAGCTTCCTACGGATTGGTCGACGCCTCTGGTGGCTGCAGCCCTGCCCTTCGCGCTGCAGCTATCCGTGCTCTGCTACCTCGACACACTCTTGACGTCTTTGGTTGTCGATCGGCTGACGGGTGAGCAAACCAGACAGAATCAGGAGCTTGTCGCACAAGGCGCTGCGAATGGCGTCGTCGCTCTCGTGGGTGGAATCCCTGGAGCTCAGGCAACGATCCGCTCCGTCCTCGTCATTAAGGAAGGGGGAACTCTTCGACTCGCTGGCGTGTGTATCGGTCTGTTTGTGCTTGCCGAGATGGTCTTGTTAAGCGATCTGATCGCCATGATTCCACAGGCGGTCTTCGCAGGGATCCTCTTCAAGGTTGGCTATGATGTTTTTGATCTGCCCCCCTTGGCCGCCTTTGTCCGTCAACACCTGAGGAGCGAAGCCTCACAGATGAAGGTGTCTCACCTGGAGGTAATCTTGATCATCGGCACGACGTTGGTCACGTATCTGTGGGATCTCAATGCTGCCGTGATTCTATTCACGGGTCTGTTTTATCTGATCAACAGAGTCCTTCGACCGCAAGATCCACTAGCCGACCTGCAACATGTGGAACATCTGGCGTCTGAGGACTAAGCTGCCCAGTTAGAAGCGGATTGCCCACAGCCACCGCGTCGTGTACCATGCGACGGCAACCTTGGTCCAACCATCCACAGCACCAGCCCGCAGACGAATGGAACCCAATGGACCTGACAACGAGGTTGTTGTCAACCCTGCAAAAACTACATCTGTTCCAGGATCTGTCGCCGACACAGATCAAACGCCTCTTCGCAACCTGCCAGCAGGAGAGCTTTGATCCGGGACAGGAGTTGTGCAAGGTTGGCACGGCGAGCGAAAACATGTTCATCGTGCTGACTGGTGAGGTGAATATCCTCAGCGCCAGGCAGGTGATCCTGGCAACCGAATCTGCCGTGACGACGATTGGTGAGACGGGACTACTCAGCGGTGAGACTCGATCTGCAACGGTTGTCGCCCACAAACACACCACCACCTTTGTCATCGGTCGACGCCCCCTCCTGCAGTTGATGCAGGACGATGCGGCCATGGCCATTCGTCTCTACCGGAATGCGATGGTACTTGTGCGCCAGAAGCTGATCGCCGCCGATACACGCATCGAGGATGCGCTGCAAAGCCTATCTGGCTCTGACTCGACTCAGTAGCTCCTAGGCACTCAGCGCTCGGGCAACGGCCTTGTCTATGCGGCCTTCCGTCGCCGCGCCAAAAGGGCCCGTATACAGTAGTCGGCGGTTGTTATCGACCACTTCGTAGCCACCCTCTGAAATTTGCCGTTGAACTGGCACATACCCCACCATCTCATTCGTGTAGCCCAGAGTCCAGACGGCAGTGTAGTCGGCCCCAAATCTGTACCTGTAGTGCAGCCCATATTCGACACTCATCTCTCCGGCCAGCCCAACAACGGCAAGATCTCTGCCTATACGCAGGGTCTGGACTTCGAAGTCAAACTTGCGCTTGGCGGGCGTGCCCGCTGCCAGCAAGTCAAGGTGATGTTGTGCCCATTCGACGATGTAGGCCTGGGATGAGGCGAGATGTTGCTGAAGTTCATCGTGGGAAGGAAGATCGGTGTCGATTTCCACCATTACCTGTGTCCACTCGAGTTTGCCTTCGACAGGTTTCAGATCATCTGACTCGATGACGCGCAGAACCGCATCGCCTAACTGCTCTCCGCGCTGCTGTACCTCGACCAAATCAAGCTTGCGATAACCGTCATCGTCATCATCCCGGGCATCGACTTTCTGATCTCCCGCACAGCCCTGGAAGAAGCACGCGATCACGCCAGGGCGATGTGCCTCGATGCGATCACTGGCGAAAGTAACGTAGTCCCCGCCGATCTCCAGGATGGCTCCCGCACTGGTTGGATGACATGCATAGTTGTAGAGAACGTGTCTTAGGGTCCCATCAAGCGCCTCAACAACCATGACTTCCACCTGATGGTCGTGTGGCGCATCCATGCTTGGCTTGAAGTGCACACCCCCCTCTGTGTCGGGGCGACGTCGCGATGACGAGATGCCACACCATCCGGTGCCCACCCTCAGACGGGCGGGCTCGCGCGCCGCAAGCGCATCGAGAGCACAGCCTGCCAGGGCATCCAGCGTGCCTTTGATATACTCTTCGTCCAGAGCGCCATGCCGGCGCGTGTCCATGTCGCGACGCAGGACCGGGCCACAATGCGTGTGTGTCCCACTCAACATGATTCGATCTGTCCGCACGCCGGTGCGTGCAGAGATCTTCTCTCGTGCCTCCACCGTGCGATCATAGAATCCGAGCCATTCGATCGATATCAGCAGGGATGGATCACCGCCGTCATCCAAAGCGATGCACACTGCTCGCAACGGATGGTAGACACCTTCTGAGGGTGTATTGCGGGCAGCGTAGCCAGCCAGATGGATTCCGACGGGCGGCGTGATATCAAGGCTCGTGACGCCAACGTTGTGATGATTCATGTTTAGCCTGTTCAAGTGGAGGTAGTAACTACTACCTGCATAGCATAGCAGCGCAGTGCACAGGCGGCGAGTTCGCCCGCAATGGAGAAGTATTGTGACAACCTTATCCCGTCGCCGGCTGGGACGCAGCGAACTGCGACCCAATGCAGTCGGACTCGGTGGTGCCTGGTGGGGTCCGGCTGGTGATGCAGAAACGCTGGCCGCCATCGACAGAGCGCTTGAACTGGGAATGGACTTTCTCGACACCTATCCCGGACAGAACGAAGAGCTTTGGGGGCAAGTCCTCGCAGGACGACGAGAACAGGTATTTCTGCAAGCCAAAACAAGCAGCCATGTACGCAATGAGATGCGCTCAAATCACACAGCGGCAGCGACGCGGCGCAGTGTTGAAAATTCCCTGCGGGCGCTACGCACCGATTACCTCGACTCAGTGCTCATCCATGGCTATGACCAATTGCATTTCCCCGAAGATCCGGAAATGGACATGGTCGATCCCCTTGCACCGGGTCAGGCTCTGGATGAACTGCTGAAAATGAAGGAAGAAGGATCTATCCGGCACATCGGCATCGGCGCTCGGGCAGCAGCCGTTCATCGTCGTGCCATCGAGACAGGTCACATTGAGATAGTGCTGACGTATCTGGAATACAATCTGCTCACACAAGCTGCCGAATTGGAACTATTTCCGCTCTGCCGAGAGCAGGATGTGGGTGTGATTCTCGCCAGTCCTTTGGGGATGGGACTGCTCACAGGACGCCCTGTTGATGCCGAGGATGAGCGCCGTAAGATTCCTTCGATAACAGAGCCAACGGCCGGTCGCATGCTCGCCTGGTGCGCGGAGCAGAATGTCGATATCCGGCATTTGGCGATTCAGTACTGTCTTGCTGCCCCTGTGGACGGTATCGTCCTGCCTGGTCAAGCGAGTCGGGAGGAGGTGGAGGGCACATGGGCCGCTGCAACCTCTGAAATATCTGCAGAGACCTGGCGTCAGTTCGCTGCGGCCTTCGATCTACCATCAGATCTCTTACCTACAGACTCTTAATCGCCTCAGCAACTCAGGCGAGGCGACTCAGGCGAAGATTCCTGCAAAGTGGCTGAGCGCGACGTAACACCATAAGAACGCACCGGCAACGAAGGTGGCGGGGATGACAAACTCCAGGATGTTCTTGCGACGGGTCATGATCTTCTCTCCAGAAAGATGAGGTCAGGTCTCTGTGCTGCACCAATGAGACACCGCCGCCACCGAGAAGGTTTAGCTGACCACGTAACTTTTTCTGAAAATCAGTGGCCTCCTAGCCCCTGTCCCGCATCCTTGGCTCGAGTCCTGCCGCGTAGTCAGGAGTCGGCGCCCCGGTCTTTCGATCCCATTGCCACCGCTCTACATAGGGAGCTTCCGCGTCGAGTCCGAAGATGAGGCGCTCCTCTCCGGCTCTCTCCAGCACGCCGGCATCGACAACCTCTGCCATCTCGTATTCGCAGCGAGTCCAGTGCCGCCGCCACGGATTCAATACCGCATAACGGGGCTGTGTCGTCTGGTTTTCAGAAGGACCGTGCCACGTATTGACGTTGAATACAATCACCGATCCCCGTGGAGCCTCGGCGATGATCGCTCTCTCGGCTGCATCAGCGGGGATATCCGGTCCAGCATGTTGATGCGATCCAGGCGTCAGCTGCGTGGCACCATTCATTGATGTGAATTCAGAAAGACACCAGATCGTATTGAGCCCCAGTACATGGCTTGTCAGACGCTGCCCTGCATCAGCAGTGGCCATGGAAGTTGGACGGTTGTGGCCTGTGATCACGCCATCTGCGTGCAGGCCGCCTTTGCCTTCTCCTGGTTGAAGCACGGACCCGTGCATGGCGCTCAGCAGCGCGTCAGCGCCGAGAAAGTGCCTGACGATCCGTAGCAGGGGTTCGATTCGGTACAAGCGCTCGAAAACGGTGGCCTTGTTGAAGATCAACTCGAGGCCGCCTCGCTCGCGCAGCAGATAGAGCCGATCAAGCTCCCTGCACGCCTCGTCACATTCGTCGTCGCTCAGCAGAGGCGGCAGGATGGTATATCCCTGTTCCACCAACTCCTGCACATACGCTCTGAAGTCTTTGTCCTGCATTTTTGCGAGAGATCTCCCTGGCTGCGGGCCCGGCAGATCGGTCCCGAGCAGATCGGCTGATTTGAAGGATAGAACGAAAAAGGGGGCTCGCGTTTCCGCAGCCCCCCTTCCGTCTTCATCCAAAACCTATATAACGAACCGGACACTGTCAAGTAATTTCTTCATAACTCGTTGGGGCCGAACATCTTATAGCCATTTTTCTATTGACAGCATTCCACCTGGGCCGCTAGTCTGTGAATGTCGTATGGAGGTTCACCTTACCTGGAGGATCGCCCTTGAAAACAGACGCCCAGCCCCTGGTTCCCGCTCTGGAGATCACAGGTGAACAGGTAGCCATTGGCACCTGGAAAGCAGATCTGGCAGAAGTCATCGCCACGAGCGTGGAGCTACGTGAACTGATGCACCAGGCGCGAACAGAGGAGGCCGTGGAGCTCCTGCAGAGTCGCCAGGTCGAAGAACAGGCAGCCCTTGTCGCCCTCGATGCCCGCCCGGAGGAGATTCTCTCCTTAACAGCGATGAATACCGCTGGTCGCCCCGCCTATGCCCGCGACGTCGTCGACAACCTGCCTCCCGTGGTGCTTTCTGAGCTTGTTGCCCCTGAAGACGCGCGCATGATCCGTTTCAACAGCAGTCTCCTTGCGACGATGTCACCCACCACACTCAATCGCACGATCGAAGAGACCCTTGATCCGGTCCGCTATCACGGCCATCGCGGCCAGGTATCATGGGAGTGGCTGGAGGCAGTTGCATCACTGAATGAGACAAACCGCATCGCCGAGCTTCTCCATGTAATCGACGAGACCGTATTGGAAGAAGCGCTCGTTCCTCATATGGATGGCATGCAGATGAACGAGACCTTCTCCGGGGCTGGTGCATCCGTATCGGCATTCAGGACGCTGAGCGCCGATGGCGCCGGCGTCTTTCTGCCAAGTTGTGGGGACGAAATCATCGACGGCGTCCTGCGGCGTCTCCATGACGCCGCACCGGATCTGATCTCCCGCATCGTCCGCAATGCCTGGGAAACAGCGGGGGCCAGTCAGCGATGACAACACTGCACCTGCCCGATCTCAACGCGCTGAAGAGAGACCAGCAGAGCCTGCTGGCTCGAGCGATCTCCATTGGTGCCGAATTTGAACGCCTGCCACCTCGCTTCGAAGAGACATTTGAGACCTTCCTGCGCGCCCAGGCCCTGGTTTATGCACAGCGTCACAGGACCGGCATCGCCCTGGGGCGTGACGGAATGCGGTTGGGACTGGTCCAGGCCTATGCCTGCGTGGAGCTGCACTTGCAGAATCAGGTCGACGACGACATGAATGCTGCCCTGCACGAGCTGAGCAATTCAACCCTGTCCACTATGCACCAACAAGGATATGCCCTCGCTTTCGAACGATTTCACACGATGCAACAGGAATCTGCCCTTCTGTCGCAGTCGAAAGACCTGGCGATCTGCGTTGATCTGCAGGAAAAGTTTGAAAGGTGGTGTAACCTTGTGCCCGAAACGTGGGTCTTAAGGTTGTCGGACGGAAGATCGGAATCCGTCGATCCGATTCACGACTACAGAATGTTTGTCCAGACCCGGGCGCGCTTACGATTTATTCGATCCTTCCCGATGGCCGTCCGGCAGCAGTTGCGGGAGGCGCGAACCACGACCTATGCGGCTCTACTGCACCAGGTCATCGTCGCCTTCGCCATAGGGCTGGATCATCTCGACCTGGATCGGGCGTCGATCGAAGCATCGCGTCGAGAATTTCAACCACCGTCGGGACCCACCGACAGACGAAAGGAGTTACAAAACCAGATAACCGCACACCTGCACGAACTCTTCCAGGACCAGGAAGATCGTGTGACAGTACATCAGGACGTCAACGATGCGTTGGCGTGCCTTGAACAGGCGTCACCGGACGCCACCACGTTCCTACTCACCGTCAGTGAGGATCTTGTCGCAGACGATCCCGTCGCCGCTGCCCAGGCAGCAGCCGAGGACCGACAACCTTGAGGAGTTCCATGAAGCGCATCTGCAAGGAAGATCTTGAACGTGTTGCTCGCATGTATAAATCCAACAAGGAGGCTTCGCAGGCAATTGGCCTGCACCCACGTTCCTTTTCCCGACTTTGCCGAGAACACGGCATACTCACGCCGTACGTTCGACACCGCCGCGCAATAGAGGAATACCGCTCATGAATGCGCCGCCACGCCAGAACGTATCAGTCGAACTTCGAGGTCAGGCAATACCCTACCTGATCGTCGTCTTCCTCGTCGTCGCCGTCTTTATCGGCCTCGGGCTCCAGGAACTGGCCGGGATACAGTCCACCACCCGCGCCCCCGTTGTAGCCGAACCGCTACCACCCTTCGATCGCGCAGGCCCATGATATCCTGTGTGGATCAACGCCAACTGCACATATAGACAGGGGCCCCTACCGATTGATTCGGTGGGGGCCCCCTTCTTGTCTCGAATCTCTTCGATATAGACTGCACTGGGCGAGTGGATGAATCTTGTCAGTTCGCCGCTTTTGTGGTTGGGGGAGCGCGGCGCAACGTCTCCGGTACCCACAGGCCAAGCGTGCTTGCTCCCCCCAGACCAATGAGGGCGATCAAGAAGGGCGTTCCTGCCAGCCCGAGCAGATCCGCCGTATGACCGACGATGAGCGGTGCCGCCGCATGGCCACTGTCACCGATGAAGCGCCAGATCCCGAGAAACTCACCACGCGCATCTGATGGAGCCAGATCTGCACCAAGAGTCAGCATCGTACCTGAGCTGAGCCCATTTGCCAGACCCATCCCCATCGCCACGACCAGCAACGACGTAAATCCATCTGCCAATGGGACGCATGCCATCGCCGTCGACTGCAGGATGAAACTTGGTACGTATGCCCACTTTCGACCAAAGCGATCCATGATGACGCCGGCAGGCCAGAACATGAGCGTATCCACCGCATAGGACAGGCTGATTATGAGGCCGACGTCGCTGGCATCGAGGCCGAGGTGATCGGCGGCGATCAAAGGAATCACAACATTTCTTGCAGCACGAATGGTCTGCGCCATGAGGGAGCCGCTGCCGGCGGCCAGCAGGATACGTCCCTGTGATCGCAGCACGTGCCACAGCCGCACAAGGGCCGCCTCATTGACCGCACCAGAGTTCAGCTCATCCTGCGGAATCCATATCCACGCTGAGATGAATCCCGTCACAGAGAGCATGGCATAGAGAATGAAGGGGGCCTGCAGACCTGCGCTCTCAGCCATGAATCCGCCGACGACCGGTGCGGCAAAACCTGCAACGCGCCCCAGACCACCGAGCCCGGCATTGGTGCGTCCGCGGATCCCGACGTCAACCATCTGTGTGATGTATGCATGTCGCGCGATGTTCCACAGGGCCATGCCAATACCGGAAACAAACCGGTAGGCCGCCGCTTCCCAGAGCAGCGTTGCCTGTGCCATGGCGAGCGCCATGAGCCCCATGATGACGGCGCCAAACAACATGGAGCGCCTGCGTCCAAGACGCTGAACCAGTGTTCCGGCGGGTATGTCGGCGAGTAAATTACCGACTCCCTCTGCCGCCAGAAGAACACCCACCATGGCGTAGGATACTTCGAAAGACAGAGCGAAGAGCGGCATCACGGGCAGGATCAGCCCGCGGCATAGGGACATACTCAAGGCGGGGATGTAGATGCTGAGCAGCAACTGCCGCCGACCCATCTGTGGCGCTGCTGTCAAAGCTCAGGTCGTCTCGCGATTGTGCTCGTTGCGACGAAAGCTATCTGACTCGTAGTAGGCGACGTCGCGACCACCCGTCTGCAGCCACCACTGATCAGCCGTGTTCGCAAGCTCAGCCTGTATGCCGGCAACCTCAGCAGAACCTGCGACATTCTTCAATTCGTGAGGATCAGTGGCCAGGTGGTACATCTCTTCACAATTCGCCTCGCCGAAATATCGTATCCACTTCCATTCCGCCGTGCGCACGCCGTAGAAGGGCTGCCCGCCCCAATACGCGCCATAGTGCTCGAAGAAAGCGCACTGCCCCGACTGCGGAGCCTGCGTGTCCAGGGACTCACACAGATCGCCATGGTGGAACGCATTCTCTGGAGGAAGTCCAGCCAGGCGCAGCAGACTTCCTGCCAACTGCACAGAGGACACCACGTCATCGATGACGTTGCGCTTGAAGCTTTGCGCTTCAGGCAGCTTGAGGATGCACGGAACGCGATATAGTTCATCGTATGGTAGCGTTCCTTTCTTGCTGATCCCGTGTCCCCCCATCATGTCACCGTGGTCGGCGACGAAAAGCACGAGTGTGTCCTCCCACATCCCGAGACGCTCCAGCTGTGCTGTGATCGCCGCGAACTGCGTGTCCATCGCTTCGATCATGGACAGATACTGAGCCAACTCCTCGCGCGCCTGCGCCTCGTCTCCGGCACTATGATCACCGTCGGCGTGCTCTTTCTGAAATGCCGGTTTGCCTTCGAAGGTGTCTTCATAGTAGCTGACGGG
>JABJJN010000028.1 GCA_018660835.1 Gemmatimonadota bacterium | reverse complement strand
TTTCATGTGCGTTCGGTCACAGGACGGAGTACCGTCATCTGTCCTGCGGGCGGCCATGGGCCGTCGCGCAGCGCAACGATGCGACAAGGGACCGGAGGGGTTCATGAGTAAGCGATTTACTAGCCTGCTCGCTGTGATGCTGGGGTTTGCCCTAGTCGTCTCGGCTTGCGGTAGCGACAGCGAGGATGCGGCACCGGCGGCGACGACCGCCGCTCCAGCGGCAACCGAAACCGAAACAACCGAGGCTCCAGCGGATCCGGTAACGGCCGGCATGGTGTTCGACATTGGTGGCCGCGGCGACCAGTCGTTCAACGACTCCGCCTATGAAGGTCTCGAACAAGCACAGAACGAACTCGGAGCGATCATCTCCGATGTCTCCCCTAACTCCGACGGTTCGAACCGGGGCGAGCTGCTACGCCTGATGGCTGACGGCAACGACGTCGTGATCGGCGTCGGCTTCCTCTTCGCTGACGACATGACCGAGGTGGCGGCCGAGTATCCAGACACTTACTTCGGCATCGTCGATGGCTGGGTAATGGCCGACAACGTCGCCGCGCTGGGCTTCGCCGAGCACGAGGGCTCATTCCTCGTCGGTGCGGCAGCCGGCCTTAAGACCACAACCGACCTGGTCGGCTTCATCGGTGGCGTGAACATGGACCTGATCGGCAAATTTGAGGCCGGCTTCGTGGCCGGAGTGACGGCAGCCAACCCGGATGCCGTGGTCATGGTCCAATACGCATCGGAGATGCCGGACTTCTCCGGCTTCAATGCTCCCGACCGGGGTCGTGAGATCGCCCAGTCGATGTACGAAAAGGGCGCCGACATCGTGTACCACGCTGCCGGCGGCACCGGACTCGGACTCTTCGAAGCGGCCAAGACGTTCTCCGACGAATCGGGATCCAAGGTGTGGGCCATGGGCGTCGACTCTGACCAGTACCTACTGGTCGACGAATCGTTGCGCGACCACATCATGACGTCGATGGTCAAGCGAATGGACGTCTCCGTCTTCGAGACGATCAAGGCCGTCAATGACGGCACCTTCACCGGTGGTCCGGTCACCTTCGACCTGTCCAACGACGGCGTCGCGTACTCAACCACCGGCGGATTCATCGATGACATCACCGGTGACCTCGATGACTACAAGGCCAAGATCATCAGTGGCGCCATCAGCGTGCCGTCGGTGCCCGGTGAGCGGGCCGTGGTGCTGCCCGACCTGGACGGTCGTGTCGTCACAATTGCTGTGGACAACGCCTACCTGCCGTTCGCCTACATCCCAGCTGACACCGGTGTGGCGACGGGTTGGGACTACGACGCCATGGACGAGGTCTGCGCCCGTCTGAACTGCGTTCCGAGCTTCCAGGAGTTTGGCTGGGACGCCACGATCATCGCCACAGGCGAGGGCCAGTTCGACATGGCCGGTGGTGGCATCACGATCACCGAGGAGCGTGACAAGGTCGTGGACTTCTCGATCAGCTTCATCAGTACTGATCAGAAGATCCTCGTGGCCAAGGGTGACTCGGAGATTGGCTCTCGTGACGACCTCGAGGCGGCGGACTGCAACGTCGGTTCGCAGACTGGAACCACCAACTACGACCTTTCAGTGAACGTGGTCGGTGAGGACCGGATCGTGGCATTCGAGTCATTCGCCTTTGCCGTGCAGGCCCTGATCACCGGTGACGTGTGCGCCGTGATCATGGACGACGTGGCCGGTCAGGGCTACCAGGGTGAGAACGCAGACGCCGTGGACATGCTCCCCGACTCCCTGCAGTCGGATCCGCTGGGTTGGGCCTTCACTGAAGGCAGCGACCTGGTGGGTGCGTTCAACGAGGCCATCCAGTCCATGAAGGACGACGGCACCCTGGCGGCACTGAACGGCAAGTACTTCGGTACCGCATTCACGGTCTCCTACGACGACATCGGTGACGGCGCCTATGCCGAAGACGAGTCGGCGTTGCCTGGTGATGGTGTGTCGTTGACGATGTGTCGTGCGAACTGGGCGTCTGGTTACATCCAGGCTGAGATCGTGCGTCAGATTCTTCAGCAGGCTGGGTTCGAGGTGTCTGATCCGTCGACGATCGAGTTGGGCCCGTCC
>JABJJN010000003.1 GCA_018660835.1 Gemmatimonadota bacterium | reverse complement strand
GAGGAAACGCGGCGGGTCATCCATCGGATTGCCGGTGTGGTGATGGTTGCCGTGTGTCTCTATCACCTCGTCTGGATCGTCGTCACCGCCCGCGGCCGGGAACAACTGGGTCAGATGCGACCCAAGGTTCAGGACGCGCGCGACGTGGCGCAGATGTTTGGGTATTTCGTGGGCAAACGAGCTGACCGCCCTTCCTTCGACCGGTTTGGCTATATCGAGAAGGCCGAATACTGGGCCCTCGTCTGGGGCAGTGCTGTCATGGCCATCACTGGATTCGCCCTATGGTTCGAGACCGAAGTCCTGTTGCTCATCCCGAAGTGGGGCTTCGATCTGGCTACGGTCGTGCACTATTATGAGGCGTGGCTGGCGACGCTGGCCATCGTGGTCTGGCACTTCTACTGGGTCATTTTCAATCCAGATGTCTATCCCATGAGTCTCGTCTGGTGGGACGGTCATCTGTCGGACGAAGAGATGCGCCACGAGCATCCCCGCGAGTTGGAACGTCTACAAGCGGAACAGGAAGAAGACACATTATGAGTAGATGCCAGCTTGGGTGGTCGAGAACGCGACGCCTTCTCGTCGTTACGATGTGGCTCGCTGTCGGGATACCAGGGGCCTTCGCCCAGGACCGTGATGCCTGTTACGACTGTCATGACGACGACTCGATGGACGAGCTCTACATCGATCCCGCCATCTTCGATGACTCCGTGCATGGCTTTCTCGAGTGTATCGATTGCCACGAGGATCTGAGCGGCGTCGAGGACCTGCACGATGATCCGTTGGAGCCGGTGGACTGTGCCATGTGTCACGATGACACAGCAGAGGAAACCCTTGCCGGGGCCCACGGCAGTTGGCTTGCTGACGAGGGTGCACCCGCCGATGGTTGCATCACCTGCCACGGTATGCACAACATTCTACCTGCCGATGACCCCCTTTCTCCCATTCACAGCGGCGCCGCCGATGGGCTGTGTGCCGACTGTCACGACGACGCACTCGAGCAGATCAGTGCCAGCGTTCATGGCGCACAGATCGAAGGCGGCCCTCTACAGGCGAGCTGTGTCCAGTGTCATCGCGGCCACGCCGTGCCTCTGCCGAACACAGAAGAGATCGAGATCGAGGTCTGTGGCGACTGCCATCAGGATGCCACGGCGAGCCAGGCGCGCAGCGTGCATGCCCGGGCGGCCCTGCAGGGCGATCCACTGGCCCCGGGGTGTATCGACTGCCATGGCGACCATGACATTCTCGCCAGCGACGACGACAGGTCGCCCACAGAGAAGATGAACGTGCCGGTGTTGTGTGGCTCCTGCCACCAGGAAGGCACCGAAGTCTCCCAGCGGCGGGAGATTGCCGAGCACGAGATCCTCGCCAACTACTCGTTGTCGATTCATGGCGAGGGCCTGTACAAGCAGGGCTTGCGAGTGACGGCCGTATGCACGTCGTGCCACGAGTCGCACCTCATCCTCGACATGAATCACCCCGAATCGTCGATCAACCCGACCCGTGTTGCCGAGACGTGCACGCAGTGCCATTCGCGGATCGAACAGGTCCACGTACAGGTCATCGCCGGTCAGCTGTGGGAGACGGAGCCCGACAAGATCCCGTCGTGCATCGACTGTCACCGGCCACATAAGATCCGGCGCACACCCCTCGATCTACACCGTGTGGCACGCGAGGAGTGCCTGCGTTGCCACGCCGATCCCGACCTGGCGGTGGAACGTGACGGTGAGCAGATCTCGCTCTTCGTCGACGCCGCTGCCCACGAGGCCTCCGCCCACAGCAGCGTCGCCTGTGCCCAATGCCACAGTCAGGTCAGTACGGTCATCGACCGGCCCTGCGCGGCGATCACCGATCCAGTGGACTGCAGTGTCTGTCATGCAGATGTGGCCACCGAATACAAGGACAGCTCCCACGGCCGGCTCGCCGTGGCGGGCGATGTCGATGCGCCCACGTGCCTGAGTTGTCACGCCGCCTGCGCCACCCAGGGACACGACATCCCCACGTCCCCGACCTTCGCACGCAATGTGCCCCAGTTGTGCGGCCAATGCCATGCAGAGGGAGAGAAGGCGGCGCTGCGCATCAATGGTCAGCTTGACGTGGTAGACAGCTACCTGAACAGCATCCATGGGAAGGGGCTGATTGAGGCGGGACTGGTCGTGTCTGCCACCTGTGCCGACTGCCACACGCCGCACCACGAGTTGCCTGCGGATTCGACGGGATCCTCCATTCATCCGCGCAATCTGGGCGCTACGTGTGGCACCTGTCACAAGGGGATCGAGGAGACCTTCAAGACCAGCATCCACTGGCCCGGCAATGGCACGGCCGATGCGGCACAGTTGCCCTCGTGTGAGAGCTGCCACACATCGCATCAGATCAGCCGCACCGATATAGCGGGCTTCCGCACGAGCATGATGCAGCAGTGTGGTAATTGCCACGAATCTGAGTCAGAGACCTATTTCGAGACCGTGCATGGCAAGGTGTCACGCCTCGGCGACGAGGGTGCCGCCAAGTGCTACGATTGCCACGGAACGCACAACATTCTCTCGCCTGAGTGGCCGGCGTCGACACTGAGTCACGACAATGTGGTCGGAACATGTGCCAACTGTCATCCCGGCGCACAGCGGCAGTTCGCCGGTTATCTAACGCATGCCACCCACCACGACCCCGACAAGTATCCCTATCTCTACTACGCCTGGGTCTTCATGACGAGTCTGCTGGTGGGCACGCTGAGTGTTTTCCTCCTGCACACCCTCCTGTGGCTGTTCCGTCTGTGGCGCACGCGGGAGAGCTGGCGACCTCTCAAGCAGACCGTCCCTGACCGCTACTACCTGCGCTTCACGACGCAGCAGCGGCTCATGCACCTGGTGATGATCGTCAGCTTCTTCACCCTCACCATCACGGGCATGACGCTCAAGTTCTCCTACATGGGGTGGGCGTCTGTGATCTCCCATGGGCTAGGCGGCTTCGAGGTGACGGGGGTGTTACATCGGATCGCCGCCGTCGCTCTGCTCGGTCTGTTCGCCTACCACCTTGCGCAGGTAGTACGTCAGCGGCGCGAGACCGGAAAGGGCTGGATCGCGTACCTGACCGACAAGAATTCGATGCTACCCAACCGTGCGGACGCGATCCAGTTGTGGCAGAATCTGCGCTGGTTCTTTGGACGTGGTGAGCGCCCGATATATGGCCGCTTCACCTACTGGGAGAAGTTTGATTATTTCGCCGTATTCTGGGGCGTCTTCATCATCGGCGGTACAGGATTGATCCTGTGGTTCCCCACGTTCTTCACCCGTTTCATGCCGGGCTGGGCCGTCAACGTGGCGACCATCATCCACAGCGACGAGGCCTTGCTGGCAACGGCCTTCATTTTCACGATCCACTTCTTCAACACCCATTTCCGGCCGGACAAGTTTCCCATGGATCCGGTGATCTTTACCGGACGGGTCGCCCTGGATGAACTGGCGCATGACAAGCCGGGCGAGCATGCAGACCTGATGGCCTCAGCCGACCCAGAGGCACGCATGGCTGGCCCCGTGTCGACGCGCCGCATGCGGTGGATTCGCATCTTCGGCTTCAGTGCCGTAACGATCGGCCTGGCTCTGGTTGGGCTGATCATCTACGGCATGCTGTATACGTATCGCTAGGGGGCCAGGAGATACAGCCCAGATGCGATTGCGATGCGTAGTGATGGGAGCGCGGCGGAAACTGGTAGCAACGGCAGTGACCGTTCCGCAAGATCCATGAGACCGAATACCTGCGGATTAGGCCTCTTCCTGTCGATCACGACATTTGGTCTTGTGGCGGCGTGCGGCCAAGGTGAGGGCCATTCGTTGGCGAGGCTGAGTAGGTTCCGCTGATAGCTCTGGCACACCGTGTGGCAGTGTCGTCACGCATACGTCGCCTGTCGCAACAACTACATGAAGTATCAAAATTGGAACGCCGATATGACGCTCATCCATCTGTCATGGGGGCTGCAACATGTTCCTCGATGGCGTCACCTACGAACCCGCATTTGCTGCGTCGATCCGCCGTCGGCCCGGCCGGATCACACACGGGTACTCGCAACATCAGACGTCCGGGGTGGGCCTACCTGCAAGCGCACACACCGCCGTACGAAAACGAAGTGATCGCCGTCCAACTCGCCTGGGACACACAGCCGATCGTGGAACGGTTGGCCGTCATTCCAAACAACAACACCGACTACAGCGCCCAGAACTATGGATCCGTGTCGCCCAACGGGATGAAGGTCCTCGTCGGTAGCAACTGGGGTGGCGAATCGGGGCGCCCGGTCCAGACCTATCTCGTTGATATCACCGGCCTGTGTCGGTGAGGTCCATGGCGCATCACACACACCCTCTCGGCGCTATTGTCTCCGGCGACGGTGGGTGTAGCCTGGCCTGCATCAGCCATTCGCCAAACGTCGATGAAGATCGCCGAACATAGAGAGTAGCAGCGCCATCTGTTGGGCGTCGAACATACTGGCCGCATCTGCCAACTCGCCACTCCAATCTGACAGTGGCTGGCAGCGGTGCTGATCTCCGAGATCTCTCATCTGGGACGCGAACTCCTCGATCTCATTGATCGTGAGTGTCGATTGGAGTTCGGCGACGCGCGCGGTCTGCTCTTCGAGGGTAGTGAGTAGTCCAGGCAAATCGAGAGCACTCGCCGACTCAGGTTCACGCGAACTGTCTGGTTGCTCATCTGGCTCGTTCGTGCTCAGTGCCTGTCGCAT
Source organism: Gemmatimonadota bacterium (assembly GCA_018660835.1). Lineage (GTDB taxonomy): Bacteria > Latescibacterota > UBA2968 > UBA8231 > UBA8231 > UBA12574. The sequence goes on along the minus strand of JABJJN010000003.1, from coordinate 149,893 downwards.
GGCGTCGACCATTCGATCCAATTCCTCAGCCACGGAAGCCAGGCACGCGTCGAGTTGGTCCCCGTCACCCCCATCGCCGATTGTCGTCTCCAGAACCTGGGATCTTCGCTGCAGTTCCACCGCCCCCAGTGTGCCCGCCACACCCTTGAGGGAGTGGATGGATCGTTGCGCGGCGTCGACTCCTCCGGCTGAGAGTTGCGTCCTGGCCGTGTCGACGGCGCCGCTTCGTTGCCATCCACGAACCCTCTGATCAGTCTCTCGTAAAAGGCCCGTTTCCCCACCACACGTTTCAGCCCGGCGTCGACGTCGAGCCCATCGATTTGATGGAGAGATTCGATCACATCATCTAGCTGATCGGTTGATTCAATGTCGAGATTCTCTGCCGGGGCCACGGGCAGTACGGGATCTCGATCACCCGGCGGGATCCACTGAAGGAGCGTCCCGAGCAGTGCCTCGGCATCGATTGGCTTGGGCACATGATCGTTCATGTCTGCCGCGATACAGCGGTCGCGATCGCCGACCATCGCATTGGCCGTCATGGCAACGATCGGCAGTTCGCCCCAGCGCTCATCGGCACGAATCTCGAGCGTCGCTGTGAGGCCATCCATTACGGGCATTTGCATGTCCATGAGGACCAGATCGTATGAACCGGCGCCTACCATCTCGACGGCGATCTGTCCGTTCTCGGCCAGATCGACGGCGAAGCCTGCATCCTGCAGTAACTCGAGAGCTACTTGCTGATTGAGCTCGTTGTCTTCGACCAACAGGAGGTGGGCGCCCTGGATCGGCGACAAGTCGAGGCCCTCGGTCTGCGTGGATGCGGCCAGCTGTGCGGTGTCGCCGGCCTCGCCGCGCAGGGCGTGCATCGCCGCATCGTGCAACTGTGATGCATTCACCGGTTTGATCAGAGTGATGTCGATACCTGCATCGTGGGCCTTCTCGATCAGCTCCGTGTGGCCATAGGCGGTGACCATCACCGGTCGTGGCCGCGGCGGGCTCAACTGCGCCATTCTGCGGATGGTCTCTACGCCATCGATGCCTGGTGGCATGCGCCAGTCGATGAAGATGATCTCATAGGGATCGATGTCCCGCGCTGACGTAACCAAGGCCAGCGCCTCTTCTCCCGAAGCTGCCTCGTCCACGCGGAAGGTCATGGAATCCAGCATCTCTGAGATGATCTGTCGGGCAGAGGGATTGTCGTCTACCACCAGGACACGCCGGTGGCGCAGATCGGGTTCGATCGCAAGGGCACCTTCTTTCGCTTCGTACACGCCGAATTCTGCCGTGAACCAGAACGTGCTGCCCTCACCAAACTTGCTCTCCACTCCGACCTCGCCATTCATCAACTCGGCCAGGCTTTTCGAGATGGTCAGGCCCAGACCGGTTCCGCCAAAGCGCCGAGTCGTGGATGTGTCGGCCTGCTGGAACGATTGAAACAGACGCCCTATCTGCTTAGTAGTCAGTCCGATGCCCGTATCCTGGACCTCGAATCGGGCCGTGAGCACATCCTCCTCATCACGAACCGGCTTAACGCGCAGGACGATCTGCCCGGTTTCGGTGAACTTCACAGCGTTGTTGGCGTAGTTGATGAGGACCTGTCCCAGCCGCAAGGGATCACCTCGTAGATGTCGCGGCATATCCGGCGCCACGTCAAAGAGTAATTCAAGGCCTTTTTCGGACGCCTTCGGCCCGATCAGGGAGGCCACATTCTCCATCACCTCATCGAGAGAGAATTCGACGACTTCAATATCGAGTTTGCCCGCCTCGATCTTGGAGAAATCGAGAATGTCGTTGATAATACCAAGAAGGTGTCGTCCCGAGCTTTGGATCTTGGACACATAGTCGAGTTGCTTGGTGTCCAGATCTGTTCTCAATGCCAGGTGCGCCATGCCGATGATCGCGTTCATCGGTGTACGAATCTCGTGGCTCATGTTGGCCAGGAAATCGCCCTTGGCCTCCGTTGCCGCTTCGGCAAGTTCCTTCGCTTGCGCCAGTTCATGCCGGTGGGCCTCGGACGCCAGCATGTACGTGCGGAACATGCGGTAGACGAGCAGCAGGATCGTGATGAGGATGAAAACCTGCGCCACGCCCGTGGCCACCAGGGTGTAGTGGGCGATGGTCGAGTTTTCCTGTGCTGCATCGTAGACCTGCCGGCTTCGTGAGATCTGCGTATTCGAGAAGGCGGCCAACTGGAGCTGCAGAGCGTCGTATTGCTCCTTCTCCTGCTGCGTGACACTGATGAATGCGGCAACTCGAATCCCCTCCTCGATATAGAATCGTGTCTTTCCGACGGCCTCGTGGTATCGATTCCAGGTGATCTGAATTGCCCTGAATTCCTCCCTCCCCGCAGAGACAGCGTCGGCTGCATCGAGTCGTTCACTCCACTCGGACAGGACCGCCTCCAGTTCCTCGATCCGCATATCGAGCTTCGCCGCCGTCGCCCGGACCAGGGCCTGGTTGGGTGCGAGCACCAATTCCATCGAAAGCATGCGGATATCAGCAATGGGCGTGGAGATTTCACGTGCCAACTCCTCGAGATTGTTGGCCGTCTCCTGTACGGTGACGATTGACTGATCCACGTCCTCGAGATTCGACAGATTGAACAGGCTTTGGCCGATCAGAAGTGTTGAAGCGGCGATCAACAGCCACGTGATCCGGCGGGAGAGCGAGCGGTCGCGGTCGGGATCGTCAGACGACGTTTCCTGTATTGATGTGCCAGCGTCTCTGCTCAATGCGTTGTCTCCAGCAGACCCTGGCGGTTCACCTGGCGGGGTCGCAGGCGTTCGTCCGGGTACGCCGCCGACCCGCGGATCGACCAGTGATAGGCCGTCACTTCCAGATCGCGCAGGTAGACGAAGGCCGATCGTCCGGGATTGAATACGACTTCCTTGTTCACGGCATACACGTTGTTCGGTGTCGGCAGGAAGAGCATGTAGTTGCGTTCGTAGACATGACGGATGAAGTCGGCCAGCAAGGGTCGGTACGCAGCAGACTCGACATGGGTTTGCACGAGACGATCGGTGAAGTCAACCAATTCGGCCGTGGCTGGGATCGTGCACCACGCCGTGCCTGGCCGGTAAACGAAGAATGCCGCCCACGGGTGTTTGTACCAATCGTAGTTCCCCCACAGCAACAGGTCCCACGCTTGCTCGTTCTCATTCTGCCAGGTACTGAGAAGTTCACGGAATACCATCTTTTCACTGCCAACCACCTCGACGGATAGCTCTATGTTCACCTGACGCAGAAAATACTGAATATCACGAATCAGGAAGAGAAAGCTCTCCTGCGCATACAGTACAAGCCGCAATGGCTCACTCGGGTTCAGACCCCGTTCGCTCTGGTAGCCAGCCACGAGGTGACGCAGGGCTTCGGTACTTGTGTCGTGCCGCTGCACGTAGTCATCGAAGTACTCTGCCATAGAGTCGATGGTCGAGCCGACCTGATAGAAGTTCGGTGACACCATCGTCGGCGACAGGGCTCCTTCGCCCAGCATGGACAGATTCAGCAGGTATTCCTGATCAATGGCATGATGTATGACAAACCGGATCCGATCATCCACGAGCGCCGGATCGCCGTTCAGCATGTTGAAGTGCATGGCGTAGTTATTCATCGAGGGCGCAACGGCGAGCTTCGCAAAGGGCGATGTGACCGTCTGAACCTGATCAGCGAATGGCACGGGGGTTAGATCGACAGAGCCTTCGGCGAACAGGGCCAGATCGCGCGCCTCGGCGATTCCCAGCTCGGTGTAGATCGTGATCGTATCGACTTTTGCTTTCACTGCACCCCAGTAGTCAGGATCAGCGATCAGCACGACCTCGGACGCGCTGCGATCTCCCTCCACATAGCCACGGTGAAGCCGATAGGGGCCCATTCCGTACGGCCCTGGCTCGGCCAGATTCGGACACGTCGGCTTGCCGTTCCAACCGAATTTCTGCAGGTAGGGTTCGGTGTAGAATTGCAGCCACATGGCATCGTGCAAAAAGACACCGTAGGGCTCGCTCAGATGAAAGCGAACCGTGTAGTCATCGACCTTTTCGACCCGCTCAAGGATGGAGCTCAACTTTGTGAACTTGAAGGGCTCGCGCACGAAATACGCCATGTTCCGGAGCACGGCATCGGCGTCGAAGGGTGTGCCATCCTGAAAGTGAGCTGACCGATGCAGATCGAATTCCCAAATCCGGTCATCGATGCTTTGGTGGCTGATGGCCAGGTCGTACTGCCAGCCCTTCTCGTTGTTTGCGGGTCGCACGAGGGCAGCATTGATCGCGTGTGAAATGGCCAGGTAGGGCAGATTCGGCAGGAAGAGCTTTACATGAGACCCGAGGCGCAGAGTCCCCGTGATCTCTTCAGGGGTCGGGTCCGGTGTCAGGCCGATATCTGGTTGGGCTTCCGGACTCGCGTCGGTGGCCCCCAGCCAGGTGACCAGGCATATGACCACAAGTAGACCTGGAAATGGCATGGCAGCGAACTCTTTCATTTTCGAATCAGCGATTGCGTTGAGGCCTCGCCTTGCGCCAGGTCAAACACAAACAACGTAGGCGGTCGAAGTCGAGACGTCGAGATCTCGAGCCCCGGCACCTGTGCTATGGCTAGAGTCCGATGGCGCGCAGATCGAGTCGATCGCCCTTCATTGGTGGACACCACAGGTAGTCTCCCGTCACGGGTCGAGTGAAGCTGAAGAGGGCATCGACGACGCCGTCGTCAGCACCGACCATGCGCTTCATCAAGGCCTCGAAGGCATCGAAGGAATGACCGAAGGCGAGGAAGATGAGTCCTTCCTCATCCGCCGCCGCCCACGGCATGGAACGTCGCACGACGAAGGCCTCGGGGTCGAAATCCTCCTGCGCTGTGCGCTTTACATGCGCCGATGCTGGTGCGTCTTCGAGCTCTTCGTTGTCTGAGTGCCGGCGTCCGATGATGTGATCCTGCTGTCTGGTGGTCATTGACTCGAATCGATCCAGATCGTGGATCCAGCGTTGCACGGCGGCGAAGCTGCTGCCATCCAGGCCCGAGCCGGCATCGCTGACGATGGCGGCAGCGATGGCATCCACGCCCTCTGGATTCTCTGTGCCATCCTCATACCCGGTCAGGTCGCGGCTGTCGCTGTACATGAAGGCATCGACGACGTCGGTGATTTCGTACAGGGGGCTCAGCAATTTTTTCAGCCGCCGGGTCTCGTGCAGCAGCACGCCCCTGTCGTCGTCACGTAACCAACACCATAAGGCGGCGGAGGTGGCGGGAATGCTGACACCGGCGCCGATCATGTGGGGGAAGGGACGCAGCAGCAGGATGTCGCCTTGCACGACGGCCACTGTCGCGGGGCCGATGCCGACGACGATCTGCTTGCCGTCTACGCTGCCGGCGAGAGCTCGGAGCGTGGTCGCCAGTTCATCGGGTGCGACATCTGACGCCAACCTGAAAGACAGGTGACGAGCGAGAGGGGGGACACTGTCGAGAATGCCCGGTTGGGACGACATGGATGCTCCTTCAGATGGTGGCCAGTGCTGGTAGCAGAAGCTGCACAGTGATGTGCTCTATAGTGGGGGGTGCTGAAGTTTACACGCGCGTGTAATGTTAAGAATCGCCGCCGATAGAATTCAGTGTATTTGCTGTAAAAGGCTGTAAATACACGAATTATAGGACGTCTATGATGGTCGGTGAAGCGATTCACGGCGCAACAATCACCGGAGAAATGGCGCAACAACCAGCAAAAGGCACGGATCCTCTGCCGGTCGGCACCGAGCAGGATCACCTGATTTTCACAGAATTCCTGCTAAGCGAGGGTCAGATCTCACTTCACTCCCACTCATCTGCACTCACTCATAGACTCCCTCGTGCCGCAGCACATCGAGGATCAGCTCGTAGCGTTCGAGGCGCATCCCCGTGTAGACGCAGTTGCTCGTGGAGAAGATGTAACCACCACAGGGCATGCCATGGCGCAGGGCGTAGCGCGCGGATTCGATGCACTCTTCGTCGGTGCCCGAATCGAGGAGGCCACAATTCACATTGCCAATGAGGCACACTCGATCGCCAACCATCTGTTTCACGATGGCCATATCGACATCCCCCTGTGGATCGAGGGAGTGGATCGCGTGAGGGTTTGCCTCCACGAGGCGATCGAGGATGGGCATGATATTGCCATCTGTGTGTTTGATGACGTAGTGACCCTGATCGCGATAGCCGCGGACCAGTCTGTGCAGATAGGGTGTGACGAAGTCATCGAACCAGTCCGGTGACAGGAACGGCCCTGTGTTGAAGCAGTAATCGGCGCACAGGGCGAAGCCGTCGATGCCGTCATGGTCAGCCAGGCGCTGGCCGCGTTCGAGGGCTTCGTCCACACGCTGGCTGGCGTCGCCTCGTACCTGCTCGGGTTGCTCCATGGCACGTGCACACCATTCGGTCATGTCTACACCGGAGGGTACCGAATACGTGGCGTCGCCGTGAAGCATGAGGAAGAACTCGTCGCCCGTTTCTTCGCGGACACGGTCGATCAGGCGGAATGTCTCCTCGTCGTTGCCCGGATTCGGGTGCAGGAAGATGGCGTCGTGCTCGAAGCGACGCGCCGTCTGTATGTAGAGGTCCGCCATGTCGCGGCGATGGAGCTCACGCTCGGCCTCTTCCATCTGGTCCCACTGGTGATAGCTGCGATGCGATGGATGCACGCGGCCGAAGGCTTCCATCGTGAGAAAGAACACCAGTTCGAAGGTGGGGACGCGGCCCTTGAGGGGGCGGCATTCGAGGGCGGTGATAAAACGGTCGCGCGGGGTCATAGACAATCTCCTGCGTCAGTGTACCCGAAGTTCGTCCGTGTGGGCAACGGGCCGGGCGAGGGATGACTGGATCGACAGGCGACGCAGACCGACATTTCGCACATCTGCCTCGCTGCCACGACTGCAAAGTCTCAGGAGAAATGTCAGGATGAAGATCAAACAGATGACCGCCTATCCCGTGTTCATTCCCTACGAGGCGCCCGTGGGTCCTTATGTCGGTCGGCCCCGATCGAGTCGTGACGCCACGCAGAATGCGGGCACCCTCGGCGCGACGGCGTTGATTGTGCGTATCGATTCTGACGAGGGGATCACTGGGTGGGGCGAAGGTACGGGTGCTCTGTCGGCGGCCGACATCGCTCCTTTTCATGGTGCGGAGGCGCTGAATATCGAAGGCGCTCAGGCGATGATCGCTCAGGCCGGCATCGGCACAGGACCCGCGTCCGGCATTGAGATGGCTCTGTGGGATCTTCTCGGCAAGGTGGCGGGCCTGCCCGTGCACGTGTTGCTCGGTGGACGTGTGCGAGACCGTGCTGAATTCACGGCGTGTATGGGTATCAAGGAACCTGCCGAATCCGCTCAGACGGCGCGGATCTACTATGAACGCTGGGGATTCACGTCGATCAAGACCAAGGCTGGTTCTGATGCAGAGCTGGATCTGGCCATCGCCGCCGCCATCGTGCAGGAAATGGGCGACCAGGCACAGTTGCGTCCCGATGCGAATGCCGGCTATAGCGTCGACATCGGTGTCGAACAGATGCAGCGCATGCGTGATGTGGGGGTCACGCGTTTTGAGGATCCCGTGGGGCGCGAGCACCTCGATGCATTGGTACAGATGCGCCAACAGGGCACACAGGTGCTGGTGAACATGGGGGTTGCCGGGCCCGGCAGTGTGGCGGATCTGCTTGTGGCGGGCGCCGCCGATGCGCTCATGCCGGACACACCCGCCGCCGGTGGTCTGCTCACAGTGCAGAAGGTGGCCCGTGTAGCAGAAGGGTTCGACGTGCCCTGTCTGATGCACTGTGCCCACGATCTGGGGCTGAAGACGGCGGCGATTACGCAGATTGCTGCGGCGACACCGAACTTTTCAGGACCGAGTGATACGTGTTATCACGGACTCGTGGACGATGTGTTGACGGAACAACTCGTCTTTGAAGGTGGCTCGATCGCCGTGCCCGATGGTCCGGGTCTTGGTGTGGTCGTGGACGAAGAGAAGCTGGTCCGCTACGCGGTGACCTAGACTGGCCTCACGGCTGCGGGCCCTCGGCCATGTGCACTCGTGCCCATTGCTCGAAGATCTCACCTGATGAGTCGCCACCGCCGCTGCGCCCCGTCATTCCACTGCGACCTCCCCCCATACTGGGGTCAGCCATGCCGCCGCCTCTGCCACCACCCAAGCCGCTTCTTGGATCGCGCATGTTCTGCAGGTGTTGAGGCAGGAAGGTGGGGATCCTCAAGCCCACGCCAACATGTGTCTTGGCTGTGGCGGCGATGGTGTATTTGGGATCACCAAGGTATTGCAGCGGCAAACGCGCCTCGTAGACGAGACGCCCGCGGTCGTAGGTGAGTTTGACCTGAATCGCATCGGCGACACCAGCGGATGTCTCCCAGCCCTCATCCTCAGGCGATTCAAGAACACGAATCCTGCTGCCTGTCATCGAATCGAACAGCGCTTGCAAGCGTCTCGGATCCATCGTGCGCATGCTACGTCCTGCGCCTCGTCCCCGTCCTCTACCTGGCTGTGTCACGCCCGTAGACCCATCCCAGGGCGTAGCGATCTGGCCGAAGGGCATCTCGCCATGCTCACCGGGACGTATCGTCCCAGGCAGCCGCAGCCCGAAGACATGCCTCTTGGCGCCCTTGGGATCTAGCCAGAGCTCCAGACCGCGCATGGCGATCAGTGTCTGCAGGTCGTGGTCACCTGTCACCATCGTCAGATACAGGTGATCCACGTCGTTCATGACGCCGATGCTGATCGGCACATTCTCGAGGATGTAGCGGCCCTCACCCCAATCAGCATCCGCACCGTCGATGACAAGCTCACGATCACGCCAGTGGCTGTTGAGATCAATCCCTCCGCCACACGCTGTCAGACAAAACAGCACGAGGCAGAGCAGAGACTGGCGGATCGTGGGCATGGATGTGCTCCCCAAAGGAATGAGAGAAACCTGATGAGTGAGAGAGGCCTGCATGGATAGGACGACAGGCGGACTAAAGTCGCTTAAAGGCACGCAACTGGATCGCGCGTTGGACTGTGAAGACTGCTGTGAGTTCGGGTTTGAGACGCTGGAAGACTTCATCATCACGATACCACTGATAGGGCAGGTCCCAGCTTCCATCCGCATTCAGCGTCTCGAGCCAGTAGCCGAGATTGGCCTCGACATGCACGCGCAGGGGCGAGTACAAATAGTGCTGCGGTGACTGGACGAAGGTCAGTGGCTGCGCGTCGTAGCTCGACCACTGCGCTGGATCGGTCTGCACAACGCCTTCAGCGGCGGCGAGGGTCAGATTCTGTAGATCTGTTGCATAGGGCTGTGGTGCGAGTGCGGCCAGCTGCACAAGGACGGCCAGTTCATGCATCTCCACCTTTGTATCAGCCTGCTGACGCAGGTAGGCGATGGCACGTTCCGTTAACTCCGCGGGGGAGTCGGGTCCCGACGCATCGTAATGCCACATGAACGCCGTCAGTGCCGCCGTTGGATTCCACGGTGATTCGTGGATGGGGGTTCCGCCCTTCTCTTCGTCATAGTGCCACCACGCTGCATGGGGATGATCGTTGACACTTCGGTCCACGGGCAGCCAGCGACCTGCGCTGACATCATAGGTGGCCTGCAAATAGTTCAGGGCCCTCTGCACGATCCCGGTTTCCAGACCAACGTCGACTTCAATCAGTCGCTGCAGACCGACCCACGTGCAGATCGGTGACGAGGCGGGAAGTCGCAGGTCTGCTTCCAGACCGTGACCGAAACCACCATCCTCATTCTGAAAGTGTAGAAGTTCGTCGACGACGTTCTGCGCCTGTGCGTCCGCAAGGGCATGCTGAAAGCGAGCGCGATCCAGCGGGCGGGCGTGCTCGTTGACATACCGCGTAATCTGCTCGAGCTGGCTTGCGTCGGTCATGCGGAACCTCCTCCATGGATCACAAGATTTCTGGCCGATCTAGCATCCGGGTCTGGTCGGTCTGCGAAAGACACCATCGGTCCCCCCCACACGATAGATCACAGCCACGATAGAGCGGTGCAGGTGACACCGGGTCAAGCGCTTGAGTAGATTGTCGAGTCCGACAAGGAACAGACCGCCACGTTTCGCTTGAATCCAGGAGAGGCAGATGCCCCTGCCATCGTTCCAATACATCCTCTACGAAAAGAAGGGGCACGTTGCCTATGTGACCCTGAATCGACCAGAGGTGATGAATGCCCTGCATCCACCGTTGACAGCGGAGTTGTCTCAGGTGTGGGCGCAGATCAGCGACGATGACGACGTGTGGGTGGGCATCCTGACAGGTGCTGGAGATCGCGCGTTCTGTGCCGGGAGCGACTTGAAGTGGCGTGTGGAGGATGCTGACGATGAAGAGCTGCGCCATCCGACGGACGCTGGCGTTGACCACCTCGAACAGTGCAACAAGCCGATCGTGGCCGCGATCAATGGTTATGCCGTGGGTGGGGGTCTTGAACTGGCTCTGGGTTGTGATCTGCTCGTCGCCAGTGCCGCGGCACAACTGGGCCTGCCTGAGGCACGGCGGGGGTTGCTTGCGGACAAAGGCGGCGTGCTCAAATTACCCCGCCGCCTGCCATATCATCTTGCCATGAGTATGATCCTTACGGGGCGTCTCGTGACCGCTCAGGAGGCGCACACGATGGGTCTGGTCAATGAAGTGGCGCAAGAGGAGTCCGTGATCAATGTCGCCGAACGCTGGGTCGCGCAGATTCTGGAATGCGGGCCCCTGGCCGTGCAAGCTGCAAAACAGGTGGTGACGCAGAGCCTCGATTCGCCCGCACCGCTGACGCATACACAGATAGAAGATCTCGCCGCCGTGCGTCGTTTGCGCATGTCCGACGACTACGCCGAGGGGCCAAGAGCCTTTGCGGAGAAACGCAGACCAGAATGGAAGGGACGATGAGTTTGGACTCATCCATGCAGGAGCAGGCGCTCAAGGGTGTTCGAATCCTCGATTTTACCCACGTGTATCAAGGCCCCGTGTGCACGCAATTGCTGGCAGATTTTGGTGCAGATGTGATCAAGGTCGAACGGCCCGGCATGGGTGACTGGAGTCGTCAATGGGGACCCTTCGTCGGCGATGTGAGTCTGCCCTTCGCCGGCCTCAATCGCAACAAACGATCTCTGGCGCTGAATCTGAAGGACGATCGTGGACTGCAGATCATGCACAAGCTCGTCACACAATCAGATGTCTTGGTGCACAACTTCCGCCCCGGGGCGATGGAGAAGCTTGGTCTGGGCTACGACGACGCGAGTCGATTGAATCCACGCCTTGTGTATGCCACCTCGAGTGGTTGGGGAGATGCCGGGCCCTACGTTGATCGGCGTCGTGGTGGACACGATATGATGGCACGCGCCACGTCGGGTCTCTTCGATGGCGTCGATGATCGTGGCATGCCGGCGCCCGCAGGCATCTCGGCAGACTACGTGGCGGGTCTGCTGCTCGGGCAGGCCATTCTGATCGCGCTGCTGGCGCGGGAACGCACAGGGGATGGTCAGTGTGTGACGACGGATCTGTTGAGTGCGGGATTCCACGCCAACACGTGGAATGGCACGCAGCAGCTGAACCCGGACCGCATTGATGCGGAAGGGCACATCGGTGCTGCCGAGAAGGCACTACGTCGTGTCTATCGCACGGCGGACGACTTTATCGAGTTGTCGCCGACCTTCTCTCCTACAGGTTTTCAGGACCTCGCCGAGGCCATGGGCCTGGAATCTCTGCCGACGGATCCACGCTTCTCAACAAACGAAGCGATGCTGGAGAATCGGGTCGCCCTCAACGAGCTCATCGCCGACCGCTTCGCCGAGCAGACGACGTCGGCCTGGATGGTGCAGCTGGAGCAGCAGGGCATCCTGTGTGCCGAGATCAAGACCTTCGAGCAGGCCGCAGAGGACGAGCAAGTTCAGGCAAATGGCATGGTTATCGATCTCGAACACCCCACAGCGGGAACGCTCAAGGTGCAGGGCAATCCCATTCGCATGAGTTCGACACCAAGTGGCGTGCACCGGATGCCACCGGACCTGGGTGCCGATGGGTGGGAGATTCTGCAGGAGCTTGGCTATAGCCTCGACGAGATCGAGACGTTCGCCGCCGAGAAGGTGTTCGAAGCGTCCTGAGACTCAGGGCTTCCAGTTGGGCGCCAAGCGCGCATACTCGGCTGCTTGCGCGGCGATATCGACACCCACCGCCTCCGACCAGGCATGGAGCAGCTGGGTATATACGGGTCCCGGCTGTCCATCGCCCACGGGGCGAAAATTGAAGCGCGTCACAGGGATCATGCAGATCGTTGTGCTCGTGAACCATATCTCATCAGCGGCGCGTGCATCGTAGGGAGAGATGTCTGCCTCGATAACGTCGATCCCCTGATTTCGGGCAAGCTCCATGCAGGCCTGGCGCGATACGCCGCGCAGAATGTCATGTCCCTTTGGCGTGAGTATCTGGCCATCACGGACCATGAAGAAATTGTTCCCTGTACCTTCCGTGACGAAGCCGTGTTCATCGGTGAGCAGGGCCATTGCCCCCGGCTCTAACTGTGCCGCCTGCAGGTCGGCGATCTTGTAGTAGACGCGAGATCGGTTCTTGGCCTTCGGATCGATGTAGCGAGCGGGCACCGATTGCTGTGGCGTGATGACGAAATGTGCACCACCCTGGTATTTGTCTGCCATGGCCCCCGTATGACGAACCAGTGGCAGCACGTTGATTGATACGATGGGTGCCGTGCCCTCCTTGATGATCGTGTCGTAGAGTCCCAGGCCACCGCGCGTCACATCGTGCATGATCTGGAAGTCGTATTCTTCCAGGGCTGGCAGATTCCGCTCGATCGTTGCGCGTGTCGCCGCCTCCATCTGATCGATACTCAGACCGCAATCGATCTGCACGTAATCGAGAGAGGCGTAGAGTCTCTGCAGGTGATCGCGCAACCGATAGGGCTGCTGCTTGAAGCTGCGCGTCATCTCAAAGACCATGTCACCATACATGAGGGCGCAGTCGAAGATCGAGATACGTGCTTCCATCTCGGCAATGAACTCGCCATTGAAGTAGACGACTCTGTCGGTCATGATTGTTGGTCTCGTTAGCAGGTCACTGGGTCGTTAGTAGGTAACGGCGAGTTCTACATCCGTCAGTACAAGATCGGATGCCACCTGTGGGTGCCGTTCGACGAGAATGACCTTGACGCGATGTGTGCCCAGCGCCACCTGGGCCGGGTCCATGGCAAAGACATACCACACATCCGGGCCCACCTCACCAATCGAGTGTGGCTCATAGACAACGCCATAGGTGATGTCAGGTACTGACAATTCATCGTCATTGAATTGGACCGTCACCTTGTCGCCGTCAACCCACTCATTGAAGCGCAGTCGCAACTGCAGGGTTGCTGGTGGATCCTCGACGAGATCATCAGCCATCTCGAGGCTTATCGTCGGGCCATCGCCCGTGAGTGTCGGTTTGAGTGCGACAGGCACTTCGCCAAGGATCCGATCACGTCGATAGGCACCGCGCCACTCGCCCTCGTACACGATGTAACGATTGGTCGCGGCAAAGATCTTGTCCGTGCGTCGGAGCGTATCGGTTGAGCCGATCTGCGTCATGTTTTCGCGGCGTGTTTCGCCATCTGCGTGCCAGTTGAACACATACATCCCTGTGGCGCCACCACGATAATACTTGCTGGCAATGCCGCGGACACTCATGCGGTCACGTGTCGAGGCAGCCTCTGGTCCCGTGGGCATTCCCGGTATGCCGCCATCAAATCCAGGATAAACGACGATCGACGACCCCTGGCACAGGTCGACGAATTGCTGCACATCCGCGTCGGTCTCCGTCCCCGCATTTCCGCCGGGAATGAGGATGTCCACCAGGCCTTCTGCAATCCAGGTGGGGATGTCGTAGCCGATACGACGACACATTTCCAGACTGCCCGCCACCCGAGCGGCGACGTAGAAGGGGCGGCCACGCTCTTGCGACAGTCGCTGCGCCAACTGCTTCGCCGCGCGCTGCACATCGGTGATGACGTAGCGCAGGCGATAGGCTTCGTCCTCGGGCAGATGAAAGGCGTGTCGCTGCCAATCGAGCTCCACCCCATCCCAGTCGTAGCGTTCACACGCCTCGCGAACGTGAGTGAAGCGATGTTCGCGGATTTCGGGGACTGACATATTCCATGAAGCGGCATACCACTCGGATGTTTCAGCGCCCAGCATCCACTCTGGGTGCTCGCGGCGCAGACGTGTGTTTTCCGTGTGATGAAGACGATGCATGTCCTGCGGTTGCGTGCCACCGAAGTGGTTGTCATTCATCCGCACCGAAGCGTAGACGTGCAGTCCCAGGTCGCGTCCACGCTGCACGAGTGCTGCCTGTGGATCCTCGCCCCGGTCCAACATCCGTCGAATGTTCTCGGTATGTGTAAAGCTCTGGGCATTCTCGTAAACACGGTTATGCACATCACCCAGCAGTTCCAGTTCATCGCTCTGCCAACGCGCTGCGTGTTCGCCAATACACCAGAACAATGCCCCTGCCTGCGTATCCTGTAAGGGAGCGTAGGTGGATTGCAGGAAATTCTCCATGGACTGGGGGACCTGAGCATAGCCGTGGGGGGCTCCATCCCAGTTGTAGATGATTCCGTAATCACTTGGTGATGGCATTGAGAATTCCTGGATGAGTCAGGTCTGGCGTTGGCGTAAGTAGTCTGCCAACGCTTCCTGTGCATCGGAGAAGTGCGCCTCGACGTCGGACAGGAGGTCGGATACACCGGAGAGATCGCCGTTTTCGGCGGCCACCTCGACACGCTGGCACGCCTCAGCGAGTAGAGGTGTGCCCAGGTCTCGAGCACTTCCTTTCAGCGTATGAGCCTCTCGCCGCAGGTCCGATTCGTTGCCTGCGGCAGCGGCAGTGCTCATAGCCGTCACGTTGTTTCGACCCTCTGTGGCAAATGTGTCGATCACGTCAGCAACGGAGAAGTCCTCAATGCCTTCGAGTGATTCCAGGTCCCCAAGGGCAGAGCGGTCGAGAATTGGCTTTTGCGACTGGGCGCCGGCAGCGCCTGGGTTCGCCCTATCCCCAGATTCAGCACCCGTCTTGCCTTGCAGTACCCGGTCGATCTCTTCGAATAGGGTCGTGCGACGAACTGGCTTGGCCACGTAGCCATCCATGCCGGCGTCAAGACACATCTGTCGATCACCTTCCATGGCATTTGCTGTCAGTCCGATGATCGGAATGTGGATCGACGCAGACGTCTCAAAGGCACGAATGAGTCCAGTTGCTTCGATGCCCCCCATTTCTGGCATCTGCAGGTCCATCAGGACCAGATCGTGTTTCTGCGGATCCGCCTGGATCGCCTCGATCGCCAATCGACCATTCTCCGCAACGTCGACCACATGGCCATGGCTTTTCAACATTCCCATGGCGACGCGCTGATTGATCTTGTTGTCCTCGGCCAGCAGAATTCGCAATGATTCCAATCCCACAGGGATCGAGTCTCCAGGCCGTGAGCGTTCCTTCTCGTCCAGGCCTCTGAGTGCCGCAAGCAAGGCATTGAGTAGATCGGTTGGGGCAACAGGTTTGCGCAGACAGCTGCGAACACCCTGAGACAAGACTCTGTCGATGTAGTCGGGGTCGTCAAGGGAGGTGAGCATCATCACGGTAGGAGAGTTCAGATCCCTGTCCTGTTTCATGGCCGTGGCGACCTCAAGACCGTCCATCTCTGGCATCATCCCATCGAGAATCACGAGATCAAAGGGGCTGCCCGCCTCCTGGGCCGACTTCATGGCCCGCAGTGCCGCCTTGCCATTGGTCACCGGCACAGGATCCATTCCCCAGTTGGAAAGACCCTCCCGGAGGATGAGTCGGTTCGCCTCGTTGTCATCGACGATGAGAACACTCAGTCCTTCCAGATCGGCTGGTTCCAGACGTGGCCCGCCGCTCTCATCAGTGGGGCGAAGCTGTACTGTGAAATGAAAAGTGCTGCCCTCGCCTGGTTCGCTTTCTACCCAGAGACTGCCACCCATGTGTCCGATCAGCTGACGAGAAATACTCAATCCCAGGCCGGTGCCACCGAAACGACGGGTCGTCGAGGAATCCCCCTGCGAGAAGGCTTCGAATATCTCCGCTTGTTGTTCAGCATCGATGCCTATGCCCGTATCGCTGACCGATGCTTGTAGTTTGACGAGTTCGTCAGACTTTTCCACGAGGGCAAATCGCACAACGACGTCGCCAACATTGGTGAACTTGATCGCGTTGCCGACGAGATTCACGGCGATCTGCCGCAGCCGTCCAGGGTCGCCGATCATACGGTCAGGCACATCTGGATCGACACTGCACGCCAGCTCGAGTCCCTTTTCGTGGGCCCGCACGGCCATCAGCTTCATCACCGAGTTGACGACGTCCCACAGGACGAACTCCACCTCCTCAATGGCCAACTTGCCCGATTCCACCTTGGACAGATCAAGGATGTCGTTGATCAGATTCAGCAAAGCGTCTGCTGAAATACTGATCGTATCCAGATAGTGACTTTGCGTCGCTGTGAGCCGTGTGTCGGTGAGCAATTCAGTCATGCCGATGATGCCATTCATCGGTGTGCGAATCTCGTGACTCATGTTGGCGAGAAACTCGCTCTTGGCTCGACTTGCTTCCAAGGCGCTGTCGCGGGCGCTGATCAGATCCTCATTGATCGACTGAATGGTCGAACGCGCTTCCCGGTGTCGCTGAATCTCCTCCTGCAGCGCCTCATTGCTCTGCGACAATTCCTGTGTCCGCTCTTCGACACGACTCTCAAGTATTTCTTGTGCTTTTCGCAGCTCGCCGTCGCGGGTATGAATCTGCTCGAGCATGGCATTGAAATCGTCATAGAGTTGGCCGATTTCGCCTCCCGTCTTCCTTTCGACTTGCTGGGAGTAGTCGCCGGTGGCTGTGACTTGGCGTGTCGCTTGTGCAAGAGACAAGACGGGGTGGGAAATATGACGTTGAAGAAGCGTAGAAAGCAGGGCCGCGACGCCTACGCCACCGATCATCAAGAGCAGGGCACTGAGTACGAATCGTTCGACTCGTTCGCTCAGATCGCTCATATCAGCGTCAAGGAAGACCGTCCCAACCTGCTCTTCTCCGTCCATGATCGGGCGGAACAGCAGCAGGTGATCATTGACAAACTCCTGCGAGTGACCCTGAGGTGCAGGCAGGTCTGCTGCCATCACATCACTTGGATAGGTCGCGAACACTTCACCATCGGCGTCATAGATACACGCACTTGCGACATCTGGTTCGCCCGCCAGTGAGGCGAGGGTCTTCACTGCGTCCTCGTTGCTAAGAAATCGCAACGCGGAGACTGTGTTTGTACCGAGGATCGCCGCTGTCGTACTCATGCGCTCCACCTTGCCTTGCTCGGAGGCGGAGATGTCAGCCACAACATAGTAGGCACTGACTAACACGAGTACCGTAAAGGCAGTAAGGATCTGTATGCCGACGAGTTTGCGACGAATCGGCATTTCGCCGAAGGAGATCATGACCGGTCGAGCTTCTTCAGGTGCTCTGACAATCGATCCTTGATTGATCCCACGGGATCGTCCTTGCGGATGTAGTCAGCTGCCTTCAGCGCGATGGCTCGCGCGACGACCTTGCCGTCTGCCTCACCCGTCAGCATGACGACGGGCATCTTGGCATGGCGCTTGTCGCTGCGGACCTGCTCGAGAACGTGCAGGCCAGTTACATGTGGCATGTTGATGTCGAGGATCAGCAAATCGGGCAAACTTGTGTCGAGCTTGTCCAGTGCCGCTTGCCCACCTGTCATCTCCACGACGTCACATTCCAAACTGCGCAGGATGGCGGCCACCTTGTGGCGGGCGACAGCAGAGTCATCGACGAGCATGACCGACAGCCGTCGGCGTGTATCGACCATCTCAGATTTGCCCACCCTCGTCACACGCGTGCCGCATTGGGCACAGAACCTGGCGCTCTCTCCGACCTCGAATCGGTGGCTGCATTCCTTGCAGACGTAGCGCGACTCCAGATAGTCTTCCTCGACCGGTGACTCGTCAGTCATCTCACATCCCCTCCCCACCTGGTCGTGGTCCTGTGTCGACGGCCAGTTTCAGAAGTTGGGAGCTGGCTCGCAGCCCGGCCCGCTCCAGTGTGGGTAGATCTATCGCAAATTTCACACGATCGTCAATGACTACAAACTGAATCGCCATGGAGGGTGCCGTCATGGCATCGGTTACGGTGAGCGTGTGCGATGCCATCAGCGTGCGTGAAATGTTGTCGAAGGAGCCGACGAACTCGTGTGTGACGAAGAGTAGCTCACAGGGGCCAAGTGTACGCGGGTCGTCGTAGACAGTGACCGTGATTGGACGGTCACCGGCCAGTTTGCTGCTGGCGATTTTTCGCAAGAGTGGTGTGACACCCGTATCTCCCAGCACGGCGATGCGGAAGGTCGGCGTATTTGTTTCAGGCCACGTGACATAACCGATGAAGTGATACAGGAAAACGGCCTTGTAGCGATTCACGACCGCCGTCTGTGCAGCATCTGCCCTGGCAAGAAGCAAACAGGCAACAAGGGTTGCCACAAGCCATCTCTGTACACCCTTCATCGACTGGCTCAATAGTTGTAACTAAGAGTCAGTTGGACGTTGCGACCCGCCTGTGGCACGAGCGAGTTCATCCATCCAAGTGACCGTTGGGTCACATCGTTGCCTGAGCTAGCCGCTTCGACACCCGAGTGGAAATAGTCGTTGTCGAGAAGATTGTTCACACGCAAGCGCAGCGTCGCCAGGTCAAGATGCAAGTTGACTGCCGCATCGATGACCATCCATCCATCCAACTCTTCGCCCTGCCATCGCAAGGGATTGCGCAGGTAGAGTTTCTTGGCGCTTTCGTAACGGGAGCCAAGATATACACTGCCCCGGTCTCTGATGGGTACAACCAGACCTGCGCGGATCTTGCTGGGTGCAATGTCACCGAGGTCGGTTTCGCTATCTATCCAGTCGGCCAGTTCGGGGTCATAGCGGATGCTGCTGCGCGCTTGCGTAAGGGTGTAATAAAAGTGACCTGTGATGTCGGGTGAATCCGCGATAGGATTCGCCAACGTGAAGCGCGGTCGCAGCTCCAGGCCAACAATGGTCCGCTCGCCTGCATTCTCTGCTTCTTCCTTCAGCACGTTGTCGTAGGTCGCTCGATAGACGGACGCGTCGAACAGGACACGTCCTGTCTGATACATGGCGATCAATTCGACGGTACGCACCTTCTCCGGGTCGAGGTCCGGATTGGCCAGTCGGCCCTGCCAGCCACCCCACAATTGGATGGGCGCTGGCTCCTGGAAGGCTTCACCATAAAGGGCCTTGATCGAACCGCGCTCGGCAAATCTGTAAATCGCCGAGAGACGCGGATTGACCGTGCCACCATAAACTGAGTTGTGGTCATAGCGAAGGCCCGCATTCAATCGATACGGCCCGCTGCTTGCCGTCGCTTGCAGGAAACCACCCAGATCGTCGGTGAGTGTGCGATTGAGTGCCGGCATAGTCGCTGCGGGCGCGGGGGGTAGGCGATAGGTCTCGTCTGTACTGTGGCCGATGCCTGCCCCTGCGCCGTGGGGGCCGTCATCGGCGAGACTGACCGAAGAATAGGCGTCCCAATATCCTGGAATATCGTAGGCCTTCGTCAGGTCCTTGCGCTCGAATTTCATCCCCGTCAGCAACTGTAGATTCTCATCTACATCGATCTCCACCTGCTGCCGGAGGGCCCAACTGTCACTGGCGGAATTCCACGAGGTTAGACTGACCCATGACGCATCCTGTCCGTCCGGGGAGGCCTCGGCCCATTCCCCGCCGATCGTGTTGCGGCGGTAGACGATGGACGTCTGCCCTCTGATCTGTTCGGTGAGTGGTGCCTCGTAGCGCGCGAACCACTGGTCAGAAGTGTTGACCCAGAACGCGTTGTTCTGCGCCCGATCCGCCGGATAGTACGCGCCGTACCCTTCTCGGGTACGCCAATGGGACCCTCCTACACTCAGATCGCCGAAGCCGATGGAGGCCTGTAATGCCAGATCGTCCGTGGGGTCGTGATACTCGCCCAGGGAATGGCCATCATTCTCGAGGTCCAGCAGAGGGCCCCACAAGGCAGGGTTGCTGAGCATGGCGCTGCTTGTGAAACCGCCCCGGTCGGAGAGGTCGGCTTCATCGCTGCGAAAGACGCGGGCCGTGGCGCTGTATGTGACGTCGCCCATACGGCCTTGCGTTGTGGCGTCGACACTGCCCGTGGCAAAACTACCCGCTTGCACGTCCAGTCGGGTCACCGTCTCACCGGGTTCCAGGCCTGCACCCGACTTCGTCTGAATGTTGATGATGCCTTGAAATGCATTCGGCCCATACACGGCTGATGCGGGCCCGTAGAGTACTTCGACACGTTCGACATTCGTCAGCGGATACTGGCGCGAGATCTGCGCGGCGTGCGACCACAAGTGATTGTCGACGCGACCATCGATCATCAGCAAAGTTCGCTGCGTCTGCGGTGTTCGGTACCCACGCTGATAAGCTGTCAGGTAGAGGGTGCCATTGGTCACGGTGACATCAAAGCCAGGAAGGTCCAGCAGCACTTCATGCAGCCCCGTGTAGCCACGCTGTTGAATATCCTGGGCACTGATGACAACCATCGCTGCCGGCGCATCGATCAGTGGCTCGTCGACGCCCGACGCGAGGGAGACGTCCATCTCCATGAGCTCGGACAAAGGGGGGGCCAGCAGGTCTTCCAGATCAGGCAGATCCTGGGCCAGGCTGCTTGTCGCCATACCCATAAACAGACAAGGCAGGAACCGACGCACGCTCATACTTCCTCACTTGAAGAATTAGACATCAGGAGAAACAACGGGCCGCCCCTCGATCGTGCAACAGGCCGCCAATGGCCGCGTCAATCAGCGCTCGGTGTCACGGAGATACGGATCGAGGCTTGGCTGACGGGCTCGGCGAATCTCCAGCAGAGCCGGGTCGGTGTCGAACTCTCCTGAATGACGACGTGATCGAAGATCAGAACACCGTCGGGGCTGGAAACGATGACATCGACGCCAGTCCCCCCCTCGGTGATCGTGAGGGATCCGTCCGGCTTCTGAGACCAGTCGCAGTATGTAATCAATGCTGTCTCGAAATCCTCTGGCTGCGAGAACGTGACCGAATCCAGGACCGTCACTGCTCCCTTGCCGGAGCGGTCGTGGGTAAAAGTGCGTGTCAATGCATCAAGAGAGGCAACCCGGTACGCGCCGGACAGGTCGAGGACCACTTCGTCCACGTCATCGGAGAAATCCGTTGCAATAACGGTAGTTGTGACATCTGTACCAATTCCCTTGGTGTATTCGCTCTTCGACGGTGGCTGCAGTTGCCCGGCGACGACGGGGACGGGGTGGCCGAAGCTGTTGAGCAGATTTCCTTCATAGCGGGTGGGGCCAAAGGTGCGCTCTGTGTAGATCTCGGCTCCGGGATCGGTGAGCAACTCACGATCACCGATCAGGACGGTGAATGTACCCAGATCGTTGTGATTGTGATTGACGCCATTGTCCCCACCCTTCAGCGTCGATGCCAGGTGAATGGGCGCCGCCTCTCGTGGACGGCAGATAAGGAACTGTTCGTCCGACCACCAATCCCGCCATGGCGACCCGTGCTCACGAGAATAGGCAGCGCGCACGTCGACCTGATGGAACAACACGAGCAGAATCGTTGGAGATGTGCGAAAGGGGTTGCCCGATAGAACGTCGATGGCCACACCTTCTGATCGGTGCTGGCGCGAATCGTCGAGGCGGTTGTTGGGCCAATGCACGAGCCACGCAGGCAAATCGACATCTCGGCGACAGTCGGCGAAGGTGGGGAAGACGCCATCCTGTATCTCCATTCGCTGTCCGAAGTGGGACATGCGCTCTGCCAAGGGTTGGATGAGCCAGTCGATCGCATCTGCCGTGACGGCACGAACCGTCTCAGCGAGGGTCACATAGCAGCCATAGCCATAGGCCCAGTAGCTGACCCCTTCCGTATAAAACCCTGACTCTGTGAAGCCCTCCTCGGAATAGCGAATCAGCTTTTCGGCGGTGGCAACATACCAGGCACGATCGGCAGCGTCTTCCAGTAGAGCCAGTGCGCAGCCGACGGTATGCAGCAAGCAAACTGAATTCCAATTGTGGGTAACCGTCACCCACCAATAGACGTCTTTGCCACTCTCGATGCGCTGGCGAAAGGGCGCCAGTGTTCGTCGCTGGACTTCGCGGCGGATTCCCGCACGCGTCTCGGGAAGCAAACGATCACCAAGCAGATAGTCGGCGGCGACAAGCAAACTGGCCGTGTGTGTCGAGGATAAGTCGTTGAAGATCGTGTGACCTTCGAAGGTGTCCTTGCCCTCATCATTGTTTGGATGAATCCAGCTGCGCAGGGTTAAGGTGTGCTGGATGTCTTGCTCGATCAATCCGAGAAATTCATCGTTCGGTTCGAGGCACTCGGCCAAAGGCAACAGGGCCATGCGCAAACGCGACCCTGGCGCGACGGCATTCATCGCCGCGGGACTGCCATCGCTCAGGCAGGCGAGATAGATCTCGTCTGTCACCTGTGGCAGCGGGGTCTGTTCTGCCGCTTCACGAGCTTGTTGGAGAATCCGACGGCCTACATCGTCGTCTCTGAGCGGGTCCCATGCAGCCCGATCTGTGCCGGGGTGGCCGAGATGAAATGTGCCAGCACCAGCGGGACCTGGCTGCATCAATGCCAGTAGTTCCTGCACGCGCTCATCTGCTGGTGCGAAATTCTCGCCATCGGGCAGATTGATATTGAAGTCTCCCTGGCCCATGATCTACTCGACCGCGATTTCGTCAACGAAAAGCCACGCAGGATTGCCGGCGCCGGCGCGACTCTTGGGGATGATGCGGGGTGGGAAGGTGACCTTCACGAAGCGTGTGAGGACCGCATCAAATGTGACAACATGTCGTACGATTGTGTCCTCCATGTCAGGACTGTGAATCGAGCCGATGGGCTCAAAGAGTGTGCCATCATCTGAAATTTCCACCAGCACGCGATCTGCCTGGTGCACCCAGCTGGCACGGCTATTGAGGCTGCGCGCCGTGACTGTGGAGATCCTTGTGGGCTCGCCGAGATCGATCACTGCCTCGAGACCCGTACCCTCTGCGCCGACCCATTGACCATCGCCATAGGATTCAGAACCGGTGACGCCATTCACGAGGGTCGCCACGCCATCTCGTGCGCGGTATTTCTCGCTGGCCGGTTCAGTCAATGAAATGGGTCGGCCAAGTGCGTGGTGCAAGACAAATAGCTTCTGCGTGACATCTGAAACAGCTGCATTCTGTAGATAGGCGACGGCGCGGACATTTGCGCTCTGCGTCAATTCAAAGGGGCCATCGTAGTGCGCATCCTGACGACTCGGTTGCCGATCCATTCCTGGCTCTTCATCCGGACCCTGGATGATGTAGTGGATATCGAGATCTTGTCTCTGTGTGGCGAGTCGCAGAGTCAGTCGGTGGTCTGGTCCGATCGGTTTGGGATCGAAGGTGACATCGTAAAACTTGCCGCCCCTGATGGTCTCAACACCCGCCTGTAGCGGCGGATATTTCATCAGACGCTCTGGATCGAGGCGACTCCAGGTGGTGAAGAGATGGCCCAGCATATTCGGGTGCTGCAGGCTGTAGGAATACTTCGCCAGCGCTTCCACACCCTTGACCTTGCGCCAGCTGCTAGGCAAGACCCGAAATCCCTTGTCGAGGAACATGGGAATCGACGAGTAGGCTGGTGCCGGCTCGTAGTGCCAGTCGCAGATGACAATGTCCTTTGGAATCATGTCGACTGCTGGTGCCGTGCCGTTGAGGGACGATTCGTATTCGCCGAAGGAATGCACCTCGCCATCGATGAGGCGGTCGCCCCACATGAACATCTCCAGGCCCCCGTCCGCGACAAAATGAGCGTGGAATTCATTCACAACCTGAGCGAACAGTTGCGCCGGATCCTGTCCCTTCGTGTGCGGCGATTCTTCGGCGCCGAGCAGGAAGATCTCGTCCATGCCGAGGTGGATGCCATCGGCTCCGAAGGCATCGACGATTTCGTCAATCAGTGGAAAGACGATTTCGTTCACACGCGGATTGGTGACATCCCACTCGCGACAGTAGATCCCCTCGTTTCCGGGGAAAGCACCTGGTGTGAGATCGAGCTCTGGATAGACCGTGAGCAGAGGGAAGGTCGTGCCCGCCCATGACTGATGGCCGAGGGCCTGAAACTGTGGGATCAGTCGGATTCCATGAGTTTCACAAATCTCGGCGAAGCGTCGTGCGCCCTGCCGGGTGATGAGCTGTGATCCCTGGCGAAAGCTCCGGATGGGACTCAAACTCGAAGCTGTAGTCGACTTCAAGGAAGATGAGGTTGATTCCCTGGTCGGCGAGCGTGGGAATCGTCTTGCCCAGTTCCACCAGCAGCGAGTCTGACGTCCAGGAGAGCAGATGAATGCCGACGATCTGATCAGCCGCCCGGGCTCGATGGGTGGCAGCTAACAGCAGGCAGATTCCAAGGATGAGGGTCAATGGGCGCATCGAGATGGGCTTTCGATTCGGGGGAGTCGGTGGTTGAGGACTTGCAGGGCGATTGCCCGTATCTTTCCCGCACTGGGAAGTTAGGTGGCCGTGAGGTCGCCTTCCAGCGGCTCCAATCGTCCCAGGGCCACGCTTGACACTGTTCCACATGTATAGAGGAATTCCTGCCAGGCGGAACCCAGGACTCATATGCCCCCAAAACGCAATCGTTTGCGCGAGCTGCTCGCCAGCTACGTGCTCCCCCACAAGAGACTCGTCGGTTCTCTGGCGACGCTGCTGTTCTCCAGCATCGGCCTGCAGATCCTCAATCCGCAGATCATGCGCGGGTTTATCGATGCGGCTCGATCCGAGACCTCTCTCGATCTCGTGTTGCGCGCCGGATTTCTCTTCCTCGCCATCGCCGTGGGCCAGCAAGTACTGGCCATCGGCGCTCGCTATCTGAGCGAGAGACTCGCCTGGACTGCGACCAATGCACTGCGCGAAGATCTGGCCCTGCACTGTCTGCGCCTCGACATGGCTTTCCACAACAAGCGCACCCCAGGTGAGATGATCGAACGCGTCGACGGCGACGTGGGACACCTGGCGAATTTCTTCTCTCAATTCACCGTGCGGATCGTGGGTAATCTCTTTCTCCTCGCCGGCGTCCTCGGTGTGCTTTTCTACGAAGACTGGCGTCTTGGCGCGGCCCTGGCTGTGTATGCCTTCCTCACGGTCTTTGGCCTGGCTATGATGCGCAACACGGCCGTTCCTGCCTGGGAGGAGGCGCGCGAAGCGAGTGCCGGGCTCTTCGGCTTTCTGGAAGAGCACCTGTCTGGGACGGAAGACATCCGCGCCAATGGCGGTCAGGAGCACTCCATGAATCTGCTCTATGATCACGCCGGTCGTCGCTTGCGTACCGAACGCGTCGCGGGACTGCGCAATGTGCGCTTGTGGGGTTTGACGGGTGGGCTGCATGTGTTGGGGCACATCATCGGCCTCGGTGGTGGATACCTGCTGTATCAGTCGGGGCAGATGACAGTGGGAACTGTCTTCATGGTGATCTGGTACACGGATATCCTCTTTAGGCCCCTCGAACAGATCACCAGAGAACTGGAGGATTTTCAACGAGCCAGTGCCAGCATCACTCGGGTGGATCACCTGCGACAAGAGTTGAGCACAATCGACGTTGTCGAGGGCGCGCCGTTCGCGCCCACTGATCGTGGTGACCAGCCTCAGGTGCAAGGGAGCATCGCCAAAGGCGTACCCCTCGGCGTCGATCTCGATCAGGTGAGTTTTGGTTACGACCCGGAAGACCTGATTCTCAAGCAGGTCGACCTGCATATCGAGCCAAATCGCGTGGTTGGTCTGCTGGGCCGCACCGGGAGCGGCAAGACAACGATTTCGCGCCTGCTGTTCCGTCTCTACGACGTGCAGGAGGGAAGGATTCGAATTGGTGGCACCGATGTGCGCGACGTGGCACCTTGGGACCTGCGCCAGAGGGTGGGAATCGTCACCCAGAGTGTGCAGCTGTTTCGTGGCACGGTGCGCGACAATCTGACCTTCTTTGCCAAGGATGTGCCAGATGATCACATCCTCGACGTGATCAACACAATGGGTCTGTCAGATTGGTTTTCGACCATGTCAGATGGACTCGACACGCACCTGGCCAGTGGCGGCGGTGGACTGTCCGCCGGTGAAGCACAGCTGCTGGTCTTTACGCGCGTCTTTCTGAAGGATCCCGGGCTTGTCATCCTTGACGAGGCCTCATCCCGGCTCGATCCGGCAACCGAGGCGCGCATCGAACTCGCTGTAGAACACCTGTTGGCGCGACGCACGGGAATCATCATTGCTCACCGTCTGGCGACGGTTCAGCGCGCCGATGATATCATCATTCTCGATGACGGGCGCATTGCCGAATTTGGCGAGCGAGAAACGCTCGCCGCTGACCCCGACTCGCGTTTCAGTGGGCTGCTGAAGACGGGCCTGTCGCAGGTGCTGTCATGAAGACCTGGGAAGGCGTCTATTCCACGATTCGCTATGTGACCAAGTGGTGGATCGGCAACATGGCCGGCATCGTTCTGATCTTTCTCTCCTTCCAGGTGCCCGGTTTGGTCAATCGGGAATTCTTCAATCACATCACCGGTGACGCCCCTGCACGGATCGGCCTGACGGCGATGGTCGTGCTGCTCGTGGCCGGAGGTTTTGGGCGGCTCTTCGGGATCTTCTTCACCGTGTTTACACATGTGCCGCTGCAGTATCGCATCGCCGCCCTGCTGCAGAAAAATCTGCTCGGTCGCATCTTCAAACTGCCAGGCGCTCAAGCCCTCGAGAGTTCGGCAGGGGAGACGATCAGTCGCTTCCGGGGAGACGTGGATGAGGTCCGCTGGTTTCCCCTGCGCCTCAACGATTGGATCGCCTCCATCGTCAATGGCGTCCTGTCCATCGCCATCATGATGTGGATCAATCCGTACATCACGATGGTGAGTCTCGTGCCGATCCTTGCTGTCATGGGCGTTGTCTATTTCATGCGCATGCGTATCGCCGCGTATCGGAAAGCAGCACGTGAAACGGCGGGACACGTAACTGGTTTTATCGGCGAGTTATTTGGCGCAGTGCAGGCGGTCAAAGTGTCGACATCTGAACAGTCGATGATCGACCACTTCTCTGAGCTGAACCGACGACGACCAAAGGCAGCACTACGCGACCGACTCTTCGAGCAATGTATGGATTCGGTTTTCCGCAATGCCGTCAGCATCGGCACGGCGGTGATCATGATCCTCGCGGCTCAGTCGATGCGGGCTGGCGAATTTACGGTGGGTGACTTTGCCCTGTTTGTCTATTACTTGCCTGGCCTGGCGGAAATGACGTGGATGTTCGGATCCACGACAGCACGCTTTCGTCAGCTCGGTGTCTCTTTCGAACGCATGCAGCGCGTGATGCAGG
Source organism: Gemmatimonadota bacterium (assembly GCA_018660835.1). Taxonomy (GTDB): domain Bacteria; phylum Latescibacterota; class UBA2968; order UBA8231; family UBA8231; genus UBA12574. Next base: position 122,451 of record JABJJN010000003.1, on the reverse strand, counting down.
GTGCACCCGAGACGGATCTGGTCGAGCATGGGCCGATCTATGTCGACGAGGACACCCCCCAGCTGGAGCGCCCTGAGCGCTCGTCGCCGGATCGACTCGAACATCTCTCGGTTCGTGGCCTCGGCTACCACTACCCAGGATCTGAAAATGGGGTAACGGGTATCGATCTCGAGATGCCGCGAGGCTCCTTTACGGTGATCACGGGTCGCATTGGTTCCGGGAAGACGACGCTTCTGCGCGCGATTCTGGGTTTGCTGCCCAGGGATGAGGGAGAGATCATCTGGAATGGCAAGCACATCGAAGATCCCGCCAATTTCTTCGTACCGCCACGCTCTGCCTACACACCGCAAGTGCCCTGGCTCTACAGTGCGTCACTGACAGACAATCTGCTCATGGGACTGCCCCAGGTGGAGGGCGAGCTGGAGCGGGCGATGTACTCAGCCGTACTCGAAGAGGATCTGACGGAATTCGACAAGGGCCTCGACACCGTCGTCGGGCCCAAGGGTGTGCGACTCTCAGGTGGCCAGATGCAGCGTGTTGCGGCGGCTCGCATGTTCGTGCGTGATCCGGAACTGTTTGTTTTTGACGATCTGTCGAGTGCCCTCGACGTCGACACCGAAAGCCGGCTCTGGCGGCGGATGTTTGAGCGCCGCGGGCCGGGCCAAAGCTCGAGTCCAGGCACAGGTCAGGACGCGAGCTCAGCCAGCACCGAGCGGCAAACCACTTGTCTCGTCGTGTCGCATCGACGCCCTGCGCTGCGCCATGCAGATCAGATCATTGTATTGAAGGACGGCAAGATCGAGGCGGTTGGCGGACTGGAAGATCTCCTCAAGACAAATGAAGAGATGCGCAGACTCTGGAGTGGTGACGGGACCCAGAGCGAGACGGACGCGTGAGGGCTACCACTCGAAAAGGATGCCCAGGAAGGGCTCCGAACGCGTATCGATCATCCGATACATCTGTGGTGCCTGCTCATAGCTGACCCGATGTGAGATCAAGGGCTCCAGGCGCAGTTCGCCGGCAGCGATCAGATCGAGGGTTGCCTCCATGCGCGGCCGCGTGATGCCACTGATATAGTGCGTCGTCAATTCACTCTTGTGCAGATCCGCCATACTCGCCCAGGTATCCTCGGGTGAGAATCCTGAATAGACGATCTGCCCCTGTTCCCGCTCCAGCAGGGGCATGTAAGCTGCCTGAACCTGCGGTCTCTGCACGGTGTCGATGACAATGGGTACGTGTTGCTGTCCCGTCAGGGCCTGTATCTGCTCGACTGTATCCGCCGCTTCGAGCAAGGCATGATCCGCACTATGGGCTGCTGCTGCGTCCAAGCGCATCTGACGATGGCCGACAAGGATGGTGCGGGCGCCACGAGCGCGTGCCGCCTGCGCGCCGAACTGGCCGATGGGGCCATCGCCATACACGACAACCCAATCACCGGGCTCCATGTAGGGGCGATACGCGGCATTGTATCCCACCTGAATCACGACGGTCGCCGCAGCGTCCACGGGATTCACACCGGCAGGCATACGGAATAGATGCTCGAGTTTCGAATTGGCCGTGCCCACATGTGAACCCCAGAAGGGGACGGGGGAGGCTGTCCAACTGCCCATGGTCGCCATCACGGCGTCGCCCTCCTTCCAGCCTGTGACATCAGCTCCCACGGCGGTGATCGTACCGACTCGTTGATAGCCCGGAACCGCTGGAAAGGGTGTCGCTGCCCACGTGAACTCGTTGTGCAGAGCCCAGCCCTCAGTGCCTGAACTGATGCTGGAAAAGTGGGTCTGAATCTGCACTTCTCCCGCTGCGGGAGGGGGGACGTTGATCTGCTGGATTTCGACTTGATCCACGCCGGAAAAAACGACTGCCTGCGTACTCATGGAAGGATGGCCCATTCAGGAACAGTTCCTGAGATATTGAGTAGGGGGATGACGAAGAGCACCATGATCATGGACAATACCACCACAGAAATGAGATTCATGCGCAAACCCGCTCGTGACATCTGTGGAATGGTCACTTGGCCACTACCAAAGATCACCGCATTGGGTCCCGTGCCTGAAGGCAGCATAAATGCACAAGAGCAGGCGAAGGTGGCGGGAATCATCAGGAGAAAAGGGTGGGTGTTTCCTGCAGCGGCCATGGTCGCCAACACGGGCAGGAAGATACTCGCCGTTGCTGTATTCGAATTGATCTCGGTGATGAAGGTCATGAACAGGACCACAAGCAGGACGATGACGGGCACGGGCAAGGCGGCGATGGGTGCCATCGCACCACCCAGCCAGGTGGCCAGTCCCGTCGCGGCGAAGCCCTTGGCAATGGCATAACCGCCACCGACGATCATGGCCACGCCCCAGGGTACCGTCTGTGCCTGCTGCCAGTCGAGCAGCCGGGTCCCCTTTGTCTCGCTGCCACCGGCGGGCAGTACAAACAGTGCCAATGCGGCGGCGACGGCGACGGTCGCATCGTGGACCAGATGCTCTACACCCATCGCTTCAGCCCACACATCACGGAAGATCCAACCGAGACCCGTGAGCAGAAAAATTCCTAATACACGTTGCTCACCAGGTTGCATCGGCCCGAGGGCTTGCAGTTCACCGGTGATAATTTCGCGGCTGCCAGAGAAGCTCCCTGTGACGCCAAAGGAGCGCGTCAAAAAGAACCAGGTAACGGGCAGCATACATATCACAAAGGGGATGCCGATCTCCATCCAGTCGACGAAGGTCACATCCGGCGCCTGCGGATACATGGTCTTCACCATGCCGACGAAAACCATATTCGGTGGTGTGCCCACCAGTGACCCCGTGCCGCCGATGCTGGCGCTGTAGGCGATGGCAAGCATCAGCGCCACAGCGAAGCCTCCCCCTTTGCCATCGTCGCGGGATGCGATCGCCATGCCGATAGGCAACATCAACAAGGTCACTGCCACATTGGCGATCCACATGGACAGCAACGCGGTGGCGAGCATGAAGGAGAGTATGATCAAGCGTCTGCTGGTACCGATTCGATGGATCAGATTCAGGGCGATGCGCCGATGTAGTTGATGTACCTCGAAGGCACGAGCGATGAAAAAGCCGGCGAGAAACATGAGCACATAATTGTGCCCGTAGTTTGCCGCCGTCGCCTTGGCGTCAAGGATGCCTAGCAAGGGGAACAGTGCGGCGGGAACGAAGGCCGTCGCTGCAATCGGAATGGCTTCCGTCATCCACCACACGGCCATCAGCAGGGTGACCGCCGCAGCTCGTTGCGCCACGGGGCTCATCCCGGCAGGTGTCGGCAATAGCAACGCCAGAGCAAATAGCAGCAAGCCACCGACCAGACCAGCTGACTGACGTGAAACGATCATTCCACGACCTGTGTGAAGCCGAGCATTGGTCGATGACCACTCACGTCCTGAGGTACGACGAAGGGGGGATAGGTACCCGGCGCGCCGATGACGACGGCTTTGCCGACGAGACTCCGCTGTAAGCGAATCTCGAAACGATCGGGTCTCGGGATGGCCCAGCCTTCAACAGGCACATCGCCTTGTTTATCGCGCACGACAAAGGGAAACTCAGCGGGGATCAAATTCTCGAAGTGCAACCGCTCATCCACGTCATCGAAATGGAGCTCGAGTCGGCGTGCGGTCTTCCTTTTTGCAGTGACACAATTCGGATGACGGAATTTGACGTCGCGCTCGAAGACACCGCCCAGGGCCGTCGCCGCGGCGCGCTGGCCGATGGTGACATTACCCAGTGAGTTGGTGTGGATCGAGTCCGAAAGATTCAGGTCAATGGTCGAGATGAGGAAGACATTGCGCATTGACTGCGCCAGTTGACGCTGGATCTCGCGCATGCCATCCCAGCCGGCATCGCCTTCTGTACTCGGTTCACTCATGACACGATTCAGCTGCACGGTGATCACGGGCAACTCGCGGTCGCCAAAACTAGCGCGAAGATCCGCAACGAAATGCTTGAAGTTGCGCGCATACACGCGACGCTGCTCGCCACCCGCATCGGATTCTCCCTGATACCACACGACGCCCCGTACACGTTTGGCACGGGCATCCTCCGCGTAACGCAGCATGTTGTCGAAGAGTACTCCGCCGGATGGGTTGTTCTTGCCTCCCCGCGTCCACGCAGACAGGGGCGAACCACCAAGGGCGGCGGGAATCAAGCCGATGGGCACACCCAGCTCGGATCTCAGGATCTTGGCGAAGACGAGCCACGGACTGTGAGATGGATTCGAGCCCAGGCGATTCGGCAGATATTGTGTCTGTGTCGAATCATTCAACGGGTGAGATGCGAGAGTCCATTCGCCGCGGGCCCGAAAGACGTGCACGCCCAGTTCCGGCGCGTCCGGTGTGGGTGATTTTCCGTGGCCCTCGGAATTGCTCTGCCCCGCGATGATCCAGAGATCGCCGACGCCGAGGTGATGCACCATGTCGCCCCGTTGTCCCCATTCCACAGGGCCGTTGCTCAACTGCAAGACCGTTTCAAGGCGATAGAGACCGCCCGCAGGGACTGCGTCGAGGGTGATGCTCCAGGTGCCTGACTTCGCACCCGACTTTCTCGTGCGTGTGCGCACCCACTGCAGCGAGCGCGTCACGGCCTCGCCATCGGCTTCGCGTACGAGACGGACGACGACGACGGCTTTCGTAAAGGATTCACCCGTGACCCAGCGACCAGACAGGGTGATGGATGCTGTGTCATCTGCTGCGCGTTGAAAGATCTGCCAGTCCTGCGCGCCGTCTTCGATCAAGACGCCGAGTTCGTCCTTCTTGTTCATTTGGTTGACCTTGTCGCCAGGTGAGGGTTTTTCCGGCATCAACGATAGTCGCACTGCCCCCAGAGGGCGACCCCCACGGTGTGCAAGACCTTGCTCGGGCGGTGCCGATCAGACTAACCTGTTGGCGGGCAGTTGCTTCAACGCCCTGCAATCATCGCCTACCAGCACCCATCGCCGCGCCAACACCCATCAAACGGGGACGTCCATCTTGAGTGAGCAGCAGCGATGAACTCTGACCAGGATGACCATCACTGTGACATCCTTGTCGTTGGCGCCGGTGCAGCGGGTCTGTTTGCGGCTCTGGCGGCACGCGGTGCAATCGGCGCGGACGGTCGTCGGCGAAATGTGCCAGCCAATGCGCCTCATGTCGTGCTGCTGAACAATGAAGCGCGACTGGGTCTCAAGATCCTCGTGTCTGGTGGTGGCCGCTGCAATGTGTCCAATGGCCATGTCGATGAGGGTGACTACGAGACGGACACACCGCGTGTGCTGAAAGGACTGCTGCGGGAATTCCCTGTCGAGTCGATTCGGACCTTTTTCGAATCGCGTGGGTGTCGGCTACAACAGGAGGCGTTGGGCAAGCTTTTTCCGTGTAGTGGCAAAGCGCGTGACGTGTTGCAGACTCTGCTTGCCTCAGTCGAAGACGCCGGCATTCCTCTGATCGCCCCAGCCCAGGTCGACCGACTCATCCCGCCAGCGTCCGAATCTCTCTCCTGGTCGGCGACGCTCGCGGATGGGAGCAGATGGCAGGCAAACCGTCTGATTCTGGCGACGGGTGGCAAGAGTCTGCCGAAGACGGGTTCGCGCGGTTTCGGGCTGACCCAACTGGCCCAGCTCGGGCACACCATGGCGCCCCCTGTGCCGGCCCTCACGTCGATGCGACTCCACCCGGACGGTCCCCTCGCAGGCCTGGCGGGGTTAACGGTCGCCGCAGTCCTGACCTTGTCGCCAACACGCGTCGAGCCCGAACAGCTGTCCGGTGCCCGCCATCGCCCCCTGGCGCGCGCCGCAGGTAGTCTTCTGGTGACGCACAAAGGAGCGACAGGTCCCGTTGCCTTCGACGTGAGTGGCGCCTGTCAGCGCGCTCTCGATGGCGCCGATGATGTCACCCTGCGCGCCGACTTCTGGAGTCTCTCCGAATCGGCCGGCGTCTGGTCCGAATACAGAGGGCAACCCAAGCCGCCCGGCGCCTGTCTGCAACCGAAACTGACACCACGGCCGCCTACAAGAGAGCTCTTCGAGGCGCAGGCAAAGGATCTCTTCGCTCAGGGCGATCGGAATCTTGCCGTCGCTCTGTCGACACGCCTGCCCCGAGCCCTCGTAGGGGGGCTCGTCCGGGCGGCCGGCCTTGATCCCGATATCAAGGTCAAGCAGATCGATACGCGTGGACGACGACAACTGTTTTTGGCGCTGACGCAGGTTGATCTGAGACTTCAAGGGACCGACGGCTATGAGAAGGCGGAAGTCACGGCGGGGGGTGTGCTTCTGGCCCAACTCGAGCGCCGTACCCTCGAAAGTCGCCTTCTGCCCGGTCTCCACTGCTGTGGCGAGGTCGTCAACGTGACGGGGCGGCTCGGGGGATTCAATTTTCAGTGGGCATGGTCGAGTGGGTATGCGGCGGGCATGGGTGCCGCAGCCCAATTTGCCTGACACAGCCGCAGGACTTTCTGACAACAAGGGAGGCCAACAGTGATAGAGAAACACTTGGCGTCGCAGCGTCTGATGCGGCGAGGCCCGATGTCATGGATGATTCCAGCAAGCCTCTGGCTCTGGTCGATGAGGTTGGCTGTCTTTGCTGCAGCAACAGGGCATGCTGCAGATCTACCCATCGCCGCAGACGCCAGCAATGACTTCTACACGTCCCGTGGCATCACCTTCTACGCGCCCTTTGATGGAACACTACATGCCGCATACGCTGGTGGTCGTGCCGAGGCAATCGAACCCTATTTTGAGCCGTTCTACAAAGACCAGCAGATTGCCTACGAAGAGGGACCTTTCGGCGAGGCGGTCACTGGCAATCTGTGCCTTGTCTATGACCCTCTGCGGAATTTCTCGGCGGAACGTGGGGCTGTGTCCTTCTGGTTTCGGCCGAATGAGGGTGATCTGTGGACGTTCTTCCAGGTTCATGCACGTGAGGCAGGCGTGGGCCCCAACTCACGTCGGCAGATGGACCTCTACTACGCGACGTTTCTGCTCGGTACGAGCCCTGTATTACGCGAGGGTTTCGCTCGCGCCCTGATTCGCCCCGCGCTGGAAGCCCAGGACGAACCATTTTCCCTGCCAGATCTGAATCCTGATACGTGGCATCACGTTGTGTGGACATGGGATCACACGCAGGGAATGCGGCTGTTTATCGATGGCGAGAAACTCGTCGACAGCTGGGGGACGACGGCGTGGATACAGATGATGACTCCAGGCATCATCAAGCTGAAGTCGATGCAGGCTGTGGATGAGTTGCTGCTCTTCGACCGCGCCCTCACCAGCGCCCAGGCCATAGCACTGCATCGCGGTGAATTGCCTGCACCCGACGCGGTCCGGATCTCGGCCACGACACGCCAGATCCCACAGGCTCTCGAAAACGATGTGGCCCATGCCTATGGACTGGATGCGGGCAGCGACTACCCCGTGCTACGGGCTGGCCATCCCATGACGATCACGCCGTTGCACGCCCTGGATGCGCGGGATGCACGTCAACCGATGTGGCGTGCCCTCGATGGCAATCGCACGACCTGCTGGCCCACGAGTCACATCGAGATTGCCAATAGTGATCGATTGAGCATCGACTATGGTGGTCCCGTACGGGCCAACTATCTGCGAGTCCTGTCCGACGGAACACGTTTCTCGGTGCATACGGGCGATGGGCGCTCACTGTGGACGGACGAAGTACGACCCGAGCGTGATGGCTGGGAGGACAAACTGGTCCGGCGTCGAATGCTGGCTGAACCGGTCGAGTTCGAGAAGCTTGTCCTCGATCGCCATGGTGCGCGCGTCGGTGAATTCTGGGCATACGATCTACGCCAGGGTGCCGCGATCTCTGCCGACACCCAGCGTGTGCTGCGTCCAGGCCGCTTTACAGATCTGCGAGATGTCGAGTGGGAGGGTGGTGTGTATTCGCTCTACCACAGCGGCGGCTCACCGGCGGTCGAGATGGTGGATGAGCCGACAGAAAAACTCAAGGCCATCGAGCTATCGCCGCTGCGACCACTGCATCTGATCAGTGAAGCGATGCATGCGAGGACCGGGATCAGTGGTGTCAGGTTGCAGTTGGCCATGATCCCTCCTGCGAATCGCAGTGAGGGTGTGCTGCGTATTCGCATCGTCGATCCTGTGACGAAAGAGCGGGATCTGTTCAATGCAGATGTGAAGGTCGAATTCACGGACGGACAGAATCCACAGGTTTTCGATCTGTCCATCGACTTTCGTGATATCGTGCTCGAAGAGGGACGTCGTCTGTGGATATGGATCGTTCCTCGACACGGAGAGTGGATTGAGCTCAATGACAGCAAGCTGACGCTGCACGAGGTCGTTGTCGAGAAGGCGGCGCAGCAGTTTGTTGCCGATGCACGAGATCTGGTGGAACGGGCTTTCCCCTTTGACTCGGAGCCGCATCCGTGGACGCGATCATGGAAGTGGCCAGGCGACGAGCATTATTACTACCTGTGGTCTGAGTGGGCACCGTTGGAACACCTGATTCGCACGGGTCTGGGGGCTCATGACCCTGTGGTCGGTACGTATTGGCACATCCTGCGGCCTGATACACGCGAGCGTCTCGCTGACTACGTCGACTATTCGCGTAGTGCGCCACTGCGCAGTCTGCCCTATACGAGACCTCCTCTGCCGCAGATGGAGAATCCAACGGATGCGCCGGCGTGGGCGCTGTATCAGCGCGAGTTGCTCGAGCAGTTTCTCAGCATTGTTGAGTGGTGGTACGATCATCGTCTCGATGTGGAGACAGGGATCCTGCGTGGCTATGGAGACGACACGCAACTCACAGGCGAAACCTTCTGGATGTATTTCTGCACAGGAGACGAGAAGATTCGCCATCTGCTGCGTGCTGTCACGGATGGCACCTGGAAGAATGCCGGCTTCTATCGCGGCTATCCGATGCGTACCAACGATGTCGGCCACAATGCGGAGGAAGTTGTCGGCGCCTGGCCGCTGTTGGTGTTGTCCGAATATGGTGATCCACGCTATGTGGAAATGTCGATGGAGTCTGTGTCGGTCCTCGATTTTGCCACGACGCAAACACCCCTGGGGCACCGTCACTTCAAGAGCTGGTATTTCTCAGCGACTGAAGCCGTCACCGATGGGGATCTTGGCATCGACAATATGGGCAACAGTGCCTTCACGATTCTCGGTCATATGCTGTCGTGGTACAATAGAGACCCCAAGCTCACTTCCTTCTATCGGGAGTGGGCCGATTCCTGGCTCGATGACTTCGCCAGATCTCGTGAGCAAGGCTTTACCAAACCGATCAGTGTGCGGATCCCGGCCGAAGAGTATGTGGAAGGTGTGTACCACCGTTCCTATACGATGCCGCATCAGTTCTTTATCACCGGACTTCTGTCTGGAGACAGCACCTATACGGCACGGGCACTGAGCAATGAGGACGGGTTCTATCCGGCCCTGCGGCGACGCGGCAGCAGCATGTTGCTGCGCGACTTTGCCTCGCAGCGGCATCGACTTCTAGAAGACGCACGCTTCGCCGCTTTTAGAGAGCGTCCAACTACCGCCTTCGAGACGTGGTTTGTTACTGGTGATTCGGCACCCCTCGCTGACTACTACCGGAAAAAGGTCGAGGACTACAAACAGGGGACGCACTATCTGTACACCCAGGGTCAGCCAAGCACGGATCGACTGTGGGGATTGTGGGATGAGAATCTGTTCCTCGCCTACCTGGGAGGCTATGCCGCCGGACACCGTCGCACGTCGAATTGGCCTGGTCTGGCCATCAGCTATACAGAGGCCGGCACGGATCTGGCCAGCCTCGTGCTCGAGAATCGGACGACACAACTCGCTCTGCGCGCCTACAATTTCGAACCGGCACGAGAACAGGTCGAGATTCGCGTGTGGCAATTGGAGCCTGGCGAGTATCGTTTGGAGAACGGCGCTGATGCGAACGAGGACGGGGTATTCGATGGCGAAACAGAGATTCGTTCGATCGCTGTGCGTCGGGGCACGAGGATGACCGTCCCCATACCCTATGGGCAGATGCAATTGCTGCGTCTCAGACAGGTAGAAGCTCGACCCGAGCCGGCGCTGCTGCCTGATCTGGCCATCGGCCCCGATGATGTGTCGTATCGGCAGCAGGAAGAGGGCGGCGTGGTGCACGTGACGGTGCACAATATTGGTTCCAGAAGGGCGGGGGAATCTACCTTGCGCCTACTGGATCGGCGCGACAACGCAATCGCGCAGACAGATCTGCCCGCATTGGATGCACCGGTCAATCTGCGCCCGAGTGTCGTGTCCCTGCGTGTGCCTTTGTCATATGAAGACTGGCAGCGAGTTCATCGAGTCGCCGTGACGCCACATCGTTCTGCCTTGGAAATCACGCAGGAAAACAATCAGTTGCGCATCGGCCACGAGTGATCGGGGCGTCTCGTCGAGCAAATGTCGGAAACGAGAAACGTCCGCCTCAAGAGGGGCGGACGTCTATTGAATCTCGCTTGTAGGGGAGAAGACCTGGCTCAAGCGACCAGGTCCAGCACCGATTCGGCATCCTCAGCGGATGACGGATGTTCCTCTCGGTCCTGCTCCTTTTTGCTCCGTTCCCGCCTGCGTCGACGGCGCTCTCGCTCTTCGTTCCGCGCAAGAGCATCATTCGTACGCAACGAACCGGGTTCGATGCGGCTGATGAGACTCGAACCGGCTTCGAACCGGTTGATAGGATTCATCGCCAACCTCCTTGTTGACTGACTCGCCATCCTGGCTGGTCTGTGAAAACCACGGTCAGGGCCGTGACTCTATTAAGTACATCGGCACTGTTCTGGCCGCCTTCACTTTTCTGTCATCCCCGCCGTGGTTCGAAGGCCTTCCTCGCCGGGATGATTCTTACCATATTTCCGCGACCGAGGCCCTCATCGATCCCTTTGGAGAGTTCATATGCACGCTAGCCTAAGAATCAAAGACGTAGAGCGCATTACGTTGCGCGTGCCTTTCACCGAAACGGCGGCACGCTGGAATGCACTGCTCGTGTGGCAGTGGCAGATTGTGGAGATCATCCGTGTCACGACGGATGACGGTACCGTGGGTTATGGGGAGACCTTGCCACACTATACGTGGGGGCGGGTGAGTGATGAGGCGTTGGAACGGGTCCGCGGGCGCAATCCAGCTGAGTTGCTGGGCGATACCAGTTTTGGTGCGGGTCTCGAGATGGCCATCTACGATGTCGTTGGCAAGGCTCTGGGCGTGCCCGTCTATCAGTTGTTGAATCTGCCCAAGGTTCGCGACTGGTGTCCCATCGCCTGGTGGAATACGAAGATGAGTCCAGAGGATCTGGCGTCGGAGGCACAGAAGGCAGTCGCCGCAGGCTACATCTTCCACAAGTTCAAGACACGGCCCTGGTTCGATGTATACGAACAGGTCGAGGCCATCAGCGCTGTCACACCCGAGCACTATCGTCTTGATCTCGATTGGAATGGCATGCTCATGAATGTGGGCACGGCGACTCCGGTCATGCAGCGTCTCGACCAATACGAACGGGTCTCCATCTACGAAGGCCCGATCAATCAGTCCGATGTCGAGGGGATGCGTGAGCTGCGCCGAAATGTGCAAAAGCCGATTGCCCTGCACTTTGGTGCCCCGCCCTTTCCAACGGCGATGAAGGAAGCTGTGTGTGATGGTTTTGTGATCGGTGGTGGCGTTTCTACGGTGTTGCAACAGGGACAACTGGCTGGCGCCTTTGAGCATCCCTTCTGGCTGCAGATGGTGGGTGTTGGTCTGGTCACTGCCTTGTCAGCACATCTTGGCGCCGTCCTGCCCTTTGCTCAGTGGCCGACGATTACGTGCATGAACAACTATACCGATGACTTACTGACAGAACCGCTGACGATTCGTGGGGGCTATCTGCAGGTACCGGAAGGTCCTGGTCTCGGTGTAGAAGTGAACGAAGAGGCGCTGGTGAAATACAAGATGGAGCCGCCGTACGAGTTGCCTCATCCGCGGCACATTCTCTCCGTCGTCTGGCCTGGTGGTCGAGTGGTGCACTTCGCCAACATGCGGGATCATGTGTGGCCCCATTTCCGTCAGCGTGGCAACGATCCAGCACAGGAACCGGGCGCGACCCTGGAGGTGTGGGACGACGATGGCTCGAAGGAATGGGCCGATCTCTACGAGCGACTACAGCAGGGCCCTATGCGCGAACAGCGCAGCTAAAGTTCCAGCTGCAAACGAATGGCAGCACAGACAGCATCGGCACAGGCTTGTTTGCCCTCATCGCTGAGGTGCAATTGGTCGGCACTCAGCAGTCGATCCACGTCAGCCGCCACGACCGCATGTAACTCGTTGATGGGGATTTCGAGCTCGGCCATCACCGAGCGAGCGGCGTCATTGTAGACATCGATCTCTTCGTTGCGCCACGACCACTGATCATCGCGGAAGGGGCGATCAGGGTGCACGGGCGTCGAACTGGCGAAGACGACGCGAGCACCGGTCTCTAATAGATACTTGCCAATAAAGCCGAGATTCCCGGCATACACCTCCAGGGGCATCTGCTGGGGTGCACGTTGTGGATTGTGGCCGATATCGTGCAGACCATTGTTCCAGTGGACGATATCGGGATTCTCGAACTGGCTGAGCCACGTACCCAGTGAGGCCAACGTGTAGAGGGTGAACTGGCTGTTGCCCGGTGCCCCGAATACTTCGTGTCCCTCAGCACCCAGAGCATCTCTCACCAGTGGTTCATAGCTATTGCGAATTGAATCGCCGATCAACATGATGCGCGCCATCAAATGGCTCCTGTATGAGGGGGTCTGGCGGAATTTGTGAGAGCTTCTCCGGCATCCGTACGCCGCAGGTCACCCTTCGAGCTGTCGATGAATGGATCTGGACTGGCAGACTGAAACCACAGATTCTGCCGCACTTCGATGCGGCCAGCATCCTGATTCACGTGTAGATCCTGTTCGCTGATCAGCAGATTGTCTTCGATGAGCAGGCCATCGTTTTCGATGCCGACGCGCAGGGGACGACAGGCTGCTGCGGCACTGGGAATCAGGACACCACCATCATCGATGTCCGTCGCCGCTGGTCGCTCGTCATCGGTGACCGGATCATAGACGGTGTTTCGGTGAACGTGGCTATCTACATGTCGCGACAGCAATATGCCCGTACGCCCAGGACGTGTGATGGTGTTGTCACACACGGTGTAGCCAACGCAGCGACGTGTGTCCTCGGGTGTCCAGGAGAGACCGAGCCACATGCCCGAATCACAGTCGACGATGGCATTGCGTTCGATGCGAACCGCCTCCGACCCCTGCCAGAAGAAGATGGCCCCTCTGGCGCCGCCATTTCTGCCCTGGATACCGACGAAGACATTGTCGTGAACATGCCAGTTGCGTGCAGACATGACGTCCATGGCGGCGATGTAGTTGCCGTCAAAGTTCAGCGGATTCTTCTGCTCGTAGGGTTCGTCATCTAAACGTTTGCGCCGGTCGTTGAAAAACAGGCAGTAGCGGATGACACAGTCATCGACGAACTGTCTGGCCACCGAGGGGTTACCGGCCTTGCCGGGGCGCATGGGGAGTTCACTGTCGCCCTCAACCTCCGGGCCATTCACGCCCTTGAGACCACGCTGCCAGACATTGCGGATGACACAATTGTGCAGGACGATGGCACGGACACTGCGGCCGATATTGGCATTCAGCTTGAAGCCATTGTGAAGGACATTCTGGATGGTGAGATCCGCCACGGAGACCCGGTGACATTCGGTAAACGCAAATAACTCGCCGTGATCGCTGTGGTTGCCGTCGAGAATCACTGCATCACGGTCCCCTGAGGCGGAGCGCACACACACATCATCGGTGCGGATCGTGAAGACCGTCGGCAGCAGATAGTGACCATCAGCGATTTCGATCGTGTCACCAGGAGAGACGGTGTCTGCAGCGTCGAATAGCTCTTCGACTGTGGTGACCTGCAGAACCTTGCCTGCTGCTGCCGGCAGAGGCGGTGCGACGGGATGCCAGTTTTCGCGTGAACGGGTCATGGCTGCGTCCTCACTGAGCGGCCATCACCGGTTCGAACATCTCCAGCACGTAGTCGTCAGGATCATATAAGTAGATGACCTTGCCGCCTTTGTTTGGGCCAGCGGTGATCTCAACGGGGGCAGATCTGAAGCGGACACCCTGTTCAAGCAATTTCTCATACGCCGCACCGAGATCATCGACGACGAGACACAAGTGGGTGATCCCCGGTTGGTTTGTCGACGTCGATACGGCATCACCCTGGTGATTGAGATATTGCACAATCTCGAGCGAATTCGGACTGTCCTGATGTACACGGAAAGAGGCGACACTCAGCTGTACGCCTTCGTATCCGGTCTGCTGTGCCACATACTTCTCGTCAACACACTCGCGACGTCCCGCGAGCACCATGCCCAGCACGTCGCGATAGAACTCGATCGAACGTTCGATATCCTTGACTGTGATGCCGACGTGGTGGATAGCTGACAGTGACCAGTCGCTCATGGCAGAATCTCCGGATTGACGGGGCTGGCAGGTCGACGTCCCTGCAAGACATCGAGAATACCTTGAGCTGCTTCGGTTGCGACACGCACCAGAGCTTGGTCCGACAGACCCGCCACATGCGGCGTCAGGATCACCCGCGGTGCCGTGAGGAATGGATGATCTGGCGCCGGGGGCTCGTTGCGAAAAACATCGATGCCCGCGCCAGCGAGGCCACCGTCGGTCAATGCCTGTGCCAACGCTTCTTCATCGATCACGGGACCGCGGGATGTATTGACGAGGAAGGCCGTCGGTTTCATGTGAGCCAGGGCGGAGGCGTTGATAAAGCCGCGGGTCTCGTCGGTCAGGGGAACATGGAGGGTGACAACATCAGCTCGTGAGAGCAATTCTCCCAGGTCGTCAACGAGGGTCGCAACATCACTGGCATCTATAAAAGGGTCGTAGGCGAGAATCTCCATTCCCAATCCCAAATGGGCGCGGCGCGCGACGCGGCTGCCGATCCTGCCCAGTCCGATGATCCCAAGTACTCGGCCCGTCAATTCCACACTGCCAAAATCCAGTCGCTCAAGGAAACGACCCCCTCGTAGCGCCTCGTCTGCACCTGCCAGACGATTCGCGAGACCCAGCATCAGGGCCAGCGCGTGTTGGGCGACGGCATCCGCATTGGCCTCTGGTGTCCATAGTACCGGGATGCGCCGCGCTGTGGCACTGGCGACGTCTATGTTGTCGATCCCGACACCATGCTTGGCTATGACGCGCAGCCGGGACGCTGCCTCCATGCGCTCTGCAGTCACAGAATACGTACGCACCATGATCGCCTCTGCCGCCTCGGGGATTTCACCTGTCTCGCTGCCATCGTGCCAGGGTGCGATGCAATGACAGTGAGGGGACAGTATCTCCAGACCGAGGGGGTTGATTGGTTCGGAGACGAATACGACAGGTTTACCCAAGGGAAACTCCACTCAAAGAGACGGGTAGCGAAATGCTAGTTCACCACGTTCTGTGCTTCGCCTGCGGCGTAGGCGCGCACATTGTCGACGACCGTCGCCAACAGTCGGGAGCGTGCGGCACCCGTGGCCCAGGCGATGTGCGGTGTGATGTAGCAATTCTTGGCGGCATACAGTGGGTGACCTTCTTTGGGCGGCTCCACGGCGAGCACATCCAGACCCGCGCCGGCAATACGTTCGTCCTTGAGAGCTGCCAACAGTGCCGCTTCGTCGACGAGTGGACCGCGACTCGTGTTGATGAGGAAAGCCGTTGACTTCATCAGTGCAAGGCGTTCGGCACTGACGATGCCTTCTGTCGCCGGTGTCAGCGGACAGTGAAGAGAGATGATGTCGCTGCTGCGGAACAATTCATCCAGTTCCACAGCACGGACATCGCCCGCATCCGGGTCTCGCCCATCTCGTGTCGCAGCGATGACGTTCATGCCGAAGGCGCGGGCCAGTTCGGCCACGCGACCACCAATTCGACCGAAGCCGACGATACCCAGCGTAAGATTCTCCAACTCAACTTGTGGAGTATCCCAGTAGCAAAAGTCGCGATTGGCTGCCCAGCGTCCTGCGCTTACCGTTGCGGCATGATGCCCCACATTCTGCGTGAGATGCAGGATGTGGGCGAAGACCATCTGCGCGACAGAGGCGGTACCGTACGTCGGTACGTTCACGACGGAAATGTCTCGGGCTCGCGCCGCTTCGACGTCGACGATGTTGAAGCCCGTCGCCAGGACGCCAATACAACGCAGTTCCGGCAGGGCTGAGATCTGCTCTGCCCCGACAGGACACTTGTTCGTTAACAGAACTTCGGCGCCGGCGGCACGTTCGACTACCTGATCGGCCGTCGAATGTTCGTGTACCGTCAGATCGCCGAGAGCGGCAAGTCCATCCCAGTTGAGATCACCAGGGTTCAGCGCGTAGCCGTCGAGGACGACGATCTTCATAATGTTTCGATCCGGATTCGAGTGCTGGGTGCAATCGTTTGGGATCGAAATTGGGCCTCACTGGGGCCGACGGCAAGCGCTTAGGATGCGGCGAAGCGTTCGCGAAGGTATTCGAGTCGTGCCATGTCCGCGTCGGGAGGCACATTGTCGGATACACCCAGGATCCAACGATGACCGTCGCCGATCTGTTCGCACAGATCATCCACATAGGTGGAGAAGTCCTGTTGGGACATGGACGCTTCGAGCAAGGCGACGGACGGCACGCCTCCCCAGATCGTGACGTCAGGGCCAAAGGCCGTACGCAGCGCCTGGTGATCGAGACTCGTCATCGGTGTGGGGCAGACGGACTCCACCACGTCGACGCCGCAATCGGCGAAAACATGGCCGATGCCGTCGTTCTCGCCGTCACAGTGCGTCAGCAGCAGCTTGCCCGCATCGTGCAATCGCTCTGCGACCCGCCGCAACCATGGCGCGATTTCCTGCTCGAGGAAGGGGGGCCACGTCAGATCACGATCGTAGTTGGCCCCCCAGAAAACGACCTCAGCCGCACTGGCAACCACTGCATCGAGACAGGCATCATAGAATGGGTCCAGGCGTGTGGCGAAGGAACGCAATGCCTCCGGTTCGTCGGCGTAGAGATAGAAGAAGCGGTCCATCGCCATCAGATCATGCAGAACCAGATGCATCGGTGAGGCGGCGATGGGCCCGGAGGCGACAGCGACACCTGCTTCACCAATGCGCTGGTGAAACTGTGCATAGGCAGCGGGCGTAGGAATGACACGACAGTGCTCGAATACCTCAGCTACGCGCTCAAGATCGGCAACCGTCTCGATCGGGTACTGACGCACAAAGGGCAGAGAGATCCCCTCCGCCTTCATCTGCGCCGTCAGCTCCAGATGCGTCGTGACATCACCGGCTGACGTATGCACGACGGTGTGGACGTGCTCGGGTGCCACATCTGCCTCAATGGACAGGCCCTCGATCTCGACGCGATACGGATAGTCCGGATGGTTGTCGATGCCGAGGCCGCGCAGCACCACATCCTCGCTCGGCCTTGTCAGTGTGTAGTCGCCGCGCACGGCATGGCAGGCTACATCCAGCTGTCTGGCAATGTCCGCCGTGTGCATCCCGGCAAAGCGAGTCGGTAAGGCGCCCCGTGCCTGCAGCGCGATCTGCCACAGATCCATGCGTGGTGCCCACGGTACCCCGTCTACCTGCTGGCCACGCATGGCAGCCAGCAGATGCTGATGATGTGTCGTCATAGAATTCTAGAAATTCCCTTGAATCGACCACTGCAATCGCAGATCCGTGGGTTCTGCCTCGCTGCCGAGTGCTGGATTTGAATACCGCGTCGCCCAATGAGACAACTCGAATCCTACCGTCACCTCTGGTGTGATCTGACGAAGAACTGCCGCGAAGGCCACCTGATTGCGCTCTCGCACGCCCTGTTGCTCGGCACCAAGGTCGGCTTCATCTACATCGTCCCTGCCACCGCCGATGGACACTCGAGTCAGCTCATCGAGGGCTACTTGCAGATTCGCCCAGCCGCCCATGCTGTGCAGACCATTCACCCTGTCGCTGTTGTAGATCGTCCCAGCGTAGGCTCCAAGATTCGAACCCCGATACACTTCGGCGAGCACCTTCACGCGGCTGCTCTTCCAGGCCAGGTCGCCGGAGACAGACCAATTGTTGTAGTCGATATCCTTCGCCGGGCAGTTGCACTTGCCGTAGTGGCCGGACACACCCAATTCGAGCCCCGGCAAGGTCCATTCGGGTCGCAGAGCGACGCGGCCCTGAATGGCCGGCACACCAGATGCATCACCGTCGACGATGGTGTCGCCGTCGAGATCGCCCGTGATGTTTCGTGTCAGGGCCAGTCCAGCGAAATAGGCCTCGGTGCGGCGAAACAGCTGAATCTGGGGGCGGCGATAACCGATGTTACCGGCTCCCCAGATGACAGGGTAGTTGACGGTGAGTGGATTGAGGGGGGAGATCATGTCCATCGTCTGTCCCGCCCGCAATGTGAATGCGCCAACAGGGACACTCATGTAGGCGTAGCGGAGCATGACGGTGTTCTTGTTTTCAGGGCTGACACCATAGAAGTCGACCTCGAGACGCCCCGTCATCGTGCCCCGAGTGGCGTGCGCACCGAGGCGCGACTGCCGCGCCGTGACACTCATCGTTGAGGTCGCTTCACCCGCAGGATGAGGTTGGACGAAGACAGTGTAGTTGCCATGACTGGATTGGGCCGTGTCATGGGCCATGTCCAGTCGCAGATATCCATACCACTCCAGTTCCGTGTCCTGCGCAGCAGACACGGGCACCAAGGACAGCAGAAACAGCGCCAGCGACACAAGTCGAGGGGTCATTGGATCGTTCCTTCCGCCGCTTCACGATTTCGTGCTCGTGCCAGACCCCAGACGGCAACCGAGCATCCGGCAGCGATGAAGCAGAGCGTGCCAGCGAAGACGAAGGGCAGGATATACTGGTCGGTTACGTCGAACAGGACGCCACCTACCACGGGGCCAAGGATACCTGCCACGCCGTAGGCGGTGAAGATCCAGCCATAGTTCATGCCAAGATTCTTGCTGCCGAAGTAGTCTGCCGTTGCCGACGGAAACAGGGCGAAGTTGCCACCAAAGTTCAATCCGACCCAGGCAGACGCGACGAAGACGGCGACGGTACTCTCCACACTTACCAGAACCATGAAGGCCATGCCCTGCGCCAGGAACATGATCATCATGGCGCGTGGACGATCGATGATATCGGAGACCTTACCCCAGAACACTCGACCCAGGGCATTGAATACGGCGAGGATACCGACGGGTTCAACGAATCGGCCAAAGGACCCCATCCACTCAGGTGCAAAGGTCTGGCCCTGCAAGAGGGTATTCATCATCGGTTTCCACTGACCGATCGCCATCAGACCAGAAGTGGCGCCAAAGATGAAGGTCAGCCACAGCATGCACGCCAGTGGTGTGTCCAGCATTTCGCGCCAGGCGAGATCGCGCTTCCCAGAGCCAGGAGGGGGGGTGTAGCCTGGCGGCAAGTAACCCTCTGGTGGATTTCGCAACAGGGATGCCCCCACCAAAACGCCAACGACGCAGACGACCCCGTGGAGAAGGAAGAAAGTCTGCCAGCCGATGCCGAAGCCGCCGCCGGCCTTGATCCCCAGGCCGACCAACAAGATCTGTGATATTCCGATCGCCTCGTCGCCACTTCCGGAAGGTTGCAGCAGAACCGAGGCAGGACCGGCAAAGAACAAGGCGCCGGCGCCGAATCCGGCGACAGCGAGACCCGTGATGAGACCCTTCTTGTCGGGAAACCACTTCACGGCGGCAGCGATGGGGCACACATAGGCAAAGCCGATTCCTGCGCCACCCAATATGCCGTACGTCAGATACAGGGCCCACGGCTGTCGCACCCAGGCAAGCAAGATCGCCCCCAATAGGAAGGACGCACCCAATAGGGCTCCACCGATACTGGCGACGGTACGCGGGCCGAGGCGGTCCTGCAGACGACCTGCTGGAATCATGCTTACGGCGAAGGTCGCCAAGGCCAGTGAGAAGGCCCACTGCGTCGCAGTGCGCGACCAGCCAAACTCAATTTCCAAGGGTTTTACAAAGATGCTGAATGCATACACGGTGCCCAGGATCACCTGGACAATGAGGGCACCGGCGACGACGCTCCAGCGCGACGTCGGAACTTCGATGATCTGCTTCACTGACACTTCCCTTCCTCTTCCTCCACCACTGCACACGGTCATTCGTCATTGAGCAAACAACTTCCGTGCCAAGCTATTCAAAGCAGCTAACATCTGTGGCACGGTGGTTGCATCCCATGCGACTGACTCGAAGAGGAGAGCACCGATGACCCCCAAAGAACGTTGGCTTGCAGTGTTGTCTGGAGAGAAGCCTGACCGAATACCCATGGACTATTGGGCGACTGCTGAAGCGACAGACAAATTGAAGGCCCATCTGGCCGTCAGCGATGATCGGCAGATGCTGGAGAGATTGAGTATCGATCGCCCCTTCAGTGTCACACCGCGCTACGTCGGTCCCGCCCCTGAGATCGGTTACGACATCTACGGTTGTCGTGCAGAATTGGTCGACTATGGCGGCGGCGTCTACTCGGAGACCGTGTATCATCCGTTGGCCACCTACGACAGTGTCGAAGAGATAGAGGCGAACTATCACTGGCCCCACCCTGACTGGTGGGACTACAGCGTACTACCCGGGCAGATTCGAGGGTGGGAGGCGTATCCCATCCGTGGCGGTGGGTCCGAACCATTCCTGCTCTACAAACAGCTGCGTGGCCAGGAACAAGCCTTCATCGATATGATCGAACATCCAGACATCGTCGACTATTGCCTCGATCATCTGTTCGATCTTGCTCGAGAGAACTCAACACGGATCTACGAGTCGCTGCCGGGGCAGGTCAACATCAGTTACGTCGCCGAAGACCTGGGTAGTCAGGAGAGTCTCATGTTCAGTCTCGAGCATATCCGCCGATTTCTGTTGCCGCGGATGAAACGCATGGTGGATCTGGCGCACGAGGCGGGGGCCTTCGTCTTCTTTCACTCTGATGGCGCCATACGCGATGTCCTGCCCGACATGATCGCTCTGGGCATGGATGTACTGAATCCGATCCAGTGGCGATGCCCGGGTATGGAGCGCGAGCAGTTGCGCAGGGATTTTGGTGACCAGCTTGTCTTCCACGGCGGTGTCGACAATCAGCAGACCTTGCCCTTCGGTACGCCGGAGGATGTGCGGACAGAGGTTGGTGAAAATCTGCGAACTCTCGGGGCCAATGGCAGATACATTCTGGCTCCCTGCCATAATATCCAGTCTGTGAGTCCCCCCGAGAATGTCGTCGCCCTCTACGCAGCAGGTCTCGAACTGGGGTGAGAATGATCCGTGTCGTTGGTGTCCCGTCGGGACGGTGTCGTCCCGGTCTGTGCTGATCATGGGACAAACATGTCCCATGAGCGGCCTGAATCCCCCAGATAAGGCGTCCCCACAGTCGCTGCCACCGTGGCACCCGGATTGCAGAGTCATAACAGAGCGCTCGGTTGTCAGATCGAGGCGTCGACTCCCAAGCGGTTTCCCTTCATCTCATTCGATGGAAGACGGATTATCATGGCAGACTTACAGCAGGTCGCTCAGAGCCTGATCAAGGGGCAGGCATCCGAGGTCGAGGAGGGCGTTCAACAAGCTCTCGACGAGGGAGTTCCGGTGCGTGAAATCCTCCATGAGGGTCTGATCGCCGGAATGAATGTTGTCGGTGCCAAGTTCAAGAATAACGAGTTCTACATCCCTGAGGTGCTCATCGCCGCTCGAGCGATGAAGGCAGGAATGCAACTTATCAGGCCACAACTCATCGAGGAGAAGGTTGAACCTGCCGGAATTGCCGCCATTGGCACGGTGAAGGGTGACCTGCACGATATCGGCAAGAATCTCGTGGCGATGATGCTCGAGGGCGCCGGTTTCCAGATCGTCGATCTGGGAATCGATGTGCCACCAGAGCGCTTTCTCGAGTCTGTTCGTGAGCAGGGAGTCCAGATTGTGTGCATGTCTGCTCTGCTGACAACGACGATGCCATCTATGAAGGCCACCGTCGAAGCGATCAAGGAGGCGGGAATCACCGATGATGTGCGCACGATGGTGGGCGGCGCGCCCGTCACTCAGGCGTATGCGGACCAAATCGGGGCCGATGCCTATGCCGCCGACGCAGCCAGTGCAGCTGACCAGGCACGGGAGCTCATAGACCAGCTGAGCAACTAAGAGTGTTTCTGAAAATCCTCGCTTGCGAGGTCTCCTTCCGCGAGATCTGCCATTGTGCAGCTCGATCGCCGAATCTGTTCGATTTCGAGTATCTCAGCCAGGGGTATCATGACAATCCCCTGGTTGGGATCGATCGGATTCAGGAGAGCCTCGATGCAATCGAGCCCGGTAAGTACGACGCGATCCTCGTGGGGTATGGGTTGTGTAACAACATGCTCAACGGCTTGCGTGCACCAGCTGATACGCAACTGATCATCCCTCGTGCCCATGATTGCATCACATTTTTTCTGGGGTCCAAGGAGCGTTACTCAGAGTTCTTTCTCGACAATCCGGGTACCTACTATTTCACAACCGGTTGGCTTGAGCATCGCGAGCGAGGTGGTGAGCGTCCGGAGCGCAAACAAGGCGCCGGACTGGGTACGCAGATGGAGTACGACAAGCTCGTCGAACAATACGGCGAGGAGAATGCCCGCTATCTGATCGAAGTGATGGAGGGATGGACCGCTCACTACAAACGGGGTGTTTTCATCGATTTCGACTTCTCACGCCACCTGCCAGTCAAACAGACCGCTATGAAGATCTGCGCTGATCGTGGCTGGGAGTATCAGGAAATAGAGGGCGATCTCACGCTGTTTCAGCGCTGGCTCGACGGTCCATGGCCCGAACAGGACTACCTCATCGTCGAGCCCGGTGCAACGGTCGTCCCCAGCTACGACGAAGGCATCATCCAGATCGAACCCATGCACACCATGTCCACCTCCTAGACCAGGAAGAGATAAATCGATGAGCTCGCCCGCCGACCCATCGCTCATCCGCATTGCAGAGAGTCTCCACTGTCACATCCCCGGTGTGCGCACATCGGCGCAGCGCTGGTTGACAGGGGATGGGATCGATCGCCTCGCTGGTGATCGGCATCTGCGGAAACTGGTCACTGAACAGGTTGCTTCTGGCGCCAGCTTTCTCGATGTCAACGTGGACGACTTTTTCACCATCGAGGGGATTGGTCACGATGGCGCGCAGCAGGTCCTGGCGCACATCATCGAACTCATCGTCCTGCTGGGGGGTGGCGTACCGCCCTGCATCGATTCTTCGGATCCATCGATGCTCGAATATGGCCTGCGTCACTATCACGATCACACCGATGACCCCAACCCCCGTGTCCCGCTCGTAAACTCTGTCACAGTCAATCGGCTCGAAGCACTTCAACTACGTCGGGAGTTCCCTTTCGCCGTGGTGGGCATGCTGCTGGAGAAAGCGGGCGATGAGGCAGCAACGGGGTTTACGGATATCGCCGATGCTGACGTCTACCATGAAACGGCACGGCAGATCTTTGTCGCCGCTCGCGAGGCAGGCATTGCGGCGAATGAAGTGTATTTCGATCCCACCGTAGGTCCTCTTGGCGCCGACATGGTGGGGTATACGAAGCGAACCTTCGAGGGCATTCGCATGATCCGCGAGGACGATGCGATGGCCGGTGCCCATGTCGTGCTCGGTCTGTCGAATTGTTCCGATGGCCTGCCACGTCGACTCGCCATCAATCGCGCCTATCTACGTGTCGCGATGGAATATGGTGTTGATGCGGCGATCTGTGATGTTGGCCAGATCTCGGGGGCTGATCTGGTGGATGGGCGAATTCTCAAGTTGATCCGTACGATCGCCACTGGCACGGATGCCGGGGCTGCGGCGGGCTCAGGTGCATCCGTCGATGCGCTGACGCTGCTCGTTGACTACGCCCAGTCACAGCGACGCGCACCAGCGGCACCCAAACGTGTGCAGGAATTCGATGATCCCTTCGGCCGGGCATTGCAGGATCCGCAGGGTGACCCCGTGTTCATCCTCGAACTGGCACCCTCCGAAGGCGGCCTCGATCAGATCCTCGCAGTTGCTGAAGAGGCGCGGGACGAAGATTACGTCTTCACCATCACCGATACACCAGGAGGTCAGCGCACACCCGGTCCGGACACACTGGCCCTTGAGATTGCGCGACTCAGTGGTCGTCAGCCGATCGTGAACCTGTCCTGCAAGAGTGATGATCGGAATGCGTTGATCCGCCGCGCCCTGGCTCTCTACCACCAGGGTCTGCATCACTTCTTCGCAGTCACCGGCGACTATACGACAGGTGGCAAGCCGATCTTCGATCTGGATGCTGTCAATCTGGCCATGGCACTCGATACACTGCGTCGCGGTCTCGAGTTTCCTGATCTGTTGCCACGTGCAGGGGGTGCCCTCGAAGATCTGCGCATTGGCTCCGCCGTCTCTCCCTTCAAATACTCCGAAGCCGATACCTGGGGCCAGTATATGAAGGTGTGGAAGAAGCGCGGCGCCGGCGCCGATTACCTCATCACGCAACTCGGCTACGACGTGGCAAAGTTTCAGGAATTGAAGCTGTGGATGACACGCGCGGGAATTCAGGACATGCCTGTGTTCCCTATGGTCTACTTCCTGACACCACAGTTCCTGCGCGTTCTGAATCGTGTGCACGTGGCGGGTGCAGTCGTTCCCGATGAGTTAAAAAAGAAGTACCAGGGCAAGCTTGGGGCACGGGAAGAGTTGCGCGCGTTGCGTAAGATGAACTTCAGTGAACTCGCCGAGCACCAGCATCGACAGGCCGTGCGCCGAGCGGCCTTGCTCAGTCACATTCTGTTGGAGGGACTTTCGTTTCGCGGTATTGATTTGGCGGGCATCACGAAGTTGGATGACGCTCGTGCCGTACGGGACGAATTGGCAAGTCTGTCCGGGCGCGACTGGCTTGAGTCATGGGAAGAGTATCGAGACGCTGACGGTTCCCGCCCCATGCAAATGGCGCCGACGGCAGATCCCTTCTATCTCTTCGAACATCAGGACGATGGTCTGCTGCGCAGCGATGGGCCCCTCGTTCGTGGGGATCGTTCTGACTACGAACCCGTTGATCCACAGATGCAGGCGCTGCACGCACGTTATTTCGAGCAGGGCAAAGGACTCAATGGTGCACTGCGATGGATGGTTGGTGGTGATCCAGAGGGCCGGCGTCAGCGCTGGGCGACACTCTTTGAGCAGGGGACAAAGAGTTCCAAACTCGGTTGCGAAATGTGCGGAGACTGCCGCATCCCCGATCTGGCCTATCTGTGTCCCGAACCGACCGCCGGTTGCGCCAAGCGACTCCTGAATGGGCCCTGCGCCGGCGCAGACTTGCAGGGAGGTTGCGAAGTGATCCCGGAGCGCCGCTGCTATTGGGGGCGGGTAATGGAGGCAACTCTCGCAACGGATCGTGTGGAGGCTCTGTTCTCGCTGCAGCCACCCAAGGATCCCACGCTTGTACATACGTCGTCATGGCGCAATGAAATCGAAGGCCTTTGCCCGCAGCCACTGGATCTAGGGTTGCCTCCCGTTGAAGCCATGCCACCTCGCTAGGGCCTGCCCCCTCGCCAATGACGTCGGGGTGAGGAAGGGAATCTGACCGATGCCGGACGGAACACCACAGTCGTGATGCAGAATATGATGACGACGATGACTCATCGTCAGCGCTTGCTGGCGGTCATGGATCACCAGCGCCCTGATCGAGTCCCCTGGATCCCGCGTTTGCTGCTGTGGTACACGGCGCAAGTCAATCGCGGTACCATGCCCGAGCGCTACGCAGGTCTCACGCTACGCGAACTCGAAAAGCAACTGTGTATGGGGACGCCGGCGCGCGATGGGCACGTCTTCCGTACCCATCAGGGTGGTGACGTAGAGATTCGTGAACATCAGCAGGGGGATTCTGTCCTCACTGAAACTCGCACGCCAGTCGGTACCGTGACGACCCGCCAACGCAGTTCGAGTGTGCTGGCAGACGCCGGGATTCAGGCTCTTGAGGTTGAACACATGATCAAAGAGCCCGCGGACATTGATGTTGTCGCCTATCTGATCGAAAACCAGTCGTATGAGGCGACATACGACGAGTATCTAGCCTATGAGGCACAGATCGGCGACGACGGTTATCCTCTTGTTCAGGTCGGGGATGTGCCATTCCACCATTTCCTGCAGAAACAGGCCGGTTACCAGAATGCCTTCTATCTGCTCGCCGACTGTCCTGAAAAGGTCGAAGCACATCTGCGACGCATGGAGGAGATCGAGCGTGAACGTGTCTGGCCCCTTCTGGTTTCCTCGCCTGCTCGCCTGTTGTTGCACGGATTGCATTTTGACTCAAATCTGACGCCACCACCCCTGTTCGAACGCTACATCACACCGTACTACCAGGATCTGTCGGCGCAACTGCACCATTGTGGCAAGACGCTGTGCACTCATGCTGACAACGACTCGCGCTTGATTCTCGGCCACATGCGCGATGCCGGATTTGATATGGCGGAGACCTTTACAACCGAACCGCAGGTTTCGTGTACGCTTCAACAGGCGCGCGACGCCTGGGGTAGCAATGTCATCATCTGGGGGGGCATCCCATCAGTGATCCTCGAGCCAACGTTCTCGGAAGCAGATTTCGAGCAATACATGGCCGGGGTTTTCACAACGATCGCGCCTGGGGACGCCTTCATTCTGGGCGTCGCCGACAATGTGATGCCCGATGCCCTCATTTCCCGACTGGAGCGCATTAGCGATATGGTAGAAGCCTGGGGAGATCTTCCCATCAATCCCGCCCTCGTCAAAGCACCGGTGCTTGTCTGATGGTGAAGACCTGATGGCGAAGACTGATCTGGAGATCGCCAACGCCGCCGTTCTGCGCCCTATTGTCGATGTTGCTGCCGACATCGGCCTGGCCGAGGATGACCTCGACCTCTATGGCCGCCACAAGGCCAAGGTGCATCTGGATGTTCTCAAGCGGGATGCAAAGCCCGGAACGCCGCGCTATGTCATCGTCACAGCGATGACGCCAACCAAACAGGGCGAGGGCAAGACGGTGACCACCGTCGGACTTGCGCAGGCGATCGCTACGCTCGGGCATCCTTCCGTCGCTGCCCTGCGCCAACCCTCACAAGGACCAACCTTCGGCCTGAAAGGTGGCGCTGCAGGGGGGGGATACGCGCAGGTCGTGCCCATGGTCGATCTGAATCTGCATCTGACGGGTGACATTCACGCCGTCAGTGCCGCCCACAATCTGCTCGCCGCTGCTGTCGACTCGAGACTGTATCATGAAGCACGCCTGAGCGACGCACGACTCGAGCGTGCAGGTCTGCGTCGACTCGATATCGATCCGGAGCAGGTGACCTTTCGTCGGGTCGTCGACATCAATGATCGAGCCTTACGCAGTATCACCCTGGCGCAAGACGAGACCGAACGTTCGTCTGGCTATGACATCACCGCCGCTTCAGAAGTGATGGCGATTCTTGCCTTGACGACAGGTCGAGCCGATCTACGCGAGCGTCTCGGACGCATCGTTGTTGGTTTCAATCGCAGCGACCAGCCCGTGACGGCTGAAGATCTGGGTGTGGCCGGCGCCATGGCGGCCCTGTTGCGCGATGCGATCATGCCAACGCTGATGCAGACACTGGAAGGCACACCCGTGCTGGTTCACGCCGGGCCCTTCGCCAACATCGCTCACGGCAACAGCTCTGTTATCGCTGATCGTATTGCCCTGAATCTCCTCGGCGATGGATATCTGGTCACGGAAGCTGGCTTTGGCTCTGATTGTGGCTTCGAGAAATTCGTTCACATCAAATGCCGGACGTCCGGACTACAACCAGATTGCGCCGTCATCGTCGCCACGGTGAAGGCACTCAAAGAACATGGTGGCTTACCGACGCGCCGCAGTAAGCGACCTCCGGTAGACGAACAGATGCCTTTCCTGCAAGCGGGGATGGCGAATCTTGCGGCGCATCTTGGGATCGTTGGTCGCTTTGGGGTGCCTGCCGTTGTGGCGATCAACCGTTTTCCTGAGGACACGGATGCAGAGATCGATTTCGTAAAGGAGGCCGCCATCGAAGCCGGGGCTCGTGATGTGGCGATCTCCGACGTGTGGGCGCATGGTGGACAAGGTGGTTCGGACCTGGCAGAGGCCGTGGTGGAAGCATGCGCCGCGGACAACAACTTCGGCTATCTGTACGAGTTGGATGCCCCGATTGAAGAAAAGATGAAGACCCTGGCGACGCAGGTGTATGGCGCCGATGGCGTCGAGTTCACAGATCTCGCACGGGACAGGATGGATGAATATCGTCGACTCGGATTCGGCAAGCTGCCAGTGATCATGGCCAAGACCCCGGCATCACTCTCTCATGATCCCACCCTCAAGGGGGCACCGACTGGCTTTACAGTGCCAGTACGGGATGTGCGTCTGTCGGCGGGAGCTGGTTTCCTGTATGCGCTGTGTGGTGACATCATGACGATGCCCGGACTCCCTTCTGTGCCGGCGTTCATGGGGATCGACATCGATGAACACGGAGAGCTGTCCGGACTGAGCTGATCTGAACTACGGCAGGATCGCCTCGGGCAGGGATTCCACGAATGATCTGATCTCGTCGCGGACACGTCGATAGAACACCAGACCTTCTGCCTCGGTCGCGGCCTCTGCGGCCAGACGTGGTGGGTCATCGAAGGCGCGATGGACGACCCGCGTCGCCCCCGGGAAGATCGGGCAACTCTCAGCAGCACGATCACAGACGGTGACGACGATGTCCAACTCGACGTCAGAGAATTCGTCAATGTGCTGCGATCGTTGACACGAGATGTCAACACCGACCTGGGCCATGACGGCCACGGCGTGTGGATTGAGTCCGTGGGTCGCAATACCGGCTGAAAATGCCTCGATCTGCTCGCTCTTCAGATGACGAGCCCAGCCTTCTGCCATCTGACTTCTACACGAGTTCCCCGTGCAGAGAAACAACACTTTCAGGGGGTTCATGTGGCGGCGATCGCGGCCGGCTGTGCGGCAGTCTCGCGTTCGCCGAGACAAACTTCACCACAGGCGCATAACTCCTGCAGGCGATCAAGATCTCCCCGTGCAGTGTCGCTCTGGCGGGCCTCCGTCTTTGTGTACGCATGCAGGCGTTGCATTAAGGGGGAGCTGGCAGCGCTCAGAGAATAGTGGATCCACGTCCCACGTCGTTCGTCGTCGACGAGTCCGGCACGCCGCAAAACGGCCAGATGACGCGAGACCTTGCCCTGGGGCATGTCGAGGACATCGACGATGTCGCAGACGCACAGTTGACCTTCGCCAAGCAATACGAGGATCCGTAAGCGCGTCTCATCGGCGCAGGCCTTGAAGATTTCCACATCGGTCGTCGCCATCTATACACTCGCCGGGATGGTGGAGGGTCTTGATCGGGGTCCGAACATGCGTGTCCTGAGCCACAAGGAAACATGCACCAGGCCAATCAGGACAGGTACTTCTACGAGGGGGCCGATGACAGCGGCCAGGGCTGCACCCGAGCCGATGCCGAAGACGGCGACTGCCACGGCGATGGCGAGTTCGAAATTGTTGCTCGCCGCCGTGAAGGACAGCGTTGCTGTCTGCGCGTAGTCGGCACCGATCCGGTGTCCCATCCAGAAGGACACGAGAAACATCAACACGAAGTAGATCAGCAATGGCAGGGCAATGCGCAATACATCCAGAGGTAGGGCGACGATGCGCTCCCCCTGGAAACAGAACATGACGACGATGGTGAATAGCAATGCCACGAGGGTGATCGGGCTGATCCGCGGGATGAAGACCTGCTCATACCAAACAAGTGTGTATCTACGCAACAGCAGGAACCGCGTCAGCATCCCGCCAAAGAAGGGGATTCCAAGGTAGATGAGAACGCTTTCGGCAATCTGTCCCATGGTCACATCGACGACGATGCCCTGGAGCCCGAACAGAGGTGGCAGGATCGTTAAGAAGAACCACGCATAGGCCGAATAGAAGAGGATCTGAAAGATCGAGTTGAAAGCGACGAGGGCGGCTGCATACTCGCTGTCACCGCGGGCCAGTTCATTCCATACG
The DNA here is from genome assembly GCA_018660835.1 of Gemmatimonadota bacterium. Classification (GTDB taxonomy): domain Bacteria; phylum Latescibacterota; class UBA2968; order UBA8231; family UBA8231; genus UBA12574. Next base: position 92,403 of record JABJJN010000003.1, on the reverse strand, counting down.
ATAACCATGGCGATACAGCGGGCGAGACCAATCATGATCAGACCCACCATGTATTCGGGTTGATCGCGGAGAAACAGGATCGCCAGGAGAAACATCAGAACGGGACCAATCAACCAATTCTGCAGCAGCGACAATCCAAGGACTCGTGTGTTGGCGAAGACCCGTGGCAGTTGCTCGTATTTCACCTTCGCCAGCGGTGGATACATCATCAGAATCAGTCCCAGAGCAATGGGGACCGACGTCGTGCCCACGTGAAAACTCGTGAGCGAGTCCACCAGACCTGGTGCCCACAAGCCCAGGCCAATCCCTGCTCCCATAGCGAGAAAGATCCAGAGTGTCAGGTAGCGATCGAGGGTGGACAGGCGTGGACTGACCTCGGGCTCGCTCATGAGGGAACTGCCTGCTTGTTGGCGCTTACGGCCAGGCTCGTGACGTAGTCAGCAGGCGTGGATCCCTCAGGCAGATGCTCGATGATCTTCTTGTACAGAGGATCGTGCCAGTCGGCCATGGCGCTGACATAGCTGTCGCGAGAGTCGAGTTGGATGTCGACCAGACCGGCATCACGCACCATCTGTTGCGTGTCGCTCACAAGGGCCGCCCCGGCGACACAGCCGACGAGGGCCTCTACCATGGCTGCTACATCTTGCGGCAGCAGTTGCTTGAGGGCCAGATCCGATACGGCGACGCGCCCACCTGGTTTCAGGACTCGGGCGATTTCGCGCCAGACCTGCTGCTTGTCCGGAGACAGATTGATCACACAATTGGAGATCACAACATCTACGCTCGAATCTGCGATGGGCAGATGTTCGATCTCTCCCAGCCGAAATTCGACATTGCCCAGGCCGGTACGCTCCTCATACACGGGGATTCCTCGTCGTGCCCGGTCGATCATGTCGACGGTCATGTCGACACCAATGGCCCTGCCCTCAGGGCCGACCTTCTCGCCGGCGATGAAGATGTCGAAGCCACCGCCGGATCCGAGATCCAGGACGGTTTCACCTGCTGTGAGCTGCGCCAAGGCCGTCGGGTTCCCACAGGAAAGCCCCATGTTCGCGCTATCCGGCAGGTTTTCAAGATCTGACTCAGCATAGCCGACGCCGCGAGCGAGTGACTCGGCACTGCCGCAGGACGAGCCACAGCAAGACGACCCCTCAGATCGAGCGATCTTACCGTATCCCTCTCTCACGGTGCGGTGGATATCATCAGGATGCTCCTCAGATACGGGCTGCTGCTGTGCCGATGCAGGCGCTGCGTCCTGGTCGGCGCAGCAGGTCGGGGCGCAGCACGTCTGCGAAGTGACGTCGGTGGAAGGTTCGGTGGCCATCTGGTTTCTCCGATTCTTGATGTGATGCATTTGAATATACGTATTTACGTATATATGGCAACACGTATATAGCACCGACGCGTATTTCCGCAATCGGGTGGGCAAAAAAAAAGGGCAGCCACCATGGGTGGCTGCCCCGACTTCCTATATCGGATCAGTTGTGGGACAGTTCCACCAATACGTCTTCGTGTTCTCGGCGCAATTTGGCCAGGCCGCGATCACGAAGTTGACGAATACGCTCACGGGTCAGCCCCAGGGTGCCGCCAATCTGTTCAAGTGTCATCGGCAAACAGCCATCAAACCCGTAGTAGCGGCGGATAATCTCGCGCTCGCGTGTGTCCAGTATCTGCAGGCACTGGTCGATCGTGTCGACAAATTCGTGTTCTTCCGCCTGCGTTTCCGGTGGTGGTCCATCAGCCTCAAACAGAGCACTGACATTCGTATCGTCTTCATCGGCATACAAAGGACGATCGAGATGGACATCTGGTGACGAAACCTCCATAGCCCGTAGAACCCGCTGCATGCTGTAGCCGACATCATCGCAGATCTCAAAGAGGGATGGATCGCGACCCAGAGATTGAGACAAGCGGATTTGAGCGCGCTCGACATCTTTTAGATCCGCGACGCGATTGGACGGTGCGCATACTGTCCGACGTCTCTCGGCCAATGCGCGGCGGATGGACTGGCGGATCCACCAGACGGCGTAGGTGATGAACTTGAATCCACGTCGCTCGTCAAAGCGACGGGCAGCTTCCAGCAGCCCCACATTCCCGTCCGAAATCAGTTCATTGAGTGGCTGGCCCGTGGCACGGAACTCCTTCGCCACAGATACGACAAAACGCAGATTGGCAGAAATGAGCCCGGCGAGGGCCTCTTCGTCGCCCTCACGTGCCCGCCGCACAAGCCTGACTTCCTCCTCGCGGGACACAGGGGCACAGTGCCTGATATCATGCCAGTAGGAGTTCAATACTGCGGAATTGCCAAGCCTGCTTGAGCCCGTCTCGTATGCGGTTGCCACGACATCCCCTCTTTCGTCCATCTCACACGCCATGTCGCACGAAGCGTGACGACATTCACCTCTATGGACTGAGCATGATCCGTACCACCGCGACCTCACTCAGATCACTCTGGGCAAGGTGGCGAATCCCGCCGATTCGAGACCTTCGCCACGCCTTCTGGCAATCAAATGGAGACATAGATGTCCCGCTCATGTGCTTGCACTGCCCCACTGGGGCACATGACGAACCTGTTACCCATTGAGCGAGATTGTTGCCTATCGCGAGGGAGTCGGGTAGATTTTCCCTGTGGAGAATCCAATGAGACGTCGCCAATCCATGCTCGCCGTCACCACGGGTCTGCTGCTGTTGACCCATCTGGTGCTCGTGCTCGCTATAGCGCCCTGCGCCCAGGGTGGGTGTGAGGGTATGGCCGCTGTCGACGATGCGCGGCTTCTGCCCGCCTGCTGTTGCGGCCCGAATTGCGCAACGGAACTCACGGCTCCACTTGGCATGGAGACGGCACTGCGTGTCGTCGATGACCAGCCCGTATCGCACTCGGTGATACTCCGCATCCCCAGGGCCATCCCAGGGCCTGTCGCGTCGATGATCGATACCGGCACAGAGACCGGTCGTAGCTCTGGCCGCAGCCCATCGTTGTATCTCCTGCACGCATCCTTTCTGATCTGACCCTCTGATCCATTGTCGTGACTTCAAGCACAAGGCGAAGAGCCTGGTGTGCTGAGGTCGACGTCTGTACGTGAGAGATCCCTTCTCACGTGCAATGTGCACGGCTGTCTGTTACACGCAGCCACTGAGATCAGATCTGCGTCTTTCTAAGCAAAATCAAGGGGGTAGAACAGAATGCGAGCGATTCCGGTTCTGCGTTGGCTGGTGCTGACACTCGGGCTCACTGTGCAAGGCACCATCGCCCAGCAGGAGCAGCTCGAAGTGCTGATAGCAGAAGCGTTGTCCCGTCATCCGCGCCTCGAGGCACTCACTGCCAGGACGGCGGCCCAGCGGCACGGTGAAGCACCTGCTGCGGCGATGCCGGATCCCACATTGCGACTCGATCTGTTGAATGTACCACTCGGCGAGTGGAATCTGGATAGCTCTCCCATGAGTGGTCGGCAACTGGGGCTCGTGCAGCAGTTGCCCTGGCCGGGTCGTCGGGCGGCAGACCGCCGTGTGGCGTCGACGCAAACGCAGATCGTCGCAACCAACACCCATCACGAGGCGGCGCGGATCGTCGATGCGGTGAAGCAAGCGTTCTTCGAGTTGATTCTCACGGACGAGGCCATGGCGATCACGACGCGCAATCAAAACTTGGTGCGCGATTACGTGCGCATGGCGCAGGCGAAATACGCCGTCGGCACAGGCCGCCTTCAGGACATTCTCAAAGCGCAGGTATTTCAGTCGAGTCTGGGTGACCGCTTGCTGCAGTTGCGCGCGCGCCGGCGGATCGCTGAGGCGCGTCTCAATGCACTGCGGGCCCGACCCATCGAGACGCCCCTCGTCAGCGCCCGCATGATGCCTGCTACACATCTGCCTTATGAGTTACCCGATCTCGTGCAGATGGCGATCGCCTCTCGTCCGGCTCTTGAGGGTCAGCGACAGCAGATCGAACACTGGCGCGCAGTCGAAGAGGTGGCCCGACTGTCGGCACGCCCGGATATCAATCTCAACATCGCCTATCGCCAGCGCAGCTTCGATACAGATCCGGTCGCCGGTGCCGATTTCGTCTCTGCGGGCATCAGTTTGCGTCTGCCCCTCTGGCGTCATCAGCGTGAGCACGAACAGGGTGCTGCTGCGCGGCAACGGCAGCGCGCATCTGTCGCCGATCTGGCGGCGATGGAGTTGGAGATCGAGTTGCAGTTGCAGGAGCTACTCGTGAAGGCGCAACTGCATCACGGACAGATGGCGTTGCTGCGCGAGGCCATCCTACCACAGGCACGGCAGTCACTGACGGCTGCAGTCGCCGGCTATCGTGTGGATCACGTCGACTTTGGCGCACTTCTCGACAGCCACGTATCACTGCAGCAGTTCGAGATCGAATTACATCATCATCACATCGACTATGAAAAGACGTTGGCGCGGCTAGAAGCCGTTGTCGGCGTCCGCCTGTTCTGATGAACCTCTCACAATGGAACGGCCCCGCAGTGACGATTGCGGCTTCGAAAGAGACCCAACAATGACACGCAAAATACTCAGCTTGCTTTTGCCTATGATCATCGGTGTCGCCCTTGGATGGTGGGTGCATGGCGGACAGCCTCTGGATGAATCAACCGAACACATGCACGACGAGGTCGCCTATCGCTGTCCCATGCATCCGACGGTGGTTTCGGAGGTGCCAGGTAGCTGCCCGATCTGCGCCATGGATCTCGTCGCTGATGAGCAACCATCTCAGCCTGAGACCTCTGAACGTGAGATCTCCCACTGGCGTGCGCCCATGGATGCAAACTACACGGCCGCTGGCCCGGGGAAGTCGCCGATGGGGATGTCGCTGATTCCGGTCTATGTCGACGAACTCGGGACTGGTAGCACGGTGACGATCGATGCGGCGACCATGCAGAACATGGGGGTACGGACGGCCGTCACCGAGCGTCGAGTGTTACAGCGTACGGTACGGACCGTGGGACGCGTCGACTACGATGAGACGCGTATGAGCGACGTGAATACGAAGGTGTCTGGATGGGTGGAAAAGCTGCATGTCGATTTCACTGGCCAGCATGTCGAGACAGGTCAGCCACTTCTGGAGATTTACAGTCCCGAACTGGTCAATGCCCAGGAGGAGCACCTCATCTCGCTGGACTATCTGCACCGTCTTCAGCGCCAGCGTGTCAGCGACGATGTGCTGGAGGGAGCGCGCCAGTTGGTTGAGGCTTCGACTCAGCGCCTGCGCTTTCTGGATGTCAGTCAGGAGCGCATCCAGCGCCTCGAGAGTGAAGGAGTCGTAGAGCGTACGGTGATGATTGAATCGCCTCAGCAAGGGGTCGTCGTCCACAAGGCGGTTCTCGAGGGCGCCTACATCAGACCCGGCGAGCATCTGTATCGGATCGCCGATCTATCGAGTGTATGGATCTACGCCGATCTGTTCGAACGAGATATTCCATGGGTAAAGGAGGGCGCGGCGGCCGTCGTATCGTTGTCGTTTCTGCCGGACCGCGTATTTCAAGGCACGGTGGCGCACCTGTTCCCATTTCTCGATGCCGACACCCGTTCATTGCGGGCCAGGCTGACCTTCGACAATGCCGATGGGCAGTTGAAGCCAGCGATGTACGCGGATGTCGTGATCGATGCCGCTGCTGTACCAGATGTGATTGTGGCGCCCGTGCAGGCGATCCTGCACACCGGCACACGTCGTGTGGCGATCGTTCACCTTGGTGCGGGGAAATTCCAACCCCGTCAGGTTGAGGTCGGTGTCGAAGCTGATGGCTGGTATGAGATCCGCAGCGGCTTACGTGTTGGCGACGAAATCGTCACTTCTGCACAGTTCCTCATCGATTCAGAGAGCAATCTCAAGACGGCGGTATCCAATATGCGCAGTGCCGGAGATACTCAACCGACCGCGGTCGGTGGTTAGGTGGGGGCCCGCAGATGCTACAGCGCATAATAGAAGCCTGCATCAGCAACCGGCTGCTGACGATTCTCGCGACGGTCTTCGTCATCGGTGCTGGCGTCTGGGCAGTACGCAATACGCCACTGGATGCGATCCCGGATCTATCCGACGTGCAGGTCATCATCCTCACAGATGTGCCGGGACAGGCACCCCAGGTCGTGGAGGATCAAGTCACCTATCCACTCACGACAGCGATGCTGTCCGTGCCGCACGCAAGTGTCGTGCGCGGCTACTCCTTCTTTGGGCTGTCCTTCGTCTATGTGCTGTTCGAGGATGGCACCGACATCTACTGGGCTCGCAGTCGCGTCCTCGAATACCTCAATGTCGTGGCTGATCGCCTGCCAGCGGGTGTGCAGCCGCGTCTTGGGCCCGATGCCACGGGTGTGGGTTGGGTCTACCAGTATGTGCTACAAGACACGACGGGCACGCATGATCTGGCGCAGCTGCGTTCGATCCAGGACTGGTATCTGCGCTACGAATTGACCAGTGTGCCCGGTGTTGCTGAAGTGGCGAGCATCGGCGGCTTCGTCAAACAATACCAGATCACCGTCGAGCCGAATCGACTACTCGCCTATGGGGTGCCACTGCAGAAACTGCGGGATGCCGTCCAACGATCGAACAATGACGTGGGGGGTCGTTTGGTGGAACTGTCGGAAACCGAGTTCATGGTGCGTAGTCGAGGTTACATCTCCTCCATTGAGGACATAGAGCAGATCACCGTGGGGGTCAGCGACGCCGGAACGCCCATCCGCGTTGTCGATGTGGCGACTGTGCAGATCGGACCTGAACTGCGGCGGGGAATCGCCGAGTGGAATGGCGAAGGGGAGACGGTGGGTGGCATCGTCGTGATGCGCTACGGCGAGAACGCACTCGCCGTGATCGAGCGTGTGACCGATCGCCTGGATGAACTCAAGGCAGGATTGCCGGAGGGCGTCGTGTTACATACGGCCTACGATCGATCCGGTCTGATTCTCCGCGCCGTCGACAATCTGCAGACGAAGCTGATCGAAGAGTGTGCGATTGTCGCCCTCGTCTGCATCATTTTCCTGCTGCACGTACGCTCAGCTCTGGTTGCCATCGTCACGCTGCCGATCGGTATTCTTGTCTCCTTCCTTGTCATGCACTTCCAGTCGATCAACGCCAACATCATGTCTCTGGGTGGTATCGCGATCGCCATTGGGGTCATGGTCGATGCGGCGGTGGTCATGGTGGAGAATGCCCATAAGCATATCGAGCGTGATGGGGGAAAGAAGGAGCACTGGGCGATTATTCTTGACGCGGCCAAAGAGGTGGGGCCGTCCCTGTTCTATTCGTTGCTGATTGTGACGCTCTCCTTCCTGCCCGTGTTCTCTCTGGAGGCACAGGAAGGCCGGCTGTTCAAGCCATTGGCCTTCACCAAGACCTGGGCCATGGCAGCCTCGGCGTTGCTGGCGATCACGCTCGTGCCCGTACTGATGGGATATCTCGTACGTGGCAAAATCCTGCCGGAGAGACGCAATCCAATCAATCGTTTCCTGCTGTGGGGATACAGGCCGATCATCAGCTGGGTACTGCGAAGGAAGATGCTCGTCGGAGTGGCAAGTCTGCTGATCCTTGTGATTACCGTGTTGCCCTACTCCTCGTGGGTGTTGAGTCGTGTGGACGGAAATGCACATCGAGTCTTGTCGCGTTTCGAACATCTGTTTCCTCTCGAGCGCATCGGCTCGGAGTTTATGCCGGCACTCTACGAAGGAGATCTGCTCTACATGCCGACGACCTTGCCGGGCGTGTCGGTCACCAAAGCACGAGAACTCCTGCAGCAGACGGATCGTATCATCCGCACCTTCCCCGAGGTAGACCAGGTCTTTGGCAAAATCGGTCGCGCTGAAACGGCAACGGACCCAGCACCTTTGTCGATGATCGAGACGACGATCACCCTGAAGCCGGAGGCCGAGTGGCGTGAAGGGATGACGCCGGAGCTCCTGATCGACGAGTTGGATGCGGCCGTCAAGTTTCCGGGTCTGACCAATGCCTGGACCATGCCGATCAAGACGCGGATCGACATGCTGTCGACAGGGATCAAGACACCTGTGGGAATCAAGATTGCCGGGGAGGATCTGGCCGTCTTGCAACGGATTGGCCAGCAGATCGAGGAAGTGATTCGGCGCCAGGAAGGGACCTTGAGCGTCTATGCGGAGCGCGTTGCCGGTGGCAATTATCTCGACTTTGATATCGATCGAGCCAACCTAGGTCGCTACGGTCTCACAGTGGGTGATGTGCAGGATGTCATCATGTCGGCTCTTGGTGGCATGAACATTTCCTACACCGTCGAAGGTCGTGAGCGCTATCCGATCAATCTGCGCTATGGTCGCGAACTTCGCGACAACCTGCCCGCACTCGAAGCGGTTCTGATCCCAACGCCCACAGGCGCCCAGATACCGATATCACAGGTCGCCACGTTGCAACTGCGCAAGGGCCCACCGGCCATCAAAAGTGAGAATGCGCGCCTGAATGCCTGGGTCTATGTCGACATCCGTGGCATCGATATAGGCAGCTATGTGAAGGCAGCACGGGCGGCAGTGTCCAGAGAAATTGAACTGCCTCCGGGTTATAGTCTGACCTGGAGTGGACAGTATGAATACATGCAGCGTGCCGAGCAGCGGCTGCGGCTGGTCGTGCCCATTACGCTGGGTGTCATCTTCCTGCTGCTGTTCCTCAACTTCCGCTCTGTGACAGAATCTCTCATCATCATGCTCAGCTTACCCTTCGCGCTGGTGGGGGGGATCTGGCTGCTCGCGATGCTCGACTACAACATGAGCATCGCCGTGGGCGTCGGTTTCATCGCCCTCGCCGGGGTTGCCGCCGAAACAGGGGTGATCATGCTGTTGTATCTGGATCAGGCCTGGGATGAGATCCGTGATCGGCGCCAAGGTGAGGGTAGATTGCTGACACGGCAGGATCTCTACGCCGCCGTGACAGCAGGCGCTGTCGACCGCGTCCGTCCAAAGGTGATGACCGTGACGGCAACGATGGCGGGACTGCTGCCCATCATGTGGGGCAGCGGTACCGGATCAGAAGTGATGCGCCGAATCGCCGCACCCATGGTCGGCGGCCTCGTCTCATCGACCCTGCTGACACTCCTTGTGATTCCAATGATCTACACCGTTTGGCAGGGCTGGGTACATCGACGCGAATTCAGTGAATCCAACACATTACCTCAATCGAAAGATGAAATCCCATGAAGCGACTCTCTATGATCGGCGCAATCTTGGCCGTGCTGACCATCGGCATACAGGTCGATGGGCAACACGATGATCACGATCATGGCGAAGTTGATCACGCAGAGGAGACATCGGCAGAGCACGTGCCGCCATTGGATCCGATGACTGGTAAGGTCACCATGGAAGGTGAAATCATCGACATCAGTTGCTATCTGCGACATGCTGCCACCGGTCAACAACACGTGAAGTGTGCGCTGTTCTGTGCAGAGCAGGGGATGCCCTTCGGTTTCCTCGAGAAGGAATCGAAAACCGTCTATCTCCTGCTCCCCGATGGGCACGAAAGTCCTCTCGAGGGTTTCAAGGAGCACATCGGATTGCAGGTGAAGGTAACTGGCAGCCTGACCCATGGGCGAGGATTGACGGGTCTTCAGATTGACGACGTGGAGACACTGTAGCGGATCACGTCGTGACACGAATAAGCCCTCTGTCCATTGACGGACAGAGGGCGCATTCTACGCGAGTTCGAATACTGCTTACGGCAGAATCAGAATCTGCCCCGCCACAGCCTGCACAGGATAGGATTCCCTCACTGGCCCCGTGAAGTGTACGACGACGGAAGCGGCTGCAGTCAACTCCGACATCGTTGCCTGGACTTGTGTGTCGGCCATGAGTCGCAGGATCTGCGTCGCCGATGTGATCTCTACCCAGGCACGATCGTACCCGGTGTCGTCCCCCGTCTCTGCTTCGATCAACAGCCTTGCCATGACACCGGATGTCGTGACGTCATCAAATAGATCCAGCTGAGTGATCTTTCCGCGGATGTCGACATGTACCGGAAGCGGATCGGAGATTACGCCCGGATCTGAGCTCACTGCATCCGGTGGCAGAGAATCATGTGTTCCATCCGTATCCACTGGGTCGACGAGCATATCATCCACCGGTTGCTCGGTGTCAGGCAGAGGCATCGGCTCGCCGAGCAAATGGCTTTGACCTACGCGAAATCCCTCGTCAGCGGCGGCAATCCAATGTGCGACTGAAGGCGAGGGTACTGCGTCACGTGAGATGGTGCTGACATCGATGGGGTACGTGATGACCTGCGCCACGAACGCATCAATCGGCGGATTCGTGAGCGAAACCTCAACAACGACGACTCCCTCTTCGTTGAGGCTCACGTGTTCGATGGTGATCTCATAACCCGCTGTCGGCATCTGGCCACGAGCGACGAAGACGATCCATTCACGGTCCAGGTTCACATCCTGCAGGCGGTCGGCAAGTTCATCGTCCTGAATCCAGTCCAGGACCATCGATAGTTGCTGTTCATCGTCAATGACCAATAGCTGCGGTTCCCCCAGGGCACCGAAGCCGTCGTCTGAGCCAGGTGTCGTGGATGAGCCATCGTCGACGGGGATGTTGAGTTCGGCGCCGGCAATCGGGCTGCCCAGAATGTTGAGGAGCAGGCGCAGGGTCGATTCCTCCACACCTACATACAATACCAGCAGATTCCCGCGAGCGAAGAAGTGAGGTGAGGAGATCCACATCAGCTGCGTGCGACCAATCGTGTAGCCATCCGCCGAGATCTCGCCGGCGACGTCCTTGAGGGCCTCGACGGAATCGAATTCGTAAATGTTGACCGGTTCACCGTTGAAGTGAACGACCCTGGCCTCTGGCAAAAAGTCGGATGCAATCCGCTCGCCGTCATCGACTACATCCAATCCGCGAGCGCGCAACTGTTCAACGAAGTCTCCGGTGTTCACCAGTGGTGCGTTGGGGTTGGGTTCACCCACAGCAATTCCCTGGTTTCCATCGACGCCGCCGTCGGACACGCTGTCGGTGATACCACCGTCGGTGTGGTCCGCGTCACCCGTGGTGCCTCCTGTCGAACCCAGATCGCCAAGGCCAAGATCTCCTTGAACGTCACTTTCGTCGGCCGCCGTTGGACTGGCCCCGTCGCTGCAGCCCATCAGTAGCGCAAAGCAGATACCTAGCAGAGAAAGAGGAAGCGAGAATTCCTTCAAGGGAAATACAGATTGCATAGCTAGAACCTCCAGACAACACTTGTTCCTGGTGGGCACGGATTGCCCACACTGCCCTGTGCTTGATGAAACACCAGGCACTGGAGAAAGTGTCACTGCCGTCTACATCCACTTCGGCTCTTGGAGGGTCTTTAGTGGAACAAGTAGAATCCGCCACCGGGCCGGGCGACCGCCGCAGAGCGACTCCAGACCGAGATCGCTCCTTCCATGCGGCCAGTCGAGATCGGGACCCGTTCTCGACTGTAGAGTTGCCACACCAGGTCGCCACCTCGAGCCCAACCGGTGCCTTCAGCCCAGGCGATCAGGATCTGGCCCTGGTCGTCCATACTTATCGCGGGGTGCTTGCGCCCGCTGCCCGCCCCTGGAACGGCCATCGGCGTGGCAATCTGTCCTGCCGATACGGTGGACCACCAGATCTGTCCGGCCCTCTCCCAAGCCAACAGAGCCCCGCCTTTGGCCGACTGGACCCCGTCTTTGAAGGGGTGGATGGAGGCGGTGCTCATGGGGCAGGTTGTTGCCTCCCATTGATCCAGCGCAACCTGCTGATATTGCCCGGAGGTCTTGTGCAGCAACTGCATGCCACGTTGCGTGCCCTGCGTCGCCGCCCGATACAGGATATACACCTCTGATTCGCCGCCTGCGCGCATTCCGCAGCACCCACACGCACCAGTTTCCACCGGATTGGCTTGGGATTCGGGTGCAAATGTCCGTCCACTGTCAGTGGAAGTTGCCGCCCAGAGCGAGCGGCTCGGCTCCTCGTGACCTGCATGCCAGGCAACGTGAATCTGTCCCAGGTCATCTGCGGCGAGCGAACCTCCACCATCCAGGTGATGCTCTCTACGCGTCACGTTCCTCTGCGGCTCGAAGCCGCCGTCGCCATTGCTCCTGGTATAGTACATCCCCGGTTCGTCACGTTTGGCGGACATCCATGCGACGTGCACATATCCTGCGCCCAAGGCAAGGTGACCGCCACGAACGGTACCGACCGCAATGGCGGATCCCTGCAGATTATTGACCTGAATCGATGGGGTCCAGGCGGGTGTTTGATCAGCAGTGGAGGGTACGGAGGCATGGGTGTAGCGGAGGTCGCCACCGGATGCTTCGCCGGAGAAATAGAGCAGGTGCAACTCGCCATGGGTGTCGAGCAGAACCTCTGGCTGCAAGCCGCCTTCGGGGACCCGCAACAACTCGACCGATGGGTCTGCCAGCACAGCCCACGGTGCAACAATCAGAGGCAGGCAGCATAGCAGGCAGAGTGACGCAATCCTCAGAAAAATCACCCTCCGAAACCGTGGCACAGGTACTGAGATCAGTCCTGCTCGTCGGCTGCAACCTGGTGAGCATCGATGTGGTACTTGGACAACAATCGATGCAGCGAACGTCGATCGATTCCACTATGATCCGCAGAGCGCGAGATGTTACCGCCGAAGGTCTTGAGTACTTCGACGATGTAGCGCTTTTCGAAGTCCTCGATGAGGTGCTCCTTGGCGTCCTTGAAGGGCAGATCGAGATAGAATTCGGGATGCTCTCCCGCGGGCGCGTTGTCGGACTTCTTCACACTAGGAGGCAGATCTTCGGGCATCACGATGTTGTTACTCGCCAACACCAGCGCCCGCTCGATGACATTCTGCAATTCACGCACATTGCCACGCCACTCATATCCAATCAACAGATCCATCGCCTCAGGCGATATGGTCGCCGCTTCCATACCGTTCTTGTCGGCATAGACCTGCAGATAGTGATCGGCGAGCAAAGCGATGTCATCACGCCGCTCCCGTAAGGGAGGCAGGTGGATGGGAAACGTGTTGATGCGGTAGAAGAGGTCTTCGCGGAAGTCGCCTTCCTCGACGACTTGTTCAAGATTGCGATTGGTTGCACACACAAGTCGCACATCGACCTCGCGTTCCTGATTGCTGCCCAGACGCCGGAAACGTCCATCTTCGAGCACGCGCAGGAATTTCACCTGTAGAGCAAGGGGCAATTCACCGATCTCGTCCAGGAAGAACGTGCCTCCATGGGCCTCTTCCAGGAGTCCCGGTTTTGGTTTCGCCGCACCGGTGAAGGCACCCCGCTCGTAGCCAAAGATCTCACTCTCCACCAGGTTCTCGGGCAGGGCGCCACAGTTGATAGGCACGAAGGGCTTCGTCGCACGTTTGCTATTGGCGTGAATCGATCTGGCGATCAACTCCTTGCCCGTACCACTGGCCCCCGAGATCAGGACCGAAATATCTGTACCGGATATCTTCTTGATGGACTCGAAGATCTGCGCCATGGACGCACTCTTGCCGATGATATTGTCGAAACTGTAGTGGCGACTCAGCTGATCGCGTAGACTCTGGTTCTCCTGTCGCAGGGAGCGCTTTTCGAGTGCCTTTTCAATCACGATGAGCAAGTGATCGGGCGAGAACGGCTTGGGGACAAAGTCCGCTGCGCCCAAGCGCATGGCCTCAACCGCATCCTCCACAGTGCTGTAGGCAGTCATCATGATGACGGGAATCTCAGCAGCCCCTTCGCGGACCTGCCGCAGCAATTCCATGCCGCCTATACCCGGCATCTTCAAATCCGTTACGACAAGCTGGAATTCCTGTGCAGCCAGTATTTCCAGTGCTTCTTCCGCGCTGCAGGCGATGCCTGTTCCATAGCCGCGGCTTTCGAGCAGGCGCGTGCAACTGGTGGCAAGATCGACCTCGTCATCGACGACGAGAATTCGTTCGGGCATTGAGAGACTCTATCCTTTAAGCGTCCGATGCGGCGGATGATTCGCCCTGGGAACCGGCTAAATACAACGTAAAGCGAGAACCCTTATCGGGCACACTGGATGCAACCAGGTGTCCGCCGTGATCTTGTGCGATTCCATAACTCACCGACAGTCCCAGACCCGTGCCTTGATTGGGCTCTTTGGTGGTAAAAAACGGATCGAATACACGCTCGAGATGGTCAGAGTCCATGCCGATTCCCGTATCCTCCACATAGGCTGCCACGAAGTCTTCAAACTCTCCCTCACCACGAGCCGACCCAAAGGTAAGTCTTCCTCCGTCGGGCATGGCATCCACGGCATTGTTCACCAGGTTGAGCATTACCTGCTCGACTCGAGGGCTGTCGGCGATCACTGCGGGCAGGTCGTCGGTCAAATCAAGGGCTATCTCAACTTTACGACTTTCAAACAACCCCGTCGTCAATTCTGCTGAACGTTTCACAACATCGTTCACATTCAGAGGCGTCATCGTCCCTGACGCCGTCGATTGTCTGGAAAAGGTCAGTAGACCAGAAACGATGGAGCTGATCTTCTCGATCTGCCGTCTGATCACACTCAGATCCTCTTCCAACTGACCGGGACCTTCCTGAATCACCGGCGATTCACTCAACTGTCCCGCGCGAATGAGAATCGTGCTCGCTGGATTGTTGATTTCATGAGCCACACCCGCTGCCAGTTCGCCGACGGCTGCCAGTCGTGCCGCCTGCTGTAGCTGGCGCTGCGACTGCTCGAGCTCATCGGTGCGTTCCTGGACCTCCTGTCCCAGTGCGTCCTGCGCCGAGGACAGGGACGTCGCCATTCGATCAAAAGCCTGGGCCAGCTGGCCGATTTCGTCATCGCTACTGAACTGAAGTCGGCGATCGAGATGTCCTTCCCCAAGAGCCTGTGCCAGATTCGTCAGGTCGCGCAGGGGGCGAGTCAGATGGCGGACGGCAAAGTAAACTGCAAAGGCCACACCTCCCATCGTCCAGGCAGCCAGAAGCAGGTGAGCGCGCTGCAGTGCCCAACTGTCAAGACGCTCCCAGATGAGCCAGTTACCAACGGCCAGAATCGCCACGACGATCAGGCTCACACTCAGCGAAATTTTGGTGCTCAGATTCAAGAGTCGGTCGGGCTTTCCGGAGCGTGGAGTATCTGGTCCAAGTCCTCTCGTTCGTGGCGCTGGATTTCCTGGATCACACGTCGAATCTCAGTTCGTGGGGGATCCAGAAAGTGCAGGCCAATATTTCTCGTGCCGTCCTTAGTTGGACGAACACTCACGACACCCGACTGCGTCGGTGGAATCCAGTACTGAGGATCGCCTGACCAGAATTCGACGATATCCCCTGGGCTCAATTCGGTGTTGGCGCAGATCGCTGCTCCTGCCTCACTCAAATCGAAGAGACGAGCGGCGATGGGGGCGATGTCGATGACGATTTCGTCGTCAGCGCCCTGGTTGTCCTCACCCCTGTGGACGAGCCAGATGGAGATGTCCGTCTCAACTCTGATGCCAGCGCGTTCATGGAAGCCGCGACCAGCGGTGCCGAGTTTCTGCAGGATGTGATCGAGCATTTCGATCTCCCGCTCTCGTCGGCGGATGCGCTTGCGTAGATCCGCTGTCAGAAACTGACGACCACTGTTCGTGCTGAGCACATTCAGTGGATCGCTGCCGCCAGACAAGCGGCTGGCGATACGTCTCAAATTGGAGATCTCCACAGGACGAAAACCCATCGCACCTGCCTGCTGTGAAAATGTCCGCCGCAACTTGCTGCGCCCACCTGATACAGCACGCCGCTGGTGTTGATGTTCTACCAGACGCGTCACGAAGAAGACGACGATGACCAGAGCCGCAAAGGCGGCGAGGAACCATGTGACATCTGCCTTCTCATCTGAGCGGACCGTGCTGCCCATCTGCCGCCACATGCCGTCGCGGTCTAACGCCTGGACTGCTGTCACAACCCCAAATACCCAGGCAAGACTGATCCATCGAGCCTGTCCGAAGACTGCCATCTGATTGGCTGTTGGTTGGGTTCCTGTGTCAATCTTCTGGGGGAGTCCCATGACGATCACCTCCGATACATACGGAAACGCAATCTCCATGCCAGAGTGTGACCACTTGAGACCGTCTGTCGACTGTGACAGCTGTGTCGCGATTACACGTCGAGCGGGACGTGGGTGGGACAGTATGCTGGCGGGGTGAGACGTGGCTGCCCCGGAAGCAGGCAGGACGCCTGCGGCGCTTGTTCAGCTGTCGAGCTGTAGCCGGGCCTGCTCAAGCAGTTCGGACATCCCCAGCGGTTTGTGCAGGATGGGGATACTGCGACGGCGTGCTTCTTCCCAGTCGATGCTGTCATCTGTGTGGCCCGTAACGATAATCGACCGCATCCCGGGTGATCGCTCCATCAACTCGAAGGCCAGATCGGTACCGCGGCCATCTGGCAGGACCAAGTCACTTACGAGAAGGTCGAAGCGTGCTCCTCCGTGCTCGCGGCGGGCGCCAGACAGGTCCCCACATGCTGTGACTCGATATCCGGCTCCGCTCAGGACTTGCTCCATTCGAATTCGCAATTCTGGATCGTCCTCGACGAGCAACACGTATTCGCCTTGCCCTCCAGCTTCCTCTTCATCTGCTTCACTTGGTTTGCCTGCTGCCGCTATACCCTCGCCAGTGGGCAGATAGATCTCGAAACAGGAGCCTTCATCGGGCGTGCTGTCGACTTTGAGCCACCCCCCATGCGCTTCGACGATTCCATACACGACAGACAGTCCCAGGCCCGTGCCTTTGCCCGCTTCCTTTGTCGTGAAGAAGGGTTCGAAGACGCGCTCCTGCACATCTTGTTCCATCCCATGGCCACTGTCATGCACCGCCAGAAGGCAGTATGAGCCAGGTTCGCCGCCTTGTGCCTTGTCACCCTGGGTTACTACGACGTGGCGTGTCTCGATGGTCAGGACGCCGCCATCCGGCATCGCGTCCCTGGCGTTGACGCACAGGTTAATCAGCACCTGATCGAGGTTGCCGGGATCTGCACTGACGATACACACCTGGTCGTCCAACTGCAGTACGACATCGATGTTTTCGCCCAGCAAACGCCCCATCATTTTGCGTAGTTCGCCAACATGGTGATTGAGATCGACAGGTTGAGGCTCCATCCGCTGCCGTCGACTGAATACGAGCAGTTGCCGCGTAAGGTCGGCGGCGCGCAAAACGGTCTTGCGAATCTTCTTCAGATCCTCGCGAATAGACACCTCTTCGACGCGGGCCAGGAGCAGATCCACGTCAAACAGGAGGATGCCCAGCTGATTGTTGAAGTCGTGGGCAACGCCTCCTGCCAATTGTCCGACGGATTCCATTTTCTGCGCTTGCAGTAGCTGCAGTTCCAGGTGTTTCCGCTCCGTGACGTCACGGACTACGCCGGTGAACTTGCGCACGCCGTCCTCGCGGAATTCACCAACCGACAGATCCATAGGGAACTCATGGCCATCTTTTCGACGCCCACGGACTTCTCGACCAATCCCGATGATGCGACGATGTCCGGTTTCCTTGTAGCTGTGCATGTAGCCATCGTGCTCAGTGGCATAAGGTTCGGGCATCAACACCTGAACGGGTTTGCCGATCACCTCGCTGCTGTCGTAACCAAATATCCGCGCCGCTGCGGGATTGAAGGACTCAATGATGCCCTCTTCGTCAATGGTGATGATGCCATCGATGACATTGTCCACGACTGACTGGAAGCGCACCTTGCCCTCCGCCGACGCAGGATGCGTTTCGGCGAGCTCGCGCCGCAAAGCACGCACTTCTTCGAGCAATTCGTGGCGCTCTGGCTCGTCCGTCATCGAAGGACCCTATCTTTGTTGGCCAATTGGGATCTCAACTGAAGCTTTGCGAAATGTCCGATCAAGTTCACATAGAATATAACCCACCACCGGGTAAGGAACTGCCTGAGGACTTCGTGGCACGGCTGTATCGTTTGTTTGACGAGAATGAAGTGGCCCTTGGCGCCTGTCTCGATCAGATGGTGGACACAGGACCCACAGCCTTTCGCGTCAATGGTCTGCTCACGACAGTGGCGCAGGCGCACGAAGAATTGGCCGTGGCGGGTATCGCTGCATCTCCTCTGGCAGGTCTCGACGGCGTCTGGACGGTGCCTCATGAACTGCATCGTGCCCTGACCGACACGGCGGCAGCTCTTGAGGGGCGAATATATCTGATGACCCCTTCGAGTATGCTAGCAGGAATTTGCCTTGAGCCAGAACCTGGCGAGGAAATTCTGGACCTCGCCGCCGCCCCCGGCGGAAAAACGCTTCACCTTGCAGATCTGATGGGGAACGAAGGGCGGATCGCCGCCGTCGAATCCGTCAAGGGACGCTTCCATCGAATGCGGCGAAATCTCGATCGCTGTGGTGCCCAGATCGTTGACACCTATCTGGCAGATGGCCGTGGCGTGTGGCGCAAGGTGCCGGAGCGCTTCGACAGAGTGCTTCTCGACGCCCCATGTAGTGCAGAGGGCCGCATCGTTGCAGGTCAGCCGGACTCGTGGAAATTCTGGAGTCTGCGCAAGATCAAGGAGATGGTGCGCAAGCAGAGGCGGCTGGCCGAGTCTGCCGTCCATTGTCTGAAGCCAGGTGGAGTACTCGTCTACTGCACGTGCACCCTGGCGCCAGAAGAAAACGAGGCGATCGTGCACCGACTTCTGCATCGTTTCGGCGCAGCCCTGGAGGTGGAGAGTCTGCCGTTGCCCGAGACGATGGGAGTACCGGGACGAACGACATGGATGGAGAAGACCTTTGATACGCGAGTCACTGGCACGCGGCGAATTCTGCCGTCCCCTCCGTGGGAGGGTTTCTTCTTGAGCCGGCTGCGCAAAGTCACCTCGACGGCGCCCGCATGATGATGCTGAAGAAAGTAGAACGTTGTCGGATTTCTGTCGGCGCGCTGCTCATGTCCGTGCTGCTGTGGAATTGCGGTGATGGTGACAAGGGGACGAATTCTCTGTTTGAGGAGGGGGATCGCCGCAGTGTTCTGCTCGTCGTGGATGCACCGGAAGGCCACGAGTCCGCCGTCACCATCGATAGCGTCCAATGGCTGCCAACGGCTGTTTTTCCGGCGCCTGGGCAGATGCTCGAAATCGTCGGCGACTATGTCATCGCCTTCCGCAATGACAGTGAGTCGGTTTTCGAGCTCCGAGATGATCTGCGATTCTTCGACAATGATGATTTCCTCGTCGACAACTTTATCCCCTTCGATCTGCCACTGCGGCTGCCGGCAAAGTCCACAACGTGGCAACGGGGAGAATTTGTGCTGCGTGGTGGCCCGGATGCAGCGCGATTCGGCCTGCGAACCCTGCGCATTGCCGTGACGCTCGTCGAGGCATCTGCGTCAGATGGTTAGCCGGTGGCGAGTCAGGACAGATCCAAATAGAAAGGGCGACGATTCATCAGAATCGTCGCCCTCCAAAATGGTACACCCATAGGGATTCGAACCCCAAACCTCCTGATCCGTAGTCAGGTGCTCTATCCAATTGAGCTATGGGTGCATCAATTCAGCAGCCAGTGAAGATAAGGCACCCTCAGTGGTCGTCAAGAATCCAGGTCACGGTGTCTTCGTCGACAGCGCCTCCAGATACTTGTAACCGGACCCCGTATTGAATAATACGACCCGATCATCGTCGGCAACCCAGCCACTATCTCGCAACCGTCGCAGAGCCGTCAGTGTCGCACCGCCTTCCGGCGCTGGAAAGATGCCAGTGAGGCGAGCCAACTCGTGTGAATCGGCGACCAGCTCCTCGTCCTCCACGGCTACAGCCGTTCCCTGGCTCTCGCGCAGGGCGCGAAGCATCAGGAAATCGCCCACAGCTCCAGGCACTCGCAAGCCGGACGCACAGGTTTGCGCGTCTTCCCACGGTGTGGCCGTCTCTTCTCCTGCCTCAAAGGCCCGTACGACGGGAGCACAGCCACTGGCTTGGACCGATACCATGCGTGGGCGTTGGCCCGGTTCGAGCCAGCCCAGTTTTTCCATCTCCTCGAAAGCCTTCCACATGCCGATCAGACCCGTACCGCCACCAGTCGGATAGATGACGACATCGGGTAAACGCCAACCGAATTGTTCGGCCATCTCGTATCCCATCGTCTTCTTTCCCTCCACACGGTAGGGCTCCTTCAGTGTGGAAACATCGAACCATCCCTCTTCCTGTTTGCGCTCGCCAACGATCCGTCCGCAGTCGGAGATCAGTCCATCTACCAGCTCCAGATGGCCGCCACAAGAGATGACCTCCAACTGAAAGGCCTGGGGAGTATCTGCAGGCATGAAGACATAACTCTCCAGCCCGGCGGCAGCGGCGTAGGCGGCAAGGGCGCCGCCCGCATTTCCTGCCGTGGGGATGGCGAGTTTCGTTGCGCCACGCGCGGCAGCCGCCGTTACGGCTGCGGACAAGCCTCTAGCCTTGAAGGACCCCGTCGGATTCGTCGACTCATCTTTGACCCACAGTTGCTGCAGATCGAGGCTGGCGGCCAGACGCGGACAGGAGCGCAGGGGGGTAGACCCTTCCTCCAGTGTAATCGCGGCATCCCCGGGCCGCAGGGGCATGACCTCCCGATAGCGCCACATTCCCCCTTCGTGTCGCCGACTCAGGTCATCACGAGATACCGTGAATGCTGCGGCGGTAAGATCGTAGCGAGCGAAGAGGGGAGCGCCCACGTCAGACAGATTGTGCAAGCCATCACGGTCGTATCGCGTCCCCGTCCGTGTGCATTCCAGATGCGTGAAAAAGGGGCTCGTCAAGAAATCCGTCCTTTGTCGCTGACGCCATACAGGCGCTGATCGAAGATGTATGCTTCCACTGTGGGAGGCACCAGATACCGTATGGATTGATGGTCGCGCAATCGTTGCCGAACGAGGGTGGAGGAGACTTCGAATAGCGGCGTGTCGAGTTGCATGATGCGATCGGCGAAACGCTCGTGGGTGCTGATCCCTGCTTGTCGACGCGCGCCAGCCACGACACGGGCGATGGACAGGATCGCTTCTGGATCGTGCCACGTACTCAGATCACAGATGTTGTCAGCGCCGATAATCAGATGCAGATCGGCGTCCTCATGCTGGACTGCCAGTTGGCGCAGCGTGTCGATCGTGTATGAGGTCCCACCGCGATCGATCTCCAGCGAAGATGGTTCCAGCCCGGCGAGTCCGGTGATGGCCAGTTCGACCATCGCCCAGCGATGGTCGGCCGCCGTCAGATCTGCAGAACGCTTGTGCGGTGGATCCGCAGCGGGAATGAACAGGATCCGATCCAGATCAAGTTGCTCGCGCACACTCTGCGCCAACAGCACATGACCACAGTGAATCGGATCGAACGTGCCACCCAGGACACCGAGCCGTTCTCCCACGGATGCCGCTTAGGGTGTGGCCAACTCTGTCAGCCAGAGCTGGACCTGTTCTCGTAACTTGGCATCCTGTGTACTGTCGATTACCTGTTGCCAATGTTGCCTGGCTGTTTCGTCGTTTCCCTCATTGCGCTCCAATACTCCCAGCTGGGTGAGTCCGTGCAAATACCACTCGGTATCCGGAAAGCTCAGCAACAACTGGTCGTAGCTCATGCGGGCAGCTTCAAAATGTCCCTGGCGATGGTATAACTGGGCGCCGAGGTATTCCTTGCGAGCCAGGCGTTCACGGCAGGTTGTGATGCGCTCGTGGGCGATCTCAACCTTGGGGCTCGTGGGGTAGTCTTCGATGAACCGTCGAAAAGCGGTCAGCGCTTCAAAGGTCTCTGTCTGATCCAACTCGGGACGGCGTCGCT
Organism: Gemmatimonadota bacterium; assembly: GCA_018660835.1. Classification (GTDB taxonomy): domain Bacteria; phylum Latescibacterota; class UBA2968; order UBA8231; family UBA8231; genus UBA12574. The sequence goes on along the minus strand of JABJJN010000003.1, from coordinate 70,708 downwards.
GTTCGAAGAACGCTTCGCCGATCTGAAAAGCTGCCTCGCTTGCCCATTCGCTGGATGGATACGTGTCGATGAGTCGCTGGTATTCGAAGACGGAATTGACGTAGTCCTCCATACCGAAATACGACTGTGCCAACTGGTACTGGCCGTCGGCGACCAATGCGGAGCCTGGAAAGTTGCTCACGAGGCGCTGAAAATTCTCGATGGCTTCGAGATAGCGTCCTTTGCCCAGAGCTTCGGTTCCCTTGTCGTAGAAGTGTTGGGGACCGCGCACTTCAGGAACGCCTCTGGCGGCGCACCCTGCGAATAAAAGGCAGAGCATACTCAGCAGGAGGATGGAACGTGTTTTCGAAAGATGGATGTTAGATAGATGCATTCAGCGATTAGAGAAAAAGAGGTAGATGAGGCTGCCGAGCACAGTTGTCACAATGATCGGTTCGGCAAAGCGCTCCCAGGAGCGTTTCTCGAGATTCGTGTCGGCAAATTTGTGGCTCGAATGCTGCAGTGCTTCAAGCTGTCGTCCAGGAATCCGGTCGGCGACGACAGCCTTGGCTTCGCCAACACCGACCAACTCGCCCTGGTTACTAAAATGTAGTCCAATCGTCACATGGCAACGCCGCTCGACGGCACCTGACAACAGGCGACCCCGGCCGGTGATGCCGAGATCAACAATTCGATAGGCCAGGCGCGGCGCATCTTCGGCAACACCTTCGGATCGCGTCGTGATCGGAAGTCCGGCCGCCAGGAGTTGTTCGACGAGCAATTGTTCGACGAGCCAGTTGGCGTCGTGCTCATCCTGTGACTCCAACAGCAGAGGAGTCTGCCATCCGTCCTGGCCACTCGTGATCTGCACGCGGCTCAGCGCCACACGTACCGCATCATCCGTTGCCTGGGTCAGCAGATCGAGATTGCTCGCCATCAGCGCCGCGGCAGGTGACGACCAGATGGCAAGCCACAAACACCAGCATAGCATCACGACCCGTTGAATGGTGACTGGCCGGTCAATGACGCGCTGGGCAATGACTCGCCGGGTATCAACCTGTTGAGATACAGTTCCCCTCATGGACCCTCAAGATAGCGTAGTTCTCGTCCGGCAGCGCTCACGTATTCACTAGTTGGATACGTTTCGATCAGAACGCGAAAGGCGGCGATGGCCTGTTCCTTCTGACCTAGAGAGAGGTGACAGCGGGCGATCTTCAATTGCGCGTCGTCATCCTTCTCGGTCTTCGCATAGGCAAGGACCAAATTGAAGGCGTCGAGGGCCTGACGAAATTTACCCATTCCATAATAACACTCACCAATCCAGTACTGGGCGTTGTCCGCCTCTTTGCTCTGCTGCGCTTCGGCGACAATGCGGGCAAAGGGCTTCAGGGCCTCGTCATATCTTCGTTCGCCGTAGTGAGCACGCCCCTGTTGGTACAGAGCGGCCGCATCGAGAGCAGAGGTGGCCGCCGCACTGGCTCGAACGGCATGTGGCTCAGTCGTGCTCGCCTCGGCTCTGGTCGACCGACTGCTGAGACCGTCCGAGCGTTCCCCCGCAACCAACATCTCTGCCCGCAGACGCACCAGCTCGTCTTCGGCGCGACGCAACCGGTCCGCCTGCAATTGCAGGCGACGGTGTAGAGCGGCCAACTCCTGGCGCAGTGTCTCCTGGTCCGCACGCAGTGCGTCGTCACTTGTATCGAGCCGCTGTGCCAACTCCGCCTGCCGCGCGGAGCAGCCGCCGAACCCGGTGAGGGTCAGCAGCAGACCGACACCGATCAATCCTCGACAGACAACAGTTGCAGTAGAAAGAGACCGACGCAGTGGGTTCATTCGAGCGATGCGTGAAGAGTTTGGCAAACCAAGAAGATGCACAGGTTGTGCCGGCGCGGCAAAGGAGTCCTGGCTCCCACTCTATTTGCTATCTGCCCGGAAGACAAGATCTTCCGGAGGGTTCGACGCATAGTCTTCACAGCGGTCGGCATACAGTGCGCAGGGGCCGTCGTCAGGCATCACTTTCAAGGCTTCTTCAAAGCGCGCCTTGGCCTCGGCAAACTCGAATTTATCGTATAGTTCGAGGCCCTGTTGATACAGACCCAGCATATCAGTCTGATTCTGTGTGATCTCGCCTTTGCGTTCCAGAATCTCGTAGGCTGTCGCTGGCTCTTCCTTGCCCATCACCTGGATGAAATCCAGGCGCCGCCCCTCGACCTGATCGCTGACCTGCTCATAGATCGCTTCGTTCACCATGATGCCCGTACCGTAAATCTTCTGCCCAGACTCGAACCGAGCAGCGAGATTCACTGTATCTCCCATCATGGTGTAGTCGGTGCGGGTTCGCGATCCCATGTTGCCGACGACCATCGGCCCCGCTGTGAGTCCGATGCGGACGTGACAGAAGGGGCGTCCCTGCTGGTCCCAGCGGTCGCGCAGCTGCATCAGAGCGGGCGGCAGTGCCTTCTCGCCGCGCCAGCGCTCGCGCAACTGGATCATGGCTCGCTGCTGGTCAATACAAGACATACAACCGCGCACGGCGTGATCATCATAGTAGAGCGGTGCGCCGAAGAAGGCGACGATGGCATCACCCTCGAACTTGTCGATCGTACCACCAGCCGCTTCGATGATATCGCACATATCTGACAGATATTCGTTGATGAAACTCACCAACTCCGCTGGGGTCAGACATTCAGAGATCGTCGAGAAAGCGGCGATATCGGAGAAAAAGGCGGACATGACACGTTCTTCACCACCCAATTGGCCGATCATGTCCGGGTTCGTCATGATCTGATCAACGACGGCCGGGGACAGGTAGTGACCGAAGGCGCCCTGAACGAACTCCTTCTCCTTCTCCTTGATGATGTAGCCGTAGATGGTTAGGGCCAGGTAACCGATGACGACCGTCATGAGGGGCGCGACAAATTCAAGCCATAGACCGGCGTGGGTAAACCCGAAGAAGGCGATGGCACTGTAGATGACGACAATCCCGGCGACCATACCGGCGCCGGCGAGCACGCGCAGTCGCGGCACGAGCAAGGACAGCAACAGGCCGAGGGCGATCATCAGCACTGCATCGGTCCAGGCAGGCATACGCTGAATAAAGATCCTCTCGAGAATCGTATTCAGAACATTCGGATAGATGCCGACCATGGGATAACTGCCCTGGACGGGTGTGACATTCAAATCGGTCGTACCCGGCGCGGTCAGCCCGTAAAACAGGATCTTGCCATCCACGTCCTCGGGGCTGACAAAGGCGGACGCACCATTACGTGGCTGATACTTCTGGTAGGGATAGAAATACAGAGGCCGAGCCGCGTCGGGCAGAGCACCATCGACGAACATGGAGCGAACGTAGTATTCGCTCTGGCTGACCTCACCCTCATCTTCGTCGGCCAATGCGACCAGCAAGTCTTGTGAGGTCAAGGTCGGATCCTGCCCAAGCAGATCGGCGACGAGATTTGTGCGTCGGACTTTGTCGAAAATCAGAGACAGCGTTTCTGTTGGCTCAGAGATGCCCTTTTTCTTCCAGAAATCTGCTGCCGTTAACCCCTCAGTCGACTGTATGGCACTCTCCATCTCCATCGATGCCAGGTACGCACGCACCACGGTGAGCAGAAGATCTCGGTCCGTGTAACCGGCCCCCGTGAGGTTGCCGAGTAGCTTGCGCGGATTGCGCAGAGAGGCATCCGCATCGACACGTGATTTCACGTCATCGAGCAGTGCCTGGCGATCCTGGCGCCATGCTGCTTCTCTGAGCGTGTAGTGCGGGTAGTGGGTGAATGTATCCTCCCAGCGTCCCGCCCAATTGACATTCATGTTGCCATAGCGGTCGATGGGGATCTCTACATCCTCGACACCACCATCCAGCAACTGTGCGTTTGGCAGCAGGATATGATTGCCCGGATCGATGACGACCTGCTGAATGGGCACCTGCAGCACATCAGCCGCCATCTTCAGTGCCAGAGAGGGGAACAGCACATCTTCGTAACGATAGACCAGTGGGAAGCGCCGTCGTGCGCCATCCACGTCTGGTACGGTCTGGGCGTAGGCGAAGCCTCGTGACACCTCGCGCAGCGAGCGCAGCGGTGGGTCGAAATCGTAGCCACGCCAGATCGTATTGTCTGCGTCAGCGGCCAACACGGGTGATTGCTGGCGGATGAAAGCAAGTGCCTCCTGCTTGTCAGCGCTGAGCGGTGCCAGGTGCTGCTGAATCTCTTCGATACCCAACTCGCCATGGGGAACGACGATTGTCTGGCCCAAATAGACATTGCCTGCATCGACGATGGTCTGACGGAAGAGCTCATCGTGATCAGACTTGGCCAGTAGTTCCGAGACCGTCGCCTCATCGATGCGATCGAGTGCGCGGATCTGCTCGGCAGAGACCAGATTCGTCGAGGGCTCGACAAAGAACACATCGAAGCCGACGAGTCGGGCTCCATAGTCATGCAATACACGCACGACGTCTGTGTATTTGTTCCGCGTCCAGTCCTGATAGCGACCTTCCGCTTCGATACTCTCCAGATCGATGTCGATCGTGCCCAGGTGCCGATTCATCGGCGGGGGGCCAAAGACGGAGTTGCGCACATTGAAGCGCGAGTCATAGGTGACCAGTTCAGCGCGCTCGTAGATCTCTGTTAGCGAGAACAGGAAGACGAGGAGACCCACGAGAGGGCCTAGGACAAGCTCAATGCGCTGTTCGCCTGCGTTGGTATCCGCCATGGTAGATCGGGGTCCTGGTGCCCTTAAGACAATCGGAGGGTTGTTGAGATTGGCAAAATATAGAAAAAGGAGGAGCGGCGTGGGCCACTCCTCCTTCACAAAGGTTCGTGCACTCCAGCGAATCTGTCGCTGGACGTATCAGAATCCGCTTTAGGCGGCAGGGACGCTACTGCGTCGTCAGGCGATCCAGCTCTGCTCTCGCCTTCTTTGCCCACGTTGTATTGGCGTGATCCTGTGTAACCTGGCCGTAGAACCTCGTTGCGTCAGCGGTACGTCCTAGTTTGTCGTAACACTGGGCGATGAAGAATTTCTGCATCGGCGCATTCTCACTATTGGGAGCCGCAGCCAGCGCCTTGCGCAGCGTATCGATCGCCTTGCTCAGCTTGTCCTGGCTTGGGTAGCGTTTGGCACCCTTGTAGTAGAGTCGATCAAGGATGGAATCCTCGGCCTCGGCACCACGCACACCGGCGACGGTGACCGTCTCCTGCAGCTTGTGCTCCTCTTCCTTGACCATGTCGTCGACCTGGGTCCAGATCGTATTCAGCCACTCGTCGTCAACATTCTCGTCTGCTGTCGCCTCTTCAGTCGACGTCGAGGCAGCTGCCCCCTCTTCCTGGGCCAGGGCGGGCATTGTCAAAAAGACTGCCATCAGAGCCATGGCCAGAATTCTCAAGGTCGTGTTCATGGTGCTCCTCCTGCTCCAAGGGCGTGCCCTGTGGAGTTGTGGTCAATTGACCGGTCGATTTCCTGATGTATTGCCAACTACACGCTATCTGGAAGATCGGCAACCAGATAGCAAATAAATATGACGTAGATCACTTCTGTGGGACGGTTTATGGTCCCAGGTCGAGATAACCCTCATAGGAGGGTTCCATGTCGACCACCTGCTGATAGAGGACAGCCGCCTCGTGGCGCCGGCCCTGAAGATGTCGAACGATGGCCATATTCATGCGATAGCCGGCGCGATCAGGATCAAGTGATTCGGCGCGTTCAAACATGGCGAATGCTTCATCATGGCGAGCCAGGCGGGTCAACACGACACCGCGTGCATTGAAGATGTCGGCGTCGATTGAGCCGGCCTTGATGGCTCGCTCCAGACGTTCCAGTGCCTTGGCCCACAGCGCCTGCTGCATATAGCCAGTGGCAATCCGGTAGCTCTCCTGCGTCGTCTCCGTTGCGGCGAGGAAATCGTAGAGTCCTTCGTACGTCTCGTCTTCAGCCACAACCTGACGATAGATCACATCTGCCGTCTGGAAGTCTCCAAGCAGGTGATGTGCGAGAGCGACATTGATGCGGAAGCCGGCGCGGTCCGGCTCGATCTCTGATGCACGCTCAAAGGCACTCAACGCCTCCGACGCCCGACCCTGTCGGGCGTGAACGACGCCGGCCGCATTGATCGCATCTGCATATTGCGGATCCGCACCGATGGCCAACTCAAACTGCTCTGCCGCCTGCTCAAGTCGCAGTTGCCGCAGGTAGCTGGCACCGATCTCATAGTATTCTGCCGCGTCACCTACACCGGAGAGGAAGTCGAACAATTCGCCATACGTACCATCCAGGGCGACGACTTCTTCGAAGAAGATGTCCGCCTGCTCGCGCTCACCCATCAGATAGTAGGTGAGGGCGATATTCATCCGCACACCATTGTCTTCGGTATAGGTGAGTGACTCACGATAGCGATCCATGGCGCTCTCGTAGTCACCACGTCGCGTGTCGATGACGCCCAGTGCATTGAGTGCGTCCGCCTGCTCTGGCTCCATCCCGAGGGAACGCTCAAACATCGCCGTCGCCTTGTCGAGATGATTGGCGCGCAGATAGGCGACACCGGCGTCATAGGCGCCCTGCGGTGTATCGAGAGATGTCACCGAACCGAGGGCAATCTCGTCTGTGCGTCGATCGAAGAAGTCCAGATCACGCATCATCAGACTGTCCATGACCACGACACCAGGCAACTCGATGTCCACAGCAGGCAGCACGGCCGACTTGTATGTCTGCATCCACTTCTGCACGTAGACCTGGTTGATCATGCCCCGTGGCTCGAGACGCTTGTATTCGCCCACGCCTGTGCGCCATGCATCGCCGAAGGAGAAACCGACCATCGTTGTTTCTACGGGAATCCAGATACGACCTTCCCATTCGACATACTCCGCCGAACTGGTGAAATGGTCTTCTGCCGCATCGGGATGGATGCCCGCATCAAACATCAGGTAGATATGGCCTCTACCGGGCTCATTGGCCTCGAGGAAGGCCGTGTCGATGGACAGATTCTCCAGAAGCGAGGCGTAGAGGACGGTCAGATCGTCGCAATCGCCGATCTTGGTGTCGACCCCTTCGGGCTTGGCCAACATCTCGCTGGGGTACTGCACGGTGTCAAAGATCGTGCGATCGTCGGAAATGCTGGCAAAGGGTGTCTTCTGATCCGCCTGATAGCTGAATCGGTACACGCCGAGGGCATCGTAGAGGATGGCTGCCTTGCCCATATTCGAATGATTGAAGCGGCCAGAGAGTATGTCATCGTATCTGGCGACCAACCCACGAGAGAATCCAGCTACAGCCAGGTCTGCGGGCGTCACGAAGGCGGCAGCCATGCCGGGCACATTCCAGCTGAGCTTGCCCTTGCCAGCTACGTAGACGCGCTCAAGCTGCTTCTCGAGTCGCTGTTCACGTCGATTGCGCTGATAGGTTACCGAGACGATGGGTGTGACGAAGTTGTCGTAGTAGGCGTCCGGCTCGTTGAACAGATCCGGATCGAAGGTCACAGAGAATGCATACTTCTCGGTGCTCTGCGGCGGCAGGGTGAGACGTTCTGTATGCTCGACACTCATCGTGCGCGGCAGCATGAGGCCGACTGTGACCTCGATCGGCTGCGGCGATGAATTTGAGAGGACGACATCGAAGAAGTCCGCTTCCTGGTAGTGCGGATAGAGCGAGCGGAAGATCGGATTGGGACGTACTGTCGCGTCCTTGATCTCGATGACCTTCGAATTGTAGGCCAGCGTCAGGGACGTATAGTGGGTGGCATCAAGAATCGGATGCTGCTCGTAGGCATAATCCAGCGTCGCAAAGCGATACTTCACGCCGAAACCAGCGGAGGGCGTCGTTGCGTCGCCGCGACTCTCAGGCGTGTCGAGTTCTGTGCGTACGCCGGCCCGCAGGGCCAGTTGTCCGCGAATCCAGTATTCAGCACCGAAGCGCAAATGGTCGTCCACGTCGGCAGCGATGGTGAGTCCCTCCACCGGCTTGTGGGCGAGGCCGACACGCCAGCGCGAAGCGAAGATCTGTTCGCTGATGCCGCCATCGTGCTCAACGGACGTGCCACCGAGATCCTGCACGGCAATGCCCAGACGTAGACCGTGCGGCAGTGGTGCCAGCAGTCCGATGTCAAAGCCAAGACCCGATGCAGACATGACGGACCGACCATCGAGGTCCGCATCCTGGGTGACAAACTTCAGCGTGCCGCCGATGGCTGTGTTGCCGATGTATGGCTTCAGGGCAGCGATGTTGTTGCGATAGCCGTAGGCTAGGCTCATCAAATTGTGTCCGGAATTCAGTCCCAGACCACCACTCACATCATCGAAGCCGCGATGAAACCAGTCCAACCCGACTGCATGCGCATCGGTAATCGGCAGAACATAGCCGAGATATGATTCATTCAGCCCCAGACCATAACGATCGGTATAACCACCAAGGACCTCCTGACGCTGCAACGTGGCAATCGCCGCCGGATTCCAGCGAATCGTGCTCGCATCAGAGCCGACCGCCGAAAAAGCGCCACCCATGCCAAGGGCTCGCACGCCGACATCTGTCTGTCGGGTGGCGGCACCGGCAGCTGGGTGCGCACCCAGACAGGTACACACTGTCAGCGCCCAAGCGGCACACTTCAAGGATCGTATCGTGTCGAAGCTACGGGTCATTCGTCGAAGACTTCCTCATCGATGATCACGATCTCGCCACCAACGAACACGCCTCTCGTGATTGGCACATCGTTCCCTGGAAACTTCACCTGCACATTGTAGGGGCCTGCTGGGGCGCCGAAGATGATCTCAGCAGCTGCGCCAGTGACACCTTCACTCTCAACGGTGCGTACACGAGCTGTCCGCGGCAGAACCTGCTGATAGGCCACTGTGTCATTGCTGGCGGCATCAATCAAGCGAATCTGCGCACCAATGGCGGCCAGATTGGCCCCATTCGCAGTGGGGCCCTTGCCCCGTACGAGGACTCGAAGGAACCGGTCGGCACTGCGGTTGTTGCGAAACAGTCGGTTGCCCGGTCCAAAGGGCCCAAAGCCATTGGTCGCATACAGATCGGGTGAACCGTTGTTGTCGAAGTCTGCCCAACCTGCCGACAGCTGCGCTGTGACGGACGTCGGCAGGCCCGCAGAAGAGGTCGAATCTGCAAAGATTCCACTCACATTGCCCGCAAAGAGCAGGTCTGGCTGGAACTGCTCATCGCCACCGCTGGCCAGATACAGGTCGAGGTAACCATCGCCATTGTAGTCTGCCCAGCCGGCGGCGGTCGTCAGCCATCCAGAGCCACTCTGTCGTACACCGGCGTCGGCGGCAATATTGACGAATTCGGTGCCGCCATCATTCCGATAGAGGGCATTGGCGCCCACATTGGCGAGAAAAACGTCGAGATCGCCGTCGTTGTCGTAGTCCGCCCACGCGCCCGCTTGACCGATCTGGGTATTGGCGACACTCAGGGCACAGCCGATTTCAGTGAAGGGGCCCGAATCGGACAGATCGTTGCGATACAGCGCGTTCTCCTGATCGCGATTCACGACATACAGATCGAGATCGCCGTCATTGTCGATATCGACCCAGTCGAATCCGGCCGTGTCGCGTCGGTCACCTGCACCGAGGTCGTCCACTCGATCAAAGGTGCCGTCACCCCGACTCATGTACAGTTCGTTGTCGTGGTAGAACTTGCCGATGTAGAGGTCGAGCCAACCATCGTTGTCGGCATCACCGAAGGCCGCAGACGTCTCACTGCCGGCCTTGATGAGATTCACCAGTTGCTGGCTTCTCCCCACTTCGCTGAAGGCAGTGCCGCTCGATTGGCTCTGGTAGAGGTAGTCCTGGTCAAAGAAATCCACCACATACAGATCCAGGTCGCCGTCGTTGTCGTAGTCGGCCCAGGTCGCTGCGATACTGTTCTGATCATTGTCGACACCGAGGCTCGCAGCGACGTCAGCAAAGGTTGAGTCACCCGCATTGTTCAGCAGCTTGTTCGCTGGCACCGACACGGCCGTTGCCCAATTTGCGACGTAGAGATCCAGATCGCCGTCCGCGTCATAGTCTCCCCACGAAAAGCCGGGACTATAGAATCCCGTGTTGGCGCTACCACTCGCATCGGACACGTCGGTGAAGGCCTGAGCCTGTGGTGAGGTTGCCATGAGTAAGCTGCCCGTTGCCATCCAAGTACAGATCTGGCGTACGGATGGGCGGCGGGGAGCATGGCGATTGTTTCTAACGAACAACGGCGACCACCTTTTCCGCTTGTGTGTCACCGGCAGTGACGACAACGACGTATAATCCACTGGCCACGATGTCTGCATCCTCATCGCGCCCGTCCCAGACGACTGTATTGCGTCCCGGTGCCATGGCCCGGTTACGCGCCAACACTCGTTCGACGCGTCCACTGACATTGAACACCCGCACCGTCACGTCTGCCGGGTTGCTCAAGGCAAAGCTGATATCGGTTCGATCTCGAAGTTGGCCGCCTGCCGGCGCAAAGGCTCGTGGCTGGCAATCTACCTCGGCCACTGCGACGGCACCGAGGCCAGCCCCTGTATCCTCAAAGACACCAAAGGTGCCCAGGGAGGTGATCGTCGTCGTGACCCTTGCGGCCTCCTGATCAACTGTACCGCCAACACGCACCCAGGTGCCATCGCTATCAAGAGTGAATACACCCAGTGTCGCCGCATCTGCACCGGCAAGATCGGACGCATTGTAGCCGATGGTGAGGGTTGCGGGTTTGCGCAGCGTGGCGCCCGCAGCGTCGACGCGATACGCAGGACCGACCTGGGTCTGCAGTGTGGCGATCGGTCGACCGGCCGCTGCGTCGTCGCGAATCGGCGAGATGGCGATTTCACCGTCGCTACCTGACAAGGCATTCGGTGGCAGATACAGCCGGACGCTGCCGTCGGCATTCTGGATCGTACCACCATCGCTGATGCTGGCCAGACGTGGGGCCGTAGAAAAGCGCCACGAAAAGTCCGCGTCGGCCAGTGGGCCCAGTGTGCGGCGTTCGACGAAGACTTCGTATTCGGTGAAGGGGGCAAATCCGCCCTCGGGCAGGAAATTGACCGTTGTCCGACTGGAGTCGGTGCCAAATCCAGTAATTTCAGTCACGGCAAATGTCGTGTCTTCCACGCCCAGCGCACGTGCACGCAGGGCGAATCCATCCAGACTCTGATTTGCGATCGGACTGGAGAAGGAAACGCTGATCAAAGCCTGATCGGTGCCAATGCCTTCGTCACCGTCAGCTGGCTCAGTCGATGAGACACTCGGGACTTCAGTACGGAAGCGAAAGGCGTGATCGGGAATGTCGGACTGTGGGCCGCCGACTCGACCATTGACTGCCACACTGTATTCGGAGCCGGAGACGAGATCTACCGCAGGAAGAGAAACGGTGAAGGTCTCTTCGTCGTACAGAAACTCCCCGGCAGGCAAAGCGACGGGCCGCCCACTGCGAGCGAGACGGAAGTTCAGCGGCTGAATCAAGTCTTCATCGACAGGACTTGAGAAGGTCACACTGACACGCCGCACGCCGGAGGTGATCGCCGCCGCATCGGCGGGTAGCGTGGCAACGACTTCGGGTACCTCTGTGATGAAACTCCACGTCACCGCCCCCGTTGCCTGTGGCCCCAGCAACTCGCCCTCGACGACGACGCGGTATGTTGAGCCGCTGCGGAAGCCGTCCGCCGGACTTGCCGTCAAGCTGTGTAGAGCAGCGTCATAGACGGGAGGTAGGATGGCGACGGGTTGTCCTTCGCGAAACATCTGAATCGCATCGGCATCGGTGGCTAACACGACAGCGTCGATACCGGCATCAAACTCCACCTGCACCGCCGACGTCGTCACGGGCACGCCGATTTCGTCCGCCGTCGGCAGCAATTGTGTCACCGACGCCAGGCGCGTCGCGAATTGCCAGGTGTAGTCGCCGTCACCCGTGAGGCGCAGGGGCCCACCGAGCAGTCCGGAAAGAATCACCTGATAACTGGAACCGGGCCGCAGACCCTCTTCTGGTTCGAACAGCAGGCTTTGGCTTGCAGGGTCGAAGACAGCTGTCTGACGGAGGGGAAGGTCGATGCCTTCTCGTAACACGCGAACAGCATCGCTGCGCAGCAGGCCGGCGGCAAGGACGGCCGTATCAAAGGTTGCCGAAAGCTGTGAAGCGGCGGCATCGACACTGTCGGCGTCGGCTGCGGGTGCCGTCGCCGTCAGTGCTGGAATCTGGGTGCGAAAGCTCCAGGTCGTTGATTGACCTGCGACATTGCCGACGACATCTGCAATCGCGGCACTAGCTTCGACGGAATACTCACTACCAGGCAGGAGTCCCGTTTCAGGAACGAGGGTGACCAAAACGGCTTCATCGCTCTCAGCGTACGTCGCCGTCGTGGCGATGTTGAGCACACCCAGGCGCATCGTAAAGCTCGATGCAGTCGCTGTGGCCGGATCGAGCGGCTCAGAGAACCCAACGATCACAGACGCAAGATCGGATGGTGGCACCGTAGCGGCACCATCTGCCGGGATGCTTCCCACGACAAATGGCCGCGCTGCGTCGATCAGAAAGGCGTCCGTTGAGTCGATGGGAACCAGGACATTGCCCTTTACGTCGGTCAGCCCCGCGACGGAGATTGTGGCGGTTCCAGATGGGATGCCATCGACGATCGTCAACTCACCAGACCACGTGCTGCCTGTAAATTGTAGCGGTGTCACAGTCAGGTTCTGACCGGCAACGGTTGCGGTCACAGTCGGGGTCACCGCGTCATCGATGCCCGCGTGCGCATCGGCGAATCCCAAATTGAGTGTCATCGTTTGCCCGAGGCCGAACTCGGTCCGATTCAAGGTCATCGAACTCAACTCTGGCGCCTGCGTGTCGATGATGAAGTTCGACGTCGATGACCAAGCAGAGGCAACCCCGCCCGCATCGACGGTCTGCACGGACCAGAAATACGTGTCACTCGGCAGTCCTTCGATGTCACGGAACAGATTGTGTCCCGCATTACCACGATTCAGTGGACGTCGGCCACTGACCACATCGTTGCCCTCTGGCTCGGTGCTCAAGCGCAGGTTGTACGTCAGGGACGCGACAGGTGGATTGCCATCATCACTTCCTGGCTGCCAGCTGAGTCTCACCCTCGCGGCATCATCGGCAGCGGCGAGGGTGCTGGCTGCGTTTGGTGCGAAGTTCGCATTGAATTGCTGCGCCGCCAGGTTGTCATTGACGGCGGATCTTGGTGAAAAGTCAGCTGCCCGCCCCGAACTGATCAGATCGACATCGCCGTCTCCATCAGGGTCGGCGACACTGACGGCTGAGAAGTCGACACCCACCAGATTGGACAGCGAGAGCAATTCGAAGGCTGAGTCTGGCGCTGCCTGACCGATCGTATTCTCCCAGATCTGCAGGATCGCCGTCGTGAGATTGTTGCCGCTGATGATGAGATCGAGATCCTGGTCGTTGTCATAGTCGGCCCAGGCAAGGTCACCGGCGAGCAGTCCCGGTAGAGTAACCGCTGAACGCTCCGACAACTGACCGCCATCATTGTCCAGCAAGGCCGTGTAGAGTGCGCCCGATGCAGCCAACCCTGAAAGGGCGACATCGAGGTCACCGTCCTGATCGGCGTCACCCAGGGCAAGCGAACTCGAGTGCAGCGCTTCGATCTGGGCGTCCGTGTCGCTGAAGTCGGCTGGGTGGTCGTTCTGATAGATGAGGGTCGCGGGCTCTTCGTCTGAGTCCAAACCCGTCATGATCAGATCGAGATCGCCATCGCCGTCGAGATCCGCCAACTCCAGATCGCCATTGTTCAGGCCACGCAGACCGTCGAACCCCTGGGTGTAGGCGCCGTCCCCATCGTTGAGCCAGACCGTTGAGAGGGACACGCTGCGTCCTGCTTCAATGGCGTTGCTCTGTCCGGCGTAGACCAGGTCAATGTCGCCGTCGCGGTCGATGTCACCGAAATCCGCCGCAGCAAAGTCGAGGGCGGGACTGAAGCTGACAGATGGGTCGAAGACGGATTCGAGGCCAGAGCCACTCACCCGATACAAGACGTCGGCGCGATTGTCATCAGAGATCTGACCGCCGCTGAAAAGATCGAGGTCACCGTCGCCATCTACGTCTGCCCAGGCAACGTCACCCTTCGTCAGACCCAGCAGGCCCGCCCCTGTATGCAGGCTGAGTGCACCGTCCTGATTGGCATAGACGAGTGTGCGCGCTTCGCCTGATCGATTTGTTCCCATCAGGGCCAGATCGTCATCGCCGTCTTCATCGAAGTCGCCCCAGGCCATGGACGAATTGCTCAGGGAGCGCAGGCGCTGATCAGAGGAGACGAATTGTTCAACCGTGAATTGCCCCTCGCTGCTGAAATCGGAGCGAGCAAAACCACCATCGACGGTTTGCACGCCCCAGAAGTAGGTGTCCGGTGGCAGGAATCGCTCCAGGACGTAGTCGCTCTTCAGTCCTGCATTTCCCGCACCCAAGGCAACTTGTCCAGACAGCACATCCTGTGCACCCGGCTCGGTACCGATCCTGACATTGTAACTCAGATTTGCGGACTCTACGTCGCTACCGGTGGACCAACTGAAGAGTACGCGCTGACTCGTCGCCGTCACGTCATTGAGCGAGGCGGGCGGCTCGGGCGAGCGATTCGCGACGCTGACACGGCTGTTGTAGAGCACGCTGCGCCGCTGCCCATCTTCGTCGACACCCGTTATCAGCAGATCTGCCCGTCCATCGCCGTCATAGTCTGCCCAGACCGTTGGACCGCCACTGAGGCCTTCGATTTCTTCTTCAACAGAGACGCCACTGAGGGAACCGTTGCGATTCTCCAATACGAGGGCGCGATGGTCGGAAAGGATCGTGCGCCCGGCGATGGCAAGGTCGGCGTCCCCATCGTTGTCGTAGTCGATCCAATGCGCACCACCATCGATACGCTGGAAGATGTTCAGAGAGAAATCGCCGTCCTCGCTGAGTGTTCCTGCAGGACGATTGCGGAAGATCTTTAACACGGCATACAGGGAAGCATCACGTCCGGACAGGGCGAGATCGAGGTTGCCATCGCCGTCGAAATCTGACCAGGACAGGGATCCACGTTTGACCTTGTTGGCCAGGCCCGTATTCGCGTCACCGCCGAGATCGATACCTGGCTCGAGAGTCAAGGTACCCGGGGGATCGTTCGTGTAGAATTCGGTGATCGCCGCCAGCCCGCCGTCGGCGATGATATTTTCGCCAGACAAGGACAGGTCGAGGTCGCCATCGTTGTCGATATCGGCCCAGGCGAGGTCGCCATTCGAGACATTCAGCAGGGCTTCGCTGTTGAATTCGTCCTGCGTGAGACGGCCACGATCATTCGCATACAGCCGCGTCAGCGACGTGCCGCCTGCTGTCATCCCTGACACGACCAGATCGAGGTCACCGTCATGATCCGGGTCTCCCCATGCCAGGTCGGCATACCGGACTCCCGTCAGGCTGGCATCGCCGAGATCGTCCACCTGGGTCAGATCGAGATTCAGCAACCGGTCGGTGGGGCTGGCGCCTTCCTCATTTGTGTAAATCTGAAGACTTTCATCGCCATCCTCGTTCCAACCGGCAATGGCCAGGTCGAGGTCTCCATCGCCGTCGGCATCGGCCCATCCAGCTTCGCCAAAGTAGACACCCACGAGGCGATCACTCTGAGCCACATCCTCAACGAGTAGACCGTCGTCGTTGCGCAGGACACGGGCAATGCGACGACAAGTCCCATCATCCGAGCGGATCTCGCCGATGAGCAGCAGATCCTGGTCACCGTCGCGATCATAGTCACCCCAGGTGGCGTCGCCAGCCCAGACACCGGGCAACTCGAGGCCAGAGTCCTGCAGATTCTGCGCAGCAACTGGTGAAATAGCCGGCGCGACAGTCATCGCGGCGCTCAGCCCCAGAGCCAACCATCCTGGCCGCGGCACAGATCGGAGCCAGCGCTTGGCCAACGTCGAATCGTGCTGGCCCTTCGGGCTCGATGTCGGGCGAGGTTTGTTGGTGAGTGGGGTCGTCATTGATACCTGATCGGGGGTGTTACGAATGGCGGCCAAAGATAGCACAGCCACTGCCTTGCTGCCAAACGCTTAGCTGACGTCCCGCAGCCTCGCAAGAAGATCCGTTGTGGATGTATGCTGCACATGTTCGGTGATCACGACACGGCCACCGGCTGCTTGGACGGCATCGGCACCCACGACGTCGGCGACATCATAGTCTCCGCCCTTGACCAACACATCCGGAAGTACCTGGTGAACGAGTGCTGCCACACTCGTATCACAGAACACAGTGAGCCAGCAGACGCAGCTGAGGGCGCCGACCACGGTGATACGATCCTGAAGCGTCTGCAGCGGGCGTCCGGTACCCTTTAGCTGTCGAATGCTCGCGTCGTCATTGAGACCGACCACGAGGATATCTGCAAGATCTCGTGCTGCCTCGAGGCTATGGACGTGTCCCGCGTGCAGCAGATCGAAGCAGCCATTGGTAAAGGCGACCTTCCTGCCCTGCTGGCGCCAGATCGCACGCTGCCGCAACAGGTCATCCGTCTTGAGAAGTTTTGGGTGAATTGCAGGACTCATTGGACGGAATTCGGCAGCATTCGATGGCCTTTGGTCTTTACAGGTATCCTGGCATGGCAGGTTATTTATACAGCAACGGCCCTCTGATCCAGAAGATCAAAGGGCCGCTGACAAGACGAAATGGGGTGAGTGACGGGGTTCGAACCCGCGACCTCCAGGACCACAACCTAGCGCTCTAACCAACTGAGCTACACCCACCACACAATCGAAAATCTTACTACAAAGTCGGGCGGAAATGGCGTGCCCAGCAGGACTCGAACCTGCGACATTCTGCTTAGAAGGCAGATGCTCTATCCAGCTGAGCTATGGGCACAAATCTCGACAGCGGCGATCACTTGGAGACCACCGGCGGACGGCTCGCTGAAGTCACTGGGCGGCGCTGGCGAAATACACTCGCCACCACAAGACAGTAAAGAAACGGGCTGCCTCAAACTTGCGCAACAGATCGGTGTTCTCGGCGGACCCGAACCAGTCTCACCTGTAGAAAAACCCCCGCCACCGAAGCGATGGCGGGGGTTCAATAGTGGTCGGGGTGAGAGGATTCGAACCTCCGACCCCCTGCTCCCAAAGCAGGCGCGCTAACCGGACTGCGCTACACCCCGACTCGTAGTGCGAAGACTTGACGTACGAACATCATTAATCTGCTGACGTAATTGCTGGGTTGCGGTACGGGCTGCCTCAGGATAGTCGCTGCCCGCAGAAGCAAAGATAATCGATCGCGACGAATTAACGTAGACCCCTTGTCCATCTTCGCGTAATCCGTCCCCTACAGCATGCTCGAGATCACCACCCTGGCTGCCAACCCCTGGCACCAGGAAGGGGAGGTCTGGGGCAATGCTGCGCATACGAACCATGCTGTCTGCCTGAGTCGCCCCTACGACAAGCCCGCAGTTGCCGTTGTCGTTCCACTCTACTGCTTTGCGAGCGACATGTTCGTAGACGGGCCCCTCAGACGTCTCAAGTCGTTCAAAGTCGGCAGCACCGGGATTCGATGTGTGACAGACAAAGAAGACGCCTCGATCCGCGTAGGACAGAAATGGATCAAGTGCATCCTTGCCCATGTAGGGATTCACTGTGACGGCGTCGACACCGATCTCATCGAAGATCATGTGTGCCCACTGCTCGGCGGTGGAGCCAATGTCACCGACCTTGGCGTCGAGCAGGACGGGAATGTCGTCGGGAATCGCCGCAAGCGTTTTGGCCAGCGTATCCCACGCATCGGCGCCCAGGGCGCCATAGAAAGCGTAGTTTGGCTTGTACACAGAAACCAGATCGGATGTCGCTTCGATCAGGCGCTGGTTGAATTCGATGATACCGGCAGCATTCTTTTCAAGACCGGCTGGCAGCCGGTCTATAACCGGATCAAGACCGACACACACGAGGCTGTCGTTCTTCTCCACCGTGGCGGCAAGTTTGCTAGCAAAATCGGTCATGAATCCAGGTCTGTTTCCTAATTGAAGCCAAGTGAATCTGTCATGGTTGGCACCGTGCCGAGCGAATCTGCAGCAAGTGAATCCGATGGTACTGTGCCCATGAGCGTGTCGAGAAGCGTCAGGGCTGTGTCGATGATCGCCTCAGGACGTGGGCCGATGACGAAGATCACTCTGCATTCGGTGAGGAAGTCGCCTTCGCTATCGGCCATCTTGACGCGTGTTCCAGCGTCACGGCTCACAACGACATCACTGTTGTACAAGCCATCGGCACGAATGGCTGTCACGACTTTCGGATGCGAGTTCTCACCACCGATTCTCGCATTGATCACGGCCGCCGGCAAGTCCCGTTCGTAGCCAACAACACCGGTGCTTAGTGCGTATTGACGATCTACGTGCGTAGCACTGTAGATCACCCGACCTGTTTCGTCGATGATCCTCGGCGACAAGCTAGGTTGCAGAGATGTGCCGCGTGCATCGATGATGAGTCCTGTGTAAGGCTCATCCGGCACGAAGACGATCAGCGAATCTGAGACGGGCAATTCAGCCGGTACCGCATCGAGGGATGACATCGAATCCGGCAAGACCGCCGCAGCGAGTCCATCGAGCAAACGCAACTGCAGATCGAGCAGATACAGTCCGTCTTCCTGCCGACGACTTCCGGGGACCACCGTGGCGCCGCGCACGAGTCCCTCGACGGTGGCTCGAACTGTGTCACTGGCAACCATCGACATACTCACTGTCGTGCGTGCGTCCACCTGAACGCCACCGACGACTTCCAGCAACTTCCGGTAGGCGGTGACCTTTGCGGCACGGAAGCCGAGAAGACGAGCCTGCACGGGGTTCGTGATACTCTCCGGCGCGACGCCTTCACCTGTGACGATGAGGACACCATCCGTCCAATCGAGCTGTCCCTCAACGAAGTCGCCCTGTGGCGTCTGCGTGGACACCGTCCTGATGACGCCACTTGCAGCGACATGACCGGAAGGTTGCGACGCTGCGGGTGCAAGGGTGCACAACAGCACGACGCAGAGACGTTTGTTGAGGAATCGGAACACGATATGCGACGGCTCCAGACTGGCCGAGAGGGTGCTCACCGCAAAGGGTGAACGAAAGATTAAGTCTGAAGTGGTCCTGTAAGCCGAGTTCTGTCAGCACACGTCAACGGCCAGGCCGACGGCGTGTACCCAATGAGCATTCATCTGGGACGACAGTTACCTGCCGCCTCATGCAGCCTACCCGGGAGTCAGACGAGGCGGGCCACCTCTTCTCCCCTATTTGGCCTTGCTCCGGGTGAGGTTTACCATGCCGCCTCCGTCACCGGAAGACGCGGTGAGCTCTTACCTCACCATTTCACCCTTACCCGCCACCGGGTTTGACCCCTCATGACGGGCGGTTTGTTTTCTGTTGCACTGTCTGTGGGGTTACCCCCCCTGGGCGTTACCCAGCACCCTGCCCTGTGGAGCTCGGACTTTCCTCACCGGTCGAAACCAGCGCGCTCATCCGGACCACTTCAGTTCTATCGTACTTCAGTTCAAGTGGCACTGCAGTTCAAGTGGCACTGCAGTTCAAGTGGCACTGCAGCGCCTAGGCCGACTCATCATCCCAGACGATGATTGCACCACAACTCTCACAGATGATGACCTCTTGAGCACGGCGAACAATGCTCTTCATCTGTGCCGGCAACTGTCGATAACAAGAGCCACATGAGCCCTTGCGCACAGCGGCTACCGTGAGACCACGAAGCCGTTTGACCGTCTCATATTGGCGCAGCAGGCTGGGCTCAAGGCCCTTGGCTGCTTTCGCACGACGTGTCTGAATACTGTCGACCTCGCCCTGGATGGAATCGAGCTTGGCCTGCAGGTCGTCGATGTGCGTCTGTTGATCCTGACGCACTTCATCGGCATCTACTTTTTCTAGGTCAACCTGCTCGCGGGTCTTTTCGGAACTCTCGATGAGTTCGAGAATCTGCGACTCGTACTCCGACATCTTCGCCTTTGCCGCCTCGACTTCGATCTGCAGCGCATCATATTCTCGATTGGTCTTCACCTCGGAGAAGCGTGCTTCCAGCTTCTTCAGCTGGTCTTTGGCCTCCTCCAACTCGCGCTCGTAATGACGCTGACCCCGTTCGGACTCTGCGAGTCGTTCCGTCAGTTCCTTCAGGGAACCTTCGGCGCGCTCGATTTCTGCCTGACGTTGGGTGATTTCGGAGGGGTATTCGCTCTTGGCCTCCTCGAGACTGCGGAGCTCAAGATCGACCTCCTGCACCTGCAACAACTGCATCAATCCGTCCTTCAAGGACACTCGCTCTCTCCCGTGCTGGTAGCGGGGGACTTGGCTCGGATCATCACGCCAAAAGAAAAGTGCACCGCAGGGTGCACTTTTTCATGCAGGGCGGATCAAAAAAAGCCCTCGTCCATGACCAGAGAACATAGATGCAGGTCGAGCAGTCGGCAACCCTGAACTCATGGGTGAGAAGATCCGGTGGCCCCCAGCATTCTCTTCGCAGCAGCAGCCATGTGATATGGCGTAAGCTGGTGTTTCTCCAGTAGATCGTCGTTTTCGGCGGACTCACCGAAGACGTCGTCGATCCCCATGCGTAGAATGCGCGTCGGCAGATGCTCTGAAAGAGTCTCGGCAACGGCGCTACCGAGACCGCCGATGATTGTGTGATCTTCACCGGTGATGACCATTCCTGTATGCGCCGCGGCGATGATGGCGTCCACATCGAGTGGTTTGATGGTGGGCACATGCAGCACATAGGCTGAGATGCCATCCGCGTCGAGCAATTGCGCCGCCTGCAGGGCGCGAACGCTCTGCTCACCCGTCGCGATAAAGGTGATGTCATCGCCTTCTCGCAGGATACGCGCCTTGCCGATCCTGAATCCATGGTCCGGGTCATTTTCGTGTGCAGCATCGAAGATCAGCGGCTGGGGGTCGCGCGTGAGCCGTAGATACACGGGACCCTCGTGAGCGCTTGCGGCGATCATGGCCGAATGCGTTTCCACGCCATCTGCCGGTACCAGTACCGTCATTCCCGGCATGGCTCGCATGACGCTGATGTCGGATATGTCTTGATGGGTCTTGCCCGTCTTGCCCGTCAGCAAACCCGTGTAGCTACCAGCGATCTTCACATTCAAACCAGGTTGAGCGACGACGACGCGCACCTGATCCAGATCGCGATTCACCAGAAACACGGCGAAACTCGACAACCATGGGATCAGGCCGCAGGAGGCCATGCCGGCGGCGACGCCCATCATGTTCTGTTCGGCGATCCCCATTTGCAGAAAGTGCTCGGGGCGCTGGCGGGCGACGATATCGGCTTTCGTCGAATTGGCCAGGTCCCCATCAAGGACAAACACACGCGGGTCCTGGTCGATCAGTTCGACCAGGGTCGTTCCGAAGACGTCGCGCTGGGCGACCCGTTCAGGGCGAATCTCGTAGGAGGGGTTCATAGGGCGGCCTCCTGTTGCGCAAGTTCCTCGCGGGCGACGCGCAGATCCTCATCTGTCACCGGCTTCGAATGCCAGCTGTAGTCATTCTCCATATAGGAGATGCCCTTGCCCTTCACCGTTCGCGCAATGATGAGCGTGGGGCCCTCGGTGTATGCACGGGCACTACGACAGGCAGTGAGAATCTGCTCGAAGTCATGGCCATCGATTTCGAGCACGTGCCAGCCGAAAGCAGCCCAACGTTGCGCCGGATTGTCCTGTGGTGGTTGACGGGCATCGCTTTCATACCCGGCACCCGTTGCCCAGCCGAATTGCTGCAGGCCATTCAGGTCGAGGATCGCCGTCAGATTGTCGAGTCCATAGCGTTGGGCGACGAAGGCAGCTTCCCACACCTGGCCTTCCTGGGAATCGCCGTCACCCAGCATGACCCACGTGTGGTAGTCGTGCCGCTGAATTCTGGCGGCCAGTGCCATGCCAATACCTGGTGACAGGCCCTGGCCCAGCGAACCGGTGGACATATCGATTCCCGGCAGGACGGACATGTCCGGATGACCCTGAAGCCGGGAGTCCACGGCATCGAATGTCTTGAGCTCCTCTTCCGGGAAATATCCCCGTGCCGCAAGGGTCGCATACAAGCCGATGGAACAATGCCCCTTTGACAGGATGAAGCGATCTCGACCTGGATCGTCAGGTTGCTGTGGATCGATGTTCATCACTTCGAAATACAGCGCTGTCAGGAGCTCTGTCGCCGACATGGGGCCACCCAGGTGGCCGGCGCCAGCATGGTGTACGGACTCGACGACGCCGCGGCGAATCTGGATGGCCGTCTGACGCAACTGCCGATGGCGTTCGACGGATAGAATGGTTGAGTCCATTGGTTATTGCTGCCTCAAAGCGCTGGCCTCTTCGCTGCGCCCAAGCAGGTCGAGGACATGCGCAAGATCATTGACGGTGCGAGCCACATCGGGATGATCTGGCCCCTGCAGTTGTCGTTGGTAGTCCAAAACGCTGCGAAATTGTGTTTCTGCTTCGCTGTATTTCTGTCCCACATACAAGCCGTAGGCCTGGGCATACTGACGCAGTCCTGTCGCGCGTGCACCCATGGCTGATGCAGCCATACTGTCACCTTGCGCAAGCAGAACACGCGCCTGGCCAGCAAGCACGAGTGACAGATGTTGGCGCTGTGGCGTCAAATCGATCCAGCCATCGTCAGCAAGCGACATGAGCTGTGAAAAATATGCGTCGGCACGATCCAGCTGCTTCGTACGCAGGCAGATATCCCCCAACGTACCGAGCGTCGTCAGCAGATCATCGGCGGCGACGCCGGTCGTGCGCAGGCTGTCCAGTTGCAGCGCGAGGATCGACTGAAACAAGCTGTCCGCTGCGGCGAGGTCGCCACGACCCGCTGCTTGATGGGCGAGCCCTTCCAGCGAGCGAACCACCAGTCTCAGTCTGCCGTCTGCCCGAGCCAGATCTGCTGCCGCCTCGTAGTGAAGCTGAGCCGCTGCGAGATCCTTGCCTTCTAGGGCACCGCGCGCTGCCTCCATCTGTGCCGACCATGTGACCAGCCCGGTGTCTGGCTCCGGTTCCGGCGTGCAGTTCCAGGCGAGTACTACCGTCAAAAGAGCGGCGGCTAGAGATCGGTGTTTCACCCGTCCTCGGGAATCGTATTGAGACTCTCTTGGATCATCTCAGTGAACTGACCGTCGCCAGCCAGCTCCAGCCCGGTTTGCAGGATCTGTCGTGCTTCCTCGTGTTTGCCGGCGCTGCTGAGCGTGATGCCGTAGTAATAGTGTATTTGCGGATTTTCCGGTGCGCGCTCAAGGGCCCGTTTATACAAGGGCAATGCTTGTTGGGTCTTGCCCTGCATGGCGAACACGGATCCGGCATTTAACAACGCCGTCGCGTCCTCTGGATCGACATCAGCGGCCTGCAGGTAAAAGCGCAGGGCATCGTCCAATTGTTCGCTACGGATCAACAGACCACCAATGTGATTGAGCAAGCGGGCATCATCTGGCTGCAGGTGGGCGGCACGTTGCAGCTTGTTGAGGGCTGCTTCCCACAGGGATTGCTTGAGGAGAAATGCCCCCAGACGGTAGTGGTTCGCTGGATCCTCTGGTGAGGACAGGATCGCCTGTCGCAGGTGGCCGAATTGTGTCGCCGTCTGTGGATCGAGGGCATGGAATTTCTCGAGGCTCGCAGAGGCGGTGGCGACCAGTTCTGTATCAATCTGTTCGCCGACGACGCGGATCCGCTCCCATGCTTCGACCATGCTTGGATCGAGTTCGGTTGCGAGCTGGTAGGCTTCTAGCGCCTGAGCGACGGCACCCGCCTGTTCATGGGACATGCCCAGCAGGTAGGCGAAGGTCGCTTCCTGAGGCAGGAGATCGCTTGCACGTCGGATCGCTTCGACGGCCTTTTCTGGACGCTGGATGGTTCGATAGAGATCGGCCAGTCGTCGATGCATCGAAGGCTGAGTCGAGTCCAGTTCGACGGCACGCAACAAGTGCATTTCGGCGTCCTCGAATTGCTGCAGGCGAAAGTAAATCCCGCCAAGATTCAAGTGCGCCAGGGCGTAGTCTGGATGATGCCGAAGGGCCCGTTGAGCGGCCTCAATGGCGTCGCCATTCTGCCCCTGAATGGCCAGGGCAGTGGCGAGAAGGTTGTTGAGCTCTGCATGGGTCGAGTCGAGGCCCAGTCCCTCGCGGGCGAAGTCGGTTGCCAGCGTCGCCTGTCCCGTGCCAAGTGCGCCACCGGCGCGTTCGAGAAGCGTCAGCAGGTCGGCTGTTGCTTCGACGGGCTGACTCTCTGTAGCGGCGGGTACCGGTTCAGTTGCAGGGCGATCACATGCAGTGAGCGCGGCGATCGCACAAACGGCGAGGACGTAGAAGGGTCCAGACTTGCCGTCTGACATAGGAACAGGCTCCGGAGAGGGGCATCATGTTGGTCGAGAAGCTATCGTCGGCCCCCGCAGGATGCATGTCAAGAAGGGACAGCGGCCACCTCTGCTGGAGGGCTCCACACTCCCGGTGGCCTGTACACCGGAAACGGTTGCACAGAGGATAGCGGCCGCTGCCCCACTGATCATGGTCGATCTGTGCATTGTAGAGATGAGCAGACTCAGGTGGAGGATTCGCCGTGGGAGACGAAAAAACCCCGGTCGCGACAGTCGGCCGGGGTGAAAAGGCGAATGGTGGGCGATGCTGGATTTGAACCAGCGACCTCCGGTATGTGAAACCGGCGCTCTAACCAACTGAGCTAATCGCCCTTCGCGCAATCGTGAAGACTGCTTCGAATGGTGGGCCCACCAGGACTCGAACCTGGGACCAACGGATTATGAGTCCGGCGCTCTAACCAACTGAGCTATAGGCCCTTCGTACGCTTTGCTGGTGCTGCTCACCGCAGAATCAAAACATCAGCGCCTGAACGATCACGGTCAAGACACAGAAATCAGTTGGCTTCCTGATTCGGTGGATCCGTCAGCGCCGTGCGACTGTTGATCAGCTCGCGCACATGGGCATTGAGGGATCGCACCTCGTTTTCGAGGCCCGCCTCCTGTGCTTGTCGCAGGCGCCTCGTCGTGTCGTCGATCTGCCGTGTCAGGCTCTCGCGACGAAGATGAATCAGGTGATCACGCCAGAGCTGGCGTTCCTGTGCCTCATCGAATTCTTCCAGTGCACACGTCGCCACCAGTTGACCTAGTGGGTCGTCGCCAAGTTCGCTCACCAGGGCGGGTACATCGATGCGATCGACATTGCCGAAACGGTCTTTCAGAAGATCCACCAGGCGAATCACAAAGGGATCTGTGAATTCGTCCGCCGCCAGCCGTTGCATCGTGGGGCCGATGTATTGTGGAACTTGCAGTAGCAGGGCGGCGAACTGTCGTTCGAGTCGATGCGCCGGCGTTGGCGGTGGCAGGAATTGCTGAATCGGTGGCGTTGGATCGACCATGGCGGGCGCCGGCTGCTGTCGTTGACGCTGCCGCTTGTCGCTCGTGGCACGCTGTGCGATCGATTGCTGAACTTCCTGGCGCAGGGCCGTCTCGCCGACGCCAAATCGCTGCGACACACGCCGTAGCATCAGGTCTTGCTTGACTGTTTCTGTCGTGTCGCCGAGCAAAGGCAAGAGCTGTTCGATGGCGCGTCTGCGTCCCTGCACAGAGGTCACGTCCATCGTCGCCACCATGTGATCGAGATAGACGTCGAGGGCGGCGGGCGCCGCGTTGACGAGCTGATCGAGGGCTTCTTTGCCGGATTCGCGCACGAGCGAATCCGGGTCTTGTCCGTCGGGCAGGGTGACGACGCGAACATCCAGGTCGGTTTTCAGCAGAATGTCGATGCCGCGGACCGCCGCATTGGAACCGGCGGCGTCCCCATCAAAGATCAGCACCACGCGATCCGCATAACGCGCTAGAAGTTGTGCCTGGTCGGCGGTGAGTGCCGTGCCGGAAGCGGCAACAACATTGTCGACACTTGCCTGTACGAGGCTGAGCACATCCATGTATCCCTCGACGACGAGGGCTGTCTTGCTGCGTCGAATCGGTTCACGGGATCGGCTCAGACCATAGAGCACGCGGCTCTTGGAATAGATCGGTGTTTCCGGTGAATTCAGATACTTCGGCTGGTCCTCATCAGACATCGATCGGGCACCAAAGGCGATGACCCTGCCAGAGAGATTGCTGATGGGGAAGATGATGCGCTGCCGAAAGCGATCGTAATGGCCCTGGCCACGTCTGCTGGGAGACACCAGGCCGGACTGCGACAGAATCTCAGGGGAAAACTGACGACGGCCCGCGACTTCGAGGAAGCTCGTCCAGCCCGCCGGTGCGAAGCCGAGTTGCTCGTGATCGATGACCTCGTCACTGAGGCCGCGTCCTCGCAAATAAGCCAGGGCCGGTTCGCCTTCCGGTTGGCGGATCATGTGGTGGTAATATTTGGTCGCCAGGTCATGAGCGCGGAAGAGCGGATCGAGTCGATCCTCTTCACCATGGCCCTGCTGCTTTGGCAGGTCGATGCCAGCACGTTCGGCGAGGAAGGTGACAGCCTCCATGAAGCTGACCCGATCTATCTCCTGGACGAATTTGAACACATCGCCCCCTACTCCACAGCCAAAGCAGTGGTAGATCTGCCGCTGTGCATTGACGTTGAAGGACGGAGTCTTCTCGTCGTGGAATGGGCAAAGACCGGACCAGTTGTTGCCTCGCTGACGCAATTCCACATGTGCCCCGACGACGTCGACGATGTCAGAGGAGTCACGGACTCGCTCGAGGGTTTCTTCCGGAATGCGGGCCATGAATAGTGGGCAGGTCGGTTGGGGGAGAGGAACGGACCTGAAAAACTACGTTGCGGAGCGCCAGCGGCAAGTTGCCGAATTATGTGCTGTCGCTCTGTCCAGATATGGTGGTAAGACGCAGTTGCCTGGTACAAGGGGTTGTGGAGGGTGGGGCGCACCTGAGATCATTACGGGCCGGTGTGCAGGATCACATATTGCAGCGGCGTGCTTGTGTATCTTGTTGACTTGGGGCCGTGATCACCACGGTAAGCACATTTGCTCAAAACGCCTGTAAGTTACTGTAAATAAGCGTGATGGATGAGTTGTTCAAATTGTGCATTTGCAGAGGCATTCGCAGAGGAATGCATGGGAGCGGTCCATTGCCCGCTACCCCGTTTCCTCTCCTGTAGGACGCTAGAATTTGCTTGACTTGGCCTTTCATTGCCCTAACTTTACGACGCTTCTATAGTTCCGTAAGGATTAGTGTGTCTGGATGTCGACCCTCACGTCGCCTCCCTTGCCCTATCACTGGCAAACACACAGTTTCCTAGGCGGTATGCATTTTATGTGTATAAGACCAAACAGCACTTCAACAAGACAATCAGGCGAACATTTCTAGCTCACAAGCAAATAACGACTTCGACTTCGAGATCGTGTGAATTGATGAGGAGGATTGAGGATATGTCGAGAGGCAAAGGGATGCTCTTCGCTCTCGTAGCCATTGGGTCCATCATGGCTTCACCCGTCCTGGCAGCTACGACATCTGGCGCTGTTGCAGCGACGGACGAGCGTGCTCCAGCGACAGTTACTGATGTAACCGGATTTCCCGGAACAGCCGGTGTCGAAATCTCTTGGGCCCTCTCGGCTTCTGATTTCGTCCGCCAGTCACCGACGGGATCCGACTTTACTTCGGGCGGCAGCTTCAGCAACGTCAACGACGTCGCTGCTTACAACATCTATCGCGATGGTGAGTTTGCCGGTACGGTTCGGGCAGGCGAAATGATGTTTGTCGACCTTGAAGCAATCGGCACCAGCATCGTCTACACGGTGACCGCCGTGGATGCCGCCGGAAATGAGAGCGCCGATTCTGAGGGTGCCATCGTTTCTCTTGGTCCACCTCCGGCAGCTGCCATCACTGTTCCTGACGGTGACTACGGAGTCGTCGACGCCGACGCGGTAGTCAGCCAGACCATAGATATTGCCAACAACGCCACGGACGCGGGTGCGGTTCTGACGGCGACGATCACAGTCGACGGCGATGGCTTCAGTGCCTCTGAAGCGACGATCACCGTAGCACCTGGTGAGTCGGCCTCTGTGGACGTCAGTTTCGACGCCGCCGCAGTTCTGAACATCAATGCGATCTATGCCGGTTCCGTGACGGTGCGCACGAACGATCCTGACAATCGCGAGACCAACTATGCGACGGTCGCCGAGATTGTCGATGGTGTCGGACTTCCTGCGCTTGATGTCACGCCCGCGAGCGTCTCGTTTGCTCCCACGGTTGTCGGCGACACACGTGCTCGGAACATCGTCATCAGCAATGTCGGTGGTCCGACTCTTGAAGGTGCAATAACGATCTCCGGGGACGATGCCTTCACCATCTCCGCTGACGGTAGTTATTCACTCGGCGCCGCCGGTACTCAATCTGTCGCTGTGACGTTTGCCCCGGGCGCAGTCGCCACCTACACGGCAACCATCACGATCACCAGCAATGATGCCAATGCGACAAGCACTGACATTGAAGTGAGCGGTCGTGGTACCGACGCACCTGAAGGTCCAGGTGTGATCGCGACTCCTGTCACGAAGGTCGCAATGGCTTTCAACAGGGCCTTTCCTACCGACCAGGTTGACATCGACGCTCTCAGAGATCAGATCATCGCAGCGCTCGCCGAAGCGCTCGGTATTCCCATCTCTCGCTTCATCGATGTTGTCCTCACCGAGGGTTCGGTGATCGTCAACTTCACGATCACTCAGACGACAACGACCGAAGGTGAGCCCACTGCCGCAGAGGCCGTGGCTACCCTCGAAGCTGTCATCGCCGACACGGCAACGACCAACGTGATTACGGACATCGCACCTGTGACGTCGGTTGTTGACAACTCCGAAACGGTTGTGTTGCAGCCTGAAGACGCCGACGGCAATCCTGTCCTTGGTTGGTTTACACTCGCTTCCAGTGGCCAGGTCGGGATCAATGATTTCTTCGCCTTCGCCGCAAAGTTCGGTACCGTCACCGCTGACGCCGATTTCGACTCCAAGTTTGACCTCATAGGTCGCACAGCGGGGTCCGATCCGGATGGCTTGGTCGGAATCGACGATTTCTTCACCTTTGCCGCCAATTTCGGCAAGATCGTTGCCAACGCAGATGAGATCCTCGCCGCTCTGCAGTAACTGGCGTCGTCTGCTGTTGAACTGAAGTAAGCCCTCGCCGATTCATCGGCGAGGGCTTTTTTTTGTCCGAACTGTCAGCTTGTCTGCGGTGTGAACTCTCCATCGGATTCAGCGCTAACTGTAGGCGCACTCTAGAGTTGTAAGCGTCAGATCTTCGAAATTCTGCTTGACCATCGTCGGGAAACCCGATACCATTCTGAATCTAGGGCAGGCTGCCATGAGTTGGCAGCCTGTTATCCCTTCGTACCTTGGCTTTACGTTCACTGCCAGGAACCCGCACCGGAGATATTGGAACATGCGCTCCCAACCCCATCGTCTATTGTATGCGGTGGCGCTTGTCGCCGTCGCCGCCGTCGCCTCCATGGCAGCCGATTCCGACCCGGTCGCAGCGGTAGATAACATTCCTCCAGCTCCTGTGACGCAACTGCGTGCTCTGAATACGGGCAACGATGTACTGCTCACGTGGGCCCAGTCAGCGGATGATGCCATTTCATTCACGCCCTTTGGTGATGCCATTGTGCCGCGGGGTGGCGTCAATGGTTATCGGATTTATCGGACGGTCCAAGGTGAGCCAGCTGAGTTGCTCGGCGTCGCGTCACCGGGACAGACTGAATTCTCCGATCCAACGGTGACCAACGGTATCACCTACATCTACACGGTGAATGCCTTTGATCTCGACAATGAGGTCGAGCCAGTTATCGAGCCCGGTTCAGCCGATGACCTTGCCCGCATCATCTTCCTCGGTGGTAGCCCGCCGGATGTTGTCGTCGTCACACGGGTACAGAGTCAGATTACTTTCGAAATTGAGGTAGATGTCACCGACGAAGTCGCCGTGGAGGGACTCGTCACCGACTTCACTGCTCTCATGTCAAACTTGCTCGGTATCGACCCGGCGCGGATCAATATCATCGCCGTCACCGCAGGTAGTGTCATCATCGATTTCGAGATTCTTGATGTCGAAGGTGCAGGGGACGAACCGGCGGCAGACGTGGCGCTGGCGAATCTGCTGACGATCATCGCCGACGATACGGCGGATGAGTTCGCCACGATTGGTCCCATCCTTGCAGTTGAGGACAACACAACGACGGATACCGTCGTGGTCCCGCAGCCCGTGGATGCAGAGGGCAATGTGATCAAGGGTTGGTTTACAAGGGCGGGCTCACAGGTTGGTCTCAACGACTTCTTTGCCTTTGCGAGCGCCTTCGGCAGCAACGACACGGCGGCCGACTTCGATGGGTCCTTTGATATCGTTCCCAATGGTGCCGTTGACTTCGATGACTTCTTTGCTTTCGTCGCCGACTTCGGCAAGATCGTGACCAACGCCGTTGAAATTCAGGGTCTGCTGAATCAGTAGGTAAAATGCTTTTGATGATCGGGGGCCGGTTCAAAATGAATCGGCCCCCGGCCATCCTTGACAATCTCTCATCGCCTAGATACTTTTTTCATACCTGAACGACATCGCTTCCTCAGCGAGTCGAAGGATTCTGGTCCGGCCCTCTCCGTAAGTACATTGGCCGGATGACGACAGGTGGTTTTGGAATCCTTCTTTTGATCTAATACAAAACTCTGATCTAATACAAAACTCCGTACACGATCCGCCGCTCGCACGCCATTTAACGATGGCCAGCTTATCGACGACGGCGGCAACTTCGGCTTACCGATTTCCCAAATCAGCCTACATTCCAAAAAAATCCCGATATACAAATCCCGACCTACCCGTTGTACCCTCAATCGTTTCGGACGCCCAATGTTCAGTAACGAGATGAGGTCTGGGCTCTACGCGCCGGACGGTGTCATGAGTTCAACGAACAGTCTCGGAAGGTTGTCTGGGCGACGCCCGGCAGACCTTCCCTCCCTTCACTTTTTTCAGAGTTGGATCGAGTACCATGCCCCCGGAGCGTAACAATGATCGCAGCGATAATCGCAATGACAGTCGCAGCGATAGAGGTGGCCGAGGAGGTCGCGGCGGTCGCGGCCGCGGCAGCAGCAGTGGCAATCGAGGCGGCAATCGTGGTGAACGCCCTGCCTCCCAGCGCGCCAGATCTCAGGCACAACAGGCGCAGGTAGCAGAGGCCGAGGAACTTGAAGCCGAGGCAGCTGCCGTAGCCGCTGAGAAGAACGGTGACCCCAAGGATCGTCTGAACATCATCGAGCTGCAGGCGATGAACATCCTCGACCAGCAGGCCCTGGCCAAGGAGCTCGATGTCCCAGACTATCACGCGTTACGCAAGCAAGAGCTGATCTTCTCGATTCTGAAGGCCCAGACTGAAAAGTCAGGGCTGCTCTTCGCCCAGGGCGTGCTCGAAGTGTTGGATGAAGGGTTCGGATTTCTTCGATCGCCGACGTACAACTATGTGCCCGGGCCCGATGACATCTACGTGTCTCATTCGCAGATCAAGCGGTTCAGTCTGCGTACAGGTGACACGATTTCCGGACAGATTCGTCCACCGAAGAATGATGAGAAGTATTTCGCCCTGCTGCGGGTGGAGACGATTAATTTCGAGGATCCCGAGGTTACGAAGAACAAGACGATCTTCGAGAATCTGACCGCCCTGCATCCGCGCGAGCGCTTGACTCTCGAGCATGATCCGAAGGACATGACGACGCGGATTCTTGATCTGCTGTCACCGATTGGCAAGGGGCAGCGTGGTCTGATCGTGGCACCGCCCTTCACGGGCAAGACGATGCTACTGCAGAAGCTGGCCAATGCGATCACGAAGAATCATCCCGAGGTTGTTGTCATTGTTCTGCTGATAGATGAGCGTCCGGAAGAAGTGACCGAAATGTCTCGCTCGGTCAATGGCGAGGTGGTCAGTTCAACTTTCGATGAACCTGCTACGCGACATGTCCAAGTCGCCGAGATGGTTATCGAGAAGGCCAAACGTCTCACCGAGCACAAGCGCGACGTCGTCATCCTCCTCGACAGCATCACACGTCTGGCTCGTGCTTACAATGTGGTGACGCCACACTCCGGCAGAATTCTGACGGGTGGTGTCGACTCAACCGCTTTGCAGCATCCGCGACGGTTTTTCGCTGCAGCACGTAATGTCGAAGAGGGTGGGAGTCTCACCATCATCGGTACGGCCCTCATCGACACAGGCTCACGCATGGACGAGGTGATCTTTGAGGAATTCAAGGGTACCGGCAACATGCAGGTGACCCTTGATCGACGCCTGAGCAATCGTCGCACATGGCCCGCCATCGATGCCGCATCGACGAGCACACGCAAAGAAGAATACCTGCTGTCCGAATTCGAATTGAGTCGGTCCCATATCCTACGCCGAATTCTGGGCCAAATGGGTGTGACCGAGGGGTTGGAGTTCCTCCTCGAGCGCATGGGCGGCAGCAGTTCGAACGAGGAATTCCTCAAGGCGATGAACGACTGACCGTCGCTTCGCTCCTGTCAGTTTCGGAGTTTGCTGCGCAAACGTCCGGACAGGCCGTGCCGACCAGTGGCTCTGAGTTGCCAGATCTGATGGATGCTGTACTTTTACCACTTCCCGAGAACCTGAAGAGCAAGAAAAACAGGCTATGAGAAAAGACATACACCCCGACTACCGTGCCGTCGTCTTCCTCGACGTGAGTTCCGATTTCAAGGTGCTCACCAAATCGACGGTGAAGGCAGAAGAGACCATCAAGTGGGAAGACGGCAACGAGTATCCCGTTGTCCGCTTCGACCTCAGCTCAGCGTCCCATGCATTCTACACCGGCAAGGATCAGCAGATCAATGACCGCGGTGGACGCATTCAGCAGTTCCGCGATCGTTATGAGAAGCAGGCTGGTGAAGCTTCCGATGCGGCGGCAGAGTCTGATGCCTCCTCCGAGGTAGTAGCGGAGCAGACAGCAGACAGCTAGTCCAGCAACGCGTCAAGTATTGAAGGGTGATGGTCCCCATGGGGTGCCGTCACCCTTTTTGTATGTCTTCCACGCATGCTGTGCTACAAGGATGAGGTAGGATGGGCGAGTCGCGTCAGAGCGAGGATCTGCCAGTGGGCGGTCAAGCCGTGATCGAGGGCGTCATGATGCGTGTCGAAGATCGCGTCGTCACCGCCGTTCGCACGCCGGAGCAGGAGATCGTTGTTCGTGAACAGCAGCATATTCCCTGGGCGCGACGCTTTCGCATCCTGAAGGTGCCCATACTGCGTGGCGCAGTGGCATTTTTCGAGATGATGATCATCGGTCTGCAAACGTTGAACTTTTCAGCCGACGTCGCCATGCAGTCAGAGAGACGATCATTGCCTGACGCCGAGGAGGGTGGTTGGAAGGATCGACTTGCTCTCGGTGTGACCCTGGTGAGTTCGCTGGCGATTGGTATCGGCGTCTTCTTCTTTTTGCCACTTGCCGCGGCGCAGGCGACGGGCACCGAACGTGATGCCGTCAGTTTCAATCTGCTGGCGGGGCTCGTACGCACGACGCTGTTGTTGCTGTATCTGTGGGGAATCAGTCGTTGGCAGGAGATTCACCGCGTCTTCCAATACCACGGCGCAGAACACAAGAGCATCTTCACCCTCGAAGCCGGAGCAGATCTCACGGTGAATGAGGCGCGTGGCTTTGGTCGCCTGCACCCTCGTTGTGGCACCAGTTTTCTGCTCATCGTCGTTTTGCTGTCCATCTTCGTCTTCGCCGTCGTCGATTCGGCATTCATCGATGTCTTTGGACATGCACAGAGTCTGCTCGAGCGATTCGCTACGCATCTCACTGTCCTGCCACTGATCTCGGGCCTGTCATTCGAGTTGCTCAAGTTGTCGGGTCGGAAGCGAAATCATCCATTGACCAAATTGCTGATACGTCCAGGACTGTGGTTGCAGCGGATTACGACCAAGGAACCCAGTGACGACCAACTCGAAGTCGCCCTCGTCGCACTGCATCGTGCCCTGGGTCAGACTTCACCACTGGCTCACTGTGACTGGGACGAGTGGCGTCTACGCCCGGCTCCGGAGGAATCATGAATAAGACACTAGATCGTCTGGCCGCAATCGAGACTCGCTACGCTGAGATCACCGAGCGTCTCTCCGATCCAGAGGTCGCGCGTCAACCGACAGAGTATCAGCGTCTGGCCCGTGAAGAGGGTGAGTTGAAGGAGGTCGTTGCGATTGCCGGCACGTATCGGCAGGGGCACCAGAGCCGTGACGAGGCGAAACAGATCATCGCCGACGGTGAGGACGCAGAACTTGTTGAATTGGCGCAGGCAGAGCTGGCTGAGTTGGAGGAGCAGCTGCAAGAGCTCGAAGAGACCGCTCGCAGACTCCTGATCCCCAAAGATCCGAATGATGGCCGCAATGCCATTGTCGAAATCCGCTCCGGTGCCGGCGGCGACGAGGCAGGACTGTTTGCTGCTGATCTGCACCGACTTTACTCACGACATGCCGAACGCCATGGTTGGAATCTTGAACAGCTGTCATCGAGTCTGAATCCGTCGGGTGGATTCAAGGAAGTCATCTTCATGATTTCTGGCGCCGGTGCCTTTGGTCGTCTCAAGTTCGAAAGCGGCGTGCACAGAGTGCAGCGTGTGCCAAAGACCGAGACCAGTGGTCGTATCCACACGTCTGCTGCGTCCGTGGCGGTATTGGCCGAGGCCGAGGCGATCGATATCGAGATCGATGCAGAAGATCTGGAGATCGATGTCTATCGGTCCAGCGGTCCCGGAGGTCAGAGTGTCAACACGACAGATTCCGCTGTCCGCATCACCCACAAACCCTCAGGTCTCGTCGTCAGCTGTCAGGATGAGAAATCGCAACTCAAGAACAAGAACAAGGCGTTGAAGGTGCTGCGCGCTCGGCTTCTCGATCTACACAAGGCCGAGCAGGAGGCGAAGTTATCGCAGGAACGTCGTGAGCAAATCGGCAGTGGTGATCGCAGCGCCAAGATCCGTACCTACAATTATCCGCAGGGACGGGTTACGGACCATCGAGTCAGTGTTACCCTCTACCAGTTGGAGGAAGTACTCGATGGGGCCATCGATGAGTTCGTCGATGAACTGCTCGCCGCCGACCAGGAGAGACTGTTGGCAGTCGCCGACTAAGCATGTGAGCGAGCGACCAGGCTCCAAGCATTGGGGCGACCCCTCAACGAGGTACCCTTCGTGAGCACCGACAGCTGGAAGACCCTCGATCTGATCACCGAGGCGAGCCAATTTCTGGCGACGCGAGAGATCGAGAATCCCCGCCTCGAGACGGAACTGCTGTTGGCAGCCGCTCTCGATCTGCGAAGAATCGACCTCTATCTCCAATTCGAACGCATCCTGAACGAGACCGAGGTCGAGCTCTTTCGCAGCTATGTAAGCGAGCGCCTTCGTGGTCGCCCGGTCCAGTATATCACGGGAGAAGCTGGTTTCCGACTCCTGGACCTCGAAGTGACGCCGGCCGTACTGATTCCTCGTCCGGAAACAGAGTTGCTCGTTGAGCACGCGCTGACCCTCGTCCCGGATGACCAATCCACGCGGGTTCTGGATCTCTGCTGTGGTTCGGGGGCTGTGGCGATCGCCATGGCGACGGAAGCGGCCTCGGTGCAGGTCAGGGGAAGCGATCTGTCACCTGCAGCGCTTGCGGTGGCGCGCCGCAACTGCGAACGCCACCAGGTCGCGGATCGATTGCAGCTTGTCTGCGGTGACCTGCTGACGCCTTTTGCCGGCCATGCATGTTTTGACCTGATCCTCAGCAACCCGCCCTATATCAACAGCAGCGAGATCGAGACACTACAGGCCGAGGTGCGCGATCATGAACCTCTGCTGGCTCTCGACGGTGGTGCAGACGGTCTCGACGTGCTGCGCCGGATCATCGACGCTGCCCCTGGCCACCTGGTGGCAGGCGGGCACCTGCTGGTGGAAGTGGGGTATACGCAGGCCCACAAGGTCGCCGAGCTCATGCAGGCAGCGGATCTTGAGCCGAGTGTGCATGAGGATCTTGCTGACATTCCCCGAATCGTCGTAGGCCGCAAGACGAACTAGCGCGTCTGGCCGCCCGGCCGACGCCATTGCGACACGCGGCTGGCCCCCAAAGGGGCCACGTCCGGCTCCTGTTTACCGCCGATCTTGTTCCTTATCTGATTGATTTTAATAATCTTACGTCTCTCAATCTGATCTACTCCGGCGCGGCACGTCTCTTGTTAGAGCAAACACACGATCGACATCATGCACTGTGCCCACGATCTGCCAAAAAACTCTTGACGAAGTGCACAAACGATCACTATCCTTTTGTGCACTAGTGAACGACGCTTCAGCAGGGGCACGCCCCACCCAAGGAGAGATGATGGTATCCGCCAAGTCACAATCCAGCATTGGTCGCAAGGCAAATGGCAGCCAACCCACCGACCGCCACCAGGCCATGGACCAGGCTCTTGCTCAGGTCGAAAAGCAATTTGGCAAAGGGGCCATCATGCGCCTCGGCGAAAATCACAAAGCCGATGTCGGCTTCATCCCTACAGGCTGCCTCTCCATCGACGCCGCCTTGGGCATCGGTGGCATCCCGCGGGGTCGCGTCGTCGAGATGTTCGGTCCTGAGTCGGCGGGCAAGACCATGTGCGCACTGACCACGATTGGACAGGCACAAAAACTGGGTGGAACCGCGGCCTTCGTCGATGCTGAACACGCGCTGGATGTGACCTTCGCCCGCCGCCTGGGTGTCGATGTCGAGAACCTTCTCGTATCGCAACCCGACTGCGGTGAAGAGGCACTGGAGATCACGGACACCCTCGTACGCAGTGGTGCTCTCGACATCATCGTCGTCGACTCTGTGGCAGCCCTCGTACCGCGAGCCGAGCTCGAGGGCGACATGGGCGATGCGCAGATGGGTCTGCAGGCCAGATTGATGTCCCAGGCACTTCGTAAGCTGACAGGATCTATCCAGAAATCCAACACCACTGTGATCTTCATCAACCAGTTGCGCATGAAGATCGGTGTCATGTTCGGCAGCCCTGAAACCACGACTGGTGGGCGGGCGCTCTGTTTCTATGCCTCTGTACGTCTCGACATTCGTGGTATCGGCAATATCAAGGATGGCGACCAGGTGATCGGCCGCCGCACTCGCATCAAGGTTGTGAAAAACAAGGTCGCCCCGCCCTTTAGAGAGGCAGAATTCGACGTCATGTTCCGCGGTGACGACGTCGGCATTTCGAAGGAAGGGGACCTGCTCGATCTGGGTGTGAACAACAACATCATCGAGAAGAGTGGCACCTGGTTTTCTTATGGAGGCGAGCGACTCGGCCAGGGCCGTGAAAATGCCCGTGTCTATCTGCGTGAAAATCCTGAACTCGCCGTTCAGATTGAGACCGAGGTACGCTCAGCACTCGGCATTGAGTTGCCCGGACAAGAGCAGGCCAAGGAGACGTCCGAACCTGAACTGGCCGCCGCCGGCTAACCCGCAAAGACACAATAAAGAGCGGCCCGTGGCAGTATTCCTGACTGCCGCCAGCCCTGCCGCGGGTCGCTCTGTCCAAAACCCCCAA
This sequence comes from Gemmatimonadota bacterium, assembly GCA_018660835.1. GTDB lineage: Bacteria > Latescibacterota > UBA2968 > UBA8231 > UBA8231 > UBA12574. Next base: position 33,217 of record JABJJN010000003.1, on the reverse strand, counting down.
TCCCCAAACTCCCACTCCCGAGCAGGTCGTTGCTCGTTCCTCTCTCCTTCCCACTGACTGTCGGCTCGCGCATGGCCGATGCTTCTCCCTGACTCCCTCCAGGAAGGGCCGCCCCCCTCAGGCGGCCCTTCTTCGTTCTGGACGGCGGCGTACATTCAGGTTGTCGTGAACAATCACCCGCCAATGGAAACCCTGTGGATCCAGCACCAAGGACCGTTCGCACACTGATTGATGCCGCTCAGGTCGAAGCTCGCATCGCTGAGATGGCGACGCAGATCGTCAATGAGGAGGGCGAACCGCCCATTCTTATCGGCATTCTGAATGGCGCCGCGCCCTTCATGATGTCCCTGCTGCAGGCCTTTCCCACCCCATACGCCGAGAGGGTAGACTGGGACTTCGTCGACGCCTCTTCCTATGACGGAGACGAGTCGACGGGTGTCGTGCGAATCGACCGTGATCCGGTCATCGAGCTTTCTGATCGCCCCATCCTGTTGGTGGATGGAATCGTCGACACAGGCCGCACTATTGCGGCTGTCCTGGATCGTTTGAAACTCCTTACGTCGTCCTCAATTCGTGTGGTGACCTTGCTGGACAAACCATCGCGCCGTGTCGTGAGTGTGCCCGTCCACTATAGGGGCTTCGAGATCGAAGATCTCTTTGTTGTGGGCTATGGGATGGATTGGAATCAGCGCTACCGCAGTCTTCGCTACATTGGTGTGGTAGAGGACTGAGGTCCTTGTTGCCTCCGCCTGTGCTCAGACTATTTTCAAACATGCCCATTGAACCCCATCGATTCGGACGACGATGACTGCCAAACGAGTCCTCATTACTGGCACCTCCGGTCTGATTGCCGGTGCCGCCTATCGGCGCCTTGTCGCTATGCCAGAGCAATACGATGTGTATGCCTTGTCCCGGCGGCGACAGGCGTCGGAGCGGGCGGGGGAGGCAGCCCCACCGGATATCCCAGATGATCACTTCTTTCTTGCTGATATGGCCGATCTCGATGCGGTGACCCATGCCTTCGAGGGGATGGATGCCGTGGTGCATCTGGCTGCTGATCCACGCCCTGACGCATCCTGGGATCATCTGTTGGAGAGCAACATCGTCGGTGCGCGGAATGCATTCGAAGCAGCTGTTCGCACCGGTGTGAAACGAGTGATCTATGCGAGCTCGATCATGGTCTCCTGGGGCTACCAGCTAGATGACCCATACAAGGCGCTGTCTTCCGGTCGCTTCGAAGACCTCGCGCGCAAAGAAGTGCACACGGTGACGCACGAGTGGCCGCCACGGCCGACGGGCTTATATCCGGCGACGAAATTGTGGGGTGAGGCTTTGGCGCGCTACACGGCGGACGTGCACAATGTGTCCTGTCTGTGCCTTCGTATTGGTTGGGTGAATGCCGAGGATCACCCGCATCGTCCGGAGTCTGGTGCCGTCTGGTCGAGCCAGCGAGATGTCGTGCAGTTGATCGAAAAGACGATCAATGCGCCTGAGGATCTGCATTTCGACATCTTCTATGGTGTATCGAACAACAAGTGGCGCTGGGTCGACATAGATCACGCCAGAGAGATCCTGGGCTACATACCTCAGGACAGCGCCGAAGTAGCCCTCGAGCAAAGCTGAACTCAGGCGAGAATAGTCGCCAGCGCCTCGGCGAGCCGATCCACCTGGGACTCATCGTTGTAGATGTGCGTGGAAAAGCGCAGGCAGTTATAGTTTTCACCCAATTGCGCCGCAACCTCCGTGTACACGTAGGTTCCCTGTGCTACTTTGGCGGCGATGCCGTAGTCCTCCCAAAGTTTCTTGTGGACTTCGCTGTTCTTGACGCCATCTACGGCAAAAGTCACCATGCCACTGCTGAGTTCCTCTTGCTCAGGTGTCAGCAGGCGAAGGCGCGGAATCTGCCGCAGATGTTCGCGCACGCGCATCGACAACTGTCGACAGCGCGCCTCGATTCGAGCCTTGCCGATAGCATTGTGGAAATCGATGGCCGTACCATGGCCGAGAATTCCAGCGACGTCACGTGTCCCGCCAGAGCCCGAGTAGGCAGTGTAGCCCTTCATCAGTGACAATGGGTGGATGCGGTCCTGCACCTGTTTGCGGATATACAGAAGGCCCGTACCCTTGGGCGCCAGCAACCACTTGTGGCTCGAGGAGGCGAAGGCATCTACCCCGAGGGCACGCACGTCGATGTCGAGCATCCCAGGCGTCTGTGCGCCATCACAGACCAGCAGGATGTCTCGTGGACGGGTGATGGCGGCGATGTCGGCCATCGGCATCTGCAGGCCCGTGATCGTATCGACGTGCATGAAACTGGCAACACGCGTTCGCGGCGTCAGATGTTGTTCGATGACTCGCAGTAGTTGCGCCTTGTCCTGCACTGGATTCGGCATCTTCAGGTAATTGACCTTGATGCCGCGGTATTGGCGCAGATACTGCCAACAGGACATGCCGCCGCCGTGTTCATGGTTCGTCGTCAGGATCTCGTCGCCCGGTTCCAGGTCAAGGCCCGAGGCGATATTGTTCATGCCCTCCGTGCAATTGCGGACCAAACTGACTTCGTTGAGATCGGCGCCAATGAAATCGGCAGCATGTTGGCGAACGTCCTCCATGCCAGCGCCGAGGCCACCCCATGTGTTGTGGTACGGATCGGCCTCGAGTTTTGTCAGTGCTTGTAAGATGCTATCGGTGACAACACGAGGCGACGCACCGATGCTGCCATTGTTCATGTGTACGACGCCATCGCGCATCTGAAATTCAGATCGAACGCGCTGCCAGAACGATGGATCGCTTGTCGGGAACTTTTGCAAATCGTCGGCAAGTAGTTCGACTGGATCCCCACCCGCACGACCTGCTTTCGGCAACAAAGGCAGCACCAGGCCCGAGGCAAGTAGCCCTTTAAAAAAGCTCCGTCGTTCCATCACTTCATCCCTTCCAAATTCACAATGACATCAAAGGCGAATCGACCGATATCCATGTTGGTCCATGATAGCCAGCAAGGTGGCCAACGGCAACCGCAGCCAACCGGTTGTCGTGGATGTCACAACGCCGTTTGTTCTGCATCACCGTAGCGATCCAACGCCGACCAACAGGAGATATCCCATATGCGTACTTCACTACTCACAATCTGTGTAGGCCTCTTCGCTGTCACAGCACTAAGCGCTCAGGAAGCAGTGCCTATCAAGACGCTGCCTTTCAGCGCCACCCGCCAGGCGGGCAATACCCTCTACGTGAGTGGCCAGGTGGCCCGCACGCAAGATGGGGCAGACGTGAAGGAATCTGTCGATGCTGAAACGCGACAGGTTATGGAGAACCTGGGCAGGCATCTGGAAGCCAATGGCTACACCTTCGACGATGTGGTGAGCGCCACGGTGTATCTGCACAGCATTGAAGACTACCACGAGATGAACAAGGCCTATGCATCGTTCTTCAAGAATGGATCTTTCCCGTCGAGAGCGTGCGTTGGTGGGACGGATCTTGTTTTCGATTTCCGTGTCGAAATCAGTGTGATCGCCTACAAGGATGACATGGACTAGAGCGGAATCGGGGGAGCCTTGCGACGTCGCGAGGCTCCCCGCTTGACCCTTGCCTCGCTCCCAACTATCCTGACGTCAGAGCTCAAAGGGAGCCTCCAGTCCGCGGCAAGGGTTAAACCCACCTTCTGCACTACCACATAGACCTTCTTTCAGCCTGACGGAGCGGACACCGGGCGATTACTTGGAAGAGGGTGAAGTATGTCTCGTCACCTCCCGCTCAACCCCCACATTGATGTCTTGAAGAAGCAGGCCAAGGCCCTGCTGAGTGACCACCAGACCGAACAGCCTGAGGCTCTTCGGCGTGTTGCTGCTGTGGTCGACGATCTGCCGCCCGGTGCGGTCCAAGGGTTTTCACTTAGACACGCGCAGCAGGTGCTTGCACGGGAATACGAGTTCTCCAGCTGGCAGGCCCTGGTCGATCACGTGCAGGGCATGTCTGAGCAGGATTGGGCCGTTGGTCGGTTTGCCTTCTACCAGACCCTGGCCGATGACCTGGTAGATTCCTATCGGGCTGGCAATACGTCGACATATGGTGTCCTCGGCGACGAGATGAATCGGCGGATGCAGGCCAAGGTTGATGAGACCGCGGCGGCCCAAGGCGCCATCTGTGCACTGGCCGAGTGTCAGGACTGGGCCGAACTGGGAAGCCTAGCACGAAGCTCGATAGACAACCGTGGTATCGATCGCAAGATGCTGGCCGCCATCGAGCAGATGCACGATCGCTTCGCACAGAATGTCACCGATCGACTCGGTGCCCCCGCAGACGTCGCCTTCATCGACTATACGACAGTCTGCGAGGTCCTCCTTTCTCTGGGCAGGCCAAGCCATTCCTTTCGCTGTGCCGTGCAAGGCACCGACGGTCCCTTTGTCATCGATATGGGCCCCAGACTGGCGCAGGAGCTGGCCGACGATGGTCAACGTGTCGCCGAGCATCTGCTGACGGACCTGCTGTCGATCTGGCCGCAGACGCTGACCTTGCAGAATCCGACGATAGAAGTGTTCTCCGATCCCTTTGCCATGGGCATGGGCAAGCTGTACGACACCTGCGTGCTGACGGGCTATGAAGTCAAAACAGGCGGGGACGCGGGCGGTCTTCTGTCGCTGTGCTACCCGGAGCCGTCGATTGCGGACTTGCTGACCGAACTGGGAGAATGACAGCAGCTGAGCCAGTCAGGCGTGTGTTGACAGACGCATCGCACTTTGGAAATCATACTGAGGGGGCACAGCTGGAGGAGTAGGGACGTGCGCATCATGTCAGTCATCATCATGCCAGGCGCGTTGCTCAGCACGGTCGTGTTGAGTCTCGCCTCGGTGTCAGCGCAGGAGCCGTCTGAGATCACCATTACCACGCCGGCGGGGAGTTGAAGAACGAGGACCCTGAGCGCACAGTCTTCCTGAATGACTACACCATCGACAAATACGAAGTGACCTACCTCCAGCACCGGGCCTGCGTGGAAGCAGGAGCCTGTGACGTGCCGGGTAGAGGAGTCGCGCTGGACAATCATCCGGTCTCTGGCGTGGCCTGGGCAGATGCCAATGCGTATTGCCAGTGGGCCGGGCTGCGGTTGCCGACCGAGGCAGAATGGGAGAAGGCGGCGCGCGGCACGGACGCACGTGACTATCCGTGGGGCGAGGGGATCGACAAGGACAGAGCCAACTACCAGACGCGGGAGCCGGTGACCACACCGGTCGGTAGCTATCCGCACGGCGTGTCGCCGTACGGAGTGCACGATATGGCGGGAAACGTGTGGGAGTGGGTGGGAGACTGGTACCACGAGGATGCCTATGCCAAGAGCAGCCAGTTCGATCCGATCTGGGACACCCCGGAAGACCACCGAATCGTGCGGGGCGGATCGGCCCACAGTGGAGGTCCCGTCCTGAGCACGACCACTCGCTGGCACGGGAAGGGGACCGACGAGACGCCCTGGCTCGGTTTCCGCTGCGCCCGTGATGCGGCGGGAGGGACTCGCTACCCGCATGTGCTCTCGTCAACCGCCGAGGGGTTTCTGGTCGATCAACCGGGACGCCTGGTGGCCGAGATGGAGCTGGCTGAAGCGCTGGACGAGGGAGGGCTCTTCACGCAGCCGCGACTCGATCTGTTGCCGGCCGGCATCGCGACCCAATTGGACATGGTGCAAGTCGAGGGGGGCCAGTACCGGGCGGAGCGATCCGCCACGATAACCCGCAGCGGCCTGTATCGGTTGCCGCTCTACATCCAGGACAACGCCGGCGAGCCGTGCATACTGACCTTCTTCGAGTTGCCCGTCTGGCCGACAGCCGACCTGGCTGTGCTCACCGACGAACTCGCGTCGGGCTGGAGTGTGGTCGAACGCAGGGTTGCGGACACGAATCTGGGACAGACTGATCAGGTGTACACGGGCCGTGCAGCCGGGGGCTTCCTCACCGAGAAGAGCTTTGGCGGGTGGCAGATCAGCTTCCAGGCACCGGAGCCGGTGGATCCCTTTGGATACGTGGTCTTGCGATTGGCAGTTCACCCCGGAGATGTGGTTTTCGCTGATTCGGATCGGCTTACTATCAACACAGTGCCGGGCAGACCCGTCAACCTGCGCGACTATGTTGACTTCGGGCGCCCGGAGTGGCAGGTGGTGGACATTCCACTGGAGGCGTTCAAGCCGGAGGACACCTTCACCACGGTGAGCCTTGCGGGGAACATCGCCGGCACATGGTACCTGGACGACTTGAAGTTGGTGGCAGCAGAGCCACCGGCGTTAACGGCAGTGGTTGAGGAGCGCACAGCCAGCCAGCCATCGCTCTTCAAGCTGTCCCAGAACTACCCCAATCCGTTCAACCCGGAGACGACGATCCGCTTCCATCTGCCGCAGTCACAACAGGTCGAACTGGCGATCTACAACCTGGCAGCGCAGAGGGTGGTGACACTGGTGGAGGGGCATTGTGAGCCTGGGTCGTACTCAGTCATCTGGGATGGTGTGACCGATGCCGGGGTGGAACTGGCGTCGGGGGTGTACTTCTACCGGCTCATGGCAGGGGAGTGGATGGAGACGCGGAAGCTGTTGCTGTTGAGATGAGCAGAGAAACGAGCTAACAAAAAGGGTCCCCAAGCGCCAAGCCTGGGGACCCTTTTTCATCTATTATGGTGGGCGATACTGGAATTGAACCATCAACCGACCTCGTGCATGTCAAACAGCGCAGTATCACGCCGAGTCCTGTTTTCCGTAATCTTAGCCAGTAGACCTAACCTCATACACGACAACGCCTTTCGGGATTCTGCCCCTCTGGCACGGCCATTGCGAGTAACCTGTTGATGGAATCCACGCGATTCCACCCCACGCCCTTCCCTCGTGGGCGCAGCCAACGGTAAGGAGTTCACACTTGATCGGATACCAGCGCGCCAGTGCCAGACTCGGGCTTGTTCTGTGCCTTCTGAGTTCGGTGGAGGCCCAGGAGACGTTCTTCACCGATGTCACCGACGAGGCCATGAGATCGCCCATGATCGCGGCGCGAGGCGTGGCCCTCGGTGATTATGACAACGATGGCTGGACGGACATGTTCCAGGCGGAGGGACTCTTTGGCCTCAGTGCATTCAATAGTGCAAGCGTCCACCGCATCGCTCTGATCCACAATGAGGGGAAACGCTTCGCTGCTCAGAACCAGCTGATTCAGGCGCCTGTGCCCGACATTCACAAGGGAGCCGGGTCCATCTTCGGCGACTACGACAACGATGGTGACCTGGACCTGTTCATCCCGATGGGATCTTACATTGGTACCAACCGCGTGCGCAACGTACTGCTCCGTAATGATAGAGGTGTGTTCTCCGAGGTGACGGCGGAGGCCGGCCTGCACGAGCAGGAGCCCTCCAACAGCGCCATCTGGTTCGACTATGACCTCGACGGGCATCTCGACCTCTACGTCGGTAACTGGAGCAATCACCACACCAGGAATTGGCAAGACCTGGAGACACCGAATCTGACCAACACGCTGTACCGTAATTCGGGGGACGGCACTTTTGTCGATGTCACAGAGGAAGCCGGACTTTACGAGCAGTGGTCGAGCGCAGGCGGGAGCGACGGGGCTACAGTGGCGGCTGACTTCAACGATGACGGCTGGCCCGATCTGTATCTGGGAGTAGGGCAGGCCCCGAACCGACTCTTCCTCAACGACCAGCAAGGAGGTTTCACAGAGCTTGTGAGCGTGGCGGTCGCGGACACGGGACAAGCCAACGGTGTTGCCGTTGGAGACATAGACAACGACGGACATCTGGATCTGTTCCAGACCGCCGGGGGGGATGACGGGACCGGCAGTGACGGGGTTCTCGTGGGGTTCCGATCGGTCATGCTGCTCAACCTCGGAGCGGGCAACATGCTGCAGATCAACGAGGGCGCCGGCCTGACAGACCTGGGCAAGCAGGCCCTGGGCGCTGCTTTTGGAGACTTGGACAATGATGGGGATCTCGACCTGCTGCTGGGTGTCTACGAGGGAGATCCCCTCCGCAAGGGTATCAGGTTGTATCTGAATGACGGGACGGGTGTGTTTACCGATGGTTCATCCCGGTCGGGCATTCGCTTGCCAACAGATCTGATCGATCCCTTCGTCGACCGGGTATGGGGTGTGGGCTTGGTCGACTACGACAATGACGGTTTCCTCGATGCCATGGTGGGGCACAGCGGCGGCTCCTCGGTCGCCCCGTGGGGCAAGGGACTCTTCCGCAACAACGGCAACGACAACCACTATCTGCGGGTGGAGTTGGTCGGCGTGGAGAGCAACCGCACTGGCATCGGGGCGCGGCTGATCGCCACCGCCGGAGGATTGCGACAGATGCGTGAGATTCTGGGCGGCCTGGGTCGCTACCAGAACGAGATGGTGGCGCACTTCGGCCTGGGCGGGCGCATCCAGGTGGACAGACTGGAGATCCGCTGGCCGTCAGGGCAGGTGGATGTGCTGAGCGATATTCCCACCGACCAGAAGATCCGCGTTATCGAGGGACGAGAAGCGTATCACACCGTTCGGCCCTCTGTCTGGGAAGCCGGCGCCCCGCCGGAGTCGGTGGTGGCGGGTACGAGCATCGACCTGAAGGCGACTCTGCGGCCGGCGCTGTTCGAGGAGGGAGCCCAGATCACCCGGGTGACGGCGGACCTGAGTGCCTTCGGCGGGCCCGAGGCCGTGGAGCTGGCAGCGGCGGGGGCGGGCTCCTTTCGCCTGGAGACGGAGTTGATGGTGGACGGTTTGAATGGGCTGCGCATCCTCCCGGTCCTGATCGAGCAATCCACGTCTCTGGGTCCCTACTGGACCCGGCTATCGCGGACGGTCGCGGTGCTGCCGTCAGCAGACCTGACCGTCTTCACAGATGAAGGGACGGGCAACTGGGCGTTGAGCACGACCACGACCTTAGCGGAGATCAATCTGAGCAATCACCCGGACAACGACGGCTTCCCTTCGTGGTCTCCGGACGGAACCAGGATCGCCTTCGTATCGGACCGCGACGGCCCTAATGAGGTGTACGTGATGGGCGCAGACGGAAGCAATCCCATCAATCTGAGCAATCACCCAGCGATAGATGACCATCCTTCGTGGTCGCCGGACGGAACCAGGATCGCCTTTTTTTCGAACCGCGACGGAAATGCCGAGATTTACGTGATGGGCGCAGACGGGAGCAATCCCGTCAATCTGAGCAATCACCCGAATACGGACAGCCGCCCTTCGTGGTCGCCGGACGGGACGCAGATCGCCTTTTTTTCGAACCGCGATGGGAATGCCGAGATTTACGTGATGGGCGCAGACGGGAGCAATCCCGTCAATCTGAGTAACAATCCGGCGTTGGATGTCTCTCCTTCGTGGTCACCGGACGGAACCAGGATCGCCTTCGACTCAGACCGCGGCGATTTTGAGGTGTACGTGATGGGCGCAGACGGGAGCAATCAGGTCAATCTGAGCGAATCGCCCAGCCGTGCCCTCAATTTTGCCGCTCCTTCATGGTCGCCGGACGGGACGAATATCGCCTTTGGGTCGTGGCGCGACGGGAATCTCGAAATTTTCGTGAAGGAAGTAACGGGCGGCATCAACGCTGTGGAGCTGGACCCCGAAGAGGATGGGGTCGTCTACCGAGGCGAGACATCTCTGGCGGTGCGTGCCAACGGAAGGTGGAGCCTGGCCTACGCACCGGCTGTCCCCGCCGGCAACCTGGGGTATGGCAGCCTGCACTTCGCCTTCCACCCCGGCGATGTGAGGGCGGCAGCGGGAGACTTCGTCCGCGTCGCCGTTGATCAGCTGTTGGGACTGCAGGGCGGCGAGGGAGCCGGGAACACATCCAGCCCAGTCAGGGGCGAGCCGGTGGAAATGATCGGCGGGGGCTTGGAGGGCGCAGCCGTGGACCTGGAGGTGCGGGAGTGGCAGATGGTGGAGATTCCCCTGGCGGTCTTCGACCTGAAGGGACCGATCGCCAGGATTCGCTTTACCGGTGACCTCGAAGGCACCTTCTACCTCGATGATATCCGGTTGGTTGCAGCAACACCTCCATCGATCACCGCCGTCACCGAATCCTACGACATCAGCACTCCTGAATCCTTCACCGTGCACCAGAACTACCCCAATCCTTTCAACCCAGAAACGACGATCCGCTTCGATCTGCCCTCGACCGCTGATGTGGATCTGAGCCTCTACAATCTCGCAGGGCAGCGCGTGGCAACGCTTGCCGTTGGCCTACGCGAGGCGGGTAGCTATAGCCTTCGATGGGATGGCAGAGATGACGCGGGAAGGGACTTGGCGTCTGGGATGTACTTCTACCGGCTCACTGCCGGGAATCAGGTTGAGACACGGAAGCTGCTGCTGTTGAGGTGAGCAGAGAAACGAAAAAGCCAATAAAAAGGGTCCCCAAGCGCAAAGCCTGGGGACCCTTTTTCTGCATAATGGTGGGCGATACTGGAATTGAACCATCCACCGACCTCCTGCATGTCAAGCAGGCACTGATACCAGTAAAAACAACAAGTTACAGTCACGTAACCCTTCCGGTAACCCCTCGCTATCTCACCTTCCTGCCTCCCAATTGGCCGAATAACTCCCACTCAACCCTGATCACGTGCGGGATCCAGTAGATGGGCCACTTCTGCGAAAAACCTGCCACAGGTAAACGAACCTGGCTTACGTGGTTGCCGTTATGGAGGGCCTTGCACGTCTTCACGCTGACGCCGGGCCAGTATTTTTGCAGCAGGTCCTTTCTGCTGATGAGTCCCGTGCCGCCGAAGTCGCTGATACGAGATCGGTAGTACTGTTCCCAGGGCGGCTTGGAATCCAATAGATCGATTTTGGGGACAGCTACGTTCACGATAGACTCCGAGTAGAGTATGCGTTTCCATCCAGACGACCTGTTCCAGGTGCCCATGGATGGCGGCAGCCCTGTACGCGCTGTTTCAGGCTTACATAGCTCTCGCTACGTCCTAAGAGTCGAAGAAGAAGAAGAAAGACTGAGGGAGCGAAAAGAGAGGAGGAGAACTGATTTCATCTTCTATCAACTCTTCCTCTGTTGTTGTCTGTGGGAAGAGGCGCCCCGGGGTGGTTTCGGGACGCCTCTTGTCCGTCTTACGCTGCTACCGCTGCTGTCGCAGCGTGTTTGATGGGAAATGTGATGCTTGTGGCTGTGCTGTCGTAGCAGATTCCGCATCTTGCGCAGGCTTGTTGTGTGGGTAGTCCGGTGTATTTGGGGCAGAGCAGTCCGCTTCTGTCTTCCTGCATTCGTGCGGTTTTCGTCCATCGGTGCTGTCGTTTTGCTGCCCGTGCTTCGACTTCGTTGATCGTGTCCGTGGATAGCCACACGGTGAGGTTGCCTGGTGCGGGGCGGAGTTGTTCGAGTAGATGGAAGCTTCTGGTGTAGAGCCAGCAGGTGGTAGCTGGTCGTTTTTCGCACGCGGTTCGTACGGCTCGTGCATGGGTTTCGCTGATGAGGTCTCCTGCCCATTGGAATCTGAAGATGGATCCTCGAGTTCGTAGTTGTCTGTATAGCGTTGTCTGTTCTCGTGCCTCGATCTGTTTCCTTCGTTTGAATTGCTTGGTCGCGCGGTCGATGAGTCGTAGCAGGTCGCTGGTGAGTCCTCGTTCGTCTCCCTCGTTGCAGTATCCGTTCAGCAATGCCGTGTTTCTTTGAAGCCGTTGTTTGACGGTTGGCATTCTGCTTCTTCCGTGTCGTGCGTAGCAGACGTCGGCGCATCCTCCGGTTCCGTGGGTGGCTCCTGGGCATGTCTCAAGGGGTAGAAAGCCGATGCTGTTTTCGTGTCCTTTGAATTGGGCCACGGCGCTCACGCTTGATGCTTCCAGTCGTTCCTGGTTCTGTGTCATCTCTTTCTTCTCGTTTCTGAAACGAGAAAAGGGGCTCCTCCAAGACATGGTGTGCCCTGGGGAAGCCCCTCTTCTCCGACCGCTGTGGCGGTCGATATGGTGTGTTTGAGTTAGTTCATGCGGCCTTTGCTGCTTGCTCCTGGCGTTGGATGATGAGGTTGAGCACCTGTTGTACTTGGTCGAGGACGCTCAGGCACGCTTTGTGTGTGTCTTTACCAGCACGCTGGGCATAGGCGTTGATGTACTGGTAGGCTCGGCCGTCCTGAGGCTGTCGTCCGTACAGGTGCATGAGAGTGGCGGCGCTGAGTTCAGCGACGATTTCCTGATCCCATTGTTGCCCGCTTTGGAGTTTGCCGTTGATGCGTTCGTGTGCGGCGTGGGCGAGTTCGTGGAAGAAGACGTCTTCATCGTGCGTACACAGGACGATCTCTTTACTTGTGGGTGCGAAGTAGCCGTAGTAGTCGGCTTTGCTGGGTGCATAGCGCACGTTGACGCCCCAGTCTTCGGCGACATTGACCAGTGGTGGTGGGCTGCTGGGTTGGATGGGTGGGTAGTCGAGGTCTTTTCCGGTGGTGTCTTCGACTCTGAAGACGGGGATGGCTTTGAAACCAGTGATGATGAACTGTTCCTCTGCTTCTCCTCTGTCGTTTTCCTCGGTTTTCTTGATGGTCATGGGTCCGAGGATGTAGATGGCTTTGCTGCCTTTCTTTGGCCATCGTCCGGTGTTTTTCCATTGTCGGATGCCGCGTGCGTCGTTTGTCTCTGATAGGAATACGAGTAGCTGGTTGTTGAAGCTCCATTGGTGGCAGGGGACATTGATGGGTGGGATGCACGTGCGTGCCAGGGCAGTTGGTACGGTCCCTTGTTCGAATGCGCTGAGCAGTTGTTGCAGTACGTCTTGTGCTTTCTGTGTGGTCTTCATCGTCTGATAACTCCTGGTTTTTGGTAGATCTCAATCCCCCTTGCTTGGTTGGGGGGTGATGATCTTTTTGAAGTTTTAGGCACAAAAAAACCCGTCGACGCTGTGTGGTCGGCAGGGCAGTGTGGAGTAGGTCGCCAGCTAACGCAGGCTTACATGAGTCCTTGCTCCTTCAGGCTGATATAGTTGTCGTGGCTGATGATGATGTGGTCGAGGATGTCGATGCCGATGATTTCTCCCGCCTTCTGTAGTCGTTGTGTGACGTCGAGGTCCTCTCTACTGGGTGTGGTATCTCCTGAGGGGTGGTTGTGGGCGATGATGACGCTGGCGGCGGTATGCTCGATGGCGAGTTGAAAGACTTCGCGTGGGTGTACGATGCTTGCTGAAAGCGTGCCGATGCTGATGGTCTCGTGATGGATGACCTGGTTTCGGGCGTTGAGGCACAGGACCTGGAAGTGCTCCTTTTTCTGGTCGCGGATCTGACTGAGGTGGGCGAGTGTGTCGACTGGGCTCGCGATCGAGGGTTTGGCGCCGTAGTGCTTGCTCAGGGCTCGTCGTGATAGTTCGATGGCGGCGACGATTCGAGCGGCCTGGCGTGGAGTGACATGATCCTTGAGTTCTTGTAGCGGTAGGAACAGCAGATCAACGCTCTGGTTTTCGAGGAGCTTCTTGGCCTGATCTGTTGGTATTGTGAGCAGGAGGCTGAGTAGTTCAGCGGATCGCAGGTGCTGTGGGCCGTGTTCGTCCAGTCTTGCTTGTGGGTTCTCGCGCGTGAGGAATTCGGGCAGTGCTTCTTGCACGTAGGTGGGTTGCATGTTCATGACTCCGGACTGTTGGGATGAAATGAAAAAACCCCGCCGGGATTGCTCCTGACAGGGTTTTGCGGTGTTGCCTTGTGGCAGAAAGAGTGGTCTAGTTGAATCTCCCTTCGCGGTGTGTTATCGCGGGAATCGGGTGAATTCGGTCATCTCAGCCGTTGGTTGAGATTGTACGGCGCTGGTTGGCGCACTTTGGGTACAGGATGGAATCAGTGGGGTCTCGGGGCTCGACTCTGCATAGGCAGGGGAGGCTTGGATCCGAGACTTTCTTGATTCTTTTTGTGAGAGGAAAGATCGAGATCCTACTGGTGGATCTCGAGGTATGCTTGGTGGTGGGGGTATTTCATTTCCTCTTGCTGCAACATGAGATGGTCAAGCTTCTCATTGATCTGTTGCAGCAATTGGAGGGTTTGGTCGGTTGTCATGTCCCTAGGTAGGATGCCTGGCTTGATAAACCTTTCGGTTGTTTCACCACTACTCAGTAGCAGGAAAAACCGGAATGTTTATAAGCGATGACTACTCAGCAGTGGTCATGAACTACACAGATCCCTACTACGATATTTCCTACGCACACAGCAGACCGGTGAAATACATCACACCTGTCACATCCATGCTAGAAGACCAACTACAAGACCCAGGATTCGAGGCCGCCAGTCTGCTATTCGAAGATCGCCTCAGACAGCACGGAAATCGGGTCCAGCTGCTCAACACGCAACTGGCAGAAAGAGATCAAATCGGACAAGAACACATCGACGAGATCAACAAAGCAGCAATGAAATGCAGTGGCTACTTAGAATCGCTCAACGATCGCCAATTCCCATTCGCCGAACCAGCTGTCGAGTCAAAAAGACAGATGTTGGCGAGAATGCTACTGGAGCTGGAGGGGCAGAAACGCCAGGAAGTCAGCAAGTGCTGGGCGGACAAAGCGAAGCTTCAAACAGAAACGCTCGAAGCGACCGTGGACTACGAGGGTAGCGTCAGGAAACACCGACAACTGACGACATGGTAGGCGAAGACAAGAAGATCCACGGAAGCTGACTGAAAACAGCAAGTGCATCCATGATCTCTCAACGCCCGTCGGCAACTCTGTTGCCATGCGAGTACGTCCAGAACTGTGGACGTCATGATTTGTTCATGTAACACCTGCCTACGCGGATCTATCCAGTGCTACTTGACCGGGTCCGTTCCGTGAGCGTTGGTTCGCATTGCGGGTGAGGATGGGGAGAACTGTGCCACACTTGGATGTCCCCAATTCCACACCATGTATCGCTATCGGAGGCGTGGTGTGGACGTGATGGCGGAGTTTTCGTTGTTGTCGCGGGACTCAGAGTGTTCCAGGAGATTTGGGGGGAGATTTGCTACGGTGTCCATTTGGGAGGTCCCTGTATGAGGACTTCATAGATAGTGATTCTTACCAGAGCATGCTTCACCTGCCGCTCTGCGACGCAGAACCGACGATCATGTATTACGTCCACGATGGCCGGAATGCCTGGCATACCACCTGGGTTCAGAGATACTTCCCAGCGAACTTCGCGGGCACATGGGTTGACGCTCGTAACTCCGTTGAGCCCCGAAGGGTTCAGGGATCGAAGTGGTGGATCTATCAGATGCCGTGCCTCGGACTGAGATTTCCTGGATGGGATGTCTTGGTCTCCGAACTGAACTGCCAAGAGATTCTAAAGGGCTGTGTAGATGTAGAGTGGAACGGACCTTTCCTGCCTCAAGTTGTGGAGGCTCTACGGGAATGTGAGTTCTGGCACAAGGCTGTGGTAATGGTGCAGCCCTCCCGGAGGCTCAAGCCCATTGGGATACCCCTCAGGGGACACGCCTCAGTTTCGAGAGGCGGAGAGGAACCACTCGAGTGGACGCATGTTCCTGGCGGTGACTACTCCAGGCGCTTCGTAGAAAGCGTCAGCGAACGGCTGAGAGAGAGGATGAAGCATACTCCCTATCTCGGTGCAGTTCTCAAAGACACACATAGCGGGTTGGTTGAAGTCATCGATCTTCTACAGTGCTCCGCTTTGGGCCAGATGGGCGTCGAGAGGGGCGCCTCGCTCAGATGGGCAGCGGCGCTCGCTAACCAAGGTCGTCTGATCGACGGGCTTACCACGCAGGCGACCGTTGGCGCCAGTGCAGATGTCATTGCGACGCTCGAAGGCCGCGAGATCGAGATTGACTTACGGATTCCATCTCTCTGGGATGCAACTCAGTTGTGCAGGGGATCTTGGCCAAGCAGCCCCTGCGCGGTTGGATAGCACTTAGAATTCCCATAGCACGTGCGAACAATAAGATGTGTTGTAGCAACGACGGACTGTCAGTGGCATTCAGGTTGACGGTGTTTGCCTTTCTCGTTCTGCTGGTAAGGAGATTGGTAACTCTGTCCGCGGCTCAACTCTGCGCTATCGTAATGACAGTTGTATCTGGATCGAAATAGGAGGCCAATCTGATGGCAGGAGCGGTGCTGTCGGCCGGGACCAAGGTGAAGCATGGGACGCTGTCGTCATACTTAGGAGCAGTCCTTGAACAGGGCATTGGTGTCGGGCGAGCGCGAGATGTGATTCGGGACGAGATCGAGGAGCAACCCAAGGTACAAGCTGTATACGTCGCGACCCTGGGTGCGTACGTCGGGGCCTACCGAAGTTTCGCCGCTAGTCACTTCAGATGGTTTTCGACTCAAGATGGAAACAATCCTATCCCAGTTGTACTGAACATCACGCTCGGAGAGGACTGTACATTCATTGCTGATGAAGACTTCGTGGCATTAGAAGCTGACGGCTCAGTGAAAACTGACAGTCTCGAGACGCGAGCAGCTGATGTCTGGGATAGATTCGGGTCTGCAGCCCTCACGAGGCCAGGCGGTATCCCTCCGGACTGGATCGACTCCTTTGAATACCCTCAACTGTGTGACAAGGCGACTATCGACAGAGGAGGCAGGCCAGCCTACAAGTTCTGGAAGGACGTCGACCTCTTTGTGTTCTCAATGGGGATGCCACACATGCCCCACCCACTAGAGTCGTGGCAAGACCAGGCCTGCAAATGGAAAGATGAAGACAAGCTCGACTTCTCGTGCTTGAGCAATCGCGAGAGGTTTTCGAAGGCCGGTATGGCAAGATTCAAGGAACTGTCCTTCATCCGTGACCGAGCTCGTAGGCAGAGGTACTGTGTGTCTCTGGAGTCGGCTGTATCAATGGAGATTCGCGAGGCCGGTCTGCAAGGTCCCGAGTCTTCAATGGAAGTGTACGAGCGGCTCAAGCAAGAGGATACCGGCCCGTCGTAGCGTATTCGAGCAACTCCTCTATTTAGGAGCTGGTAAGCGGATGCGCCCATCTGATTTAAGTTGGCGGGCACAGATGGCTTGGGATCGAGAAAGCCGTCAAGCTGTGAAGCGACAATATGTCTTGGAGCAGCGACGGACCAACGGGGATTCCGGTTTCATGCTTAGCCTTCCCGTTCGCGTTGGACCAAAGCACACGGGAAGTCTGTCCACGGCTCATTACTGTGTTAGGCTCTTCTGATGACGAGAGTGTTAGAGAACGAAGGAAGAGACACCGTAGAGACCGTCACCGCCGCGATTAGGTCTGACCACCTTCGTCCGATCAGGGACTTCATGGAACGCGCGCCCCAGCTGCACGCGCTTGGAATCCCAGTTCAGCTCCGGGTGGTTCTAGACGCTAACGCCGTGTTCCAAGATCTGATCTGGTTGACGAAGAGTAGAAGAAATCCCGCAGCAAGGACCCGACTTCAAGAACTCATCGACAACGGTACAGTGTTGGCTTTTGCTCCCAACTTCTTGGATGACGAGGTGCGAGAGCATGCAGAAAGATTGGCTCCTGGGTCCGAGGTCGGTCTCGATACGTATCTCTCTGCTTGGGAGGCGTACAAGAACAGGATCATCTTCGTGCCAACCCAGGAGGAAGATGAGGACGCCGTTGATCCCGATGACGTTGCTTACATCGAGGCTTACCACGCAGTGGGAGCTCACGCGATATATAGTAACGATATCGATGTTCGGGAGATGGGAGCCAAGACGATCGATAAGGAGGTCGTCTTATCATTGTTCTTGTATTCCCGATCGGCGAGCCATTGTTATTCGATCTCGTTCGCTGGCACAATCGCCACTGTAGTCACTTGGCAGATGCTACTAGCCGTTGTTCGGGGCTTGATTGGATTGATCGCTTTTCTAAGAGCCATGCCACCTTGGCTAAAAGCAATGGCAATCGGATCTTGCCTGATCGCCCTTTCGCGACCCGAAGTCAGAGCATGGGTTTTGGAACGAGGTCGAGCCGCAGTTGACTCGAGCGCACCTGTCGTCAAAGCTGGATTGGAGATCGCATCTGAGCTAGGGGTCGAGGCACTCAGGAAGGCAGAGGAGAGCCGAAACGCGGTCGCCAGCATCAACAGAGATGTGGGACGAAGAGTTCCTCTAAGGGTATACCTGAGGGTAGTCTGTCTGGTTGACTCAAAGCCTCGGACTGTCGACGAGCTGTCAACTATGGTCATTGCCAAGGGCTACGAAACCAACAACAAGACATTCGCTCAATACGTGCGCAGAGTGCTCCACTCGGTCGATGGGTTCGTCGAGGTTGAGGGAAAGTGGACGGTAGAGGCGTGAAACCACATGCTAAAGCAACCGAGTTGATGATAACACATCTGAAGCTGGGACGGTTCGAAACGCATTGGCATCATGCAGCTGACGATTTTGACGGTGAATCAGAGCTCCGGCGCTGTCCTATTTCCTGATCGGTCGATCAATGCAAACAATGTGTCTGGCCGTAGATGTAGCGGCGAGGATGCAGCTTTTTTCGGGCCAGACTTCGAACCTCCTACATATCTGATTCGCTTGGCTGCAGGGGGTTTCATGCTTACCGGGACGAGGTACACTCGGGCATGCCTATGCCTACTTCGAAGGCGGCCCCGAAGGGAAGTTTGCAGGAGACACTTCGGCGATCACTACGAGGCGATTGTAAAGTATAGTCTGGGGAAGCCATGGTAATGTGGCACTCAGTGCAATCAGATAGCACAGGATCTGACGGATCAGTAGGGATTAAGGGGCTTGTTTTGGTGGTTCACCTTGCCATTTCGCTGCTTCTTAGTCGGCAGTGAGTCTGTCCGCAGCTCATCTTCGCGTTGGACGGAAAAGAGAGACGAACTAGTGCCCGATCTGCTGCGCTCGCCTCAGATTGCGTCATTCGTACCCGCAGGAGTTCTCTTCCACGACTCTGAAGCTACCGCAAAGTCTCTGGTGGCGATACTCAGCTCAATGGACAGATCGGCTTGTATTCTCATGTGTGGTCGACTAAGTCACATCCTAAGCGGTGGATTCGAATGTGAACTGCTGGAGCGCCACGAACGGGCCGCAATGATGGTTCTCAGCCCTGCTCAGGTAAAGAAGGTCAACCAATACCATCGAGAGCAGAGGGCCGCGGGACCTCCCGTAGTCTTCTTCCGGGCCCAGTTGTTGGAGCTTGCACGTTGGGCCGCTGAGTACGCACCTGATGGCACCGCGTCATCCTTGGACTTCGGACCTGGGTTCAAACAGTGCTTCCTCAAAGCCGCTATGATGGCAGGAGAGCTTTGGTCCAAGTGGGCATTTCGAAGCGACTTCGGATCTACAGGAAACCGTAACGAGGATCGTGAGCGGGCCCTTCCGTCGTTTCGCTTGGGGACTGGGGCAGCAGCTGAAGCACCAGGCCTATCGCGCATCATCGGACGAGCTAGTTTGATAGTTGGACGGCATCTGGTCGATGTCCGAGGCTCCTTCGTAGACGAATTTGCGCAGGCGACGGGGTTATCGGTACAAGACTACCTCGCCTATATGGCCTGCATCCTCATGCAATATCAGAAGATCGATCAGCCCTTCTTATTCGAAGTAGAAGCCTTCGGTGCACAGACGCAGCACCACAAGGAGCTGGGCCAATTCCTCGAGCTTGTCTCTCAGACACCGGACGACATGAAGCGCAGTCTTTGGACGGATGATCAGAGGAAGGCAGTCGATGGCGGCGCGAATGCCGCTTGGGATCCCAAATCCCTAATCGAGAGACCCGTGATCACGACAAGGTTCGGCATAGGTGTCGTGATCGATCCAGTTCTCTTCGCGGATGCGTTCATGTGTGGTCCGCTGTTCAGATGCATACCAGTTGTCGAGAGCGTCAATGGCCTGTTCGGCGACTACGGGATCGCACTTGAGCGTTACTGCCAGACACTACTCCGCCGAATGTATCCGGAAACGCAGAGCTTGGTGCGACGCCTAGAAACGAACCTGGTTGTCCCTGGGACTGTATATGAAGTTGATGCACTTGTCTCCTGTGACCCAGATTTCGTTGTAGTTGAGTGTAAGGCTGCGTTTGCTGTACATGCTGCCACCATCTCAAGCTCTCCGGACGCATATCGTGAGTTCCTGCTGAAAAAGTACGGCGTTTCAAAGGGATCTGAGAGGGACCGCAAGATCAAGGGAGTTGGGCAACTTGCCAGGGTCATCCGCCTTGGTGTCGAGCGCAAGATCTTTGGAGATGGGCCGAGTTCTTCTTCGCCTCAGATACTTCCGGTACTTCTCGTGCAAGACGAGTCAATGACTGCAGCTGGTCACGCCCGCTTCCTTAGTGAGGCCTTCAGGGACGCAATTGATGGCGTGGTTGGCTCAGGGTTGGATGCACGCCTGGGTGACTTCCACGTACACCCGTTGATCGTGATGACCGTTGGGGACTTGGAAAACCTCGAGACCTCCAGCGAGCACTTCGCTATGGCCGATATCCTTAGAGACTACTCAAACCATCATTCGGACAGGAACATCTCATTGCACGACTACATGGC
This sequence comes from Gemmatimonadota bacterium, assembly GCA_018660835.1. GTDB lineage: Bacteria > Latescibacterota > UBA2968 > UBA8231 > UBA8231 > UBA12574. The sequence goes on along the minus strand of JABJJN010000003.1, from coordinate 12,830 downwards.
GACATCTCGCTACTCAGGTTCGCTGTTGCACAGCAGATCACTGGCAGAGGCAGGCATGGAAGTACTCAGGAGAGTAGAAACTGAGGTCTTTGGACTGCAGGGAACCACATAAGAAGCGACCGGGCTCAAGTAGAGTAGCCCCGGGTTGCTCTGTGGTAAGTAGGAGCCACGTCCAACATGGGCATGCACCCGGCATGCTTCTCTCAAGTGTGCTGTGTCTTGCCCAGAAGGTTCAGGCATCGATGCCCGGATCTGCGGATTCCTTCTTCATCGCCTTCGAAGATGCTCTGATCGTTAGGGACGGAGAGCAACAGTGCGTCTAATCTCATGACCAGTGATGCTTCTTGTTCCTCCCAATGCAGCCAGGGGAGAACCGCTGTCATTCTGAGCGAGCAGTACCTCCACGAGTCGCCTAACATGTCATCATAGGAAAGACACGCCCGATTAACCTGATGACGTACCGATGATATGGTCATCGCTCCGATCGGCGTGCACACTCCACGCTTAGGCGGGGATCTCCGGAGAGGCCAGCTTCACGTAGGTCCTTGCTGATCTTTGCTTCAACAGATTCTGTTGTTGCGATGATGATGATGTGATGAAAGCCTGCGGTTATGCACTTCTGGGCGTTTCCTACTGGGTCGGAGCGTCCGGTTTCAATCTCTATGGCGATGCGGTCGTCACCTTCTGCGACCAGGTCGATGCTTTTGCCACCGCCTATGGGCATCTCTTTGGTGACTTGATAGCCTCTTTTCAGGTAGTATTCGGCGTATCGATGTTTCCAGTATTCGTGTATTGCTCCTCCTTGACGTTCTTCTGGCTCGCGGATTCCTAACGTCTCTCGTGCCCTTTTTGTTGGTTCGAGTATGGTTGTTTTTCCACTGCGTGTCGGGATTTCATGAGGAGTCACGAGTCCTTGTTCAAGGAGAGTGTTTTTGATGGCTGTTCCTCTTCTTCGACTCATCTTGAGTCGTCTGTAGCGTTCTACGACGCCTACATATTGATGCTCCATGATGTCTTGGAGTAGCAGTGTTTCTTCCTCTGTGATTTTCCGCTGGGTATCGATGCGTGGAATCGGCTTCTGTTCTGCGATTTCCTCCATCTCGTCGTGAGAATGGGTGGAATGGGGTCTCATGAGTTCCCGGATCAGTGGGTCGGTTGCTGAGCCTTTGGTGATGGCCAGGTGGGGAATCTTGATGGTGAATGCTTGTGACCATCGTCCCTGGAGTTTGACTACGGCTTCTCCTACGTCGAGTCGTCCGATGATCTTCTTGTGATCGCTGTCGAGTAGCATGGCGCTGCCTGCTGAGTTCACATCCTTGGCGTCTTTCAGATTTAGTGCGACTGTACACCACGTGTTCGCCCTGGCTGGTAGTGATAGCAGGCTTGGGCATTGGTCGATGATGATGACGGCTTCGCCAAGCTCTCGGATTTCCCTGATGATGACGTCGGTGATCGCTTCTCCGCCGACGAGGTCAGACTTGCTCTTGCCGATCACGTGATGCGCTTCCTCTAAAAAAATCGCGTGGTCGAACTGTTCTCTGACGCCTCCAGGTGTGGAGAGCCGATAGTGGTGAATCCAGAGCAGCAGGCTTTCGACGAGGAAGATCTTGTCCGTGTTCGTGAGTGCGTCTAACTCGAGCACGACAGGTTCGTGCAGTAGCTGAGCCAGGTCGTTAGGCTGTCGCGCACTGAAGACGTTGCCGGTCTCGCCAAACGTGAGCGCGCCAAGGGCTCGTAGTGTGCTGCTCATCCATCCTGCCTCTCGGCCTTTGGCAGGCATCTCCTGAATCACCAGCAGTACATCTTTGAGTGTAGGATAGCGCTCCGGCACGCCATCGTAGAGCCCAAAGGCCCGATACGTCTGATCCAGAGCTTTCTGGAGTAGAAACATGACACCCTCTCCAACAAACGTCGCGTGTGCGATGATTTCGATGAGTTTCCGAAGCCACGCTTCAGCAGGTGTGCCTGGCGGTGGGATAAGTGGGTTAAAACGGAAGGGGGCGACATCTCGCCCGGGTGTGAAGACCTTGATGTGGCGCCCGAACGGTTCCATCACCAAGTCGCGATAGTTCCGTTTCCAGTCCAGGACGAGAAACGGCTTGTTTTTATCGAGTAAGGACTTGATCAGATAGAGGCTGAGATTTGTCTTTCCAGACCCACTGGCTCCGACGATGAGCATGTGTTTGATCCAGTCATCCTCGCGAAGGCCAAACGAGTAGAGCGGCTTATCTGCGTAGGTGACGGTGCCGATGGGGTACTCGCCAGCGGCTTGTTCCGGCGGTGGGGGCGTTAGTGGAGAGCCATGATCCTCATGCAGAGGGAAAGCACGTGCATAGAGAATCTGCAGCGCTTGCTCTATCTCTCTCTTGCCATCGGCATCCTCGGCAAGGAATGCGAGATACAACCGATCGATCCTGGTTCCGTGCAGGGGGCGCAGTTGTCGAACGAGATCTTCAATACTTCGCGTCGACCATCACCTCGTGCTGTCCCCGAGCTTTCTCATACTGGTCGGCGACCATCTCGTCGGTGGGGCGGCAATAGACCATCGTCGCATCCAGCGTCTTGTGGCCGACCTGCCGCTGTACGATGGGTACAGGAATCTTGTATTCGTGGATCGCGTGCATGATATGACTGTGCCGCAGACTGTGTACCGACAGTGTATGCAGGGACCGTCCTTGTGAATCCTGGCCGTAGGAACGATCCAGGCCAGCTTTCAATGAGTAGCGTCGGAAGATCTGACGCACACGGTTCGGCGTCATCCCTGGCGTGCGTAGATCGATCGAACGAAACAAGCAAGAAGTAGGATTTCGGACGCGGCCGCTTCGCCGGCCGATACGTCCTTCGCGACGCAGGTGCTCGCGCAGGTCGTTCATAAGCTCGCGAGGTACGTGGCTGGTGCGTTCGTGCCCCGTCTTGGTATGAGCGGCCGGAAATAGGATCGTGCTTTGATCGAAGTCCACGTGCCCGAGCTGGATATTTGTGAACTCGCTTACCCGGCAGCCGAGTTCGTAGATGAGGCGAAGCATGAGCTTATGCTCGTAGCAATCAACCGCGCTGAGCAGCCTCCGCCACTGCTGCAAGGTCATGAAGCGGATGATCTGCGTTCCGCCCCGTGATCTTCCTGAATGTTTCACATTTCCCATATAAGCACTGGGTGACACGGCTGATTTAAGAAGCTTTCGGTCCGCAATTGGTGAAAGGCTTCACACTCTGGGAGAAATGTGAAAATAGGGGACACGAGACCCAGGGGCTCGAAAGTGAGAAGTCATCCCGGGTTGCCAAGTTCTTTGTGGGTCACTTTAACGTGGTACTCTTGGCACAGGCGTTCGATGTGTTCCAATATGAACTCCTGTGCTTCCTGGTCCTCGATAGTTCTGTAGAGATCGATCATTGGTGAGAGTGCCTCTGGCCCTCGTGCACTTGTGACCGCATTGGCCCATTCATCGAAGTCTCTACGGATCAGTCCAATGACTGCCATTCTTGCACGCTCAGATCCCAAGTTCTGCGCCCACGTCAGCCAGTCGCCAGCACGCCCGGCTTGCCTGCTGTCTGTGGACTTCGATTCTCCAATAAGCACGTCAATGCTGCGCGCAGTCTGCAACCTCGACAAAGATTGCATGGCATTCATGCGTACATCCAAGTTGCTGTCCTGTACGAGGCTGATCAGAGCGGATTCAGCGATCTCGCTACCAGGAATGTTGAGGGCACTGGATAGTGTCTTCCGGTCACTCTCGTCACTGGAATCAATGAGGTTTACCAATGCTCTGACCGCTGCTTGGCTTCCTGAGTTTCCCAACACGTACATGACCCGATGGCGAACGTCTGGGTCGAAGTCATTGAGCATCTCAATCAGCTCCCGGACGACCTCCGAGTTGACGATGTAGTCAATGGCGTCGAGTGCTGATATTCTGATCTCGGGGTCCTCGCTGTGGAGGAACTTCTGGAGGTCATCACGGTCGTCTTCAGTCGGTACTCTCAGTCCAAATAGGGCGGCCGATAACCACAGTTTTGGATTTTCCTGCCCCGCCTGCCTGAGTTTCTCCTGGAACTCTTCGTCAAGCAGGGGGCTTTCCCTGTTGCGAAGTGCACTTGCCGCAGCGCGCCTTACTTGCAGACTCTCATCTCCTAGGGCGGGGATGATTCTATCGGTGTCAGGACATTCCGAATATGCCCAAGTTGCATCAAGTGTGGCGGCCCGCACGATCGGGTCAGGATGTCTCAGGAATGACTCAAGCGCATTGAGACACTCATCGAATCCTGCGGCAGATGCTAGAGCATGGAGAGTATCTGGCGACGGCAATACGAGTCCGTCTGTCATCAGTTCGTGCAAGGCAACGGTCGAGTCCTGGCCACCGACGGTTGCCAGCTTCTCGATAACCAGATACTGCCAGTCAGCATCGTCTGACGGGATTTCCGAAATCAATGCGTCCACTGCTTGGGGGGCCGGGTAGTAGCCACAGGCCACAAGTGCTGATTTCCTTACTCGTTTGTCCTTCAACAGTGTGCGCACTACTTCGAAGGACGCCGGGGGGCGTAGCGTCCATGCTAAGGATCTTCGCTTCTCTTGGTCATCGGTAGCGATGATGTGGTCAACCAGTGCTTGGCATGCGGAATGCGAACCCGATCTGCCGATGATCTCTGCCGCGAGTCCAGCCACATGGAGACTGCAATGGTCGAGTGAATTGACGAGTTTGTCAGCGATCTTCTTGATCGCGGCATCAGCTTCCAGGCGGCTAAGAGCACGCATCGCCACCTGTATGTCTTCATCAACAGCCAAGCGCAACAGCGCTTCAATACCGCTCTCGCAGTCAGTTGGCATCGATTCGACCGCTCGCAAGCGCGTCGAGGCATTGGCAGCGTTGCACGCCTTTGCAAGGTCCAACACTTCCTTGTGCGGATCGATCGCAGGCACATCAATGCCGATGGCACGATCCTCTTCATGCGGGTCATTGTTCACACGAGTTATGCCCAGTCCAATCGTGTCCTCTGAGTCCGAAAGGTGTGTGCGGAAACTCTCCAGGAGCTCCTTGTGTCGAAGTGAGGACGCTACTTGGATGGCAGCGTCAATACATGCTGAAATTTGTACAATCTTGTTCTCGTCCACATGACAAACGGTCAAGAGATTGATGGCGAGCACAAGATTGCAATGGAAGAAGGCGTCATCGGACGCCAATGCCAGTTCGACAATCACCTGCTCAACGTTCGTCTCCCGAGCGGCCCACAGACGCATGGCCTGTTGCCAAGTATGGTCAAAGATTTCGTCGGGATGGTTCGCCAGGTCAATGATGAGATCACGGCCATCCGGATCTGTCACCAAGTGACACGCCAGGTAGAATTGCTCAAACACCTCATGCTCGAACCGGTAAAATCGCCGATCGGGTGTCAGCTGTACCAACCCACTGCGCACAACGTCGTCGACGAGATCTTTTAGTCTCATAGGGGTTAGCACGACGCCATCCTCACCAGCGGCCACAACAATCGACGCATGTAAGTGAGACAGGCACTCCGATTGACCCATCAGACCATCGGTAACCGAGGAACGCATGGACAGGGCAAGCGACCCGAGCGCCTGTGTCTTCCACGCGACACCGCCAACACTCCTGGTGGCGATCTCGATGGAGGAGAGCCGTTCCTGTTGGTACGCCTCAAGCAGCGCATACCGATCCGCATCGGCGGATCCTGCGGCACGCACCCGAGAGATCACGTCGATCCAAATAGGTGTTCTGGCGATGTCAGCCTCAACCTCGGACAACTCACTGCTTCCACCGTCAACGAGAAAGGACTCAACTTGCTGCACCGTTAACGGCTCAAGTGCCCAGCGCTGACAGCCTGGTATGGGTACTTGCACTGTATCGATTCGATCCTGAGCGATCACGACCAAACAGCTAGTACGCTGATCAGGCTGCGCCATATAGCCATTGATCGCGGCCAAGGCGCGATCGACTCCAAAAGCCTTGTCGAGGTGATCGAACAACAGCAGTAATGGACGGGTCACCCTAGACGGTAAATCAAACCCCATGTTCGACGATTTGTACCGCCGCGCCTGGCTGATCACATGATTGCACAGCTCAGTCAGATCAGGACTTAGACCATGTAGATCGACGTAGACTGGAATCATCCCCTGACCGATGGCATGCAAGGCAAGCTCATCGATAAAAGTCGTCTTCCCCAGGCCCGGACCACCAAACAGCATCGACCGACTCGATCTCGAAAGGAGACCAGCAGCACCGATCAACTCCCCGTGATCTGTCTCGTCATCGCGGGGCAGGTCAAGACGCGACACGCAGCGTGTCTGAAACGTCACGATCCTGCTCTCCAACCACGACCTGAGCTGAGCCACATACTCATCGATTTCCCGTACATCGCTTGCCAGGGAAATTGACGGTACACCACGCGGGGCCTTCGACTCATCATCTGTCGCGATGGATCGTGCTTTCCTGACAGGCTTCTTGCTGGAGAGCTTCTTCTCGGCCTCAGCACCAGAAAGAAGGATGTAAGCCTTACCCCGCTTTGATATGAAAACGGGACACAACTCGCCGTCGGCGGCTAGCTCTCCGCAGTCGTACGCCGAACGGATCTTGCGATTGATCCGATGGACCAGGGACCTCCAACTCGACAGATGATTGGCAGGCTCCGTGCTGTTGCCATGCACCATAGGCGTGGCCGAGAGCTTGTCGACGATCTCCTGAAATCCTGCAGGCCGCCCCTGGCTGGCGCAGGCCCCGACAATCTCAAAAAACTCCCATCCCAACTCGCCCTCTTTGATCAGAAAGCGTCTGAGCCTTCGAAGTTGCGGCACGGTCAGGCGATCTGGAGTAGGCATACCAGGACTAATTCCTCAGAACGCGAGTACGAAAACGAGTACGCAATCAACCACCAGGGTGACATCCGATCCATGATGCGGCAAGTGATAACCTGACAACAAGATACGTGACGGACGAGTACGGCCAAGACATCGATGGCGAGTACGCAAAACAATCATAAGAACAAAAAAAACAACAAGTTAAAGCATTTACATGCCAAGAAATAAATATAGATTCGTCCCCAACAACCGCATACCACCCTGTGTGGCCTCGCATCACCCTCGTCGGCCCTGGAGGAGCAAATGAACCAACTACCCACCCACGTCTGGTATCGCCACATCGACAGGGACAGAGTTTCTCTCAAGTCCAAGAAGCACATCACGTGGATGAGACAACAAGCCCCTGATACGCAATCCACCACGCATGATGTATGCCGGCGCGTTGTCGTCGAACGCGGAGCGATTCTCGCAAACGGAACAGAAACGACCCATCTGCACGTCACGGAGCAAGAAACGAAGATCTCCGATCAAGTGCATCTGGCCATCACCATGAACATGGGCACAGAGGTCTGGACCTACGTCCTGGACTCACCGACAAGCCGTGGCCTCCTCAGGACGGGCATAGAATGACCATAAAGGATGAATCACCCCCAATCGGCGAACACCCAACAGACGGAGCACACACGATGAGCACAGCGCATGAGACACAACACAAGGTCACCACGCTCCCTGAATTTCTTGAGATGCTTGTAGAGGCCTGCGACGGCGTGACCAGTCCTTGCATGCCAGACGCCGTTTCGGTGCGTCTCACAGGACTTCATCAGGTGGGAGTTCGAGCATGTTCGGTACGAATCACTCAGGCCTCAGTGCTGACCACCCTCAATACAACTACTCGTTCCATGACTACCTCGTTCACCAAGGTTTCAGTCCAGCGAAACAGCATATCGCGTACGAAATAGAGTCGAAGCAAGAACAAAGATCAATATCAGCCACCAGTGGTGTGATGGGAGTCAAGAGCTGCAACAGAACTAGGGAGAGCAGTTTTGGACCAGCAAGGATCGCCAAGACAACGAGGAGATCAGGAGATGAAATTCGAACCAATGTTCCCAATGAGTCCAGCAACTCGCGAAATATTGAGAAAGCACGATGAACAGAACGAGATAAGGGAACGGTTCTATCAGACGATGATGACATCGGTCACTCAAACAACCAGTCCAGCGCCTTCGTGCTGTCCAGATCGAAGGAGCGTCGGCCTAAGTGTCCTCGGAACCACAGACAGATACGCGGCACTCCACGCCAGCGCCCTCAAGGCGGGAGTTAGTGCCACCAAACAGACACGTGTGAACGCACAAGTGTCCACGATCATCATCGAGAGAACGCAGCGAATCGTGATCTACAGAGAAGAACAATGAGGCCAGAAAGCCGGAGGGACAGCCCTCCTACTTCTGGTCTACTCACCGATGCGCTCCTCCTGTACCTGCCCAGCCCCCCGAGACTCGGGGGACCCTGGCGGTGCAGACATAGACATGGACGGATTCTGGTCATGGTCAGTCGACACAATGAAGTCGAACGCCTTCTGCAGGACGACCAACGCTTTGGCAAGGTCATATCCCCCGTAGCCGTTGGTCGACTTCCAGCTTCCATCCTGGGCCTGATAGGTCCGCTCAAGCACGGCGCGGTATACCGGATACGTACGCCCTTCAGTCTGTTGCTCATTCTGGAAGACCGACACGCGTACGCCGCCGGCTTTGAAGGTCTTGATTGGTCTGTCGCCATTCATTGGGCATCACCTCCCTGTGCTCTTCTGGCTGCAACCCAGGCCAGATGCTGCAGCCTCAACGTGCCAAGACTGGGCGCGGGTCTGTCGGGCAACCACCAAGGCGCTACGTCACGCTCCTGTGCTGCAAGAGCCCACACCTCGGCCTCCTCAAACTCCATCTCACGAGCGCGCCAGAATAGCTCACATCGCAAGACTTTCATCTCGGCGGCATCGAAGGATTCAAGAATCCCATATGCCCCCAAGATCTGTCTCATGTCTCCATGTTCGACCTCATACGTGTCGTGTTGCACTTCTTCCAGTCCCAGCTGCCGTAATGCCAAGACTAATTTCAACTCATCTGTTTTCTGAACTTCCTCGTTCATGTTTCCACCTCGCGACTCACCCATCTATCAGGGGTCCTTACCCCTTAGGATCCCCTGATAACTGGGTGGAAGGGACAGTGAGCTACTGCATGCAATTCCAGACGAGACCCGAGTATGCCAATAGGGAAGCAACCAGATCCGAGCTCAAAGCGAGACATGAATGTGAAACCAGGAATGAATGCGAGCTCAGAGCGAGACATTATGCCAAGCCGAGGTAGCGGACCCCAAAGGGGGAAAACTTTACGGATGTGCTCGTGCAGAACGAACACATCGATAAAGTTTTGAGCGTGAAGCCTCGGCCATCGATGCGAGCTCAGAGCGAGACTATATGCGAAGCCGAGAAACGAATGCGAGCTCAGAGCGAGACTAAATGAACAAAGAGGGGGGGAAGTCACCCCTCCTCTTTCGATGCTGGATCAAGTCCTCGAATTCCTCGAAGGACATCCAAAATTCAGTGCCTCGATCAAGCTGTCGAATGCACACCACATGCCCCACCGGTTTGGCGAGGGGATGATGACAATCATCGATGTAAGGGATATCGAGTGTTTTCTCGAAGATCCGGATATCGAATCGTTTGGTTCGATGGGCCTGTTGCAGGTCTAACATGTGACACCTCCGACGCCCCTCTTCTGGGGGCATCGCTCACACTTCGAGGAGCGATGACGACGGAAGAGGGGTGAGACAAAAGGGGTGAGGTAACCAACAGATGCGAGCCGAAGGGCGAGACATCATGCGAAGCCGAGGTAGCCGACCCCGTCAGGGGGAAAGCTTTACGAATGTGCTCGTGGAGAACGAACACATCGACAAAGGTTTAGGCGTGAAGCCGAGATGGAATCCGAGCTCAGAGCGAGACAATATGAACAGCGGAGAAGGCGTGAAGCCTTCACTGACTCAGCACCGAGTAGAGGGCCCTCATCAAGTGCCGCGCGTCGTCCCGCGTGACCTTGATGTCATGATGCGATCCCGAGTCGTATGCATCCGTGTGCCGGACGCGGATCAGGTCTCGATCGATCACCTTGATCCACGGCTGCCCATCCTCCGTCGGCGTCCACAACTCTTCTTTGAATACGCGCACCTCGATGTTGCCCTGTATTGCACGCCCCAGTTGGCTCTGTTGTTCTCTCATTTTTCTACCTCTGATGTCCCCTCTCCGGAGGACACCTCTCACGCTCGCCAGAGAGGTGTTCGGAGGATCCCGTATCGTGGGGTCTGTGGTGTAGATGCAGAGCCAATTTTGGCGTCTGCAATGTCTCCGTTGAGGGGGCGACGCTGGTTGTCTGCGAGAGCGATGTCAACGAAAAGGGTGGTAACTGCGGTGGTAATTGAATTTACATATAAGTCGACTTTCCCAACTCGTCGTCAACGTGCTGTCCCACGTGTAGTTACGCAGGTTTGGAAAGGTTGGGAAATTAACCAAAAGCGGAGGGGGTTTCCCAACTTCTGGGGGGTATTTCCCAACTTTTCGGGGGAGTTTCCCAACCTCTTTTTGCTGGGCAGTCCCAGGTCACGACGAGGCCTACAAGCGACCCTCGTGGCCCAGCAGTTTGCTCAGGCTGGGACCGAGGATGGACTCTGGATCCGGGGTCGTGCCATGGGTCCATATGTTGCCGCCGATGCCCTCATCAAGCATCTGATCCTGGTGGGTGATCCAAACAAAGTCGGTGTCTGGCAGCTGTTGCGCGAGACGCCGAATTCGATCGGCGCCTTGCCGGTGAGCTGCCACGAACAGGACGCGGAAGCCGTGCAACTGGCAGCCCCATTCGTCCTGGTATCTGCGGTATCCGTGGCTCGTCTGGTAGGCTTGATAGTTGAGGATCTTGGCGCGCAGGTTATTGGCCTTGCTGGAGGCACTGGTCGCCGACTCACTGCCCATGTCGATCTCCAGGAAGAACAGCAGATGCTTGTCCTGCTGCTGGCTGGCGATGCCCATCACGGCGTCGGGGACAAAGTGTCGGACTCGCCCCGCTACCGAGGCTTGAGCTGCAATCCAGGGACCATCTTCATCACCGGCCAGCAACGGCGAGGTGGAGGGCAGGAAGTCGCCACCCAGATCATCGCATCCGCTGATCAATCGAGCATGCGAGATCTGACACCAGTTCTGCAGCAGTTGATGGGCCATCATGCGTGGGGCCACGGGACCGAGGCGATCATCGGCGACGGTGCGTTCGACAAAACCACTGTTGCGCAGGATCTGAATCCCGGCCGCGTTGAGTGCAAATACATAGGGCGTTCGTCCGGAGGTGGCCCCCATGGGTCCGGCCAGCATCTGCAAACACCCCAGCTTTCGCAGCTTTTTCAACGATCGACGCGCGCCCTCTTCGGACAGCCCGTAAAGACAGGACAGCTGCGCTGCGGTCAGCACCCGGTGCACGGCCACTGTCTGCAGCAGCTTGGTCTGCTTGGTCGTGAGCTTGGATCGCTTCATCAGATCACCTCATTGGAATCGACGTTGGAGGAGTGTGATGGAGCGGCAGACAATTCGTGCCTGTTTCGTCAGGCGAGCTCTTGGAGATTCATGCAAAGAGAAGGACGGCTCTCATGATCCAGGCTCTGGAGCAGCACCCGGTTCCTGCTCGGCACAAGCGAGAAGGGGCGCCGGATCAGTATTCACGCATGTCCACGCTGTCACTGTTGAAATCAATTGTCGAGGACTCGGACCAGGAGGCCCTCCGCTGTCTTCTGATGGAGCGAAACGTGTTTCGGCATCGGGGTCGGGCTTGTCTGCTGCCAGAGTTCCTGGTTGGCATGCGAGAAGACAAACTCCGTTACGAAAGTGCCAATGGCGGCCGGCGCGACGTAGAGGAACGAGTCGATCATGCCTGGCTACAAACGTTCAGTCGATTCATGAGCCTTCCACGCCCGGGCACGTCGGACGGTGAAGACGGTATCGACTGTCGAAACCAGTTTCGCGCCGTCGTGCACCGGATGCAGTCGTGGCACCAGCTGCAGTCTCACGTCGCTGCGCTGGCTGAGGAGGAGATGGTGAGCCGTCTACTCCAGGCGATGGTGTGCAAGCACTTCCGCTACGGCTGGCTCGACGCGTGTCGGACGGGGCCTTTGGAGACCCGCTACTTCCTCTCCCGGGCCGGATGCACCATCGAGTTGCGTCGGCCGGTGCAGGTGGATGCAACGTTTTTTCGTGGTTGGTTGTCGGCTCGTTACGACGATCAGGATCTATCGATTCCAGGGATGCGCGAGTCGATTCAGTTTGAGGTCGACGAGACTTTTGGGCGTCCCTGTTTGCAGAGCTGGAATGCTGACTTTGAGACGCCGAGCCAGGAGCCAGCCCACGATGCCGTGGTAGAGGAGCAGACCCGCGAACTGTTGGTGCGCCTTGCTCGCCTGGTCGCGGTGGAGAAATCCGCGAGTCTTCAAAAGCAACGTCCCAGTATCCGTCGTCTGGGTCGCGACAAACTCTACCAGCTGTGCTATCGCACGATCTGCGAGGTAGTGGATGGGGAGCACGAAGCACAGCGACTGGCGGCGGAGGTGGGATTGTCGAAGGCAGCCATGAGTCGCTTCGCCGCAACCCAATGGGCGACCAACGGCGTTGTTCCGGATCTGTGGGCGAATACCGCCCATATAATGGTCAGCGATCGACGATTCACGGAGGGCCTAGTGGAAGAAGATGTCGCCGGGGTACTGCTACGACTGCATGAATTGGCCGCGGGAGGTTGCCATGAGTGAATCCACCATCATCGCCTCAATGTCACGGATCTATGCAAATCTGTCCGACCATCAGTTCGAATTGCTGGAGAAACTGGCCGCCCTCGTGCCGCCGCCACGCCTCAACCTGGTGCGATATCATGGGGTGCTGGCGCCGGCCTGCCCTGATCGGGCGCAGATCGTGCCGGGGCGCAGTGCGTTGACGCAAACTGAGGGGTGT
>JABJJN010000004.1 GCA_018660835.1 Gemmatimonadota bacterium | reverse complement strand
CGTGTGACACATCCGCTGCAGCGCATCCCAGGAAGTCGTCAGATAGCCAACATCGTGACTATTGGCCAGAGAGCGCATGAAGGAGAAAAAGTCGAGGGGAAATCCGGCATTTCGCGTCACGAGACCGAAGTCATCGAGAAAGACAATGAGCTTTCGTTTGTCCTTCATCAGGCGGCGCACGAGCCCGTCAAAACCATCGTAGGTGGCCTCTATGCCCTCTTCGCCATGCCACAGAACGGCCCGATTGACTCGTTCGAAAAACGCCTGGGGGGTCTGTGGCGGATCGAAGGACAGACGCAGACGCAACAACAGACACTGTGATGGATCCTCCAGATACTGCTTCTGCGCTTGCGGATGACAGAGCCAGTTGATCAGTGACGTTTTGCCACTGCACGCGGGCCCCACAACCGAAACCGACTGCGGACGATCTGCCGCAATGCGGGAGGCGATTCTGGTCAATTCAGAGGTGCGATTGAAGAAGCTGCCAGGTTCTTCAATTGGTTGGTCGAAACAGTACGGGTTGGACACGAGGGTCTCCCTCAAAATTTCACTCGGTAAGCCAACTGCATCCCGCCCGACGGACGGCGTGCAAGGGCCACTGAATTGAGGCCACTCACATTGGGTCCCGACAAAGCGGCGTCGAGCAGGTTCAGGCCCCACGCCGCCGCGACGAGTCCGATGGCCAGGTCAGCTACGTCCGCCTTGTCGCGGTAGTCCTGGTATAGCGCGTCGAACTCCGCGCCCGTCTGCGCGCCATCATACGTATCACGCGCATCTCGATAAGAGCGATCAGCAACCACGGCGTACGTCACCGCCCCCGCAGCGAGACCGAAGATCGCCCAACCGCGACCGCGATGGCCTTGATAGCGCTGTCCCCAACCGGGCAACGCCGTGGAGCGGACCAGTGCAGATCCTCTGGTGTTGGCGCGCAGCCTCGCTTCTGTTCGTTCCAGTTCTTCCTGACGCCACTCAAAGAAGGCCTGACCCAGGAGCCGAATTGCTTCCGGGTGCGGCTCTTCACCAGGCAGTGCCAGATCAGGAATACCAAAAGTGGCGTCGTCGCCGACGAGATCCTTGAAGATGCCGACGGTTGAATTCTCCCAACCGACGTCCTTGATGATCAGATGTCCAATGGCGGCGTATTTTCGTGCGCGCGTGCGAGCCACCGCCGACAGGGTGCCGGAGTCCAGCAGGCCCTCCAGTGCAATCACGGCCTCCGCCTCATCCCCCGCATCGAATAGCTCAATCGCCGCATCGACCGATGCATTCGATCCGACGCCAAGCGACTCCTGGCAGATGCCATCCTGAATGCCGCCCAATACGAAACCTGCTACAAGAACGAGCGCCAGACGAATCATTGTTCGACTCATGTCATGCTCCCTTATCGCCAATCCAACTTCAGTGTGTCACCATTCACCACGACCGCTTCCTTCGCCCCTCGGCCTCTGATCTCCAACCTGTGTTTTCCCACAGGGAGTTGGATCGTGCCAAAGAACCCATCCACCTCCCGGGCACCATCATCGATACTCAGATGACCTGATTTGGGACTGATCACCTTCACCCAGCCGAATTGCTGCGTCAGTCCAATCGGTGCCACGCGCAGCGTCTCACCAGGCTCGATCGCAAAACGGGTCTCGTGTTCATCGTAGCCCGCATAGACGAGACGAAGCCGATGCTCACCTGGAGGCAGCGCCGATTCATAGGGTGTTGTTCCTACGGGTGCGTCAGAGTCATCGATGAAGACCTGCGCCCCCGTTGGATTGCTGACCAGAAGTACAATGGCAGCAGTCTGCGTCAGATCCAGATGCAGGCGCGACGTGTCATCGAGGTTGATCGCAATAATGCGTTGCCGTGTATCATGATCGACCAAACGCAACTCGACTCGACGCTCGCCTACTGCCAGGCTGTCGATCACGACAGGCGTCGTAGCCTGCGTCGATCGACCGTCGATGAAGATGCTGGCACCTGGCGGCGTCGATTCGACGAGCAGATGGCCGACATTCGCCTGTAGCGCAAGAATCGGCAGAACCGGTGTGTGTGCATTCACTTGTGCCGTGATCCGCTGTGACAGATACCCCTGTCGCGACACGTCGACCGTGTAAGCACCCGTCTCTACATCCAGGGCAAATGGTGCCGAACCAGACGAGTCGAAGCCCATTTCCTCTGAGCGCACACGAATGATCGCGTCTGCGGGGCTGGCC
Organism: Gemmatimonadota bacterium; assembly: GCA_018660835.1. Classification (GTDB taxonomy): domain Bacteria; phylum Latescibacterota; class UBA2968; order UBA8231; family UBA8231; genus UBA12574. Next base: position 5,403 of record JABJJN010000004.1, on the reverse strand, counting down.
TCAACCACAAGCTCACCATGCAGGCGCATCAGGTTGTATCCCACAGTGGAATCAACACCGGCGGCGACGGTCAGGGTGTCAACGATTCCGGCGTAGAGATCGTGTTCTACTGTCACCTCATAACGCCCCGCCATGCGGTCCTTCACCACATTTGGCGTGTTCACGCGAACCGTATCATGTAACGGCTTGTCGAGGGGACCGCGAACCGAAACGATCGACCCCGGCGGATAGTGGAGAAACTCAAGGTCCCCCGTTGTTGGCACGGCCGCTTGGGCTGCGGCAGCCAATCGTGCCACCTGATCGTCATCGCGCTGCATCCATACGGCACCTGCCCCGACAAAGACGAGGGCCACCACGGCAGCAACCAACCAGCGGCCGCGACTGCCGGACCGCGTGTCCTCCCCTTCTTCCACCAGTCGCCAGATCGAGCGGTTGCGCCGCACCCACATGCGCACAAGATCAATGAGGAAGAAGTACTCGTGATCTTCGGTGCGCTCTAGGACGCGCTTTTCGTCCAGACCATCCAGCAAAATGTGAATAGATTCGGCAGCTAGATCGATGGGATAGCTGTTGTCAGCAATCGCTTCCACCATCTTGTCGACAGATACAGGCGTATGGGCCTGCTCGGTCACTTCGCTCAGCAGTGAAAGGGCCAGTTGCTCTTGTGGCTCGAACTGGTCCCAATCGTAGATCAACTGCGGTGGCGGGTTATTGACAATCGTATGGACCACATCAGCCAGATCCTCCGCCGTCAGTTGGGTCCGCTGTTCGCCATTGAGCAGATCCACCGCATTGGTACAGATCAACTGGGTGTAAAAGGGATGGCCAAAGGTCAACTCATAGATCGACTCCTTGACGCCTTCATCGAACTGAACACTGTCTCCGAGTGGCTCCTGAACCAGCCTCATCGTGTCGGCGGGACTCAGGAAACTGATCTCCTTGAAGTCGCCCTTGCCCAGCAGTCGTCGCCACTCCTGCACATCAGCCTCAGCCAGACCCGCTGACCCCGTAAAGCAGAAGGACACTCCTCGGCTCTCCAGTATGCTGGCCAAGTAGGTCAGCACGGCACCGGAGATTTCCTCCTTGTCGACCTTGTCCCGCAGGATTTCTGCCTCGTCGACGAGGAACAAGAGCCGCCGATCGGGTGCGATTTTCGCTACATCCGCCAACAGGGAGTCGAGGACAAGAATCGGATTGCCCGTACTGAAATCGTAGAGGTCAAGGGCCAGTCGATCGTCGTCCACCGCCTCGACGATGATGCGGCCAATGCGGCCAAGGAAATCGTTGTTGCCGTGGATCCCGGCCAGCTGCTGCATGTCAACGAAAATGGGGAGAAAATCCTCACCGAGACGGCCGTCGAGAATCTGGAACATGATCGACGTCTTGCCACTGCGACGCCCACCCACAAAGAGCAGGACAATGCCCTCCTTCTCAGTACGCAGACGCTGCTCGAGATCGGCAAAGTCGCTCTCACGCCCGAAGAAGGGTTGCGAGCCTCGCACCGGGTTGCCGGTGATATATGGATTTTCAATCCGTTGAAAGTCTGCGTTCATCTTGTGTTTCCGGGAAAGTGGCCTCCTGTGTTCAACCAATGCAAGAGCTGTACCACGGTTCTCGAAGAAACCCTTTATTGATTGCAGGACAACGTGTTAACTGAATTTGACTCGAATGCAAACCAACAGGACGACACGCTCTGTCCAGTTTTCCGGACAGTTGGAAATCTCAGCGCCCAAGATCGTGCTTGCGGATCAATTCGTACAAACGGCTGCGGGAAATGCCGAGACTCTTGGCAACCTTCGTGGGCTCGCCTTGCAGTTGGTCCAGGCGAGCTTGTAGTAACTGCCTCTCGAAGGCGTCGCGGGCATCTCGCAAGGAGAGTCCCTGTGTCCAGACTGTTGCCGACCCGCCTGGGTCAGTCTGCTCGGCGCTGACACTCGGCGCGGGCACTCCCTCGAGGCGCTGCAAACGTGGCCATAGATGTTCCCGTCGGATGGTCCCTCCTGCGGCCATCGCCACCGCCCCTGCCAGCTGGTTTTCGAGCTCTCGGACATTTCCAGGCCATGTGTAAGCTTGCAGCAAGGATAGCACCTCTGGCTCGATCTGGGCCCCACCGAGGAAGTGCGCAACCAGCGACGGGATGTCATCGGCGCGTTGCGCCAGGCAAGGCAGGCGGGTCACCAGAACGAAGAGCCGGTAGTACAGATCCTGGCGAAATCGGCCTTCTTCGACTTCCGTCTCCAGATTACGATTCGTTGCGCAGATCACACGGACGTCGACTTTTCGTGCGTGGGTCTCGCCCACGCGCCGCACTTCTCCCTCCTGCAGGACACGCAGCAGCTTCACTTGCGTGGAAGGCGTGGTTTCGCCGATCTCGTCCAGCAGCAACGTCCCGCCATGCGCCGCCTCAAACAGTCCCTCGCGGTCTGCATGGGCATCTGTGAAGGCGCCCCTTTTGTGACCGAAGAGTTCGCTCTCCTGCAGGTGTTCGGCAATCGCACCGCAGTTGACGACGACGAAAGGTGCCGCGGCGCGCGGCCCCTGCTCGTGAATCGTTTTGGCGATCAGTTCCTTCCCCGTCCCCGTTTCACCGAGCAACAGCACAGTCGCATCACTCTGAGCAGCCCGTTGCACGAAGGAGAAGACCCGGCGTAAGGGCTCGGACTGACCGACGATGTGAGCAAAGGGACTGGCGCCGACCGGCACCGGTGGCAGATCGAGAACATGTGACGCACCATTATCCTCTTCCTCACCTTGGGTCACCGGCCCGTTGTCTCCCGGAGCGACCCCTGCGACCTGGTCTCGTGCCAGCGCTTGAAGAGGTTGGCCCGTTTCCAGAATGCCTGCTTCGGCCAGGACGGAGCCAAGGGCCTCGCTGAAGGGGCGTGGACCATTCTCTGTCCTGCACACGAAGCCGTCATCGACGAGTTGGCGCATGGCCGCCGCCGGCGCGTCTGCCCCCCCCTCTCCTGCCAACAGCGCTCGCAACACCCGCTGTTGGGTTGCCTCCATGTGTTCCCACAGATACTGCAGATGGCCATCCGCTTCGTCACGAAAACGAGCCACAAGGCGCGCGTCGTCCAACTGCCCGTCGCCCTCCTGTAGACACTCGACGGCGGCACTGCAGGCGATCTGCAGAAACAGGGGCAGATGCCCGGCCAGTGCGATGATGGAGTCCTGATAGGGAGCCAACGGATGATCGCCCCCGGCGGCAGGCTCACGGATCAGGTCACTGGCGGCCTTCGCGTTCAGCGGCCCGAGGGGAACGCGCGAAAAGATGTTGAAAAAGGGTGACTCAGAGATCTCCTGCGACCGGCACAGTGCCTGCAGTTCACGCCGCGAAGAAGTGACGAATGCCACGGGATAGCTGTTGGCAAGGGAACGCAGGAAGCCAAAGAACTCTGCTCCAAAGGCGGAGCTCTGTGTCACCGTCTCAAATTCGTCGAAGAGTCCGACCAGTTTCAGCCCTGCCCCGGTCAGCTGCTGAACCTGCGCCTCCAGCTCACCGAGGTCGCCAGCCGGCTCTAGCTGAATCCGATCCCGCGCAGCATCGACGATCTGGCGACTCCATGTGCTACTGAAGGCGGCCAGATCCAGGTGGCGCTGCCCCTGGAAGTCGAGGTAGACGAACAGATACGTCGACGGGTCATCGAGATACCTTGCCTGCAACTCGGGCTGCGCCAGGTGCCACAGAAGTGAGGATTTACCGATTCGACGTTGGCCGACAATCGAAACCGACTGCGGCGTCGCCGCGCCGAGACGCGACATGATACGCTCTATCTCTCGTTCCCGACCAAAGAATCCATCGAGAGACCTGATCATCGAACGATTGAGATACGGATTGCGTAAGAGCATCGAACCCCGGTCATGTCTACCTACAGGCAGAGCGTTCTGCTTTGCTGCTTTCTGCTCGCCGATATTAGCACGTGACAGGGGCAAGATCAATGCAGATCAAGGAGTTACGCGCATTTCAGAATGACATATCTGCCTCTGGGCTGTTGTCGAGTCGCCTCTGGGTGTCGATCTTCGCGACATGACCGATGCTCAATCTCGCATCCTCGTGATAGAGGACGACCCTGACATCGCTCGCTTGCTGCAGATCAATCTTGAGCAGGACGGGTACGATGTCACGTGGATCTCGGACGGCACCAGCGGCGTCGAAGCGGCCCGCAGTGGCGTCCATCAGTTGTTGGTCCTCGACCTGAGCCTGCCCGGGCTCAATGGCATGGAGATCTGTCGGCGTCTACGCGACGAAGGCCATCAGTTGCCCATTCTTATGCTCACAGCACGAGATGAAGAGGCGGACAAGATTCTCGGCTTGGAGCTAGGTGCCGATGACTATCTGACAAAACCTTTTAGCATTCGTGAACTGTCGGCACGTGTCCGGTCCCTCCTGCGTCGAATGTCGATGGCGCAGACCACGGCATCGGCGTCCGAACAAGCAACCGTCACGATCGGCACGGTCACCCTGGACCCTGTGAAACGGGTTGCCGTCATCTCGAGTTCCCCCATCGAGCTGACAGTGAAGGAATTCGACCTCCTTAGATTGTTCATGGCGCACCCAGGCAGGGTTTATTCGCGCCAACAGCTGTTGGAGCAGGTCTGGGGTTATGAACATGGCGGCTACGAACACACGGTGAACACACACATCAACCGACTGCGCGCCAAGATTGAGCCAGATCCTTCCGTGCCCACCTACATATTGACTGTCTGGGGTGTTGGCTACCGTTTCGCCGAACCAGGAGATGTGGCGTGAAACTCAATCGCTTTTACCTGCGTATGTCGGCCATTCTTCTAGGTCTGCTGCTCACGGCGGGTGTCGTGCAAGTCGGCGTGACGCTCAACTCCTATGGCGATTTTGTGCGTGAGTCAGATCAGCGTCTCAATCGCGATCTCGCCGCCAATCTTGCGAAGACCTTCCACCCCTTTCTCGCCGACAGCCTCGACCAGGACGCCATCGGTCATGTCATCCACGAATCGATGGCGATGAACCCCTTCATCGAGATCTACGTCGTCGGCGAGCAAGGTCAGTTGCTGGCGTATTTCGCTGACCCCAGCAAGATCAAACGCATGGCCGTCGATCTGGGTCCCGTACGCTCGTGGCTCGCAGATGAAGGTGATCTCCCCTTGCCGTGGCTGGGAGATGATCCACGCAGTGAACGTGGCCGCAAGCCCTTCTCGGCAACGCCAATCTCCGTCGGTGGCAACCCGGGATACTTATACGTCATTCTTGGTGGAGAGCTGTACGATTCTTCGGCGGCGATGATTCGCGAATCCTACATCCTGCGAGCGACGGCGACGACACTGATTGTCGTCGTTGTCTGCGCCGCCATCGTCGGTGTGCTCTCCTTCCTCCTGCTCACCCGCCGACTCCGCCACATGACGGACATCGTGCGTCGCTTCCGG
>JABJJN010000005.1 GCA_018660835.1 Gemmatimonadota bacterium | reverse complement strand
TATCCAAAAGGCCTGAGCTGGCGAATCGCCAGAACCCCTTCGGCGACCTCCGCCGCGGACGCCTCAAGTAACTGCTCACCCATCTGAGCTGTTGCCGGACGTGGATCTCCGACGCCTCCGTGCGCCGTGCGCTGATCGAAGCGATGATAACTGGCAACACCGGGCACACGCATTCCTTCTTTCTCGCCGTCCGCGTCGAGCTCGTCAGTTCGCACCAGATCCGGTCGAATCGACAACATCATCGCCGTCTCCGTCTCGCCCGCGTGCCCGGAGCCGTTGCTCAGTGTTCGGATCGAATTCAGCGCATCGCCACCGGCCCATGCCCACCGCGTGTAGAATTCTGCCTCATCCTTCTGATACTTCTCCATCAAACGTTGCAACAGAACTTGAATGCCGGCACCATTTCCACCATGCGAATTCTGCAGAAGAATCTTGCGGAAGCCATGACGAACCATGGAATCGACCATATCAAGCATCAGATCCAGATGCGTCGCCGACACGGCGCTCACGGTACCCGGATATCTGCTGTGGTGCTGCGAATACCCTAACCACTGCACGGGCAGCACCAAAACATCACCAGGTATTTTCTCGTGTACACGACGCGCCACATCCTGGCCGATAAAGCTATCGGTCCAGACTGGCAGATGAAGCGAGTGCTGCTCGCAGGATGCAACCGGTATCAGCACCACGATATCCCGAGGCAACGCAGCGATCTCCGGCGAGGTCATTTCAGACAGTAACATCAGTATCTCCCTGCGAATCCATGAAAACTCGAATCACGTGAGTGAATCAGTTTCTTCGACGGCTTCAGGTGGCGGCAACTTTGCAACAATCCCCGCAGCCAGATCACCCTCCTTCACACCCAATACATGAACATCGTCCCGCCCCATTCGCGTCGTAACGCTGTCGAGACCATCCACAAGAAACACGCGCACCCCATGCGCGCCCAGCCGTGCGAGTTCCTGCTGTGTATTGTCCGAAATCGACACATCGACAAAGACAAGCTCAAGGTCTCGCGAACGCCTCACGCCCGACAACCCCATCACAGTAGCTCCACTCTGGGATCCCATCGCCACGAGCGACGCGATGGTGGAGGCCTGAGCACGCGAAAGCGATTGCATAAAAGCGGACGTCACACGAACCTGCGCCACAGCTGGCATCTGCGCGGCAAGTGGTTACTTGAAGGCAGGTTTAACAGGTGCGCCTCCCTTGCTCAGCGCTGAAAGATTGGCCGCCTCCAGCACGCCGATCACACGCGCTGCGGACTCGGGCGTGATCACCAATTTTGCACGACCTTGCAGGTGGCGATACACATTTTCGTAGTACCCGTCCCAGCTGGAATCATAGGCGGAGGCAGTGGTCTCCATTTGGCGTCCATTGACGATAGACTTGATGAGGAAATCGTTGCCACTGACATGTTCAATCGAACCCGTGTCGCCGAGAATCCTCCACTTGGGACGACTCGAAAGGGCGAGATTGCTGATCATCAGATTGGCGACACAGTCACCCTTGAATTTGATCGTGTACTCAGAGTGATCTTCGTTCGAGTAGTCTCGCCACTGGCGATTCTTCACCTGAAAACCACTGACCCAGTCGATATCTTCCGTCACGAGATTGAGGATCCAATCAGTGAAGTGTGCCCCCCAATCATAGATGGCTCCACCTGAGATCTTCTTGTCAGCGCGCCACCAGTCCCGTGCCTTACCATAGCCACCAAAACCCGCTTCGACCTTATACACCTTACCGATGATCTTCTCTTTTCGGATCAGATCACGCAGCAACATGAAATCCCCATCCCATCGACGATTGTGAAATGTCGACAGCATCACTTTGCGACGTTTGGCCATGGCCATCATCGCTTTGACTTCCTTAGACGTGATCGCCATGGGTTTTTCACTGACGACACCGACGCCGGCGTCAAGGCACTGCACGGCGAGTTTGGCATGCGTATTGTGCGGTGTGATGATTGCCACAACATCGAGTTCGGCGTGGCGCAGCATATCGCCCACTCGTGCATAGGTCTCAATACCAGGAAAGTCCTCTACCGCCACGGCACGACGCGAGGCATCCAGTTCGCAGACCGCGGCGGCAACCATATTCGGGTTTTTTGCCATCGACGACAGATGCGCACGTCCCATGTTGAATGCGCCTCCATACCCGACAACACCACAACGGATCTGCTTACGAACAGCCATGACAACTCCTTGTTTTGATCTCTGGTTGGTCGTTCAATCTATCTGGCAATCTATCTGGCAATCTATCTGGCAATCTGTCAGGCAATCTGTCAGGCAATCTGTCAGGCAACCTGTTTGCGAAACAGGTCTCACGACGACGGCAGCAAGATCCCACAATGCTGGAAAGCTGTCAATCAGCCAACTCACATCGGTCACGCCAACATGAATCAGTCCTACTGGGATCAACTTTCAAGCGAGTTTGACGACAAGGTCCTGCAGATTTCGCAGTGCGACACCAAGGGGGTCATTGCCGATGCCGCCCATCGGCTTCGAGGACGGCACAAGAATGCCATCGACTTCGGCTGTGGACCGGGTGCGGTCACACGGATCATCTCGCCGCATTTCAACCACACGACGGGTGTCGATTTCTCGGCATCGCTGTTGCAGCGCGCTCGTCGACTTACCACAGACGAGTCGATCCACTACGAGCGTCGGAATCTGGAAAAAGCACCCTCTCCGAAGAATCCTGAATACGATGTCGGCTTCTGCGTCAATGTCCTCATCCATGAGAAGGCTGCTATCCGCCATCGCATCTGCTCACACATTTGCAGCAGTATTCGAGCGGGTGGACATCTCGTCCTTGTCGTTCCGTCCTATGAATCCGCTCTTCGTACCTATCAGGCACTCGCACGCTGCCATCAACGAGACGGACTCTCCCCCGTGCGGGCTCACAGGAGACTGGACCAGCAAGCGACAGGGGAGATGCGCTCCTTGACGGACGGAATCATCGGTGTGGGAGGCACGGCGACAAAACACTATCTGCACGACGAGATCGCCGAATTCCTTGCTGATCATGGTGCCCAGATCGAAGGCATTGAGCGTGTTGGATTTCCCTGGTCTGAGGAGATCGACCATGCCCCTCCCTGGCTCGGTGCACCGACACCGTGGGATTGGTTGGTCCAGGGAAAGATCACGGCGCTGCGCCGCAAGGGGCAGCGATGAAGACGATACTGTTTGATGCAGACGGGGTTTTGCAGCACAGTGCCGTCTCCTGGAGCACTGCCTTCGGCCGGCTGCTCCCGGCAGCAGAGGAAGCGGAGCATTTCATGACCAGCTTTCTCGAAGTGGAGCGAGCGTTTCTTACAAGAGATGCAGGCCTGCGCTCAGCATTGCAGCCAGTCCTTGATCGTTTTGGCATACCCCAGGCGATGGATGAAGTTCTGGCGGTCACGTGTCGAATCAACGTCGTCGCGGACGCAATCGAGATGTTGCAGGACCTGCGAAGGCGTGGATTTCAGTGCTGCCTGGCAAGCAATCAGAGCCCTGTACGTGCGACCTTCATGTCCTCACAGCTCGAATTCGCTCGCCATTTTGATACTCAGTACTACTCGTGCTTCCTGGGTGTGATGAAACCGGATCGTACCTATTTCGAATTGATTCTTGGAAAACTGGCAGAACCGGCAGATCAGGTTGCCTTTATCGACGATAAGGCGGAGAATGTGAATGCTGCCATCGCCTGCGGTATGCGCGGGCTACAATACCATCTCGATTCTGGGCCAGAAGCCCTGCGAGCTGGTGTTGAGAATCTCATAAGAAATGATGGTTGATTCGTTGCCCCCTATGCCAACCGAGCTCATCCAAAGATTGGAAAACGCCGGCCTCGACGGCCTGCCAGCCCTTGCGACGGTTGAGGAGGATGGATGGCTGTTGCGGCGATCACAGGGGTACAGCCGACGAGCAAATTGTGTCATGCCGCTGGGACCTTGTGCAGGTGATCTGAAGGAAAAAATAGACCATGCAGAAGCGATTTTCTCCGCGGATCGTCTCGACTGCACCTTCAAGGTGACCCCCGCGAGCCAACCTGCCGGCCTCGACGAGGAACTGGAACTTCGTGGGTACGAGCGAGACGCTGAGACCTCGATCCTGGCATGTGACATGGCGCAGTCTCCGATCATGCCCGATGGTGTGCGTCTGCTGGACAGGCCTGATGATACGTGGCTGGAAACCTGGCGAGCCCTGTCACCACGGACCGAGCAGTCCGACATATTGCTACAACTGCTGCAGGCCATCGAAGTGCCTGCGATCTACGCCGTGATCATGCCAGCAGGCACAGACTCGGCTATAGGGATCGGCTGTGCGCGTGCAGTCATCTCAGCCAACTGGGTAGGTCTCTTCGATCTGGCGGTCCATGCGGACCACCGAGATCGTGGGCATGGTCAGGCCCTGGCCCACGCACGTCTTGCGTGGGCCTATGAGCGGGGTGCGCGTTCGGCGTATCTACAGGTCATGGCAGGCAACCAGGTCGCCCGTCGACTGCAGATGCGCCTCGGCTTCGTAGAAGCCTACCGCTACTGGTATCGTATCAAGCGAGCCTCATGATGGCCACCACACTGGCAGCCACTGCAAAGGACGTCGCTACACAATGCTGACATGGCTCGATCGCATGTCGATGGGACCTGCGATTTTCATCGCTCTGCTCCTTGGATTGGCCCCCCTGATACCGGAGCCACACCTATGGGAGAAACTGGGGATGCTGTTCTCCGGGGCGCTGACCCGCCCCCTGGACATATTCGATCTCTTTCTCCACTCTGCCCCCACCTTCCTGCTGGGCCTCAAGTGGGTACGCCGACGCCAGAAGCCCTGAGCCGCCCGCAACCATAGACCTCTCTTCCAGGCGCTTGTCTCGTGTATATCCCACGCTCCTTTGACTGCGACGATTCTGTAGTGATTCGGAATCTGCTTGAGAAGCACTCTTTCGGCGTGCTCGTGACAACAACTGCGTCGGGGCAGGCCCTGGCATCACACCTGCCCTTCCTGCCTTGTTTCGATGCGACAGGAAAACTCGTGTGCCTGCGAGGCCATTTGGCACGGGCCAACCCGCAAGTCGATGATCTTGCTACCCAGGCAGAGATCCTCACGATCTTCCAGGGCCCTCATGCGTACGTGTCACCCCGTCATTACGACACCGGCTTCGCCGTCCCCACATGGAACTATGCCGTCATCCACGCCTATGGCTGTGTGCAAATTCACGACGATGACGACGTAACAAGGGGTCTGTTGGATGATCTGGTGGACGTCTACGAATCGGGTCCAACAGGCTGGAGAGCTGACTGGCATGACGAAAGGTCGCAGGGGCTGCTCAAGGCGATTGTCAGTTTTGACATTCAAGTGCTGCGCGTGGAAGCGAAATTCAAGCTCAATCAGAATCGACCGGAAGCCGACCAACGATCCGCTGCTGCTGCCTTGCTGGATTCTGATCGCGGATCAGATCAAGAGACCGGGCAACTGATGCTCGACCTGCTGGATTCGTCGGTCTAGTCGATGAACCGTTATTGGGTCGGCAGCCAGCGTGGGTGATCTACACCGGACCCCTCAACACCGTCCGTCAGCATGCGGGCGCCGCTTCCGTCAGCTTGTGCTGTCCACAGCTCAGAACACGAACCCGTGCGAGATCGACAGAAGAGAAGTTGATCACCCTGTGGTGATGGAGTGAAACGGAAGTCCCACACATCGGGCGCATTGTCTGTCACGGCGCGCGTATCGCCGCTGCTCGGATCGAGCAGGCAGAGGTCTGTGCCACCGCGAGCCTGATCAGGGCGATAGTCCCGATTCCAGTGATCATCGACTTCAACCGATTCCATCATCGGCCAGGGCGTCTGCGAATCCGCCTTGAGGCGCACCCAGGTAACGGCCAAACCATCTGGCCACCAATGCGACAGCTCAGCCCCACCGCCTTTCGAAGTGGGATCACCGAAGACGGGTGACAGCCAGTGTGATCTATCCTCCGTGAGACGACGAAAGCCGGTGCCGTCGGGTCGAACCACGCACAGATCGGCTCGCATGTGTTCCGCGTCCTCTCCATGCAGGCAATCTGTGAATAGCAGCCACTGTCCATCAGGCGACCACTGCGGACCGAAATACAAGTGCGCTGGATCTCCGACGACCTCGATCGCGTCGCTCCCGTCGATATTCTGTACCGTAATCCGGTAGCCGCCACGTCGAGAGGCGGTATGATAGGCGATGCGATCACCCACGGGATCAAAGGCGACACAGTAGGAGTAACCATCCCCTTTCATCACCAGCGGCTCGGGATCCGAACCATCCAGACGCGAGATCACATGGCGATTCTCACCATCCTGATTGTGCCCCGTCACGAGTCGATCGTCGTCGAGTAGCCCAACTGCCGTCGCATACGGTACGGGGCGAAACTTCTCCATAAGCGGCTTGAGCGTGTCCGCCTGCAAGTCGTAGACCCAAAGACTTGTACGCGTCGAATCGTCAATGCAGAGTCCCGCCTCCATACTCAGAACGATAAACCGCTGACCGTCGCTGAATGCGGGACCCGGCGACCAGTTGATCTGCTCCGAGTGTCCGAATCGTTGGAAGTCGACGAAGTGGATATCGCCGGAGTCCACATCGACGACGCCAACCTGAGTGGCCGCTGCACTGGTCGCTTCCCCGCGCCAGCTGCCGGGATTCACCAATTGAAAAAGAGCTCGACGAGACATCCTTTTCTCTCTGTCGTTGAAGACACCTTGAAATCGTTGGGGGGCCACCACAAAACACATGGTGCCCCCCCATGCTTCTATACGAGATCTACAACAGCCGAAAGCTGTAGTTGATCCGCACCAATGGACGTGCCGTCGCTGGTGATAACAGCTCGCTCTACGGTATTGCGCAACTGCCGCACGTTGCCGGGCCACGGATGCTCCCGCAGGGCCGTCATCGCCGCCGGCAGAAACTTCGGTCGTTCAATCCGCGGCGCCACTTCGTCGATCGCCTGCGTGGCAAAGTGTTGCACAAGAGGCTCGATATCCTCCGGGCGATCACGCAGCGGCGGCAATTCGACGACAAGGACGGTCAGTTGATAGAAGAGATCTTCACGCAAGACACGCTGCAGAGACTCCAGGGTCGCCGAACTTGTCGCGGCGATTACACGAACATCCGAACTCAGTTCAGCCGCCGCACCGAGCCGACGAAACCGACCGAGATCGAGATAGCTCTGCATCTTGATCTGCGCCTCGGCTCCCAACTGCTCGACGTCGTCCAGCAGCAGACTGCCTCCATCCCCCGTTTGCAGCAAGCCGTCCAGACTGGCTCGGGCCCCCGTAAACGCATCCACCTCGTGGCCAAACAGATTGCTTTCAACGAGGGTTTCATTGCCACTGCACGTGAGTTGCTGTAGAAGATGGCTGGACCGCGATCCAGCTTCGTGCAGCAATCGAGCACAGGTTCGTTTCCCCGTGCCCGGTTCGCCGATCAACAGCACAGGTTTACTCGAGACAGACGCACTGGCCAACAGTCGCCGAGTCTCGTCGGCGACGGCACTGACGCCCACAAAGTCGTCGAAGGGCGAGGTTGGTTTGTGCGCTTGTTCAGCGGCCGCCACAAGCCGAGGCCAGCTGTCATATCCCTGTTCTCGGGCAATGACCAACTGAACGTCCTGCAGGCTTAACGTTCGTGTCGCCTGGGGCGAGTGCTGAGGATGATGCTGATAAAGGCGCGCCAACGCGTCGGTTTGCCCCGCACGACAGGCGTCGCGCAGGTCCTTGGATTGGTTCTTGAGTTGGCGTAAATGGATCGGAGACGGCAGTGGCTGCATAGCAGGCCTCTTTCCGTGGAAGTGCCCGATTTCCGCATCTCAGGCTGAAAAGAGGTAGATGTATCCCTCAGATCGAGGGGGCCGGCGATTGCTCGCGCGACAATACAAGTCGGAGGTGGACGCGGTCCTTCCCGCGGACTGGAGGCTCCCCCCATGAGCACTGACAGAATGGTAACCAGGCAGTCGGCAACCAGCAAGCACGTTGTCGAAACAGCAGGATGCTGTCGGAACAGCAGGACGCTTGTCGGAACAGCAGGACGCTGTCGGATGCCCGATGTCGTTGACGGGCCTCCTCGTGCTGCCGATCGTCTGACCATGATTCGGCTACCCATTATCCTACCCGCCGTGCTGACCGTAGCGGTTGCCGCCTACGTCGGGCTCAGTCTCGTCGTCTATGATGGTCTGAGTCGTATCGGCTCAGCCTGTGCCGACAACCAGGCCAATCGACCCGATCATTTTGGTTGTGTCACCGACTGCGATGAATGGCAGGCCTTCGATTTCGAAGCCTATTCCATGCCGACGTATGAGGAAGTTCACTTTCCGAGTCGCGATGGACTGCAGCTATCCGGCTGGTATATCGCAACAGATCCTGATGCGGCGGCCATCATCGTCGTACACGGCTACCAGGTGTGCAAATTCCACCACCACCCGCTGGCGCAAGCGGGCGCCTTATACAGAGCAGGTTTCAATGTGTTGCTCTTTGATCAGCGCGACTGTGGGGATTCGCAGACCGAGGACGGTCGCTCGGCCTATGGCAGCGAGGAATATCTCGACGCCCTGGGTGCCTTCGATTTCTTGCGAAGCCGCGGCTTCGCTGACGAATCGATCGGTATGCACGGTAGTTCTCTGGGTGGTGCAATAACCTTGACCGCCTTTGCTCAAGAACCGCGCCTCAAGGCGATTTTCCTGGATAGTCCGCTGACCGATGGTCGTGCCCAGTTTAGCCAATACACAGGGCTACCCGATGCCCTGTTCCCCGGCGTCGAATGGGCGGCTCGAATCGTGTCGGGAGACACCTTGTTGAGGCACGACCCACTCGATGCCATCAAGGGCGCCCAAGGACGCAGATTGGCTGTCGTCCACGGCACGGGTGATCAGGTCGTGCGTCCCAGTCATACAGACCAACTACTGCAGGTCGCCGCCCAGCACGATGTCAAGATTGAGGTATGGAAACCGACAGGGGTCGGTCATGTAGGCGCCCTGGCCGTCTATCCGCAGGAATACGAACGACGGATGGCAGAATTCTTCAGCCCCCAAGCTCCCACGGCCCCTTGATGGCCAGCGTAATCCCAGGATTCTGAATGTTGACGTAGAGTTCCTGACCATCCGGGGAAAACACGACACCGGCGAATTCGGAGCTGTTGAGCGCATTGCGTCCAAGCTTGTAGAGCGCCCCGTCAGGTGTGACACCCACCAGATGCTGCTGTTCAGGTCCATCCTCGCACAAGACCAGATCACCCCAGGGGGAAACGGTCAGATTGTCGCAGTTCTCGACGACGTCGCTGTCATTTGGTTCGACGAACAGTTCGAGCTTCCCTGGAGACATCGCCTCACCATTGCGCGCCTCATGGGCACTGGGGCGATAACGCCAGACCTGCCCCTTCTGCGCCACACCACCACTTGTGCAGGCAAAATAGATCGCGTCCTGGCCATACCACATCCCCTCACCACGCGCGAAACGAGCCGCCCCTTTGCTGTAGCCCTGCAGACGCAGGTCGTTTTCTGGTGACTCCACATGGTCAATGTCGATCCAGTACACCTCAAGAGCTTGTCCAGGACGAATGGTCGTGGATTCCCAGTTGCGCGTATCAAAACTGGGATGATCATGCACGGCCAACGCCTGGAGCCGCCCACCAGCTTGTAAGTGCCCGATTTTTTCAGGGAGGAACCGGTAGATGAGGCTATCACCAGTATCTTCTGTCTGATAGACGATGCCCGTGGATGGATCTACGGCGACGGCTTCATGATTGAAGCGCCCCATGGCCCGCAAAGGAACCGGCTCTGCTCGTTGGATCTCAGCGGTGGCTGGAACCTCGAAGTTGTATCCGTGATCCTTCTCGTAGCTGCTGTCGCGCCGTTGTGTCGACTCTTCGCAGGTGATCCAACTACCCCAGGGCGTGGGACCACCGGCACAGTTTCTTACGGTGCCCGCAAGACTCAGATACCGCCGCTCGACACGACCATCGCGACTGATGACGATCGTCGTCGTCCCACCCAGACTTGGCGACGTGCCATAACCGTAGTCGTAGAAGCTTTTGGGCGGCACTTCTGCGAGCCCCTCGTTCTGTTCGCCAAAGGCACCGGCCGCAAGGGCACCTGCAGTCAACTCGTGGTTGCAGACCAGCAATGTCCGGCCCTCAGCTGTCGGAAAGGCAGCCATCGCATCCGGCGCCCCAGGCACAAGCAGACCATCGGACATGCTCTCCCCTGTTCGTCCCAGCACGCGATAGCTGAAATGAGCGGGTAGGTCCAGAAGACCCGCAGGATCGGGCCTGAGGGACCCAAATCCGACGCGATACAGATCACCTTCGGCGTTGGCGACATGCCGTTGTAAGCCGCCGAAGCCGAGACTCACGGCAGCGGCGGATTTAAGAAACTGACGTCGGGAAACAGGCATGACTACATCTTTCTTACAGTGAGTTTCGATGGGTGGCGAGGAACTGTCTGTTTGCGTTCCTGTGAGGAATCTGGAGATTTCGATTTCTCACCAGCAGCAGGACATTCATCACCAAAGAGCAGGAAAAGGAATTCCCTTGCAACACTACGCGATCACAGCCTTTAAGGTGGACTGATGGAAGACAGTTTCAGCTTTCGCACCACGAAGGATGGCCGTGTTTTCATCAGCTGGCAGGGACGGCAGGTCGTCATCCTCAAGGGCAAACAGGCGCAGCGTTTTTCGACCCAGTCACAAGGACTCGACGCAGAGGGTATGCAACTGCTGATGGCGCGCATGACAGGTAACTTCAAGCGCGGCAACGAACGCTAGCCTCTTCCTCTGCAGACCGAGCCCTACTCAAGATCCCAGGCACGTCGCCAGACATCGGTCGGTCGCCCCTCATCCGCTTCAATCACGTCGAAGTCGGTGACGATTCTATCATTTTCGGCGAAACCATAGTCGCCTTTCAGTTTCGGGATATAGCTCTGTGTCTCGTCATCACGCCATCCTCTTTTGCTCATGAAGGAGTTGAAGATCAGAATATCCTCTTCGCTGAGGGTCCGACCGTTCTCAAGACACCAGGCCAGCGCCTGCTCATCAGAGGCACCATCCAGCACGACGGCGCTGAGCGCATCGTGATCGACGTGTAGATAGCGACAGGTGCGGCCGTCAAAGCCATCTGCCATTACTGCCAGATACTCTGCCGGCAGTTGACCGCGAGCATGCAGTCGAATTTTATCGAGCATACGACCGAAGTAGAACAGACCTCCTACGCGCTCCCAACAGCTTCGTAATCCTTCAACTTTCATCATCTGGCTTTCTATTCATGTCTGTGAATTCCAACCGCCCTGAAGATATTCAATGGAAACGACGATGACGACAGTCCGTGTTTATTGCGCCGGTCCCCTGTTCAATGACCCGGAAAGAGCAGAAATGCACGCGATCGCTCAGGCACTGGAGAAGGCGGGGTACGAGACGTTTCTGCCGCAGCGAGACGGATTCGAGCTGAGCGATGTCCAACGCCAGTTCGAGACATCCGGCGTCTCACCAGCGCAAGCCAACAGACTAGTGCATCGAAGCATCTTCGACCTGGATATCTATCACCTACTGCAATGGTCACACGCATGTGTTGCCAACATCAATGGTCGTGTTCCAGATGAGGGCACTGTGGTCGAGGCCGCACTTACCTGGGGTGCCGGCCGCCCGTTGGTCCTCTTCAAATCCGATGATCGGGCCCCCTTTGATGGGGAGGACAATCCGATGCTCAGCTGCCTGACCAACCTGCAGATCACAGACTCTGTCGACGCGATTCCGCAGGTAGTGGCAGCTGAAATCGCCAGAGATCGTACTGCAGACGTCGCAGCGACCCTCGCCAGGGGTCACCGTGTGGCTGATGCGGTTTCTGCATCCAGAGAGTCCGAGACGCCCACGGATCCGGGGGAATTGGCACGAACTCTGGCGTCGATCTATGCAGAGGTCTGACACAGTGATCACCGTCCGCCCCCCAGGACCACTCACCATTTCCCAGATCGGACAAGCCGTGTCTGAGCTGAGCGACGTGGACGAAGAATTAGCGACGATTGCGCGCCGACACGGGCCACCGCCGCTGTGGGCCCGTCCGCCCGGATTTGCGACGATCGTCCGCATCATTCTCGAACAGCAGGTGTCACTGAAAGCTGCTGCCACGATCTATCGGCGTCTGCAGTTGCAGGTCGGTCGGGTAACAGCAGCCAGATTGGCTCTATGCCATGTAGACGATCTGCGCGCCGCCGGCATTACAGGATCCAAGTCGAGCTATATCATCGGTCTGGCAGAGGCTGTGAGGGAAGGGCGCATCGATCTGCCCGAACTGCCTCATCTAAGCGACGACCAGGTACGTGCGCGTCTCACCAATCTTCGTGGCATTGGCCCATGGACGAGCGACGTCTATCTGCTGATGGTGCTGCGTCGACCGGATATCTGGCCTGTAGGTGATCTCGCGCTCGCCATCTCCGTGCAGCGCGTGAAAGGCCTGCGCAAGCGCCCGACCGATGACCGCATGCTGCGTATGGCAAAAGCATGGCGCCCGTGGCGTTCGGTTGCCGCACGCCTGCTGTGGCAGGATTACCTGGCCATTCAGAGGAAACGAGCATGAGCCTTGCACAGGCGCGGCAGGTGAGCGAAGGGCTGTATCCGCACCAGGTGGAGGGGCTCGCATTTCTCCTCGGTCGCAAACGTTCCATTCTCGCCGACGACATGGGATTGGGTAAGACACGGCAATCGATCCTGGCCTTCTCTCATGCAGACAGTGGCGGGCCCTATCTCGTGCTCTGCCCCGCGTCTGTGAAGCTCAACTGGCAGCGTGAGATCGCGATGGTCCTGCCAGAAGCGAAGACACACATCGTCGGACCGGCGCCACCTCCGGCACCCGGTTTTGACGGTTGGGTAATCCTGAACTACGACATCCTTGGAAAACACCTCGAAGCCCTTCTCACCCACAACTGGGTCGGCATTGCCTTCGACGAGGCGCATTATCTGAAGAATCATCGCTCGCAGCGAAGTCGTTTTGCACGAACCCTCGTCGATCGCACCGCTGGGGATCCTGTCGTTCACGCGTTGACGGGTACTCCCCTGACCAACAGACCGCGAGATCTGTTCCCGCTACTACAACTCGTTGACCATCCTTTGGGCCGTAGCTTCATGTCCTTTTCTCAACGCTACTGCGACGGGGGCCGCAACGACTACGGACATTGGGTCGCCGATGGCGCCAGCAATGTCGATGAACTGTCTGTGCAACTGCATGGGACCATGTTGCGTCGACACAAGGACGACGTCCTCGACCTACCACCCAAGGTGCGGACCTGGATTGATGTCGAGCTACCCGAACGTACACGAGATGCACTCAACCGTGACGTCATGCAGTTCCTCGATCCAAGCATTGAACCGCAACGCACAGAGCGCGGGTTCCGTAAGGGCATGGGCCGATTGATGTCGACGAGGAAGACCGTTGGACTCGCCAAGAGCCGCTACACCAAGGAATACGTTGAGGGTGCGATTGAGCAGGGCGAGAAGGTCCTCGTCTTCTCGGGTTTCCCAAACGTCCTGCAACGGCTGGAAAAGTACTTCGGCGCGGCATCGGTGCTGCTCACGGGAGAAGTGCCGGTTCCGCAGCGACAGGGCATCGTCGATCGTTTCCAGAATGACGAATCCGTGCGGGTGTATCTGGGACAGATCCATGCCGGTGGCACGGGAGTGAACCTCACAGCGGCACGACAGGTCGTTTTTAACGATCTCGACTGGACACCTGCCAATCATTGGCAGGCTGAGGATCGTGCCTACCGGATCGGGCAAACAGGTAGTGTCAACGTGACCTATATGATCGCACGCGGAACGGTAGAGGAATTTGTTCGTGGTGTTTTCGACCGCAAATCACGCATTGTCGATGATGTGGTGGAGGGCCGCTCGCTGGGTGGTTCAATGGATGCGGATGTAATGGATGAATTGCGGCAGATTCTGCAAGCTCTGGACACAGACTTCGCCCGCTTGCGGTCGCAGGACACATCGCCGGAACAAATGATGACCTCCCTGCGTGCAGCGACGACCCGTTATCTGCAGGATGCAGCTGGGAATCTCTCACAACAGGCCCAACGAGCCCTGGTGCCCATTTCAGAAGCGGCGATTCAGGCATTGGCCGACGTCCTCTCCGGACCCGACCAAACCACAGTCCGGGTGACTTCCTCAAGGGATCCCAAGATCCGTTATACCGTTGACGTGTTGGGTGCTGACGTCACCTGCGACTGCAAGGGCTTCACCTATCGCGGTGCCTGCACGCACGCGCGGACCGTAAAAGAAGCCATCGTCGAAAAGCGCCCCTTTCCCGCGGGATACGAAAAGGTATGAGCGAGCCAGGCGCGACTCTCGGCTGATCGCCATCCTTCGAGATGAGTGGCACCAGTAGGCGCCTAGGACGTCCATCTCCACTCATAGAAGTTCACGAGCATCGAAAACCGCTCTCGTGACGCGAAGAATGTTGCCACCGAGAATGCCACGAATCTCGTCGTCACCATACCCTCGCTGCACCAGTCCTACGGTGAAGAGCGGCCAGTTCGTCCAGGCCAGGCTCTGCTTCATGCGCGGTTCCTTCCAAGCCGGATCGTGCAGCGGATCATCGGGTTGCCAGAACCCCTCGAAACGGCGTCTGCCGCGACGCGGCGCATCGAATTTCTCTCGCTCTGCAGCATTTTGACTCGACAGATACGCCTGGTCTGTGCCGATCGTCACCGCCTCGGCGCCCACAAGCTTTGCCATGTAATCAATATGATCAAGAAATGCGGCGATATCTCCCGTTCCCCCGAGGAAAGCGGGGATACAACAGACACCGACGGTTCCGC
The DNA here is from genome assembly GCA_018660835.1 of Gemmatimonadota bacterium. Classification (GTDB taxonomy): domain Bacteria; phylum Latescibacterota; class UBA2968; order UBA8231; family UBA8231; genus UBA12574. The sequence continues at coordinate 56,415 of JABJJN010000005.1, read as the reverse complement.
CCTTGTCGACGATGGCTCGCATCACTTCATCCGTCTTGCATCGCGGATGGCCACTCAGGGCATGGGCACCGGAGTGACTTGAGACGATGGGCACCCTGGAGACGCGCGCTGTATCGATTCCAGTCTGCCAGCCAGAATGGGCGACATCGGCAATGATGCCGACGCGATTCAGTTCAGCAATGGCGGCCATACCAAAATCGCTCAGACCGGCATCGGTCTTTTCTTCGCACCCGTCACCGAGCATATTGCGCCGATTGTAGGTGATATGGGTCATGCGTACGCCCAACTGGAAAAGAACTCGTACGTAGCGCAGTTCCTCTTCCACGGTCTTCCACTGCTGTGCAAGGGGCACACCATTGGCCGACATGTAGAGGCTGTGTTTGCCCGCCGCATGGGCGTCGACGATGGCCGCAGGCGAAGGCACTCTCTGCATGAATTCGCCCAACATGTCTGTCAGATAGGTGAAATTGCCCAGCCGCTTGATCAGTTGCAGCGGCGCCTGACACTCCTCGCCCGCATTCTGCAGAATACAGTCGACACCGGCAAAGTCGAGGGCCGCATGGTATTCGGCTGCCAGATCGGCATCATCCGCCATCCGCGCCAGAAACATATCCTCCTCAGCCTCGGTGAATTCGGCTCCTGAGGCTCCTTCCGCCAGAATCTCGGCCAGAGCCTCACCTCGGGGCGCAGCGCGCGGCGAAAATCCGTAGGACTCGAAAACGAGGCTGTCGCGATGAAGTTCCAGCCCGTGCTCAAGATCCCTGGCACTTGGTTGTAGCACGGATAGTGCTGTCTGCCAGTCCCGCTCAACCCGTTCATTCATAACCGCTTCCCTTTTCGAAGGCCGCTCAATTCGGCCATTTCACCCCTCAATTCGGTGGTTCTTACCGCTCGATTCCGTAGTTCCTGAACGGGCCGATTTGCCCGCCCCCCGTCGATCTGCCAACTTACGCTATTTTCCACCCGTTTGTCAGGGCCTGGGGACCACCTTGAAGCAAACCGCCAACGGCCAGCTCCTACTGGAGTCGAACACTCTGAGCCCAGAGCCTACAAGGCCGGCAGGCAGCGCTGCATGCGGCTGGAAATCTGTACCACAAATTATTGTTAACTATGGAGATATGTCGCAATTGTCGAGCTCAAGTCGATTACAGGAGTTAGCCGCTTGAGTGCTCTTCAAGAGTTGTTCGAGCGGGGCCAGAAGAGCCTGCCAGGTGGCGTCTGTGCCTCGACGAGGCTCAACCAGGCCATTGGACATCCTCTGTACATTGACCACGCTACGGGACCAAATCTTCACGATGTCGACGGCAAAACCTGGCTTGATATGAGTTGTGGCCACGGTGCTGCTCTACTGGGCCACGGCCACCCTGCCGTGCAGGATGCCCTGCGACGCAGTGCAGATTTGGGTATTTGCTGTGCCCATGATATGCTGCCTCATGTCGAGGTGGCAGAGACACTGGTACAACTGATTCCATGTGCCGAACGGGTCCGCTTCACGAACTCTGGTAGCGAAGCCACCCTACATGCCCTGCGCCTGTGTCGAGCAGCGACCGGCCGGGACCATATCATTCGCTTCACGGGTCATTTTCATGGCTACCACGAACTGACCTATATCGGCGGCCATGTGCCGGCGGACCGCCTTGCGGACGCCAGCAGCTTCGTTGAGTCACCAGGAATTCCCGAACCGATGGCACAGTTCATCATCTCCCTGCCATACAACGATCTTGACGCCGTTGAACAAGCCTTGCGTTCAAGGGCGAGTGAGATTGGCACGGTAATTCTCGAGCCCGTGGACTTTAACAGTGGTGGCATCGGTCCACAGCCTGGATACCTTGAGGGGCTGCGAAAACTCACTCAGCAGTACGACGTTCTACTATTCTTCGACGAAATCCAGTCGAGTTTCAAGAAAAGCACAGGGGGTGCCCAGGCTGATTTCGGTGTCACACCTGATATCTGCACAATCGGTAAATCCCTGGGCGGTGGAATGCCCTTGTCGGCAATCTGTGGTCCTGCAACACTCATGGATCAGTACAAACCCGTCGGTGAGGTGCAGCACAGTGGGACCTTCATGGCTCCCCTGCCTTCGATTCTGTGTGCTCAAGCCTTCCTCGAGCAGGTGACTGACCCTCAATTCTACCCGAATCTCCTTGGCCGCTTCGACCATTTTTATGCCGGTTTGGATGAAATCATCGAGCGCCGGGGGCTGCCGGTGCAGGCGCCACGCCATGGGGCGCGTTTTGGTCTGATGATGGGACTCGAAGATTCGCCCATCGACTACAGCGATGCGTTGCTACATCGCCGAGATATCATGCTCGATTTTATCCGACACGCCGCATCCGGTGGCGTGTATTTCCACGACTACGGTGGCGGTCCATGCCATCACGGTTTCAGTGCTGCTCACACCGACACAGACATCGATACGATCCTGCAAGTGATGGACGATGCCTTCGCGGCCGTTGCTGACGGTTTCTCGGTTGGAGCGACACTGGCCCTGCAAAGATGAAGAGGCTCGAGCGATGAACCAGCGCGAGATCAAGCTGCTGCAGGACCTGTGCACACCTCGCCAGGGAGAGAAGGTATTTTCTCTGGTGGACCTGATTCAGAAGAAGACGATCCCCCTTGACCTGGCCGCCTGGCTGGCGTCAAAGGTCTCCCATGGAGCATCATGGATCGTCTGCTCAGGACCTGGGGGTGTGGGCAAGACGACGACCATGAGATCACTCCTGCCCTTCGTGCCCGCAGATCGGCGCCTGGGCATTGCGCTACCGAACAAAGTGCTGAACCTGCGCTTTGAGCGTGGTTGTCTCATTTCACATGAACTATCAGATCACCCGCCACCAACGTATCTGTGGGATCAGGACCTGCGCGACTTTTTCGAATTGGGTAGTCGCGGTCATCAGGTGGTGGGCAACATGCACGTAGACCATCTCGATCAGGCGCGCTCAGAGATCGTCGATGTTAATGGCGTTCCGGAGCGGCAATATCGCGCGGCGAATCTGTTTCTGTTCCTTCGCCTCGAAGGCCAGGGTCCCGGACAGGGCCGTGTTGATGGCAGCAGGAAGAAGCGCTACGTACAAGAGGTTTACTACACCGACGGCGCCATGGGGCACCAGCGTGTCTATACCGCCCGACGCGGGCTGTTGCCGGAAGCTTCCGGTGACGAAGCACATGAAACGATGTGCGCAGACTTCCTTCATGACGCTTTGAAAAACCCAAAACGCTCGATCATCGATCTGCGCCAGCGTTTTCTGGAATGGCAACACGACTTTGAAATCGAGTATTGAGCACAGGTGCTCGAAACGCTCGATCATATCGTTCTCACCATAACGGATATCGACACAACGACGCACTTTTACGTTGATATTCTTGGCCTCGAAGAGATTCGCTTCGATGAAGGTCGTCGCGCCGTGCGTTGCGGTCGACAGAAGATCAATCTGCATGTTTGCGGCGCCGAAGTCTCGCCACACGCCGGGCTACCGACACCGGGAAGCGCAGATCTTTGTTTTCTGACCAACAGACCCCTTGCTGAGCTCATCGATCATCTGCATCAGCACGACCTGGATATCGAGTTGGGCCCCGTCGAACGAATGGGTGCCTTGGGGCCAATCCGCTCAGTCTATCTGCGTGATCCAGACAAAAACCTCATCGAAATCGCCAACCAGATAGACGACCCTACGGACTAGGCTGGCCCAGGATACGGCGATTCGTGGCCCGTGTATACGCGCTCTCCCCTGACAAGAATTTTCTCGGGATCTTCCTTCCCTACATCGTGCGAATCATGCGCCCGATAGCCGAGGGTCATGCTGCGCCTTGACCCATCTGTCCGGTTCTCTTCGGCACCATGGAAGCAGCAGTCATTGAACAGCAGCACCCCGCCCGCCGGCATGGGAATAGGCACTGAGCGATCATAGAGTGGGCTCCCATAGAAGTCTTTTCCCGGGCGGCGTGGCCAGGCGAAGGGTCGCTGGTGCGATCCTGGTACGAGTCGGATGCAGCCATTGTCGAGGGTCGATTCTTCGAGATACACGAGGGCCGTGATCAGCACAGGATCCCAGGTCTCCTCACCGGCGTGCCAGAAAACGGGGGCTGATGCGGGTGGACGAACCATCAGATGGTTGTGCTTGTTCGTCATCAATTCGATGTTGGGTCCCAGAACCCCTGCAAGTGCATCGAGGAGGGTCTCGTGCTGAGCAGCTTCGAGAAACACACCCGACCGCTGCAGGATCTTAGACAGCCGGCGCACATGCTCAGGCCTGCCGCGCGGACCGTCATCCTCCCAAACAACGGGCTCCTGCATCGAGGCAATTTGCCTGGTGGTCTCTTCATTCAGCCGTGCCACGAGACCCTCTGGCAAGCGTTGCGGCAGCCGATAGAAGCCATTGTGTCGAAAGTACCAGATATCCTCGTCCGTCATTCTGTGCCCTGTGTTGAGTTTCAGCAGTCATGATGAACCGATGTCATCAATAGAGTTTGCATCAGGGAAATGGGCAACAGCCTGCCTGTTGCTGTTCACGATCCTATCCAGTTGCACAGCACAGCCACCGACTGTTGTTGAGTTGTCCGAGCATATGCGCTTTACCCGTCGATCAGATTCGACGCTGCTCGAGTTTCCCTCCTACCTCGTGGAAATTCGGCACACGGATCCCTTCGGCATCACGCAACTGAGACTACAGGACGACACCCGCTTGAATCTGGCCGATGGTACACTCCCCCTGGCAGATTGGGAATGGTTGTGGTGGACCAGACTCGGCCAGACCCAGCGCCGCAAGCTACTGCAGACCGATTGGGGGAAGCCCTTCATCGAGGCCGGCGAGGACTGGATTCGTCTTCACTTTACGCGCCACATGAAAGACCACGACATCATCGTAAATGTGGATATGGATTTCTACGACAATCTTCGGTTCGGCGTCACGTATCAGGTGACCAACGTCGGCACGCAGGCAGTTCTTGCTCCCTACGTCATGTTAGGTTTCCCAGGTTTTGGCAACCAGCGTCAGACGTCATTGCTTGGCAATGATCATATGTTGATACGCATGCGCCCAGGAGACCTTGCAGATCACGCCCGAAACCTGCCCGTAGAGCAGATTCTCCTGAAGCAGGCCACCGAGGATGGCACACACACACAGCAGAGAATTCCACTACGATCGATTGTTCATTTTGGCGATGAACACGTGCGCCTGGTGGGCACATTCACGCCGCCCCCTGCGGCCGTACATGTTGAAGCGGCGCATGTAAACAAGCGGGACTACCTGACCAGTCACCTATATGTGTGGCTTGATGAAATTCCACCGAATCAATCCGTTGATTTGCTCGTGGAATACGAGGTAGCAGACGGGCTGACTTCCGTACCGAAGGGCCAACAGTTGCGAACTCTTGCGGAGCCAGACCTTTGACAACAGCCTACACGATCCGCCGCGCCAGGGTGACAGATATGGAACCCTTCATCGATCTGCGCCATCGCATGTTTGTCGAAGTGGGTTTTCAGGTCACCGAAGACCTGCAGAGGGCAAGTATTGACTATTTCCCAAAAGCTCTTGATACGGAAGGATTCGTCGGCTTCATCGCCGTCACAGACGATGACAAGATCGTTGGATCCGTGGGACTTTCCCCCTATCAGATGCCGCCAAAACCCATCCAGCCCGATGGGCGGTTTGGCTACGTATCAAGCATGTACGTATTGCCCGATCACCGAAAAAGAGGAATTGCAAATCAACTGATGAACGCCCTCATCGAACACGCCCGTGTCATAGGACTCGGCTGGTTGACGCTGCATACGTCAGAGATGGGACGCCCTATCTATTCAGCCATTGGCTTCAATCCTCTCAACGAAATGAGCCTCAGGCTTTGAACTGCATTTGCATTACAGGGGGGTTACATGCGAGCATACCCCCCTTGGCCGCGCCCTGGCCGAACTACCACAATGGAGGGAGTCGTTTCATGACAAGCATCAGGGCCCTGTTCTTGATCTTTGTGCCAACTCTGATGGTCGCCGGTTGTGCCCATACCAATCACACGACCGCTGATCGAGCCAAACCACTCATCGACGTGGAACCGGTGAATCCGTGGACCCACCTGGATCTGCGCAACGACCCGCAGGACTTCCAATTCGTCATCGTCACGGACCGTACCGGTGGTCATCGCCCCGGCGTCTTCCCTGATGCCATGCGGCGGTTGAATCTCCTGCAACCTGAATTTGTGATGAGTGTTGGTGATCTGATCGAAGGATACACGGAAGACCGTGGTCAACTCGAGGCGGAATGGGATGATTTTGACGGTTTCCTCGAGGCACTCGACATGCCCTTCTTTTATCTGCCAGGCAACCATGATATCACAAATCCGGTGATGGCAGATGTCTGGGAGAATCGACTTGGGCGCTCCTACTACTCCTTCGTCTACCAGGACGTACTGTTTGTGTGCATGAATTCGGAGGACACACAGCCTTCGAAGATCTCCGCCGAACAGACGGCCTGGCTGGAGCAGACTCTGGCAGACAACGCGGATGTGCGTTGGACCCTCGTCTTCGTGCATAAGCCACTGTGGGTTTATACCGACGCTGAGACCGGTGAATTACAGGACACAGGATGGCCGCAGGTGGAAGGCCTGCTGCGTCCACGCAAGCACACCGTCTTCGCCGGCCATTTCCATTCCTACACCAAACATGTCCGCAACGACAGTCGCTACTTCGTTTTGGCAACCACCGGGGGTGGCAGTGGCCTGATGGGCCCACTCTACGGCCAATTCGATCACGTCGTCTGGGTAACCATGACGGATGCAGGTCCGCAAATCGCCAATCTGCTCTTGGATGGGATCTGGGACGAGGATATCCGTACTGACGAAATGGCACGACTCGTTGAGCCTTTGCTGAATGGCAACGCCGTGGTCATCGATCCCATCCTTGGAGACGGAGAGGATTTTCGTGGTGGCAATGCCTTGGTGCAGCTCAAGAACGATGCAGATGTGCCCTTGCACCTAACAGCACAGTTCTTCGCTCATGACTTGCTGATTCCATCGCCAGCCGCGATTGATATCGAGATTCCACCCAACTCTGTGGAGTTGGTCACGATCGATGTCACCACCTCCGAAGCTCGAAATATCGATGCGCTTTCGCCCCTGCAACTGGATTGGCGTGCCACGTATATGCAGGACGAAGTACAGATTCCGACTATCGAGGGCCGCTCGCCCTTTGTCGTGAGTCGAACCTATCCACTGCCTCGCCGGGAGACACCTGCCATCATTGACGGCGACTTCAGTGACTGGGGCCCATTGGCATTCAACATTCGGGAACCGTCGGAAATCGACGTAGACGCTTCATCCTGGATGGGCCCAGCAGATTGCTCCTGGCGCTTCGGCGTCGAGATAGATGACGAATATCTCTATATCGCCGTCGACGTCACCGACGAGCGACAGATCTATCTGGGCGCCGTTGCGTGGGCACAGGATGGTATTGAGGTCCGTGTGGATGGACGTCCCGATCCCGCCAGATCCCTCGGCAGGGACGAACACAAAGTCTTTGTCGCCATCAGCCCTGGTCAGACGCTGGATGATATGATTCTCGGCGACCGTGAGACCATGGACCAGATGGGTGTCCGAGCCATAGGCATCCCCACGCCGACGGGGCATGCCTATGAGATGGCCATCCCTCTCAGTTATGTCGTTGAACTACAGGGACCTGACTGGCGTCAGATACGAATCAATATCGCCGTCGATGATTTCGATGAAGAAACGGGCCCCCTGGCACAGTTATGGTGGCAACCGGACTGGCGAGACCCGACGAACTATCCAGCGTCGGGGACCTTCGAACGGGCTGCTGAATAATGACGCATAGGACACACGATCTGACCTGGCATGATGCCACTGCCTGGGACATAGAGGGCAAAGGCTGGGATGACACGACCCGGCATTTTGAGAGATTGCCACCTGACGCGGAAGGGGTGGTGCGTGAACCGGTATGGGATCTGTCGCGCTGTTCGGCCGGACTGAGCTTGCGTTTCGTGACGGATTCAACGCAGATCCATGCACGTTATGATCTGTTGCATTCCACGATCAGTATGGCTCACATGCCAGCGACCTCGCATTCGGGTCTCGATCTGTATGCAGAGGACGCGTCTGGAATGCAGCGTTGGGTCGGCATTTCCAGACCTGAGGGCCAGCGAGTCGAAGGCGCCCTTGCCGAGGGATTGGCTCCTGGCTCCAGATGCTACACCCTCTATCTACCTCTGTTCAACAGTCCAGAGACCCTGGAGATCGGTATCGACGAAAGTGCAAGTCTGCAGCCTCTGGCTGCACGTCAGGAGAAACCCATTCTCTTCTATGGCACATCTATCATGCACGGTGCCAGCGCCGCGCGAGCAGGCATGTGCATTTCGTCTCTCGTCGGTCGCAGACTACGGCGCCGGGTGATCAATCTCGGCTTCGCAGGCAATGGTCTCATGGAGCCGGAGATCGCAGATCTGCTGGCACAACAGGACCCGTGCCTGTTTGTCATCGATTGTCTGCCGAACATGACCGAGCCCCTGATCACCGAGCGTACAATTCCATTGGTGCGCCGGATCCGCCAATCACAGCCACTGACACCGATCCTTTTGGTCGAGGATCGAACCTATGCGAACACTCGCTTCTTCCCGGCAAAGGCGGAACGTCATCGCACCAGTCGCGCGGCGCTGCGAGCTGCATGGCACGAGTTGACCGCAGCCGGTGACGACCGAATCCACTATCTGGATGGAGATCTCCTGTTGCCCGATGATGGCGAGGCGACGGTGGATTCCTCGCACCCAACAGATCTTGGTATGGTCGCCTATGCAGATGCCTACGAAACGTCCATCCGAGCGATTCTTCGCCAGGTGTGACAGGCAAATGAGCAATAAGCCAGTTCTGCCAGTGGGCGACGTCGTCACCGGTCCTACCGTCGCAGCCAGGCCTCAGGCACAAGTACATACCGGCAGCGAAGTGATTCTTCGCCCCATCGACGTCGACCTCGACGGCGATCCACTGTTCGCTGCCGGTCATGGTACGGACGGGAAGTGGATCTGGACGTATATGCCCTATGGCCCCTTCGATGACCACGCTCAGATGCGGCTGTGGCTCCGGGAGAGTTCAGGATCAGCTGATCCACGATTCTTTACTGTGTGCCAGCAACCCGATGCCAAGCCCGTAGGACTGGTGAGTTATCTGAGTATCGCCGCCGAGCAGCGTTCCATTGAGGTGGGACATATCTGGTATTCGCCACAGGTCCAGCGCACGGCGGTGAATACCGAGAGCATCTTTCTGCTTCTACAGCACGCCTTTGACGATCTGGGATATCGCCGTGTCGAGTGGAAGTGTGATGCCCTCAATGCCCGTTCTCGCGCAGCGGCAGAACGCCTCGGCTTTCGACCTGAAGGGATCTTCAAGCAGCACCGGATCGTGCGGGGACGCAATCGAGATACCGCCTGGTTTGCCATGATGGATCATGACTGGCCCGCCATCCAGCGATCCATGCAGAGATGGCTTGGCACCGCCCAGAGTGAACGCGGGTCGTTGCGCGACCTCACGGCGAACTGAAACAGCGGCATCATTTCTGCCACTCAGCACACAGTACCAGAAAGTTGACCTCGCATCTGATTCAGCAGCGCCGTCGCGGCAGCGGCAGCCACGCGCGGTCGGTGCAGAACCAACCCGACGCTACGACTCGTGACGCCAGTCGCTGCGATCGCGATGAGGCGCCCACTTTCCACCTCGTGAGTCACAGCGATGGCTGGAACCAGTGCCATGCCAAAACCGATCTCGACGAAGCGTTTCAGCACCTCAATACTGCCGAGTTCCATGACGATCTGCGGAGCAATTCCTGCCTGCCGAAACAGATCGTCGAACAGCGCTCGACTCTGACTCCCGCGCTCCAGTGCCAGCAATGGTTCCTGAGCGACGGCGGCCGCCGGTAGACGTCGGCGACTGGCAAGTGGATGCCCTATGGGACAAATCCAGACGTCACGACGCTCAAACAGGGCTTCCGTCTTCAGACGTGGATGTGGCAGAGGCAATGTCGCCAACCCAAAATCGATCTCGTCGTCCAGGACCAGTGGCGCAATCTCTGACGACATTTTGTTGCGAATTTCTACGTCGACCCCGGGATACTGTTCGCGGAAGGACCGTAGCACCGGGGGCAGAATGTAGGTGCAGTTCGTGTCACTGGTGGCGAACACGACCCGTCCGCCGATGATCGCCGCCTCCGAGTTGATCTCGTCCTGAGCCAGGCGGATCTCTTCAAGGATGTTGCGCGCTCTTCGGTGCAGGGCCTGCCCTGCAGTCGTGAGTCGGGCGCCGCTGCGGGTCCGCTCAACCAGTTGCTGTCCGACTTCCTCTTCCAAGGCTCGGATCTGCTGGCTCACAGCCGACTGGGTGATAAACAGCTGCCTGGCGGCTCCAGTGAAGCTTCCAGTGCGAGCGATCTCGCACAACCCTCGCAGTTGCTGAAGTTCCATAGGATGCATTCCTCACGTTCGCGGCAGATATTAGCTTACGTAATGTAACGAATGAAAAGATCGTATTTCACTAATCTAACCCCTCCTCCTATTGTGCAGGTATCAACACGTGTCATTCCCCCTGCATGGCCAACCCGGCCCTGTGAATAGATTGCCAAGGAGATCCCATGTCTGTCACTGCCATCGTAGGCGCCAGTTGGGGCGATGAGGGCAAGGGCAAGATCACAGATGCCCTCGCTGCAGAAGCAGATCTTGTCGTGCGTTTTCAAGGTGGCCGCAATGCTGGCCACACGATCATCAACGATCTGGGTCGCTTCGCCCTGCACCTGTTGCCTTCGGGTGTCTTCAATCCGCGGACCAAGAATCTTATCGGACCAGGTGTGGCATTCGATCCCATGGCGTTCTTCGGAGAACTGGATGAGCTGACGGCCGCAGGCGTACCTGCGCCTCAGGTCCTTGTCTCCGATCGAGCGCAGTTGACCTTGAGTGCACACGTTCTGCACGATCAATACGAAGAGGAAAGGCTCGCGGGTGAGGCCTTTGGCTCGACCCGGGCGGGAATCGCTCCGTTCTATGCCGACAAGACGATGAAGGTCGGCGTGCAGGTTGGGGACCTGCGCAATCTCGATTGGCTTCGACAGCGGCTCGAAAGACAACTGACACCACGAAACGCCCTTTTCTCCCAACTCTACAACAAGCCGACACTCAGTGTGGATAAGCTCCTCGCTGAACTGAAATCATTCCGTGAGCGCCTTCTAGCCATCATGGTGGATGCCTCCCAGCTGTTGCACGAGGCTCTAATAAGACAAGATCGAATTCTGCTGGAGGGTCAATTGGGCGCCTTGCGCGATGTCGATCACGGGATCTACCCCTACTCGACGTCCTCCTCTCCCCTGGCGGGTCAAGCCGCAGTCGGTGCCGGGCTGCCTCCCTGGGCCATCACTGACATCGTCGCTGTTGTGAAGGCCTACTCCAGCTGTGTCGGTGCGGGCCCCTTTGTCACCGAATGGCATGGTGAGCAGGCGCAGTCCCTGCGCGAGCGTGGCGGAGATCGCGGTGAGTATGGCGCCACAACAGGCCGGCCACGTCGCGTGGGGCCCTTTGATGCCGTCGCAACACGATATGGCTGCCGCGTACAGGGTGCGACACGTCTCGCTCTGACGAATCTCGACGTGCTGGGCACGGGAGACGACATTCCCCTGTGTGTTGCCTACGAACTTGATTCGGTAAAGCGACAGGACTTCCCACTGACCTACGAACTGGAGCGCTGTCAGCCCGTGTACGAATGGCTCGCTGGCTGGAATCAAGACATTAGCACAGTGCGAGATTGGACAGACCTGCCTGCACAAGCGCGCTGCTTCATTGAGCGCGTCGAGGACCTGCTGGAAGTACCCGTCGACCTGCTGTCCGTCGGCCCACACCGAGAGGCGATGATTTCCCGGTAGTCTCAATGAGTGCCTGCCCATCTCAACTCATCGTCTTGCCAATCGCCTAACCAATTGCCGAACCAGTTGAACGGGGTCGATATTGTGTCATCATTGCCTTCAAAGCTGCCTCGGGCCATTCTTTTCGATCTCGACGATACGATCATTGAATTCCACGCCCTCGCCGCCCCCGCCTGGGACGCAGCGATTTCCGGGATCAAAGACGAACTTCAGGGATTCTCTCCGATCCAGGTGAGAGACGCAATAGATCGCGTCTCCGTCACCTGGTGGGCAGACCCGGAGCGTCATAGACTGGGAAGACTCGACCTGGCCCGAACACGCCGGCAGAATGTATCTACGGCCTTGCGGGAGCTAGGATTGATCGATGATGATCTGGTTGACCGCATCGTCAAGGACTTCGAACAGCGAAGGTTTGCAGGCCTGCGCCTGTTTCCAGGCGCACTCAAGACGCTCGAGTATTTCCACGAAGCTGGCGTGCGCCTGGGCCTGGTGACAAATGGCGATGGCGCAGGGCAGCGAGCCAAGATCGAGCGTTTTGATCTGGCCAGGTTCTTTGACTGTATTGTCATCGAAGGCGAGTTCGGTGTTGGCAAACCGGACGAGCGTGTCTTCAAGTATGCCTTGAGCCAGCTGGGCGTTGATACAGGTGACGCATGGATGGTAGGAGACAATCCCTCCTGGGAGATCACGCCTGCGCAGCGGATCGGCCTGCAGGGCATCTGGGTTGATGTCCACGGCACGGGTCTGAGCGCACACGATGGTCACCACCCAGACCGCATCATTCGTCAGATTTCGGAGCTTCTCGATACCCTTCCACCCAAGTCTCAGGTCGGATCAACATGAGCCGTCTCCGTGTCGCCGCCATCTGCACCATTTACCACGAGTGGTCCCATGCGGACGCGATTGTCACCAAGTTCCTGAAGGGAATGTCGACAGATGAGGGCTTCTTCCCTCCCGAAGTCGATGTGGTGTCGATGTATATCGACCACATTCTCGACAATGACATGGGTGTTGATTTGGCTTCCGCATGTGCCGTCCCGATCTATCCCAGTATTCGTCAGGCTTTACATGTGGGAGGCAAACAACTTGACGTCGACGCCGTTCTGCTCATCGGCGAGCATGGCGACTATCCGTGGAACGAAAGAGGACGGCATATGTATCCACGCCGTTACTTCTTCGAGCAGATTGCAGGTGTCTTCGCTGAGAGCAGTCGCAGTGTGCCGGTTTTCAATGACAAACACTTTGCCTATGACTTCGGCGACGCCCGCTGGGTCTGGGAGCGGGCTGCCGAGCTTGATATTCCGCTGATGGCCGGCTCCTGTCTGCCCTTGTCCTGGCGCCGACCCTGGCTCGAACACACGAAGGAGACAGCGATCGAGGCCGCCCTCGCTGTCGGCTATGGCGGCATTGAGGCCTATGGCTATCACACCCTCGAGACTTTGCAGTGTATGATTGAACGTCGTCGCGGCGGTGAGACCGGCGTTGTCGCAGTACAGTGCCTGGAAGGTGATGATGTGTGGCGAGCGCGTGATCGAGGCGACTTTGACGGCGATTTGGCAGATGCGGCGTGCGCAACCGTGGGGACGAGACGAGAGGGTGCCATGGAAGATGTCTGCGACAAGCCAGTCGTCTTTCTTATTGACCACGCGGATGGTCTGCGCAGCTGCGCACTGATGCTCAATGGGTATCTGAATGACTGGGCGTATGCCGCAAGAATCGCCGGCGAAGATGAGATTGTGGCGACTGAGTTCTTTCTTCAGCCCGATGGACCAGGTGCCAGTTTTGGCTATCTGAGTCGAAACATTCAGCACTTCTTCGCGACTGGTATTGCTCCCTATCCACCTGCTCGTACTCTGCTCACGACAGGTGTCATTGATGCGGCGATGAACTCGAGGCACCAAGGGCACCAGCGACTGGCGACACCGTGGCTGGATATCAGTTACGAGTCTTATGCTCAGATGCCGGCACGCCCGCTGGGCGAACGCCCCTCCGGCGCCTGCCTCGATCGCGACGCACCCGATCTGTTGTTGCCCTGGCGGGAGCCGGTGTGATCTTGAGTGAATCTGCCGCCGACGACCTCGAAGGTGGCCTGCGCCGTCTTGGCTACGAGGGGTTTCGTCCCGGCCAGCGGGAAGCGATTGAGACACTTCTACAGACAGGTCGCCTGCTGCTTGTAGCACCCACGGGGGGCGGCAAGAGTCTCACCTATCAACTTCCAGCGGCGATCCTTCCGGGCACAACCCTCGTCGTATCCCCGCTGATTGCCTTGATGCACGATCAGGTGGCTGCCCTGAATGATCGCGGCCTGTCGGCGACATATCTGGCGGGCACACTCGATGCCACCGAGGTCCGATCACGGTTGGGCCAGATCGCTCGCGGCGAGCACAAACTGGTCTATGTCGCCCCCGAACGACTGGTCTTTGATGGATTCCGCGACCTACTCTCGCGACTGGAATGTCCGCTCGTCGCCATCGACGAGGCGCACTGTATCAGCGAATGGGGGCACGATTTCCGCCCTGAGTACATGCAGATTGGGCAGATCCTGCAGCAGTTGCCCAATGCACATGTCCTGGCTTGTACCGCAACGGCAACGCCTGTGGTCCGCGATGAGATTCTCGAACGCCTGGGATTGCCCGCATCAACACCGCAGTTGTTGCGTGGTTTCGCGCGCCCCAATCTAGCCTTCCGCGTGCTCGAGACGCAGTCCAAGGCACAACGCACACAGGCGATCGACGGCCTGCTGCGAGACGGTCTGGGGGAAGCCGGAAGCGGTCGTGGCACAGCGATCATCTACGCATCCACACGGAAGGCCACAGAAGAAGAAGCGCTGCGTCTGACCGACGATGGTTGGGGAGCGGCAGCCTATCACGCTGGAATGGATGGCGAGCGGCGAGCGCAAGTGCAGTCCGCCTTTGCCGCAGGCAAACAGGAGATCGTTGTGGCCACCAATGCCTTTGGCATGGGCATCGACCGCTCCGACGTGCGATGCATAGGCCACCTCGGCCCACCCGGCTCTGTCGAGGCATATTATCAGGAAGCGGGACGGGCAGGGCGTGACTCAGCTCCCGCCTCCTGTCTGCTGCTGGTTTCTCCCGGGGATATGCCCTTGCGCCGTCGTCTCATCGAGCGCGACATAGAAGGACGAGTTCCCGACCCGGAGACGGTAGAACATCGCTGGAATATGTTCCTTGAGTTGATGCGATATGCTGAGGGCGGCGCTTGTCGACATGACTCCATCCTGCGCTACTTCGGCGACGAAGATGAGACCCTGTCAGGGTGCGGTCGATGCGACAACTGTCAGCGACTTGATCAGGACGACGAGACAGACACGGAGCAGATCACGGATATCGTACGTAAGGCCCTCTGTGGGGCAGCGCGGATCCACGGACGCTTCGGCCTGGGTGCAGCGGCTCGCCTTCTACGAGGCGGTGAAGACCTCCGCTTGCAGCGTGCCGGACTCGCCGACACGCCAACCTTTGGCATCCTCTCTGATCGTGATGAGGATTGGCTCGTCCGCCTCCTGTCTCGATGTGTCACTGCCGGCTGGCTCGCCTTTGGTGAACATCGAGTCATCCTTGTGACGGGCGAGGGCTATGATGTGATCCATGCCAGGCGCCCTGTGAGATTGCTGCTGCCCTCAAAACAAGAACCAACGCCGCAACGCTCTGGTTCATCATCACGTCGTTCCCGTCCTGCCGCAGCAGCAGCCGACCTGGATGCCGTCGGCCGTGATCTGTTCGAGGCGCTCCGTGCATGGCGCTTACAAACGGCCTCGGCCGACGGCAAGCCTCCCTACGTGGTGGCAAGTGACCGGACATTGCGTGATATAGCGACACTACGACCAGCCAGTGAACAGGAGTTGCTCTTATGTCACGGGATCGGTCCTTCGAAGATGGAGAAATACGGCACGGCGATACTCCGTATCATCACCGAGGCAACTTCTGGCCCGGCATGATCCTCACGCGATGCCCTCGCCCATGCCCCACGCGATGCCCTCGCCCATGAACGTGGCGACCATGACCAAAAACCAACTATATATGGGTAACGTGCCCAGACCGTGATTCGCTTCAATACTGCCGGCAAGGAGAAGACGTGAACGAAAGCCCCAATCTGCTACTGATCCTTACCGATCATTGGCGCGGCGACAGTCTGAGCAGACTGGGCCACCCCGTCGCTGACACCCCGCACCTGGACTCGCTATCCAGGGGCGGCACCACATTTACACGAGCCTATACGCCCTGCCCATCCTGTATTGCCGCCCGCCGCTCACTGATGACGGGGATGACTCCTTACAGCCAAGGCATGATCGGCTACCAGGATGGCAAACCGTGGGACTACGAACACACCCTGGCAGGTACGCTGCGTGACAGCGGCTACCAGACTGTCAATGTGGGCAAGACGCATTTTGATCCCCCGCGATTGCATCTCGGTTTCGAGCAACTCACGACCAGCCAGGACTATGGTGAGTGGCTCGCACGTCAGCAGGGGCTCGATGGAGTGGAGAAATTCGCCCATGGGGTGCCGGCCAACTCGTGGCTCGCACGTCCCAATCATCTCCCCGAACACCAGATCGAGGAAACCTGGTTTACCACACAGGCCCTCGACTTTCTCAACCACCGGGATCCCACGCGCCCATTCTTCCTGTGTCTCTCCTTCAACGGGCCGCATCCCCCCTGGTGTCCACCACAGGTCTTCTACGACCAGTTCATCGACCGATCGATGCCTGAACCGGCTGTTGGCGATTGGGCCCAGGTTCATGCTGACGAGGCCAGCATGCCGATGGATGTGAATCAGTGGCGTGGTGTGGTGCCCGATCACGTGATGCATCGAGCGCGCGCTGCCTACTTCGCCTATCTCGCCTTTCTCGATGCGCAGATTGGTCGCCTGATCGAACACCTGAATCGCTCAGGACTGCTCGGCGACACGATGACATTGTTCACTTCTGATCATGGCGAGATGCTGGGTGACCACCATCTTTGGCGTAAGACATATGCCTATGAAGCATCTGCCCGTGTGCCATTCATCGTGCGCCCTCCCACATCGATGAGCGATGCCATTCGGAATGTTGAGGTGGATGCACCCCTCACCGTGGGCTGGGAGGATATCATGCCGACCTTCCTGGATATTGCGGGCGTGCCCATTCCTGAAACTGTTGAGGGTCGCAGCGTTATGCCCTTGGTGCGAGGGGATGTTGACGATTGGCGCCCTTACTACCATGGCGAACATTCGCCCTGTTACGACCCGGAGAATGCGAATCAGTATTTGACCGACGGTCACTGGAAATACATCTGGAATCCAATCAATGGACAGCAGCAGCTGTTCCATCTCGACGCTGACCCCCATGAGTGTCGAAATCTCGTCGCCGAAGCCCCACAAGAGCTAGAGCGCTGGCGCCGGCGCATGATCAGCCAACTTCAGGGCCGTGATGACGGGCTCAGTGACGGCCAGCAGCTCTGTCCCGGTCCCGTGAATGCCTGGCGTTTTGGCAAGGCGGACGAATTGCACCTAGGCTGAGGCGCAGGCGGTGGCGCCGACCCGCTGTCCCCGCTTTACTAATGGGCTATGCGCTTGCCTGCCACCGCCCTCCTCGTTGCGATTTTCAACATTTTCTGTCTCCAGCCATCGGGTGCCGACAACGGCGCCGTCGCCGTGGCTCGAGTCCTGCCGGATGTACGCATCGATGGCGATCTGGGAGAGTGGCCACGGGACATGCCGATTCTGCACGTCACCTACCTTGGACTCGGCGACCCTCTGTCCGAGGCCGCCGGTGAAACAGATCTTGAGGTAGAGGCGCGTGTCTCCTACGACCCGGCGACTAACCGGTTATTTGTCGCCGTCCACGTCGAAGACGAATCCATCATACTCCTTGAGCAGGATCAAGGGTGGCAGAATCAAGATGGGTGTGACATCTACCTTCACATCGATCATCAGCGGGCCGGAGAACCGGTTAGTCAGTATGTGCTGTGGGGTCATCACAGCAACATGTTCGGTGCCCTGAAAACGGGAGAATCGATCCGCCACCTTGAGGTTCAGGCTCGCACGACAGCCGTCGGACGAGACTACGAATTCGCCATCGACCTGGGTGACAATGGTCTGGATCTCCTGCCGCATACGACCATCGGCTTTGACATTGCCGTCAACGACGTCGACAAAGACGGCAGCTCCAGCTGGGTGTCCTGGGGTCAGGGAACGATCAAAGCAGCCTTTCCTGAGCGTCTTGGAGACCTGCTTTTTCTCGATCCGGAAGAGGAGCTGGTTGAGCTATCAGGAGATCTGCGTTGGCAGGATCTGAATACACCCGTTGCGGACGCATTGATCAATGTCCGACAGGAACCTGCCGTCAACATCGATCTGCTGACCGATCGTCAAGGCCGTTTTGACCTGAGGTTGCCTGCTGGCAGCTATGATCTGACCCCCCTTGGCCACGTCGACGACCAGACTCGCGTGCAATTGACACAGCTTCGGGGGCCTCTCGCGCTGACCGTCTCCCCTCCCAGTGGTACCACGATGTCAGCCATCGCGCCAGATCCGGTCCAAGCGGGGCAAGGCGTGCGACAGGGTTTCTGGCAAACATACGGACTTGTAGATGGTCTTGGGTCCGACGTCGTGCACTGCATCACGCAGGACCACGACGGCGATATATGGCTAGGCACCGATCGTGGGATCGTCCGGTTTGACGGCGAAGAATTCTTCGCCTACGACGAGCGGCACGGCCTGCCAGACGGTGCCACGTTAGCGATCGTTCAGGACCACGACGGAGCGTTGTGGATCGGCATGGAGCACCATGGAGTCAGTCGCTTTGATGGCGACTCCTTCACCACGTTTTCAACTCGCGACGGTCTCGTCAGCAATCGCGTCCGCACCATCCTCCAAGATCGTCGCGGCGACCTGTGGTTTGGCACGGGGGCCGGCTTGAGCAAATACGATGGCCATCATTTCACCAGTTATACGACAGAAGATGGCCTCGTCGACAATGATGTCAGTGATCTGTTTGAAGATAAGGAGGGCAATCTGTGGATCGGCACGGGACGACTCACGGGACTGCGCGGCGGTGGTCTCAGTCGCTTTGACGGCCAGCACTTCACCAACCTGGGTGTTGCCGACGGCTTGCCGCACGCCAGCATTCTGGATCTGTATGGGGACGGTGAGACGGGACTGTGGATTGGGACCAGTGCAGGGATCGCAAGAATCGTCAATGGCAAACCTGTCATTGAGGGGGACGTAGATCTGCGCCGGCAGCAGATCTCTTCCATCATGGAAGACGCTGACCAAAATCTGTGGTTTGCCACGGGGGGCGTCAGTGATGAGGGGAGCGGTGTCGCGCGCTTTGATGGTGATGAGATCCGGCACTTCGATGCCCGCAATGGCCTGGGTGCAGACCGCGTGCTGTGTTCATTCGTTGATCTCGAGGGAGCCCTCTGGTTTGGCACACGTGACGGCGGTGTCACGCGATACGACGGCACGCGCATGTCCGTCTTCACGACGGCTGATGGACTTCCCAGCAATGATACACGGCACCTGCTCGAAGATGCTGACGGCCGCGTGTGGGTCGCCACTGCGGCGGGGGTCGGGCGATTTGACGGCAGCCGATTCGAGACCATCCTCACAACGCAGGATGGTCTGCCGACGAACGAAATTCGACATATGCTTGAGGCCCGGGACGGCTCGCTGTGGTTGGCCACGGGAGACTATGCGCTCACAGGCTCAGGGCTGGGGCTTGTCCGTATAGACCGTGAAGGGGCGAAAACGTGGACCGTCGCCGACGGACTGGGCCATGATTTCGTCGCCGGCATTGCTCAAGACGCTGCAGGAGATATCTGGCTCGCCACAGCAGCAGGTCTGACAAGAATTCACGACGACGAGACGACGACATTCACTACCGAGCACGGTCTGCCACAGAATCGTTTGAGTGGACTGTTGATCGACGAAGATGATATCTGGGTAACGGGCCAAGGAATCACCAGATTTCGCGACGACAGATTCACAACATTCACTGTCGCCGACGGCCTACCCGTGGAATACTGGTTTCCCTCGGTATTGGACGGTGCTGGGCGCAAGTGGTTTGGAGGTAGTGGGAGTCTGAGTCGCCTCGACGAGTCCGAATTTCGTCACTTTACGGCGACGGACGGTCTGGCAAGCGCTGAGATTCTGGCACTCGAGGCAGGATCTGAGAACGAACTGTGGCTCGCGACATCGACAGGCGTGAGTCGCTTCGACGGACAGATCTTCCAGTCTTTGCATCGACGTGATGGCCTCCCCCACCACGAGGCGCGAGATCTCCTGGTCGATCGCCAGGGAACAGTCTGGATCGCAACCAAGGCAGGTGTTGCACGGTATCGGCCCAGGACATCTCCTCTCACACTACACCTGAGCGATGTGATTGCGGATCGAGGCTACGGGCCCGTTGATCACCTGTCTCTACCTCCAGAACAGCGTTTCCTCGCCTTCGAACTGAGCACAGATCGACTCGCTCACCGTTCACGCGCCATCGTATATCGCTATCGACTCACGGGTCATGACCCCGGCTGGCGACAGACGCGGGAGACGCGCATCGAGTATCGTGATCTGTGGTCTGGCTCATTCACCTTCGAGGTGGAAGCGATCGATCGCGACTTCAACAGATCTTCGATCGTACGTGTGCAGGTTGAGGCAATGCCTGCGTGGTATTCAGATTCTTCCCGCTTCGTCCCATTTCTTTTTCTCCTCCTGACCCTCGGGGGCGGTGCTGCGTTTGTGATACGTCGCGGTATCGTACAGCGGGTGGAAGCAGCCGCGCTACGACGGCGACAATTGGCAAGAGTCCGAGTCCGTGAAGCGGTCTGGAAAATGCAGAGCGCCGATGATATCGAAGAGGTCCTCAGAAGTGTGGCCACGGGGATGCAGGAATTGGACATCCCCTTCGATTTCTTTGGGGTGAATGTGCTTACCAGTGACACACCGGAATCTGTCGACGTGTACACCATGGCTGCGACGGGTGCCTGGCACCGCAGAACATCGATGTCCGGGCCCAATATCCTTCGCTTTTGGAGGGGGGGCACGACCGTCTATCGACGTGATCTTGAACGGGAAGATCTATATGGCGAAGGGCAGATGCTTCACAGCGGCCTTCGCTGTGTCGTGGACATCCCGTTCTCGGCAGGCACACTTGCCGTAAGCTCCTCCCTGCCCAATGCGTTCTCCGCCTCGGATCTGACGACGTTGGAGCAACTGGCGCGCGTTTTGGAGGAAGGTTTCCACAGACTGGGCGACTTGCGATCGATCGAACAACGACGCCTCGAGGTGGGTGAAGCAGAGAAGCGTCTCACGTCGTTGGAGCGAGTACGTGAGGTGATCTGGGGACTCGAAGACGCTCATGCTCCTGCAGGACTCGTTGCCGTAATCAACGACTGCCTCGAGGATCTGGGCGTAGAATTGGACGTGTGCGGTGTCAATGTCGTCGAATCGCAGTTACCTCCGCGGGTTCGCACGTACGAGACCAGATGGGGTGAGGCCGTTGAGCCGAAAGTCGAGGACGGCACACCGGCAGCTCGGGCCATCATTGATTTCTGGCGTCGCCAGGCTACCGTGTACCGAGCAGACCTCCATCACGATGACCCCCATGGAGAACTCATCGTACTTGAGGAAGCTGGCGTATCGCAGCTGCCACGATGCATTCTCGACATTCCTTTCTCGCACGGAACACTGGCCGTCAACAGTCAGCAGATGGATGCTTTCTCCATTCAGGACCGAGAGAATGTTGAGCTGCTAGCGAGCCTGCTCTCGGACGGATTTCGACGGATTGCGGACCTCCATGCTCTGGAGGCCCAGTCCGCAGCAGAAAAGGAAGCTCGACTTGCTGCTGAACAGGCGAGTCGAGCCAAGAGCGTGTTTCTCGCGAACATGAGCCACGAGATCCGTACTCCGATGAATGCAATTCTCGGTTACGCGCAGATTCTGCAAGGTGATGAAGGCCTCGCCCCCGACCAACGCTCTGCATTGGTAACCATCGAGCAGAGTGGCAATCATCTTCTGGGTCTGATCAATGATGTCCTCGATATCTCAAAGATTGAGGCAGGTCACGAAGAGATGAACGTGGTGACCTTTGACCTGACTGCACTCATCGAGACGATGTCCGGTATGTTCGAGGTTCGCTGCCAGCAGAAGGGGCTGCGCTGGATGCTCGAGTCCGAAGGACTTCCCGCGAATCGCGTCAGGGGTGACGAGCGAAAACTGCGGCAGGTGCTGATCAATCTGCTGGCCAATGCGGTGAAGTTCACCACACAAGGACAGGTCTTGCTACGGGTCCAGCATGGGTTAGAGCCTGACTCCTTTCGATTCGAGGTATCGGACACAGGACGGGGAATTCGTCCCGATCAACATGAAGCGATATTCGAGGCATTCCATCAGGAAAGTGCGGGAGTGATGGAGGGGGGCACCGGCCTTGGTTTGGCCATCTCTCGGCGCTACGTGATGATGTTGGGTGGCACACTCTCTCTCGATTCGGATGAGGGTGCCGGGGCGCGCTTTCATTTTGAGGCCAGTTTACCTCTTGCCCAAGGACCTACTGATGCGGATGATCTTGACTGGGAACGCGCACTGCGTCTTTCACCTGGTCAACACATAAGGGCTCTCGTCGTCGACGATATTGAGACGAATCGAGACGTTTTAGGACAGATCCTGTCGAGAATCGGTGTTGACGTGCGTCTTGCTGCCTCGGGACAGGAGGCGCTATACCACGCAGAGGCTGAGAAACCAGACATCGTCTTCATGGATATGCGCATGCCCGAGATGGATGGCGCTGAAACCCGTCGCCGTCTTTTACGGCAACACGGCCCCGTATCGATGAAAATTGTTGCTGTGACAGCATCCGTTTTGGAACATCAGCAGGAGGAGTATCTTCGCGAGGGATTTGATGGCTTCGTCGACAAACCCTTGAAAGCCGGACGCGTCTATGCGGCACTGAACCAGCACACTGGAGCTCTCTTCGATTTTTCCGATATCGCTGCCACGCAGGAAGAGATCGACGTTTCCTGGGCACACCTGCAATTGCCAACACAGATCACCGAGGGTCTGCGTAGCGCCATTGCAAATCACAGCATCACGGAACTTCGTCGTCAAGTAGAAGGGCTCGAAGGTCTTGGTGAACAAGGTCGTCTTTTGGCGGCGCATCTGAATGATTTGACGCGACAATACGACCTACCTGCTATCGAGAAGATCATAGACGCCCTCCCTTCCCCGACCACGCCCACGCCTGCAGATCGCTGAGCAACATTTGCCGTTACTGACAAACCAATCGCGTCGTTATGCCCTGTTGGGCGCCTTGTTCGGTTGCTGCTTTCCCATCGGCGCGACGCTGATGGACGTGTACGTGATCCATGATTGGAGCCTCACCTGGGCCGTCATCTTGCATGCACAGAAGATTCAGCCCCTGCACTGGATCATCAACACAGCCCCCGTGGTGCTTGGTTTCTTCTCGGCCATTGCCGGTCAACAACAAGATCGCCTCATCGCCGCCAGTGTTGAGGCAGAGACCGAACGACGCCGTGCGAGCGAATTGGCCAAGTTCCCCGATGAAAACCCAAATCCCGTCCTGCGCCTCAGCCGATCAGGCGAGATCCTCTATGCGAATCGAGCGGGACAGGAATTCCTCGACACGATCCGTGATAATGGCACCTTGCCACTCGCCTGGAAATCCGTGCTCGAGGAGGTACTTCGAGGACTCACATCGCGCGAATTGGAATTGGCTTGGGGTGATCGTACGCTGTCATTGATCTTCACGCCTGTAGCGGAAAACAACTATGTGAACGCTTATGGCCGCGACGTGACCGAACGCAAGCGTGCCGAGAGTGAACTGCATTTGGCCAAGGAGGCCGCAGAGGCGGCGAGTCGGGCGAAGAGTGACTTTCTTGCCCACATGAGCCATGAACTTCGCACACCGATGAATGCGATTCTCGGATATACCCAGATTCTTAGCAGTGCGGATGACTTGCCCGCCCCCCGCAGGAAATTGGTGGAGACCGTCGGTCAGGCCGGAGAACATCTGCTGTCGCTGATCAACGATGTTCTTGATATCTCCAAGATCGAAGCAGGTCATGCGGAACTGAATTCGACAGACTTCTATCTGCGTCGCGTCATCGAGGGCCTCTCCTCCATGTTTGAATTGCGGTGTCGACAGAAGAGCCTGGCCTGGAAGGTCGAACGTGACTTCCCGGACGAACCGGTGCATGGTGATGAGGGCAAACTGCGCCAGGTCTTGATCAATCTTCTTGGCAACGCCGTCAAATTCACCGAGTCAGGTGCAGTTACCCTGAATGTGCGACTACGTGAGGATGGGTGTTACGAGTTCAGCGTGATCGACACGGGGGCCGGTATTGACCCAGAAAAACACGAGGAGATATTCACCCCCTTCCAACAGGACCGAGAGGGCGTTCGTCAAGGCGGCACAGGATTGGGTCTGGCGATTGCCCGACGACACGTGCTCTTGATGGATGGCGACCTGACACTGAACAGCACACCTGGTGATGGCAGTCGTTTCTCATTCAGCATTCCCCTCGCAACGGGCCACCATCCGGGCAAAGCCACAAGAGCACAGGGAAACTGGCATCGCGTACGGCGACTGAGCCGAGGTCATCGAGTGAGTGCTCTCGTCGTCGACGACGTGCTGACAAATCGGGACCTTCTGCATCACATTTTGACCGATATTGCGGCGCATGTGGTTACCGTCGAAAGCGGCGAGGCAGCCCTCGAGCACGTGCGTGAACAGCGTCCTGATATCGTCTTCATGGATATTCGCATGCCAGGAATCGACGGCGTCGAGACCATGCGTAGACTGTTCAATGAACATGGCGAAGACAGCATGAAAATCGTTGCTGTGACGGCCTCCGTCCTCGAACATCAGAGGCAGGAGCATGAGGCGGCTGGCTTTGACGGCTTCCTCGGGAAACCACTTCGGGCAGAGCAGATATACGCCTGCCTTGCAGAACACCTCGACGTTGAGTTCGACTATCTTGAGCGGGTTGGCGAAGATGGCGACCTTCGAGCAGAACCAACTGCGGCGGACTGGAGTGATCTGAAGTTACCCGCTCAACTGGCGAGTAACATGATTGACGCCGCCCGCAACCACAGTGCCACCGACGTTCGTCGCCAGATTGATGAGATTGCTGAACTGGGCCCAAAAGGTGAGGCTCTGGCGGGCAAGTTACGTGAGTTGATTGCGCGATTCGACATGAATGCCATCCGGGATTTGGTAGAAGGAATCCCTACAGAATGACACAGACTGAGAGCCATAAGAGATGGACCCACTCCCCCACCGACTGCTCCCAGGAGACGGTATGAACGGGAACGATGTGAATCTGGACTTGACGGGCTGCAAGATTCTCGTCACCGACGATGTGCCGGCGAATCTGGACGTATTGTTCCAGGCCCTGGATGGGGAAGGCTACAATATCCACGTCGCCTCAGATGGGGCTACCTGCCTCGAAGTGGCCGCGCATTCTCGGCCCGATCTCATCCTGCTGGATGTCATGATGCCAGGAATCGACGGCTACGAAACCTGCAGACGCCTCAAGGCCAATGGTGACTTATCACGCATCCCCGTCATCTTCCTCACGGCACGCGACGACATCGAGGGAATCGTGGAAGGGTTCCAGGCAGGTGGTCTCGATTACGTGACCAAACCTTTCAAGAAGGAGGAAATCCTTCTACGGATCCGAACCCATCTTGAGCGCACTCTGCTCGCTCGACGTCTTGCAGACCTGAATGCCCACTTGGAACAGAAGGTTGCCGAACGTACACAACAGTTGCAGTCACGAGTGGCAGAACTGGAGGGCAAGGATCGGATCGCCGAGCATATGCTCACCATTCATTCTCTCGAGGAAACCCTCAGTCTCGTCCTGGAAGTGGTCTCTGACGTGCTTTCAGTGTCGCGTGCAGCAATCTACCTACCGCAGGACGACCAGTTGCAGCCAGCGGCGGCGATCGACTCGGAGGCCGCAGGTGGAGCCCTTATTGGAGAGGCGCTGTCTGGTTGGACGATCCCCAATGATCGCATGGCCAGCTTTCAACAGGTACGCGAGTCGGGTGCGTTGGTTGAGTCAGAGGTCGAGAGCGATTCCTTCGTCCTGGTACCCATTCTGCGAAATCAGGATATTCTCGGCGTGCTGGAAGTCGATGGTGTTCCTGCCGACGATGAGAAGTCCGCATTGCGCGCGTTGAGCAGTTTCGCCTTGCAGGCAGCCATCGCAATACATGATGCGCAGATCCGGCAAGATCCCTCCGCCTGGAAGGATCAGCTCGATGAGGTGCTTGAAATCGACGCGGAAATCGAGAATCCCGATGATCTCGATGATCTGATGTCTTCCCCACCCTCCTCGAGGTAACTGTATCGTGAAGGCCCGCGTCCCCTTGAGCAAGCTCACTGTCGGCATGTTCGTCGTCGCCGAAGTGCGATTTGTTCTGAAGGACCGCAGCATTCGCCACTTTCTTGAATTGACGGACGCTGAATATGAAGAGGCGACGTCGAAACGACTGCGCCTCAAAGAATACAAATCCTCGCAAGTGGCCAATGCAGGTGGTATGCTGATGACGTCCTCACGCCAGGTCGAGACCCTGCGTGAGCTCTCAGTGACATCCGTCATCATCGACACCGACAAATCCGATGTGGTACCCGACGACGTGAGGCCCGTCGCCATAACGGAGAGCCCCGACGAAGCAGACGCACTTGTCGTTGATGCAATTAATCCGACACGACCTGCCGCTGAAGACGAAACCGAGCAGCAGACGATTGATGTACCCGGCTCAGATCGACGCAAGAACTTCGGCCCCGATGGTCTTGGCTGGATGAAGGTCGAACTCACACGCTCCGCCGAAGATGGTGCGCTGATCGCCTTCCTCCAGGTCCTCAGCTTTGGCGGTGACGGTTCGATGACGAGCGATCATGTGCAAGAAGCGCTCGAAGAGCTCTACGGCATCCGCACGGGGCTTGATCTGGAAATGGTGACGCGCCTTGCGAAACAGGCGGCAGCAAGTCCCAATCGAGTCATCCGTGGTCAGTTTGCCCTGGCTACGATCGATCCGCCAAATCCGTCTGATGTGGGTAGGATTGAACTGACAGCATTCGAGAGTACTGATGCGAGCGCCCTCGATGCTGAGAACCTTGTCAGTGCCTTGGGTCAACCCACCTTGCGTGACGTACTCAATGGCGCTGTACGTGTTCGTTCCGTCATGCCCGGAGAGCAGTTGGCGATTTTTGTCGCCGACGAGAATCCCCCACCTCATCTCGAGATATTTGGGGCTGACATCCCACTCGGCAGTCCTGAGACGCTGCTACGTGCCGGTGCTCACGTGCGGCTGGAAGGCGAACGTTATGTCGCAGAGACATACGGCTATCTCTGCCTGCAGGATGAAACGGTGTCTGTGATCCCCCCGGTCTGGATGTCCGAGGATCGTATGGAAGCCCACTACATCCACTTTCCCGATGTCGGTCCGGGAGCGGCCATGACATGGGATTGGCTGATGGGCGCTCTGGAAAGTGCGGGCGTGTGTTATGGTCTGCGTGAGGATGCTCTACGCGAACTCACCAACAGTCCTCCCCGTGCCGACGAGGTGACGTCGCGGCTCGTGGCAGTCGGCGATCAACCACAAGAAGGCACGGCCCCGAGCATCCGACTGCTTTTCGGTAGCGCAGACGAGGGCGCCCTGCGACGAGACGGCCAGTTGGATGTCTCCGCCCATCACAACGCCCTCACCGTGCGTAACGGCGACCTGCTCGCCGAGGTGACGCGAGCCAAAGCTCCAAGACCCGGCACGGACCTGACGGGTGCCAGAATAGAACCCACCGATGGCGACATTCCTGGTGATCTGGAATCGGCCGACAGTGTTCGTCGCGAAGAAGAGGGGCCGAATCTCAGATTCTATGCGGCAGAAGATGGCCGTGCCTCGGTGAAGGACAATGTCCTGCGAGTGCAGCCTGTTCTCGATCTGCCAGGAAGTGTTGAAACACCATTGGAGGTCGAGGAAGGTCGCGATCTCATCGTCCGGGGCTCAATACGCCGTGGGGCAGTCGTTCGTGCCGGTGGCAGCATCTCCGTTGTCGGTATGATTGAAGGCGGCGCAAATGTCCAGGCTCGTGAGGACATCTGCGTGGAAAAAGGTGTGGTCGGCAGAGACACAAAGGTTGTGTCTCTGGCGAATGTGCAGACACGCTATGTTCAGGCCAGCTCCATCGTCGCTGGTGGTACATTGACCATCACCTCACACCTGATGAATGCCCAGGTGCGGGCAGAGACCGTCCATCTCAATGGCGCAGAGGGAGCAGAACGGGCAGGATCGATCGTCGGCGGGCAGGTATTTGCGATTAAGAAATTGACTGCACGTCTGGTAAATGCTGTTCCAGGGCGTAAGACGGAGATCGGAATCGCTCCAGACCCACGGATTGCGGCGCGACTGCGGAAGTTGGACAAGGGCATCGAGTTCTGTCGCTCCAACATTCTACGCATCTTCAGAACCCTGGGGATCGATGAGATCGACGCAGTGAGCATCCGCAAGATGATCGATTCGCAACCCGAGGAGCGCCAGAAGGGCCTGCGTCAGTTGCTGGGACAGTTGCAGCAACTGGCAGACACACGCGAGAAGTCCGTGAAGCTGCGTTCCGAGTTGCTGCAGGAACGCCAGCGACGGTTGAAGTCGGCGGAGATTGAGATCGGTGGCGAGATCGTCGCCGGCGTGGACGTTCGTTATGGTGAGAGCCTGCTGACGATGGACCGAACCATGCCGCGGCCGGTATACCAACTCGATGATGAGGGCACCATCTCCGTCCGTACCGCCTAGAGGCTCTGCGTTTAGAGGCACTGTGTCGCTTTATGGGCACTGCGTCGCTTCTATGAAGTTTCTTGCTAACTTCGGCCCAAGCCCCTCGTCTTCGTGTTTGAAAAACACAAAGGCTCGTTTCCAGGACTCGGCCTCCACCCTGCGTGCCCACTCCGTCATCTGCTCACCATCATACTCAGTCCCCCGCAACCGTAGATAACCCCAATCGGCGGTGCTGTGGAACCGCTGCTCGACGTCGACATCCGAATCGTCGTCTTCGTGGGCGAAACACAAAGCGATGTTGCGAGCACGCAGACACGCTAGCACCTCATCGTCGAACCAGCTATCGTGACGAAACTCCATCGCTGCAGGTAGTCGGGCAGGTAGCAGGTCAGCGAATACCTGCAGGCGTTCCATATCCTTGCGGAAATTGGGCGGCAACTGAAACAGCACGGCGCCCAACCGATCTCCCAATTCGTTGGCAATCCCGGTGAAGTAGGCGACTTCGTCCTCTACCTGCTTCAATCTCTTGATGTGGGTGATACGTCGTGTCGCCTTCAGGACGAAGCGAAATGAGTCCGGCACCCGCTCTGCCCATCCCTGGACCACCTCAGCCTTTGGTACTCTGTAGAAGGAGTTGTTGATCTCGACGGAACGAAACTGCTCACCGTAGAAATCCAGCATCTGCTTATCCGAGATCTTCTCTGGATAGAATGACCCCTTCCACTGCTTGTAGTTGTAGCCGCTCGTGCCAACGTACAGATCAGTCATCGAGTTTCGATCGCAACGGGATTCCCTCCCAGAATTGGCGACAGCGGACTACTTAGCCTACATCACCCGGAACCGGCGGGGCCAAAAGCTTCAGGTGGCGGCGTCTCGAGGTGGTCTGCATACTCGCCACCCGGAATCAGGCCATATATCAATGCACCAACCAGCAGGACCAGTACAACGATGTAGACGACACCTATGTTCGTGAGTTCTTGTCGTAGAAGATTCGGTCTTGGCAGATTCACAGGCTAGATCCTCAGCGTGATTGTCGAAAACCTCTGCTCTCATCCCGTCGACAAAGAAAATTGGCACGCAGGTGTAACAACGTCAACCACGGGGTGGGCGATCTCCAAAAGCAGCCTAATCGTGGGGTCTTGGCGGTAGCAGACCTGTTGTTCGAAGGTCCGGAAGCAGATCCTCAACCCTGTCCTTGTAGAACGTCTCGACAAAAAGCTTCAGTGCCTGCTTGCGGGTCTGTGTTTCTTCGGCACAGGCGCGATACCGCTTCCCATAGGCTTGACCATCATCATCCACCAGTCTACGGGTACGCATGATGCTCAACAATTTCCGCACCGTATTCGTCGTCGGAGGATTCGGCAAGGCATTGCGGATCTGCGCGACCGTCAGTGGTCCTTCGTCCCAAAGTGTTCGCAGGATCTGTGTTTCACGGGGCGTAGGCCCATCCGTCTTGCCACGTGCCATGTTACTCTATACTGGCAGCGCCAGGAGCCGATTGACTGAATCCAAACTCAGGCGCTCCGAGAAGTGATATACATGCCCTCCGCCTTCGATCACAGTGGGCACCTCGACGACGAAGTCGGCAAAATCCTCCACATTGAAAGCGACATAGGCCAAACGTAGGCCATCGGCACTGCAGCCATGGCGCTGTAGGTCTGGCAGTGCCACGGGGCCACTATCAACCTGGTAGAGATTGTCGG
The DNA here is from genome assembly GCA_018660835.1 of Gemmatimonadota bacterium. Taxonomy (GTDB): domain Bacteria; phylum Latescibacterota; class UBA2968; order UBA8231; family UBA8231; genus UBA12574. The sequence continues at coordinate 26,025 of JABJJN010000005.1, read as the reverse complement.
CACGATGCGTATTCATCGTCTTGACGGGAAACTCAACAATGGCCCGCATTCGGGTCTCAGGCCGGGCGATCTCCACCTGCGCCACCAGGGGTGCAAAGCGATAGGTCGCTTCCCGTGCCAGCTCGTGACTCGTGAGCTCCTCTGCCGCACGGACCTGCGTCAGATGCTGATCCTGGCCATCCCACCACGCGCTGGACGGCTTGGTTTCCCGATACGTCTCGGTAACACGTGACTTGCGTCTGAACACGACAGTCCAGTGGGGCCCGAATACGGGCAGAAAGTCGTAATTGTCCTCATGAAAAAGCTCCTGCTCTGCAAAGGTGTTCTCGCTCTTGCAGGAACCAACCTGCAGATAGTCCTCAACGTCCCCTGATTCCTCATCAATGAGGCGTGTTCGGGACTCAACCCAGAATCGTACTTCGTTGTTTGGCGCACGGCCAAGAAGGAAGCTGCGACCATAGTCGAGGGGGGGCATGGAAGTCATCTTCAACCTTTCGAAGTTTGAGGTTTCTGGCTGTTGCGAATTGGCGGCGTGAATTGTATTGTGAAAGTGAAGAACGATTTGGCACAGATCAAAACGGCTATTCCCGGTTGAAATCGATATGGACGCACTGACAGCCAGCATTGTCGATACAGCGAGCGCGATGAAAGCCCAGCAACTGGCGAGCGAGATGAATGTCCGTCTCCTCGACAAGGCGTTGGATGCGTCTGCGCAGCAGGCACTCAGTCTGCTCTCGACCTTGCCCGCCGGCTCTCCTTCTGGAGGTGGTGTCGGCCAGGTTCTCGACGTCATCGCCTGACGCAGTTCGCTCACACTCTCGTGATACCAACGGCCCAGTCTCTATAGAGATCTGGGCCCTTGTTGTATGGGCTTGGCAAGCTCGGCGATAACGATCCACGCCTGCCGTTGGATCCACGGCAGGCTCAGCAACCCACGATCGATCACATCCAGCAACCAATGCAATCCGTTGAATCCTCGCCTGCCCTGAACAAAGGCCGCTGCCAACGATGTGAGATGGTAGTAGTTGATCTGGCTGCCTTCAAAGCTCGAGGCCATCAAGTCTAGATCTGCTGCCAACAGTGGATGCTCGTCCACTGTGCGCATGGATGGTGTTCGGCGGCGATACCAGTTGATCAGGGGATTGTGACCCAGGGGTTCGAAGAAGACGGCGTCACCTGTCGGCCGCAAAACGCGACGAATCTCTCCCAGGGCCTTGTTCAGATCGAGATGGTGCAAAATCCCACTGCCGCAGACCCGATCATATGAGCCAGCATCGATCGGCAGAGACTCAGCATTCATCACCTCCAGGCGAAGTGATTCGGAGAGGCCCTCGGCGGCCGCCTGCTGGCGCGCCAACTCGATGGCACCCGGAGAGATGTCGATCCCCGTCACGCGAGCCCCTACTCGTGCCAGATCGAAGGCACAGCTACCCGGACCACAACCATATTCGAGAACATCCAGCCCACGGCAATCGCGCAGAACTCGCTGGCGATAGAGGCCCTTGCTACGACGCGCGACAGCATAGAACCGGCTCGCCTCGGCGCGCGACTCGTCGACAAAAACCTGGTCATGAAACTCGGCCTCGCGGGCAAGTCGCGCCGTGCCATCAGCAGAGGCCTCAAGAGGCTCTGCTGGCGCCTGCCTTGCCGGTTCGTCCTGACTTCTTCTTACTCCCAGATCAACGCCTCGATTCGTCTGTTCAGCTGTTTGTTTTCTGGTGTGTCATTGGGTACCAGAGGCTGATCTTCGCCATAACCACGGGCTTCCACCATGCCGGCACTGATGAAATCGAACTCGACGATAAGGTAGTCGACGACCCTCTGTGCTCGCTGCTCAGACAAAACCTGATTCGCCTCCGCCTCACCATCCGAATCCGTATGACCCTCGATGATCAATTTTGAGGGGGTGAAGAGTTCGATGAAGTTGGCGACTTTGTCGAATTCTTCCGTCGCACCCGTCTTGAGTGCTGCATCTCCAGGATCAAAGAGCACGCCCGAGTCGATGACCAGTCGCGGCACGACGATATCGGACACCATCGCCGTCTTGTAACGAATCATCGGGTGTGCCATCGCCGCTTGGCTCGGGATGAATTTGCCGACAGAAGATCCGGGCTTGGAGTCAGTGATTTCCATGGTGCCAATGAACATGCGTATGGGAGGAACCAGCGGGCTCAGCCGCTTCTCACGATAGACATTGAGAATGTTTCCCTTATTGATGCTCATCTCGACACCACGGTCGATATAGTAACGTCGATCATCAAGGGTCCCCTTCGGCCCGACACCCGTGTCGGGTGGATTCAGTACGTAGAGGATCCGTGGGGGCTGAAACTGAGCCGCAACGGGATCGACCCAACCAAGGGACATGGCAATGACAAGACCCAGGCCAGAAGCCCGGAGGAAATACCGATTCATAGAGTCGACCGTTTGGAGGGTTCTGATCCCGTAAGGGTTGTTCTATTGTAACAAGGTGACCGGCCACGGACAAAGAAGGTTGACCACTCGGCCCGACCGGATCTATCGTACAAGCTCCTGCGCACGCCTAGACTGGATCCCATGGAACAACGACTCGAGCGTGGTGATGTCCGGCTGATCCTTATCTGCCTGGCAATCACCATTGTCAGCCTGGCTGTCGGTACTCACTACTTCTATCAGGCCTTCCCTGAAGCTACAATCGATTTCCGTCTGACGCGGGAGGAAGCACGCTCTGAGGCAGCTTCGTTCCTTGATCATCGCGGTTTTGATCTGGATGGCTATCACCATGCCGCCATCTTCAACTTCGACAACAGTACCAAGACATTCCTTGAATTTGAGCTGGGACTCCAGGGCGCCAGCGAGCTGATCGATCGCCCCGTGCGATTGTGGCGTTGGTCGCACCGCTGGTTTCAGGAGCTCGAAAAGGAGGAATTGCGTGTCGAAATCACGACGGCAGGTGATCTGGTTGGTTTCCGCCACGAGCTTCCTGAGGAGGCTCCAGGAGCTCAACTCGAACAGGAGGAGGCACGGGCGCAGGCTGAACAGTTCCTCACCCACGCCATGGGCCACGATCTGGCCGATCTCGAATTCGTCGAAGCAGGAACGACCCAGCGGCCTGAGCGCAGCGATCACACCTTCACCTGGAAGTTGGCTGGATTTGAGGTTGGCACCGACGACGCCGGCGCCGCCACCTATCGCTATCGCGTTATTGTGCAGGGCGACCTTGTCGGTGGGTATGACGAATACCTGAAGCTGCCGGAGGCCTGGCAGGACGACTACGACCAGTTGCGCTCCCACAATCAGGCGACGGGTATCGTTGCCGCCCTCTTCCTCGTGTTTACGTGGGCGGCGATGGCCATTCTCGTCGTCAAGCGGATCCGCCTGCGAGACGTCCGCTGGCAATTGGTGTTGGTCTTTGGCGCCGTGACCTTCGTTCTGGCCTTTCTCGCCGAACTCAACAATCTGCCCGTCGCGACGTTTGGCTTCGATACGACGGGAACCCTGTCGAGTTTCTTCACAGAGCATGTCATGCTGGCCTTGGCCGGAGCCCTGGCGCAGGCCCTGTTCATCGCCTTCCTCACAGCAGGTGCAGAACCTGTCTACCGGCAGCATTTCAAGGATCAGATCAGCCTTTCAGAGCAATTTCTACCCGATGGTATACGGACAAAGCGATTTCTGATCGGTACAGTGATCGGCCTGACCATGACCGCCGGTTTCGTCGCGTATCAGGTCATTTTCTACCTCGTCGCAGAACGCTTCGGCGCCTGGGGACCGGCGGACATCCCCTATCGGGAGATGATCAATACCCATGTACCATGGGTCGTGGTGCTGCTCATTGGCTGGCTGCCAGCCGTCTCCGAGGAATTTACTTCACGGGCTTTCTCGATTCCCTTCCTGCAGGGACTGGTCAAACATCGTTGGATCGCCGTCGTCCTGTCTGCAGTGATATGGGGTTTTGCTCATGCCGGCTATCCGCAGCAGCCATTTTGGATTCGCGGGCTTGAGGTCAGCCTGGCGGGCATCGTCGTCGGTTATGTCGTGCTCCGCTGGGGTCTGCTGCCCGCCCTGGTCTGGCACTATACGATCGACGCGCTCTATACCGCGCTGATTCTGCTGCGCTCGAGCAATGCATACTACGTGACTTCGGCGGCCCTGTCGGTTGGCCTCATGCTGTTGCCGCTGGTCGTTGCCATCGTGCTGTATGCGAGGCGCCACTACTTCATTGATCCAGGATCGCTGCTCAACAGCGAGGACGCCGCACGGTCGGCGGAGCCGATTCCGTCCGGACTTGCTGCACCGATGAGTCCTGAGGCGCAGATCCTGGAAGTCAACGATCCAACGCCGGTCTACCACCCTCTGACCCGACAGCGCTGGATGTGGGCGACAGCGGCTGTGGCCATTGGCTGTGTTGTCTTCTTTACCGATCGCCATCCAGCCTTGCCAGAATTGGACATCACCTTCACGGCTGATGAAGCAGAGTCTGTCGCCGTTGCCTGGATGCAGGATCAGGGGGTGGAGGTCAAGCGCTACTCCACCGTCGCCTATGCAAAGGCACAATGGGATCTGCAAGCCGTCGACTATCGGGCGGAGCGGGCCGACCTGACCGACGCCCTGGCTCCCTTTGGCGCCGAGTTGGCAACGGCTGTTTGGTCCGTTCGCTTCTTTGAGCCTGGTGAAAAGGAGGAATGGACCCTCTCCTGGTTGCCACAGGACACGTCTCTTTATCGAGTGCAACACGTACTTCCGGAGGACGCTGCCGGCGCCGATCTCACAGAGCAGGAAGCCCAGGCGATTGCACATCAAGCGCTGATCGATCTAGGCATCGACCCCTCATTCTTGGAACGTAAGGATGTCTCTTCCGAGAAGCTGGAAAATCGCCGCGACCACTGGTTTGCCTGGGAGACGCCGGAAGGCAACCGTCTCAGAATCGAGGAATCGCGACTACGGTACGACGTACATATCGCTGGAGACGCTGTCGCGGATATTCATCGCTCGATCAAACTTCCTGAAGAGTGGTTGCGCGAACGCCGCGAGAGCACCTTGTGGCGCACCGCCCTGAGCTGGATTCCCCGAGCCAGTATTGCCATCGTTGTCCTGCACATGCTGTGGCTTCTGATCGGCACGATCCGCACCGGAACCATCCGGTGGCAACGGCCAATCTTGTTTGGTGCCGTGGGTGCAGGTTGTTTCCTCGTGGTATTCCTCAACGGACTGCCCGCCTTCCTCGTCTTCTATCCAACGCAGATCCCTATGGGGATTTTTTCCATCATTCAGGGGGTCGTGACGATCATCGCCACCCTCTTCATGGGATTGGTGCTTGCCGCAACAGCGGGATTGTGTGCCTCTCTCTTCCAGGGAACCCTCGACACTTTGAGTCGAGGCTCTCTTCGAGCCTGGTTACCAGACGCCCTGGGGCTGTCCCTGCTGGCTGCTGTTGCTGGCTTCAGCGCCGATCGCTGGGCGACGTGGCTCGTGGGTGTCCTCCCTGATAGTGTCCCTATTCATGGACCGACGATCCCGGGTCACCTTAGTGACTTTGTACCAGTCCTATCCGGTGTGATCGGCGCATTCAGCAGTGGCTTGCAGGCACCACTGACGATTGCCGTCATTGTCTTTTACGCTTGCCGCGTGATACAGAGGCCATCGCTGATTGTGGTGGCACTGCTCATATTCTTTGGCGCAAGCGCGGGAGCAGACGCGTATACAGCAGTAGAATTCTTCATTGCCCTTGGGCGCTCGGCGCTGTTGGCTGCGGTGTATGCCATCACCCTTGCCCTTTTCTTCCGTGACAATCTGCTGGCCTACTGCCTGGCAGCTTTTGTCACAGCAACAGCCAAGGGGGCAGGACAGTTGCTACAGCAAAGCAGTCAGTCGCTGCAGTGGCAGGGCGGCGGCTGGATCTTCATTGCCTTGCTCCTCATCGGCGCGCTGTGGTTCTGGACCAGAGCACCAGAAAAACATCATCCTACTTGATCCGAAGGATCTTCTTTCATGCACGTTCTAGTAACCGGTGCCGCTGGCAAGGTTGGTCGATTTGTCGCCGCAGGCCTTGAAAGTCAGGGCCACCGCGTCCGCGGCAGTGATATCGTCGAGATGCCCGACCTGCAGGAAACGATCGTGGGAGATCTTGGAGATTTCGATCTCGTGCGACGCGCAGCGGAGGGCGTTGACGCCATCGTCCATCTTGGTGGCAATCCAGGAACCAGACCCTGGCCGGAGATTCGCAACAACAACTACGTCGGTTGCTACAATGTCTTTGAAGCTGCCCGTGAACTGGGTATTCGTCGTATCGCATTCTCCAGCCGCGCCGGCCTGTTGAGCAGCTACCCTGGTGGTCTGCAGCGAACGATCGATATGCTACCGCGCCCAAACAGCCTCTATGACATCAGCAAGACCTTCGGTGAAGCGCTCGGATACATGTATTCATCGAGATTTGACATGGAGGCCGTGTCCGTTCGCATCGGAAACTTCAACCCCGATCGAGACCTGCCCGAGCATCCGCACCAACTGAGCCATGGTGATTGCGTTCGAGTCTTCACTGCAGCGATCACGCATCCAGGTGTGAAGTATGAGGCTGTCTTTGGCGTCTCTGACTCGGATTGGGCCATGTACGATCTGGACCACGGACGGCGAGAGATCGGCTACGAACCTCAGGATGTCTCTCACGTAGCGGTCGCTGATCGTAAGACGGACGTAGAGGACGACCTGCCCGCTCTGCCGTGGAGACCACCTGAGCGCATCCTGATCACTGGCGCCGGTGGCAACATCGGGCGGGTCGTGGCGGCGGGGCTGTCAGAGCGCTATCAGATTCGCGGTGTCGACCGGGTAGCCATGCCTGACCTACCGGATCACATCGTCGGTGACGTTGCCGACCCTGGCCTGTGCGCCAGAGCGATGGAGGGTGTGGATGCCGTCATTCACCTGGCCGGCGTGCCCTCAGGAGGATCTCCTTTTGAGGAGGTGATGGCGTGCAACTTCGATGGCACCTTTCAGATGATGGATGCCGCCAGCCGTGCCGGTGTCTGCCGCTTCGTCTTTGCCAGTCGCGCCGGTCTGCTGGGGCCCTACGGTCGCAAGAATCAGCGCACGAATGCGATGTATCCCCTGCCGGACAGTTATTACTCGATCAGCAAAGTCTTTGGCGAAGGACTTGGCCACATGTATGCAAACCGCCACAACATGTCCTTCGTCTCGGCCCGCATTGGCAACTTCAAGCCTGACCGACCCACCCCCGAACACCCGCATCAATTGGGTCATGCAGATGCCGTGCACCTTTTCGAGCGCGCCATTCTGCAACCCGACGTGCGCTACGAAGTCGTCTTCGGCGTCTCAGCGAGCGATTGGCCCCTGTATGATATGGACCAGGCGCGGCAGGCGATCGGTTACGAGCCACAGCAGGTCTCGCACGTCGCTGAGGCCAACCGAGAATAGACGTCAGTTCTCGTAAGGCACTTCCACGACGGTCTGTTGAATCGCCTCGTACAAAGCTGCCAGGGTCGCGCTGACCTGTTCGACAGCCTGATCCACGGCGACCTCCTCTGGCTCTTCAGCATCGCGCCGCTTCACTTCAACGATTCCCTTCTTCAGCCCACGATCCCCCACAGTTACGCGGACGGGGCAGCCGATCAGATCCGCATCCTTGAACTTCACGCCTGGATTCTCGCGTCGGTCATCCAGCAATACATCGACGTCGCGTCCCAGCAACTCATCATAGAGTTTCTGGGCCACAGTCGCCGCTTCGGAATCGCCTTTGGCGAGGGACACGATATGGACTTCGAATGGCGCAATCGTGATCGGCCAGCGTAGTCCTGCTTCATCGTTGTGCTCTTCCGCGACACAGGCCAACAGACGGCCAACGCCAATTCCATAGGAACCCATGATCACTGACTGTGCCTTGCCATTTTCGTCTAGAAATGTAGCTCCCATGGCATCAGTAAAACGTGTGCCAAGCTGGAAGATGTTGCCAACCTCCACGCCGCGAGACAAGGTCAGCGATTGACCACACTGTATGCATTCATTCGCCTCGCCAGCAGCACCGATATCGGCGACGACCGTTGCCTCCCAGTCGCGCCCATAGTTCACATTCAGCAGGTGAACACCTTCTTCATTGGCGCCTGCCACAAGATTCGGTGAAGCCGGAATCGAATCATCGGCCACAACCAGTGCTCCTGTGATGCCGACGGGAGAAGCGTAGCCTGCGACACAACCAACGGCGGTGATCTCCGCATCCGTCGCCGGTCGCAGTCTCGATGCCTTCACAGCATTAGCGATCTTGGTTTCGTTCACGTCCAGATCGCCACGAATGACCGCGAAAATGAGTCTCTCCTCGCTCGTCACATCGGCCTGCTCGCTCTCGAAGGTCCCCATGAAGAACACGGCCTTTGCCGTCTGGCTCGCCTCGATCGAGAGCAACTGCGCGAGTGCTTCGATTGTCTTCGTGTCAGGTGTTTGCACTTTCTGAGTCGCCGCTGGCTCACCATCAACCGCTGCAGGTTTCGCAAAACCAGCAACCTGGCGGTTCGCTGAATAGCCACATCCGGCACACGATACGATCGTGTCCTCGCCGATGGGTGTCAGATACATGTATTCATGGGAGACCTTGCCGCCCATCATGCCAGAATCAGCTGCAACAGCGACTGTCGGGATACCGCAGCGATTGAAAATGTTGAAGTATGCCTGATAGTGCGCTCTGTATTGGGTCTCCAATCCCTCCTCCGTTGCATCGAGGGAATAGGAGTCCTTCATGATGAATTCACGCACTCGAATCAGACCGGAACGCGGACGAGGATCATCTCGCCACTTGGTCTGCATCTGGTAGACAAGCTGTGGCAGTTGGCGATACGACTTGATCTCCTTGAGGACCAGATCAGCGACCACTTCCTCGTGGGTCATGGCCAGGACCATTTCTCGATCGGAGCGGTCGGCGAAACGACTCAGTTCGTCGATCCCGTAGCGTCCCGTCTTCTTCCATAGATCAGCGGGATGCACAACAGGCATGGTGATCTCCTGCGCACCGAGGGCATCCATCTCTTCACGGATGATCTGTTCAATCTTACGGGCCGTGCGCTGAGCTAGTGGTAGATAGCTGAAAATCCCGCTCGCCAGCTGCCGCAGAAAACCTGCCCGCAGGAGGAAAATGTGGCTGGCTACCTCGGCATCTGCCGGGGCTTCGCGCAGAGTCTGGCTGAAAAGCCTACTCATCCGCATGATGGACATCTCTCCTGGTGTAGTAGTCGCCAGCGATACATCAGCTGGCTGCCTCGTGTCGTACGAGAGCGGACATGGCTCGGATCATCACCCAGATCGACACAACAGACCAGGTGATGGCAATCGGATACGCCAGCCACGGGATGCCCCAGTGGCGAGCGAGAATTCCTGCATCGGTGAACTCTGCATAGGACCAGAGATCGGTAAGAAAATCGAACAGACTATAGATACAAAGCATCACGCCAAGCCAGACAGAACCTGCCTCACCCGTGCGCCGCGAATGCATGGCCAGAGCCATCAGTGCCAACCCGCCAAAGATTCCCAGATAGAAATCCCCTTCACCGACTGGTGTGTAGGACATGGTCATACCCATGGTCGTGGCACCGACGACCAACAGGGAGATTCGCTGTAATTGTGGCAACGCACCAGACCAGATCAACAGGGCCCCCAGCAAGGCGGACCCCAGATACCCGGCAGAACAGATGATGGGCACAATCCCGCCCGAACTGATGGTATGCCCTGACTCATTCCAGGCGGTCCGCATCTCGATAACCTCGCCGCCCGTAAGCAACGCCGCCGCAGCATGGCACACCTCGTGCACCATGACGACGAAAACGCGAAATGGCTTGATCAGGGCAGATTCCCACAAGCCGAGGGCCACGGCAGCACACAGCAGGTGGTAGCGAAAACGCCAGACCACCCTGGCGCCGTGGCACAGTCGAGCCCACCACCCATCGCGACTGCGCCCCTTCGCCACTGATCTACTCTGCCCGTTGCTCTGTGGTCGCTTTGGGCTTAACTACTGCAACTGACCGCTGCGTGAACTGATCTTGCCGGTCACCATATCCAATACCGCCGCCAGGGACATGGGATCGAGATTCTCGCCACTGCGCTCGCGAATCGAAATCTGCTCTTCCTCAACCTCACGATCTCCGAGGATCATCATGTACGGGACCTTTTTCTTCTGCGCCGCACGGATCCGATAATTCAATGTCTGATCTGCGTGTATCTCTGCTCGCACGCCTCGCGCCTTGAGCGCGGCAAGGATCTTGGCGCCATATTCAGCGTGTCGCTCTGCAATAGGGAGCACCACAGCCTGGACAGGTGCCAACCACAGAGGAAAAGCACCGGCGTAGTGCTCGATGAGGAAACCGACAGTGCGTTCATGCGTGCCCAGTGGCGCGCGATGGATGCACAAGGGCACTTCGTCATTGCCCTCACTATTTACATAGGACAGGCCAAATCGTTCAGGCACGGCAAAATCGACCTGATTTGTAGCGATTGTGAATTCCCGACCGATGGCGCTCCAGATTTCTACATCGATCTTCGGACCGTAGAAGGCAGCCTCTCCAGACACCTCTTCGTAGTTGATGCCGCCACTGACCAACGTCCGACGCACCATGTCCTCCGTCTTCTTCCACATTTCCGGCGCATCGACGAACTTCTTGCCCAGCCCTTCTTCGTCGTGCGTGCTGAATCGCATGACGTATTTCTCAATGCCGAACAATTCGAAATAATCCAGATACATCTGGCACACGGCGAGGAATTCTTCCTCGAATTGATCGAGACGACAATAAATGTGGGCGTCATTCATCTGCATGGATCGGACCCGCATCAGACCGAAGAGTTCGCCCGACTGCTCGTATCGGTAGCATGTTCCATACTCAGCCAGACGCAGCGGCATGTCCCGATATGATCTCGGCAGTGAGCCAAAAATCTTGTGGTGATGAGGGCAATTCATCGGTTTCAGATAGTACGTCGTACCATCCAACTCCATCGGTGGAAACATGGATTCTTTGTAGTATGGAAGATGACCACTCTTTTGATACATCGACTCCTTGCAGATATGCGGCGTCCGCACACGATCGTAGCCTGCGGCTGTTTCCGTCTCCTTCGCCAGAGACTCTAGTTCCTCGATCAGCACCGCACCTTTTGGCTGCCACATGGGCAACCCAGGGCCGACCTCGTCGTCAAAGAAAAACAGGTCGAGTTCCTGCCCGAGTCGTCGATGATCTCGCTTCTTAGCCTCTTCCAGCATCTTCGTGTGCTGGTCGAGGGCCTCACGAGTCGCGAAGGCTGTACCGTAGATCCGCTGCAACATCTTGCGGCTCTCGTCACCACGCCAATAGGCTCCAGCCACACTGAGAAGCTTGTAATGCTTCACCTGACCTGTGCTTAGCATATGCGGACCACGACACAGATCGACGAAGTCACCATCTGTGTAGAAAGTGAGAGATTGATCCTCCTCGAGATCGTCGATGATTTCCAGCTTATATGGCTCATCGGCAAGTAGCTCACGCGCCTGCTCACGGCTCACATCTTCACGCTCGAAGCGGTGGTTTTGCTTGCCCACACGCTTCATCTCCTTCTCGATCTTCTTCAGATCTTCGTTCGTAAATGGCTCGGGCGCGTCGAAGTCGTAGTAGAAGCCATCATCGATGGCCGGACCAATGGCGAGCTTCACTTCTGGAAACAGCCGACGAACTGCTTGTGCCATCACATGGGACATACTGTGGCGATAAATCCAGGCTGCTTCATCTGAATCCCAGGCGATCAGTTCAACCTGGGCATCATCTGCCAGTTCAGTATGGAAGTCGACTCGCTCCTCATCCGCTGTGCGGGCAGCGATGAATTCCTTCAGCAGACTCTTGTCATGCTCGACGAAGACTTCCTTCAACGTCGCCGGCCCCGCGTGCTCGAGGACTTCACCTTCTCTGATACAGATCTTCACGGTCTTTGCTCCAGCCTTGGTTGGCGTCTGTTTCCTGTAATGAAAAACCCACCGTCGATCGATCGACGATGGGTGTCAGTTGCTGCGCTCGGGCCCGTGCCCGACCGGCTTAGCGAGTGTCGCGTTATCTGAGCGACACTCAGCCTCCCACCATCGTCTCGCCTGCTCTTGCAGGCAGCGTAGTAGCAGGTGTTGTAGTGAGCGACAGTGGCAAGCACTGTTCCGACAATACTGCGCATTGTTGTGACAACGTTACGCGTGCCGCCAGCGAATCAATTCGCCGGAAGGAGACCGAGATTTTCTGGCCTTGTCGCATCCAAACAACACTCGCGGAAGAAGTTGGGAGAATCCCTAAGCACTCGTCGAAGTATAACCGGGGCTCTCGCTTTGTGTCAAGGTGACGCACCTTGACGGCGTGTGGGACAGGAGATCTCGCAGAACTGCCAAGCTCTTTCAGAACTGCGAATCGAGGCCCTCAACTGCCGGCTGATCGCCGAAGGCGCCAAATACACCGCGTTCCTCTGCCACGACTCTGGTTGCCAGGCCCACAGCGGCCCGGACAGCGTCAGAGAGTTCATCCCCGCGGGCCAGACCAAACACGAGTCGCGCATTGAAAGTATCTCCTGCTCCGACGCTGTAGGCAGCGTCTACCCGATTCGCTTGCGTGTGGCCGTCCTGCTGAGCATTGGCCCAACTGGCACCGTCGGCTCCTTGCTTCACAACTACCGCGCCGACACCTAGCTGCAGCAGATCTCTTGGCGTAGCAGAACCATCGGCGTAGGGTGCCAGCTCAGCGTCCGTGCCAATGAGAAGGTCGACATGTGGCCACAGAGGAGCCATTTGATCTGCAGTCGCGGCTTGAGCAAACCAAGGCCCCGGATCGACAACGATTCGGGCCCCCTTCTTCGCCAGTTGCGCACACACGTCAGCCAGTTGCTCTGCGTCGGCCGCTTCGACAAGACCGTATCCCGCCGCGACAAACCAGTCGGGGGCTAACCCTTGCAGAGAGCGATGCCAATCGACTCGCTGCCCTCGATAGAAAGCACTACGCCTGCCAGCGCCTTCAGCATGGATGACGTGGGTCGACGTCGCTACGGCCGGCTCCGGAGGGGTCAGCGTCTCAACACCGGCATGCAGGAGCCAGTGATGAGCAAGTCCGCCGAACAGATCAGCGCCCAGGCGTGTGTTCAGGTCGATTCGGTGTAGCCCGTGGGACAAGCGCCCCAGGGCGTATGCAGTCGCAGCTCCGCAACCGCCCAACATGGGTATCGGTGGGTTTTCGGCGAGTACGACATTGGTCTGGGTCCAACGGTCCGGATCGGGCGCCGCGGCACCGTGATTCGCGCGATCCGGCCACTGCTCGAGGCGCAAGTCGAATACCGTGTTGCCAGCTACGTGAAAACGCTGGGCCACGGTCAGTCGAGCACGACGACGGACATGCCTGGCGTCAGTTGCCCCCCTGCGATCACGCAGCCGAACACTCCACCTCGCATCTTGGGTTCCAGCGCCTGTCGGAGCCCCGCACGCTGCAGTTCCATGAGATCACACGGAGTGGTCTCCCCTTCGATCTGCAGCTCAACCGACCCTATGCGGATTCGGCGCCCCATGCTAGCTTCCAGATCGATGCCACGCACAACGAGATTCGCTCGACGAGCACTCGGTGGCAGGTCACCTCCGAGTTCCTGCATCGTCTCTTGCCAGGCTTCAACGGACAATAGCGTGACCTGGCGCTTGCCGCCTCGTGGATGGTCGCCATCCAGCCCCTTGTCCTGAAGTGCTTCAACTTGCTGCACTTGCTCCCCTGGGGCCCGCCGTGCTGGGTATACGAGAATTTCCAGCACCTCGCCCGCCTGACCCGACTCGCTCATTCAGGGATCTCCAGGTTCTCTTCCAGCAACTTGCCATTGCCAGCATAGTCCACGGGAATCTCGATCAGATGAACCCCCTTCGCATCAAGACAGCGAGTCAACAGAGGTTCGAGATCTTCCGTTTTCTCCAGACGGTATCCATGTGCTCCGTAGCTTTCGGCGTAGAGCACGAAGTCGGGATTGCCGAGATCCAGACCGAAGTTCTGCAGGCCCATACCGGCCTGTTTCCACTTGATCATGCCATAGGCATTATCGCGCAGGACGAGGACGACGAGATTCATCTTGAGTCGTACCGCCGTTTCCAATTCCTGAGAATTCATCATGAATCCGCCGTCACCACAGATGGCCACGACTTTAGCATCTGTGCACATGCGAGCCCCCATGGCCGAGGGCAGGCCGGCACCCATCGTGGCCAGGGCATTGTCGAGCAGGACTGTATTGGGTTCATATGCCTCGTAGTTGAGGGCGAACCAGATCTTGTAGACGCCATTGTCGAGGGCGATGATGCCATCACCTGGCATGACGTTGCGTACGGATCGCACGAGTCGCTGCGGCAGAACTGGGAAGCTGTTGGAATCCTCGTTCTCTCTTGAACGTTGAGCGACCCATTCCTTTACACGCAGGAAGTATGTAAAGTCCCAATGCGTCTGTGTTTCCAGATGTTGCATAATCTGCCACATCGAATTTCCGACATCACCGATGACTTCCAACTGCGGAAAGTAGACGGGGTCTACTTCGGCGGAGTTGAAATTGACGTGGATGACCTTGAAGCCATCGTGGTCCATGAAGAATGGTGGTTTCTCTACCACATCATGACCAACATTGATGATCAGATCGGCTCGATCCACGGCAAAATGGAGCGGGTCATTTGCCGACAGTGCCGCATTGCCCAGGTAGAGATCGTGCCGCTCGTCGACCACGCCTTTGCCCATCTGCGTACTGATGAAGGGAATTCCACACTGGTCTACGAACTGGCTCAAGATTCGGCTCGAGCGTTTCCGATTGGCGCCGGCACCCACAACGAGCAACGGACGCTCGGCGGCTTGGATCATCTCTACAGCGCGAAGGATCGCCTTCTCCTCTGCAATCGGACGTCGCACGCGATCCTTTGGAAACAGTCGCGTTTCAACCACATCCTCTGCGGCGATATCTTCAGGTAGTTCCAGATGAACAGCGCCGGGGCGCTCCTCCTCGGCCAGTCGGAATGCCTCACGAACTCGTGAAGGAATATTCTCACCACTGACAATCTGGTGCGTGTACTTCGTCAGGGGCTTCATCATTTCGACGATATCTACGATCTGAAATCTGCCCTGCTTACTCGTCTTGATCGGCTTCTGACCGGTGATCATCATCATCGGCATGGCACCCAACTGGGCATAGCCGGCAGCGGTGACGAAATTTGTTGCTCCAGGTCCCAGGGTCGACAGACACACCCCTGCCTTGCCAGTCAGACGGCCATAGGTCGCTGCCATGAATCCCGCCGCCTGTTCATGGCGGGTGAGGATGAGTTGAATCGGGGAGTCCCGCAACGAGTCGAGAAAATCGAGATTCTCCTCGCCGGGGATTCCGAAGATGTGCTCCACGCCCTCGGCCTCGAGAGCCCTGATGAATAGATCTGAAGCCTTCATTCACTCTCCATCGGATTCGTCATTCGTCGTGGAGATCTGACCTGGCCAGGTCAAGATCCTCATAGATTGCGGTCAAGAACTCTCGAAATTGGTCAACGTGAGCCGATTGCGCCAATCGACCGTTGACGCCAAGGGCGACAACCAGGCCATTTTCCGGGTCTGAAAAACCGGTCACGCACCGTGCCCCAGCGTGGCCAAACGTCCGTTGCGAGGCGTGTCGCCCGTAACCATACGGCACCGTGTCTGCACCGTGTTGGTTTGATTCCAGGACGAAACCGAGCCCCCAGTCCAATCGATGGCGAAACGTCCTGTCATACAGACCCGAACGTTGTCGTGCAGTCATCGCGGCAATCGTCGTCGGTGCCAGCAGCGTCCCATCACTTTTCGACAACAACTGATACAACCGACACAGGTCTCGCATCGGTCCGCGAGCACTCGTCCCGGGTACGCAGACCGCTGCCGCCACTCGCCCCGAGAAGACCTCCTCCACGGCAGCCTCAGGCTCGCTCGTATCGTACAACCGAGCCATGCGCAAACCATACTCATCGAATACGTCGGAGGGCAACTCAAGCCACGTATCATCCATGGCTGCTGGGTCGGTCACGTGCCCCCGGATCCATTGTGCCAGGGGCCCACCAACCAGGCGCTGGATGGTTTCACCTAACACATACCAGCTGCCACGTGCCTGATAACCAGCGTGCCGCCCAGGAATCCAGTCGCGTTCCAGTCGCGCATGATAGACACGTTGTAGCTGCTGCGACCAGTCAGAGCCAGCATTAACATCCACGAGAGAACGAAAACCGGCAGTGTGCGTCAGTAAGTGGCGGAAGGTAATCGCCTCCTTGCCACGCAGCCCAAATTCCGGCACATATTCGATCACAGGATCGTCGAGGCCGATTCGGCCTGCTTCCCACAACTGCGCCCAGGCGATGGCGGTCAATGGCTTTCCAGCTGAGAGCCAGGGCAGAAGATGCTGACTCGTCATCTCTACACCGGGACTGGCTTCGCCAAGACACAGATCGATGTCTTGACCCTGCAGGTTCATCGCCAACTGTACGCCGCGGAAGGATCCAACGTCGATCGCTGTTTGCAGCAGAGAACAGAGGCGCCCCAACTCAGCCATGAGGGCGACGCAGAGCGATCGGTGTCAGCGCAGAACCTCGGTGATCATCGACTCGAGTTCGGCAATCGTAAAGGGCTTGCGCAGGACGGCGGCGTCGAAATCAACATCACCGATCGCATATCCGGTAAGGATCATCACGCGCACGCTCGGTTGCATCCTCCGTAGTCGCACCAACACTTCATGACCGGACATGGTCGGCATCGACAGATCGAGCAGAACAAGATCTATCTTCGCACCGTGCTCCTCAAACAGTGCGAGTCCACGTTCACCGTTGGCGGCTGTGAGGATCCGATATCCTGAACGCTCGAGCAAACGAGCTGTCGAGTCGCGGACAAGATCTTCGTCATCGATAATGAGCAAGGTCCCAAGGCCCGGGTCGGTGCTGGTTGGAGACGACACCAGCGTCTGCTTCACGGGAGACTGCTCGCTTGGAACAAAGACACGGAATGTCGTCCCCTGGCCCGGGCTGCTGTCGCACTCAATCCAACCGCCATGTTGAGAAACGATCCCATAGACGGTGGCCAACCCAAGGCCGGTGCCTTGGCCAACTGGCTTGGTCGAGAAGAAAGGCTCGAAGATTCGTCGCTGTGTGTTGGTGTCCATGCCGACGCCATTGTCGCGGACCTCGATGCAGGCATAGACGCCAGGTCGACCCATTGCATCCGTCGGCTCTACCATCATCGCGTGGGATCGTGCCTGCAGCACAATCTGTGGAGCCTTCGACTGCATATCGGCGACAGCATCCCTGGCGTTGATCAGCAAATTGACCATCGCCTGCTGCAACAGAGTGGCGTCCCCCACCACCTCTAAATCGTGGGAGATGGATTCATCCAGCACAATTTTGCGGTCGAATGTCTCCCGACAGATCTCGAGTGCGCTGATCAGGATCGGCTGCAGCCGCTGCTGGTGAAAATCTCCACGTGATCCGTGTCGCGAGAACACGACCATCTGCTGAACCATCTCCGCCGCCCGATGGGTCACGCGATCGGCGTCACGCAGCATTCCTTGAAGTGGTTCAGGCGCATCGAGCAGAGCCAACTGTAGATTCCCTGAGATGCCCTGCAGCATGTTGTTGAAATTGTGAGAAATCCCTGCTGTCAGTTGGCCCACCGCCTCCATTCGTTGTGCCTGGCGCAATTGGTCTTCCAGGCGGCGACGTTCATCTTCCATTTGACGACGCTCGGTGATATCCTCCAGGACGCCGTGATACTCGTCTTCTGACGTGGTCGGATCGTGGACCAGACGGGTCGTACCCCGTACCCAGATTCGCTGACCATCACGACGACACATGGATACTTCGAAGGTCGTGACGCCATCTCGTCGCAACGCCGTGTTCAGGTCGGTGAGATCCTTCTGGTTTTCGTAGAGATCACCCACCTGCAGTTGGCGCCAGCCGTCTTCGTCGTAGCCAAACATGGTTCGCACCTGCGGATTGGCATACAACAACCGCCCTGCGGGTGTGCTGTGCAGAATACCAACGGGCAGATCCTCTACGAGACCGTGATAACTCTGCTGGGAACGCTCGAGACGTTCGACAGCCTGCTCGCGTTCGTGGGCCTGAATCTGTAGTTGCTGATGCGCCTGATTCAGCTGCGTTGCATAGGCATCCAGGCGCTCCTCGAAGCGCGCCCGTGCCTGGGCGAGAGTGGCCTCGAGACGGAAGCGCTCGCTGATATCACGGGCGACACCCTGTGTATACAGGAATGCTTCTGCCCGTATCTGGTCGCCATCGTAGACGCCCTGAGCATCGACGAGTAGTTCGGCGGCGCTGTCTCGCAGTTCAAAGGGAACCGCATCATCGTCTGATGTTACGAGACGCAGCTGGAGGGATTTGGTGCTCCGATCACCCGTGCGTCGCTCGTTGATCCGAAACCGAGCTCGGTCGCGGTCCTGCGGATGAACCAGTTCAAAGATACTGCTGCCGATCAGAGCAATCGGATCATAGCCATATTTCCGAACCGCCTCGCTGATGTAGACGATATTGCCCTCGCCATCGAGGCGGTAGACAATGTCAGGAACATGGTCGACGACATCTCGACAGATCTCCTCTAGACTCAGAAGCATCCCCCGCAAACCCAACTCCCCCTGTGGATCGGGAAGCGGTCCGAAGGACCCGGCGGTCAATGACGTTCCAGGCAATGGCGTGTCAGAAGGTGTATTGGTCATAGGCTTGGCAGCAGTGTGGACATTCGCACAAAAATACCACAAAAACGCCAAAACCAAAGAGATTTATGCTATTCTGTCCGCCCCTTTGAAACGGCCCAGTTTGCCTCTTCGTCTTCGATTTCCACGGCAACCATGCCGCCACCAAACTGCTGCTGAAGCTGCTGATAAGTCTGTTGCATCTGTTCGTCGGGATAGACCCAGGGATGCAGGTAGTGAACCTTCTCTATCCCCGCCTGTAGCAACTCCTTCGTACATCCAAAACAGGGCTGCATGGTCGAGAAGATTCGAGATCCCTCTGTGGCGATACCGAATCGTGCCGCCGCGAGCAGCGCATTCTGTTCGGCATGCACACAGATGCACAGATCATACGCCTTTCCGGAGGCGAATCTGTCCCGCTGCGAACAACGCAGGCATCCACCATCGGTGCAGTTGGTCATATTGGCGGGCGTGCCATTGTAGCCGGTAGAGATGATGCGATCGTCGAGGACGAGGACCGCGCCGACACGATTTCCAAGACAATCGGCCCGTGATCTTGCCGCCATGGCAATTCGCATGTAGTACTCATCCCAATCGGGACGCTGTCTCTGATCAGGCAATGCAATCTCCTGTTTTGCTGCCAGCCGTCTTGCCGGCATGCGATCTCGATGATATTCTGATTCGTCAAGTTATGCTATGGTGCAATGTCGAAATCTATTCGCCAATCACAGGTGGAGTCTATCAATGAGTGTGCAGCTTACAGATGCCCAGCTGCTCCACTACCGCGAACACGGCTATCTCGTACTTCCTGATCTTCTGTCCAAGGAAGAGGTCGACGCGTTCCTCGAATGTGATCGACAGTACGGTGACCAGCGCCCCTCAGGGCTGCAGAATCACCAGTCCGAAGCACCCTATACGGCCATTGCGCGTCACCCAAATGTGGTTGGTAAAATTCGCCAGATGATCGGCGGCAGTCCACGAATTGTGCAGACCATGTATATGGCCAAGGCACCTGCGGGAGGCACCGGCGTGGCCCTGCATCAGGATACCCACTACATCCGTAATGAACCAAATACGTTGATGGCCTGTTGGATCGCCCTCAGTGACACGGGGCCGACCAATGGAGGGCTCGTCGTCGTCCCAGGTAGTCACCATGATGGGCTACAGTCAGCGGGCAGGGTTCGCGAGTCAGATCAGCACGCCGATTGGAAACAGGACTACGAAATGCGTGGTCCCGACGGCGAGCAGTGGACGCAGACCATGACCTCACATGACATCCACACGATTGGCCCTGACGATGTGGAGTATCTGGAAGTCGGCCCGGGAGGTGGCGTGTTCTTCTCGAGTCTCACCGTTCACGGTTCGTATGCCAATCAGACGACGGACCTCCCCCGTCTCGCCTTTGCAACTCACTATGTCCGCGAGGATACGTGGGTGTACCGAGGCGATCTGCAGGACTTGACGCCGGCCGAATAGAGATCCGTCAGGTCCGCAACAGATCAGAATAGGGCCGAGGGTCAAGTAGGATACCGCCGGATCTGTGCCAATAGTCGTCGTCGAGATGAAAAGCACCGTCTCTGGCCGCCAGCCAACCTGCGCCGGCACATGGGTGCTGTTCAAGCATCTGTGACCAACGACCGTAGTTTTCGGCACCATTGGACTCGATCAATCCGCCTTGGACTCCGGGAAAGCACGGTAGGCGGGCGGAAATGTTCTTGTTCCATTCCACCAGCCAGGGGACGCATGCATTGTCCGCGACGAAGGCCGTCAATTGAGCCTTCTGGGCAGCGGCGACCATGTCAAAGGCGATGCTCATCGTCTTCCCCGCTGGTTTGATGGCGATCGCCCCATAGCCGAGTTGACGACGCCGCTCGACGTCTTCCGGGTCGTGCAGCGACTCGTCCGCGGCAATCTGAACCGGCAATCCGTGCACGTCGGTGTCCTCTACGACATCTGCAGCGAAGGGCTCTTCAAGCAGTAAGATGCGGTCACCAAGACCGATATGAAGCGCCGCATCCAGGACCCTTTCCAACGGTTCCCGATGGGTATAACGACCATTGGCGTCGAGATAGTATGCGACTCGTCCGTCGGTCGTGAGGGGTGTCGGGGCATCCCCGACGAGGCGATGCAGACGAGTCAAGCCGGCAATGTCACCTGCGACCATCGCTTTTTCGTCTCCGGGGTGGCCGATTTTCACCTTCAATATGCCCGCCCCTTCCTGCAGCAGTGACCTGACCTGCGCATCGGGCATGTTGTAGCCCACTGCCGGCGCCAGTGCCAGCTGTTGCTGTCGTACAGCAAGGCTGTCACGGGCTTGCAAGGGAACAAGGGATTCGAAGGCCGTGACTCCATGGTTCTTACTCCAGAGAATCCAGGCAGCATTGTCGAGAGCAACGAGAGCATTGAGAATGAAAGTCCTCGACAGATCCCTGACACCCGTCACGACGCGTGCATAGTCTTCGACGGCGGGGAGAATAGAGCTCAGGAGTTGGGGCGGGCTCTCGACTTCCCCCACGTCCTTGGCAAGTGCCAAGCCCCGTTCGAGGATAGCAACCATCAGCGCATTGCCGCCCATTTCCGAGTGGCGTGCAAACACCCGCGAATCTGACCACAGGACGGCCAGTCCTCCCACACCGAAGGCCTGGGTGCCTGCCGTATCATCACGGAGCCGAGCAATCAGGTTCCACTTCTCATGAAAGGCGGATCCCTTGAAAGCAAAGGGACGTGCAAAGGGCTCTCTCTGTATCTCGAGATCCGTCTGATCAATCCTCATGGCATCCATTCTCATTCATCGCTTGCCCCTTTGTGTTGCCGGTACCATACTTGCCGGCATTCCAACATAGGTTCCCGTCCGCATTTCGACCTGACTTGATCGGACTTGAGATAGCGACATGCGTTGGCACCTCGCCCTGCTGGCCGGACTGACTCTGAGTCAATCCGGTTCCGCTCAGCCGGAAGCAACTTCCATGGCTCCTGATCTGCCACCGATGATTCGGGGTACGTATGGTCATCCAGCTTCTTTCTGGAAGCAAGGACTGAAACTGGACGACTATGGGGTCAATGCGGTTTTCATACATGGGGCAAGCCTCGATACTCAAACCGTGGAACGCGCGCGCGCCGAGGGCTGCCTGGTATTTGCCGAATTCGCCACCCTCAATGGCCAATACGGCGACTACGTTGCCAGGCACCCGGAGGCCCATCCCGTCGACGACATGGGCAAAGAGGTTGAACCTGCTACATGGTTCCTCGGTGCGTGCCCGACGGATCCTGGATTTCGTGCTTTCCGCATGCAGGCCTTACGAGACTTGCTTGCCGAATTGCCTTCACTGGATGGTGTCTGGATGGACTACCTCCATTGGCATGCGCAGTTCGAGGACCCATACCCCATTTTCGTCAAAACCTGCTTCAATGAAAGTTGCCGGGCCACTTTCCAGCAGCACTCGGGTATCACCTTGCCAGAGGGCACGATTGAGGAACAGTCTAGCTGGATCTTCATGCATGCCGCGCGGGAGTGGGAAGACTGGCGAGTATCGGTCCTCGCAGATTGGGCGCGGGAAATACATCAGATCGTCAAGCAGCACAATCCGCAAGCGCTGGTTGGTAACTACCAGGTAGCCTGGAAGGACGAGGATCTGGCCGGCGTCCGGCGACGCTGTCTTGGACTCGACTTCTCTGCCCTGTCACCCTATGTGGATGTCTTCAGTCCAATGATCTATCACGGCAGATCAGGTAAGACGCCGGAATACGTGCGCGAGTACGTCGACTATTTTGCTGCACACTTTGACTTACCAGCTGATGGATTTCCCCGACTGTGGCCGATCGTTCAGGCCCACGACGAGCCCCGCGTTGAGCCAGAGGAATTCGCCCGTGTCCTGAAAGACGGCAGCAGTGGCGGCAGTAGCGGCGTCATGATGTTCACTCTCGACAGTGTCACCAAGGATCCAGGAAAATTGGAAGCCATGCGACGTGTCTACCTTCAGCTCTCAGCGACCACCGGAGACGGACAATGAACCCACGCGAACAACGGGTGATGGCCGTCATTGGCGCCATCGCCGCACTCTACATTTTCGGCTGGAATGCGCTCATCCTGTTTGGCATTGCGGGAATCATCTATTGGATCCTGGGTAATAGAAGATAACCTCGCCAATGCGTCGCTCTTGACGAGGCACGTTGCGAATGGGTACATAGCACAGAACTCTTCTTTCGACTGACCGTCACAGGCGTGGTAACCTATGCGTTCTATCGACTTACAGGACAACATGTCGAAAGCGCCGCTCGCATCTCGCGAACAGCAGATCCAGCAGTCGAATTCTGATCAAGGGCAGCGTCTGGCGGCAATGCGCCTCGACGAAGAGCACGCTCGCGATCAGACGAGACCGGTACCTACCGAGCAGAGCGATGGCCCCGAAAATCGCGTTGATCGTGAGACAGATGAGGGGCGTCCGCAGCAGCAATCACACAAGCGCAGCAGTCAATCTGAGCAAGAGGCTGCCGACGACGACACCGCCTCTCCAGGTGTGTCCCCCAATTCACGCGACATCGACGTCGTCGTATGACGGGTTGGCCTGCCCCCTACTGATATGATTCGGTTCGATCGCCACCATTCACGGTCAGATTCTGACCTGTGAGATAGCTGGCACCGGGTGAGCACAGAAAGCGTACAACCGCCGCGATTTCCTGTGCGTCTCCAGGGCGCCGACTGGGGATCGACTCAAGAAAACGCGTCATCTGTTCCTGTGTGCGTCGATCGATGGCGCCCTGGCCCATCCCCGCCGCGATGAGCCCAGGAGACAGAGCATTCACCCGAATGCCTTCGTGCGCGACTTCCTTAGACAGAACCTTCGTCAGAGCCACGACCCCGGCTTTCGTCGTCGCATAGGCAGCGCTGCCTCCAGGTAAGCTGTTGACGATGTTTGAAGCGATGTTGACGATCGCGCCACCGCCACGAGCGCGTAGTCTCGGGATCGCCGCCTGACACATGTCGAAGACGCTGTGCAGATTGATGTCCGTTACCTGTAACCAGTCTTTGACATCGAGCTGTTCGACACCAAGTCCACCGAGGGTCACACCGGCATTATTGACGACCAGATCAACCCCGCCAAAGGTCTCGGTGGCGATGTTCATCACCTGAATGGCTGCTGCCGGGTCCGTTAGGTCACTGCAGAAGGCGTGCGCACTCCCACCGCTGACTGTGAGTTCGTTCGCCAGTCTGTCAGCTGCTGCCTGCTGCCGATTCCCGTGAACGAGAACTGACGCACCAGCTTGGGTGAGTTCGTGACAGATCGCCTGGCCGATTCCACCGGTGGCGCCGGTGACGATGGCCACGTTGCCTTCTAGCTCTGGCGTCGTCGAGTCTGATGCGGACACATTTTCCCTTTCTGCGCTGATTGAAGAGTAGACTTACCCCTTGTCAGATCTGGGCAATCAATCTGCTCCCCCCTTCCCCCGCAAGCTGACACGAGTAGACAGATCGCGACGCAGATCGCTACCCTTGGATACACACGGGAGTGATATCCGCATGAGCATTCAGGCCGGCGTCCAACGTCGGGCGCTGTGGGGATGGTCCTTATACGACTTCGCCAACAGCTCATTCACCACGCTTGTCGTCACCTTTATCTATTCCTCCTACTTCACGCGGGCCATTGCTGCCGACGTCGTGTCGGGGACCATGTATTGGTCGCGTGCCGTCGCCATAAGCAGTCTCTGCGTTGCTCTGCTCTCTCCCGCCCTGGGGGCCATCGCTGACAGTTGTCGCTGCCGTCGTGGTTTTCTTGCGGCGACGACGGCGTTGTGTGTTGTAGCCACAACGGGTCTCTACTTTCCAGAGCAGGGACAGATCCTGCTGGCCCTGACATGGTTTGTCATCGCCAATGTTGCTTTCGAGTTAGGCAGTGTTTTCTACAACGCCTTCCTGCCACATCTGGTGCCCGTCGAACGCATCGGCCGGTTGTCAGGTATTGGCTGGGCCGTCGGTTATGTTGGTGGACTGCTATGTATGGCCGTTGCCATGGTCGGATTTGTCAGCACGGACACCCCCTGGTTTGGCTTCGCTACGAATGGCGAACATGTGCGAGCCGTCAATCTTCTTGTGGCAGTTTGGTTCGCCTTGTTCAGCGTTCCCTTCTTTCTCTGGGTCAAGGAACCGGAAGGCGAGCGCACAACCAGCACATGGTCAGCGGCGAGAGGAGCCTTTCGCGAACTACGCCGGACACTGTCCCAGATCCGTCGCTATCGACAAATTGCCCGCCTGCTGCTGGCACGTCTGCTCTACAACGATGGGTTGATCACGGTCTTCGCCTTCGGCGGACTCTATGCCACAGGCACGTGGGGATTCAGCTTCGACGATCTGATGATCTTCGGATTGGTGATCAATGTCGCTGCCGGCATCGGCGCCTTTGCCTTTGGATTCTTCGACGATCGATATGGTGGCAAGCGTACGATCGAGGTGAGCATTGCAGGGCTGATCATCGCTGCCATCACGACCGTCGTGGCACAGGATCTTCGCGTCTTCTGGGCAGGCGCTGTGTTGATCGGCTTGCTTTCCGGCCCGGTTCAGGCAGCAAGTCGATCATTGATGGCACGCTTCGTACCGCCTTCGAAAGAAAGCGAGTTCTTCGGACTCTACGCGTTTTCGGGAAAGGCGACGGCCTTCATCGGGCCCCTGCTACTGGGCATACTCACAAGCGCCTTCGACTCGCAGCGCGTGGGAATGGCGGTCGTCGTCGTGTTACTGCTGGCGGGTGGATTGGTACTACAACTTGTGAACGAGGCAGACGGAATCCGTGAGGCAGGGCGCTAGACACGCGCCTGCCGGCAGGTCACATACCAGTGAGGTCGGCTGGCGTTTAGAAAACGGTCGCTGACACTGCCTTCCTGATCATCAGAATGGCGGCACAGAACATGCCGACAAGGGCCAGTCCTACGCCGTAGCCGACGGCCAGGACCATGGCATATCGTCGCCATTCCTGTTTTCCGTATTTCTTCCAGAAATAACGTCGTGCGATCAGGGCGCCGATGAATTCCGTAAACAGATTGAAGAATGTCGCCACCCCAACCTGAGCGACACCCCCGATATAGCCCCAAACGAAGAACATGGGCATACCGAAGAAGCTGAGCACCGTATAGAGCATGATGGCAAACCCGAGGCCAAAGGCCATGATCGGCCACTTCCGGCCCTTGAGGGGATGGTGAATGTCCTCATCAATGGCACCATCGCCATCATCGTCTTTCTGATTCAGATACTCTTCATCTATCAGGCCATCGAGATCGTCGTCGCGGCCGTCACCGGTATAGTCGAGATCCTCCCAGTAGATCTTGAAGAACATGGGTCGGTCCGCGGAGCCCTGGAAAAAG
>JABJJN010000006.1 GCA_018660835.1 Gemmatimonadota bacterium | reverse complement strand
CGATCATCGATCGTGCCTTTGGCGGACAGGGCCGCTCCTTTGTGGGTAGTGATGATCGCACGCTGACGCAGATCGAGATGAACATCATCAACAAGCTCGCAAGCCGGATGTTTGCCGATCTGGAGGCCACGTGGGAACCGGTGGCACGGGTGGAAACCACTGAGGTGGGTCTGGAAACAAACCCGGAGTTTATCCAGATCGCCGCCCCCGGAGACGGTTGTTTCGTCGTCGCCTTCGAAGCCAATGCCCGCTCCGCGACGGGCCTCGTACATCTGTGTTACCCACTCGGCACACTCGAACCCCTGGCAGCGAAGATCTCACCCGCACCGGGCACACGCACACGCGACGCCGATCCAGCGCAGGTTAGCCGTCAGCGTCGCGCCCTCGGCAAGATGAAGATCCCTGTTCATCTCCAGGTTGCGCGCGGTGCCCTGTCGTTGAATGAGGTCGCCGAACTGCAGGAAGGGGATGTCGTAAAACTGGACACCCAGAAGGACGAACCGGCTGTGCTGTTCGTCGGTGGCCGAGCAAAATATCTGGCCCGCCCGGGTCTTCAAGGTCGCAAGCGAGCAGCCCAGATCATCGAGGAAATCGATCGTGACTCGGAAGATCTCTACGGATAAAGCGCAAGTCGCCGATACTACTCATATACGCCCGCTCTGATCGACCTGTCACCACCACCACCACTATCTCCAGATTTGACGTGCCTGTGGATCCACTCAGCAGCTTTCTCGACCGTCTATCGATGGCAAGCAGCCTGCTGGGTGGGGTCTTTGTGATCGGCTTTCTGATCGCCTGGGGGGATCCGGATCCGAAAGTCATCTTGACCTTGGCCATCGGTCTCAGCTGCGGCATGCTGCTGTTGGGTCCCTATGCAGCAGCTGCCCTGTATACGACCAGACTTCAGCATGTCTGGCACGGGCATCTGCGCTGGCCCCTGTGTCTGATTCTGGCGGTGTCGAGTGTCGTGTTGCTCGATTCCTTCCTGCACTGGTCGACGCCGCAGCTTGTGCTCGCCGCCGCCGTCGCCACGGTCGGCACCGTTTTCGGTCATGACGCTTCCCTGGCGGTGCTTGAATTGCGCCGCAGCGCCGGTCAGGTAGATCCGTGGATGGTTGGACTCTTCCCTGCCCTGGTTGGCTTGGCAGCCCTCGCCGGCTATTGCAGTCTGGGCTTCGCCATCGGCGCCTACCAGGTCACACGCGCCTTCGTCGGCTGACAAGCGGTGGCCACTCCCCTCGCCGACACCCTGCGCCACAGCTTTGAAGATCTGCTGTTGGGCCCGCCGCAATTCGATGCGACGGCGAATCTGCCAAACATGGTCGTCTACCCCGTGTTCCCATCACACCTGGCACCCGATCCGCCAGACGTTGTGAGTCTGACACAAGCGATGCGACGCGGCGTGCGCCTGTCAGATACAGGGATCGTCACACAGGTTCACATCGACAATCCCTTGCCCTCGGCTGTGTTGGTCGGTGAATCAGATATTCTCGTCGGCCCCACACAGTTACGTGCGGTGCAGTTCAGTTGTCTCGTGCCGCCAGGCAGGCGGGCATCGATCCCTGTTAATTGTGTCGAGGCGGGCCAACCGACGGTCTACCAGGCTGCTTTTACGGATACCGCCGCCTGTCCCTGGTATCTGCGCGCCTTCAAACTCGAGCAACTATCGAGACACGGTGACAATCACCAGCATCGGATCTGGGATCGGATCAAGGAATATCTGAATCATACGGGCACAGTCTCCTCGACACAGGATGTGTGTGCCGTCTTTGACCAGTTCGGCGACGACGTCGGTGATCTGAGCCGCGTCTTTCCCCTGCAGCCAGGCCAGGTGGGCTGTGTGAGCGCCGTCGGCCAGGATCTGTTCATTGAGATCTTTGGCGATCCCGAGATGCTCGAGGAACGCTACGATCAGGTTCTGCACAGCGCCCTCGTAGAAGCGATTGCGCATCCGACTCGCGAGATAACACCCACATCACAGGTCGATGGCGTGCTGGCGGAACTCATCGATGCAAGCCGCAGCAGCAAGGTCGTGCACAGTAGATCCCTTCGTGACAGTGGACGCACACAGGTCTTTACGAAAGGCGCCATCGCCGGTTCGGGTCTTGTGACGGAGGGTCGGCTTGTGCATCTGACGGCGCACAAACGCTGCTGGGGTTATGGCCGCGCCTTTACCGAGCAGTTGCCTGAACTGGAGCAGCAGCGCGCACAGCGAGCCACACAACACGCAGATCTGTTCGCACAGCTTGACGATGACTATGCCAGACGGCGTAAGCGCTATCGCTCATTTCTGCGCAAGCTGAGCCCCTCACGCACAACGACGGACGAACCCTATGTCGACACAATCGACGAGGACGACTCGGTGGACGATCTTGCCAGCGAACCTATGCCACTGAGCGGTGGTTTGCATGAATTCTTTCTGCGCTTGTTTCGCCGCTAAATTCTCGGCCCGCAGGCCCACATCGCTCATCTTGACATCGCTGCAAGGCGCGGCTACACTCGCCTGTGCTTAACGCCTGTCTTCCCCGGATGGGTCGTCTTGTGCGTCCAGTAACGCACACCCCGATCACCGTTCCCCGGCATAATTACCTTCGTCGAAAATGGCTGCCCGTCTGCCCTCACGACCGATAAAGTCTATGCGTACGCTGATGCGTTGGAGCTTGAGCGCACTCGTCGTCCTCCTGCTGGTTGCGGCGACCGGACTTTGGCGCCTTGGGCAGCCGACGGGCGCCGCAGTGACGGATATCTCTATCACCTCAGGCATGAGCGCCCGTGCCATTGGCCAACGTCTGCAGCAAGCGGGACTGATCCAGCATGCCCGCTACTTTGTGTGGTTGGCGCGATGGCGTGGTGTGAGCGACCAACTCGAAGCGGGCAACTATCGGCTCACGGGCACTGCCTCGACGGGACAACTACTCGACACTCTGCTCGAAGCGCCGCTGGAGATGGTTCGCGTCACCATCCCCGAGGGCCTCACTCGTCACGAGATCGCATCGATTTTGCAGGCGGCAGAACTCGCCGACTCGAGCCACTTCATCGCCGCCACCAATGACGACAGTCTCATCGCTCAACTCGGTGTCCCCGCCAGTTCTCTGGAAGGCTATCTGTTTCCTGAGACGTACTTTCTGCCGCCGGATATCGATGAGAAGCAGATCGCTCGACTCATGGTTGCGGAGTTTTTCAAGGTCTTCAGCGATGCGCATTTCGCTCGCCTTGAGTCCATTCAGCTGACGCTGCATGAAGCGGTGACACTGG
>JABJJN010000048.1 GCA_018660835.1 Gemmatimonadota bacterium | reverse complement strand
CGCCGCTGCCAGGTCGCCGACTCGAGACAGAGCGACGGCGAGATTGGTCAAGGTGACAAGCTGCTCACCGTGTACCAGGGCTTTCTCAAACTGGGCGATCGCTTCTGCGTCACGCGACTCGCCAAGATAGAGTGTTCCAAGGGCATTCAAGCTCGCCGTGTCGGACTGGGCAAACTGCGTGACGAATTCGAAGGAGGAGATTGCGTCGTCAAACTCGCCGATACGATAGAGAGTGAGTCCAAGATTTCGCCACGCCTGCAAGCGATCGGGAATAATCTTTGTCGCGAGCCGAAATTTGCCGCTTGCCCGCACCAGATCGGGGTGACTCATGGCCGCGATGCGAACACCATCATTATACATGCGCGTCCAGTAGTGCAAGCGTTCGGCCGAAATCCGCTCTTCGTACTTGCTGCTCAACGTGAGGGAGCGATCGAAGGCGACGACCATATCGATATGATAGCCCGCCAGACCGTACGCTCTACCCAGATGGTAGTATGCGTCTGCACTGGTGGAATCCTGGGAGACAGCAAGCTCCAATTGCTGCAGCGCGAGATCGAATTTCTGCTGCTTCAGATACAGCTTGCCGGCCGTGAGCGCTGGGCTCTGGCAGGACATAAAAGAAAGGGGGCCGCCCCCAATTAGGAGAGCGGCCCCCAAGACAAACCACCGACTCACCTCAGAAACCAACCTGGAAGGTGAAGGTGTTGAGAGCGTCGAAGAAATCGACATTGGAATACGCATAGTCAATGCGCACATCCTCGAGACCGGCAACACCGGTCTGGACGCCGAAACCGAAGCTCGTTCCATACAGATAGTCGTCGTCCGAGCTGGTGGCGTAATCGAATCCACCCCGGATGGCGAAGAAGTCATTCACAACATACTCGACGCCCGTGCGCAACTGATCATAGGCGTAATTGTTGTGACGAAAAACCGAATTGATATTGACCTCACCGAGACCGGATGGATTATAGCTATACCCAAGACCGATTTCGAAGAGAGACGGCAGATCTGCCGACGCAGGCTGAACCTTATAGTCGGAAGGCTCACGCCGTAGACCATTCAGCTCACCACGGTTCAACAGTGCCGAGCCATCGTATTCCAGACGCTGACCAATGTGCTTCAGAGCGACGCCAAGATCGAGTCCGTCAACGCCACCGAGATTTGCATACTGCAAACCGGCACTGAAGGACATCGCCGTGGCGTCAACACGCTCGATGCGGTTGACGATGTAGTGCGTCGTGCCGCCCACGGAGATGCGATCGGTCAGGTCCTTTGAATAGTGCACGCCGAGCGTGAAGAAGGTGGGCGAATAGACGCCCCCCGTCCCATCCGGCTGCTCAGCCGTGGTAACTGGAATGTCACCAATGTCGAGTGCTTTGATATCGGCGGCGAAAGTACCGACGCCGAAATCTGCGCTCGCGGCGATGTAGTTAACGCGAATGTCCGCCAGATACGACATGGTGGACACCATTAACTCCGCGTCGTTGTTGTTCCGGCTCAGACCCGCCGGATTCCAGTGTAGAGCTGCCAGGCCACTGGTCGTGGCCACAGAAGCGCCTCCCAGTGCCATATCACGCGCGCCGACAGGGATCAACAACTCCATGGCGGCCGCAGTGCCGGCCCGATTCTGTCCTGCTGCGTGGACGTCAACCGTCCCCATGCAGACCAGTGCCAGTGCCAACACGAACATCGCGATCTTACGAGTAACTGTCATTTGTCTTTCCTATCGCTCGTGCTGGTGGGCTAGAAGTTCTCGAGGAACTGCTGCTCGGCGATGACCGCAAGCTTCAGGATCTTCGACTTGCCCACGTCTGGCATATCGATGTGAGCAACGAATATTCCGCTCGCCACCGGCAAACCGTTGTTGTTTTCAAGGTCCCAACGCAGGAACTGATCTGCATCATCCTTCTCGAGGAATCGCACCAACGTGCCCGATAGATCGAAGATGCGAATCTTCGTCTTCGGCGGCAGATGCGAGAAGGTGACGAACTTGCTGTAACGACTCGTCTCCGCCTCGTTGACGCCGTAGTACGGATTCGGGAAGGCTGTGATCTTGCCCAGATCTTCAGCCAGGAATTCATCCGAAACATCCGCACCCGGTATCGTGAAGGTGAATACATCAGCAGCGGTGTTCACGTGGTTGGCAATCAGCGTGAACGAATCACCATTGCTTGGGAAGTCGGCCTCTCGACGACGCTCAGCGAAAATAATCCACATGAACGGCAGATTCTCTTCTCCGCTGGTAACGTCAGGAATAGGGCCGTTGCGTATCAGGATATCGCTGTTCTGGCCCTGATTCGGGTCGGTGTAATCGAGATCGAAGATGAACAGCCACTCACGAGGGCCACTACCGGCGATGTTACTCGCATCATTGTAGAATGCCGGCCCGTAGGCGCCGTTCACCAGGCCACCGGGCTGCAAATTCTCGAGGAAACCAACCTCGAGGCGGCGCGGTGGATCTGACTCGATATCCCAGGCGGAAAGCGCGATCGGGTTGCGCTCCTGGAAGGGATAGACACCTGCCCCCTCGGTTGCCAGGACATACTGTCCCTGGTCCCAGCCAACGGCTGCAGTTGTCATGTCTGCTGCTGCCGGAACATCGCCACCTGCATTGCGCATATATCGATATGCATAGGAGACGTTCTCGCTGGTCACATCGATCGGTTTGTACGTGTTCTCGTCGTTGCCCTCGTTTACATCGGCAAAACGCAACTCGACCGTACGCAACTGATCAGGTGTGAGGGTTGTTGGCGCGAACCACTGATTGTTCGGATCGCCCGTCATGGCACCATTGAAACCTTCAGCGCCCCAGGCACCCGCATTGACCCAGGTGAACCAACGATCCACCGCGTCCCAATCTTTCATTCCCGACGGAGGACCCGAAACACGGACCTCGAAGCCATCGGAACCGATATAGAGGGCTGTACCAGCCTGGTCGGTCTGATTGGACAACAATGCACCGCCGCCCATCGTCAGATCGCTCAATGTCCAGCTCGTGACGCCGTCAGCATCGGTAGAATACGCGACCTGATACTCGTGACCCTTGGTCTGTGTTGGATCGACGACGGCAGCCATCACCGTACCATCACTGGCACCGGCCATGTGCGCACCCTCAAAAACCTGTGCCGCTTCTGCCGCATAGCGTGTGCCAACAGGTGGTGACTGCGGCTTGGCGATCAGCAGTTGCGGCGAGCTTTCGAGTGTTGTCACTGCGGCGGCGTCACCAGTTGCCCGATTATAAGCGGTGACGGCAAAGTAATACTCCTGGCCATTCACCAGCGGACCACCGCGGAGCGCATCCGTGCTCAGCCGCAGATTCCTGCGGACACCAAAGTCGCCGCCCACCTGCTGCGGCACGTCGAGCACGATACCTGATACTTCATCGAGATCGATGCCGAGAATAGTGGTGACACCGTTCTCTGCATCGAATGTTCCCAATTTCAGGCCTTGACCAAGTGTCGCTTCGGCTGAAGGCAGTTGATACACATTGTAGCCCTCAAAAGCGAATCCAGCGGATTGGTCACCCTCGGTGCTGGCGACCGACGAAGGATCCCATCCCCAATCAAGGACGACCGTCTGATCGAGCTCTGCGAGCCGAACCGACGGCGCCGATGGTGGCGACGGAACCTGGAAGGCGCTGTTGTAGGCATCCTGCACGAATTGATCTGTGAATTTCAGCTGTGCGACAGATCGCAGACGCGTTGAACTGACGGCGCCAAGCAGGGCGATGACGACTTCCTGGGTGTCACCCAATGCCATCGTGAAGGGACCAGTATCCAAAACGATGCGACGGTCTCCCTGTGGTAGCGGTATGCCGTCATTCCAACCCGTGGCGCGGGTAGGATCACCATCCAGCGTGAATTTGGTGTCAGCGCCAGTGATCGGGTTTGTGTACGGAACCGGCTGACTGATGTCGGGCTGCGGCTGGAATCCGCGCAGCAGATTGTACCACTCCTCTGTACCCACATACTCACCCAACTCTGGATCGCCAATGGCACTACCGGCGGCGAAGTAGACGAAAGAGGTCATGGGCAGATTCTCATAGCCGGGGCGGCGGCCGAAATTGTAGATCGCCTCCTTCGACTCATCGAGAAGCTGATTGCCGTCCTCATCGACAGCGATCTCACCGTTTTCATCCGTCAGGTAGACTGGCACGATAGGGCCCTGCAGGAAGTCGTACCCTGCTGCAGGCGGCGCCAGACCGAAGCCGACATAGTGTGAATCATCCGCTTGGCCATTGTAGACGTAGCCAAGACTCAGATCGACATCAGCGCCGGCAAAGTCATCACCGGCATCACCCAGATCAGGATCGGACCACTGGGCGAGATACATGTCGTTGATGGTCGCATCATCCGGAGTGGTGGACGTGCCCTCATAGACGATCACGTATTTCTTGAAGATCACATCACCGAGGGCATCGGTACGCGCATACCCCCACATGGTGACCCCAACTTCGAGGCCAATCGGCTTCGACCCATACAGAGCGGCTGTGGTGCCAAGATCGAGGTCGTTGATGACGAACCAGGCAACCTGGTCTCCACCGGCGACGCCGGGCTCATCGACTGACGGATCGTAACTGCCGTTGCCGTCATTGTCGTAGTAAGGAGCGCCTTTTGCCGCGGGCCACTCCTGCCAGTCCTTGGCATACTGGGCACGAACAGCAGCCTCATCGGCGGCGGTGACCTCGCTGAGGCCGACACCTAGTATCTCTGAGGCATCCAAACGCAAATCGGCTGTTTGATAGTCGCGCCGAATCCGGTAGATGCGGACACTCGGATCATTCGGATCCTCGGCTACACCTCTGGAGACGATGGCACCAGGCAGGGTACCGATCTCGTAGGTCTGACCGCCGACACGCAATTCCTGCGGATCGCCGTCCTGAACCAGGCCGCCCCAGATAATACCATCCTGGAAAATCACTTGGTCCGTTGAACGGGGAAACGTAACGCCGGAGTTGTCTGTCAGCGGATTGCGGGCGGAGAAACCATCCCGCTTAAACCACAGTGACATGTTGTTGATATTCAGCAGCGCCCGCTCGCCGAAGGCATAGTCCTGCGCCACCTTGGCAGCAGGTGACGGGCGGTCGTCACGCGCGGTGACGGGAGCGACGCTGCCGGCCAGGACCGCAAAAGCGGCCACGGCGGTAATCGTCTTCCTCATTGCGCTCATCCTTGTTTTGGATCGACGGATATCTGGTCGAGTCATGCTTTATATCCCCAACTCGATGCCGAAGCGAATCTGCCGCGGCTCGTCATATAGGTCTCCACCTTCGTTGAACCAGTGGTGCTGGCGATTCGCAATGTTGATGGCTTGGTAAAGTTGCTGATAAGTCAGGCCACCACTCGCATTGACGATCTCGCTGCTCAGACTCGGGTTGGTGAGGAACCCATCATCCGTCGTACTACCCGTGCGCTGATATACGTTGAGCACGTTCTGACGGTCCAAGAGATTCTCGATATATGTGTAGGCCTTGGCTTCGAGTCCCATCAGGTTGAACCCCTTGTCGACGCGAAGATCGAGTTGGAAAGTCCAAGGCGTTGTCGAACGGTTCACAGACTCCAGCGGCTTGCGCGTGCGGGGGTCCGTGCTGTTCAAGAGGCCACCATCCTCAGGACCGGTCTGGCCCAGAGATCCTTCAGAGAAAGTGAAGTTGTGGCCACTGGAGAAGCGGAACAGCAGATTGGCCCCCAACTCGCTGAAAATCGGGCCTCCGTCGTCCTCTCCGAACCGGTAATCGAAGTACAGCGAGCCACGATGCGTCTCGTTGAAGTCGAGAGGCGAGATGATCGTGGGCACGTTGGAATCATTCTCGATACCGGACAGTCCAGCCGCCGTGGTCGAACCCGACCCACGAGCGTCAGACATAGTGTAGTAGAGCTCGGAGCGCAGACGATTCGTCCGTCGCAGCTTGAAAACGAATTCCAACCCCTTCGTCGTGGCGAAATCACCATTCTGGAAGTAGTTGTAGGCGCTCGCATTCTGCGCCGTCGAGTTGAGATTCTGGCGAGCCATCTGAATCTGGCCCTTCACATCACGGTAGAAACCAGTGATGTCGAAGGAAGCCACCTCAGAGAATTGCTTCTCGAAACCAAGCTCATACTGTGTTGTGCGCATGGGCTCGAGGTCGAAGGCACTCGGGTTGTTGATGAGGTTCTGTCCACCGAGTTCCAGCGCCAGACGCGCGCCACCCGTGAATGAGCTGCGCAGCGCAGGCATCTGCGAGAAGCGACCGTACTGCACGTGGAAAACCGTGCGGTCCGACACTGGGAAAGAGAAGCCCAACCGGGGACTCAGCTCAGTGAAGGTCCGGGTCTTTTGCATCGACTCCAGATCGATCGAGAATTCCGTCGCATTCCTGATCGGCGCCGCGGGATCTTTGAAACGCCAACTGTCGACATCGAAATAATCGATGCGTAGGCCAGCGTTCACGATCAAGTCGTTGTATTCGATCTTGTCCTGGATAAACGCGGCACCGAAGGTCGGGTGTCGCGGAGCATCCAGACCTGAACCATCATTCTCACGTCCGAACACGTCATAACCGAAATAGTCGGCACGGCTCGTGTTACGGATGAACGACTCAAATTCCGCCAGATTTCCAGTACCAGCTGGTGCTGCCTCAGCGGCAGTGATCAACTCGTTGAGAATCTGCGACTGGCTGATCTGGCCTGCGTAGTACTTGTCGTAGACTGCATCCAGGTGCGGATACGTGTTGGCAATACCTGAACGAATCGAGTTCAGTGTGATGCCGTAGCGACGGGTCGTCCACTTCTGGTAATCGAAACCCGCCTTGATCTGGTGGATATCAGTCTGCTTGGTGAGCGCCGCACCTAGACCCCAGTAAACATCATCTTCCTGGATGTAGGCACTGGAACGGTCCGAGCCACTGATCCAATTTGACGGCGTTCCCGGGCGATTGAAGGGGAACCCATTCAGATCGTATGGCGTCGGATTGGTGCTCTTATTGGTGTAGGCACCGGCCCAGTCAGGATTGGCGTTGGCGACAGCAAAGCTGTCGTTCTGCACCCACCAATTGCTGCCGAAGGTCGGATCTGCAATCTCGCGATCCTGGCTATAGAGACTGAAACTGACCTCATAGAACATGCTCGGATCGAGCAGATGCGTCGCCTTGAAGTTCATCAGACTGGAACTGCGGTCCGCTTCGGGAAGCCGGTCCGTGCTCAACATATTGCGAATAGGCGCGGGATTAAACTCCAACGACTCGTCCGAATACAATCCAGTGATCTGGAACTTCACCGGTTCGAAGTCGAATACGAGTGTGCCATTGAAGTCCACTGCCTCAGCACCGGTGTGTGCGATGTTGCCGTCGATCAGATTGAGATCGACGACGTCGGCTTCTGACGTGCCGTCCCCATCAGCATCTGTCCAATGCACACGACCACCGCGGTCACCAGAATCGACCAGGCCGTCAAAGTTGAAACCGTCCCAGTAGGTTGCCTGGTAGTCTTGTACGCGACGCTGGCTGGCAACGAAGGCTCGGATCTTGTCGTTACCTGCAACGGGCCCACTAAGCGTGAGTACCTGGTTGCTGTAGCCGTAAGAGTGCGTACCGAAACGTGTCTCACCTTCAGAGGCTACGCCATCACTCTCAGACAGGACGGTGACCTTGAAGTCAGTCCCACCGGTCTGCAGCTCCTGCAGGATCACGCCCGCATTGGCACCACCATACTCAGCATTGAAACCACCCGCTTGCAGCTGGATCTCTTGGATGGCTTCGTCGATGAGATTCACTGCCGAGTTGCCCGTCACGACGTTGCGCACGCTGGCGCCCTCGACGTAATAAGCGATCTCGTCAGCTCGAGAGCCGCGAATATGGAGGGCACCCTCGTCTTCTACGACGCCGGCTTGCAGAGCAAAGACGTTTGCCACACCCCGGAAAGGCATGATTTCGAGGTCTTCTGCACCGATGATGCGCACCGCATTGGTGGCATTCTTATCGATGATGGGACGTTCGGCACGGATGATGACTTCATCCGCCTGAATCGCTTCCGATCTCGGTTTGAGGTCGACAGTCGTCGTCAGATCACCGGAAACTCGGATCTCTTCCACGACGAGCGCCGCGTAACCGACATAGGTAGCGCGCAGCGTATATGTGCCCGGGGACACGTTAAGAATGAAATACCGGCCCTTGTCGTCGGACACAGTGCCAAGTTTCGTTCCCTCCAGAACGATACTGGCGCTGACGAGTGGATCGCCAGTCTGACTGTCCGTGACGGTACCGGTAATTTTGCCGTCAGCCGCTAATGCGGGTACGACGGCAATGGCGAAGAGCATGCAACCAAGAATGGCCACACGCGTCCAATGAGTACTTCGGTCCATCGGCAACTCCTCCCTGATAGAGTGACGATGATTCCAAGAATCATTTGAATCGGGCGGAATCAGCCCGTTTATCCGGCGATTTGTCGCGACTCCCTGGCCGACAGGCCGCGGTCAGGGATTCACGAAGTGATGGAGCCAGATAGATATGTGACAATAAGCTTACGTCCAAAGTCGGGGTGGGCTCAAGGGTTTTCTTGTGACGGGGCGCACATCTTCAGTAGCGATCCGCAGCCGGTTGTGGCGTTTTCAGCATAGAACTGCCCGAAAGCACAAGGTCCTGTGGTTCTCTGCGGAGTATTCTGTACTCGGGCGACTGCCGAGATTATGCCTGCATTGCATAGAGGCTGGTTGCTCCGAGTCTCTATGCAACTGGAAAACAGTAGATTTGGCGATAGAATCACTTCACTACCCCTCATGCCACCTCCGTCATATTTTCTTCTGAGGTGTTCATCATCTTTCTCTGACTAAATGTGTACAGAAGAATGCTGCAACGTGTGGGCGAAACACTGCGAGATCGACGAGTTCGGGCGATCAAATTTGTTGCACTTTCGCTGTTGATAGGCGTCGTCGGATGTGACTTCCTCACTTCGACGACTGATTTCTCCCCTAATGACAGCGCCGGTGGGGCCATCGCCTTTGCATCGACACGATCAGGCAACTTCGACATCTATCTGATGGATGCAAACGGGGCGAATGTTCAACAGATCACGACTTCTGATGTCGACGAACGATCGCCAACGTGGTCTCCAGACGGAACGCTGATCGCGTACAGCAAACGTCATGAGCCTTTCAATGACGACATCTTCGCCATGACCATCGCCAGCGGCACCGAGACAAATCTCACTGATACCCCTGGAAGTGACGGATTCCCGCGTTGGTCGCCCGACGGCCTTCGGATCACCTTCGAATCCAGACGGGATGGCAATGCCAATGTCTACGTCATGGACGCCGATGGACACGGCCTCGAGCGTTTAACGACCCACCGGGCATTTGACGGCCAGCCGGCCTGGTCTCCTGATGGGTCGCAGATCGTCTTCGAGTCGGGTCGAGAGGTCTTCATTCATGCAACTCAAGAGATCGATTCGACCGAAATCGCTGCCGTAGAGGAGTCACAGACCGACCCGCGCAACAATGACCCTAGCTTCAATCACCAGATCTATCTCATGAATGCCGATGGCAGCGAGATTCGACGTTTGACATTCCATCCGGATAATGATCGATCTCCCTCATTTTCACCTGACGGGGGGCAGATTCTCTTTGTCAGCGATCGGGATGGCAACGACGAGATCTATCTGATGAATGCCGATGGCAGTGAACCGCGAAATCTGACACACTCCCAGAATGACGACTATAGCCCGTCTTGGTCATCGGATGGCACTCGAATCGCCTTTGTCTCTGAGCACACGGGCAATCCGAATATTTTTGTCATGACGGCGGATGGGACGCAGTCTGCATCGCTCACCCTCGACCCCAGACTCGATCTGACCCCTCGATGGATGCCGGGAAGCTTCTTTGCAGATAGGGAGCGTTGTCTTCTGTGCCCTGGTCGCGGTGGGCCACAATTGGGACGCTGACCCGCAGAGCCGACTGCGTGTACCCATGCAAAAAGGCCCTCTTCCCAACTGGGAGAGGGCCTTTCAGTGCTCGGCATTGACGCGACCTGCTAGTAGGCGCGCTCTGGCGGCTGGACCCACCATTCCATCGTAATCTCACCGATACTGCCGCGATCTGCCCCCGGATACCAGTTGACGCCGCGGAATCGCCGCGAATACGAGGTGGCGAGTCGCTGCTTCCACAGGAACGTGTACGGCTGCTCTTCGTGGAGAATCTCCTGGAATCTCTGATAGAGATCGACGCGTCTCTGGGGATCGAACTCTTTTCTGTATTCTTCCAGGATGGAGTCAACTTCCTCATTGAGGAAGGTGATAAAATTGGAGCCCTGGCCCTCTGCCTGGGAAGAATGCCAGATCTGGTAGGCATCTGGCGGAAACCGGACATTCCCCGTCCACCCCAGGACAATCGCATCAAAGTCCTGTGTATCTGCCCGCTGCAGAAAGATCGACCAGTCGAGTTCACGGACCTGGCAATCGATACCGATGTCAGCCAACTCGGATTGCACGACGAGTGCAATATCCTTGCGCAGCTGATTTCCCGAATTGATCATCATTTCGAAACGGAAGGGGACGAGTTCACCATCGATTCGCTTGTCGAGAATTCCGTCTTCGTCGGCGTCATCCCAACCAGCATCGTACAGCAGGTCGAGAGCCCGGTCTGGATCATAGGGATAAGGTTCCAGACTCTGATTGTATTCGGGCCGGAACTTGTGGATTGGGCCGACGACAGGCTCACCTAGGCCAAAGAGCAGATTCTCGATCATCCCTTGTCGGTCTGTGAGCAGCGTCAGAGCCTGACGCACCCGCTTGTCGGCAAATAAGGGGCGGGCATTGTTCCAGCCGATGAATGTATAGCCGCCTCGATAGCGAATGGCTTTCATGAAGCTACGCTGAAATTCCGGATCCCAAGTTTTCTGTTTGAACTCCAGCGAACTGAGATCCAGATAGTCGACATCACCATTGGTGAGTTCGATGAAGGCAGCATCTGTGTTGTTGATGATCTTGAAGACAATTTTCTCGACGTAACCAGACTGAGGAAAGCTGTCTATTTCTCGGCCCCAATAATCCTCGTCACGGGTTAACACCACCTTTTGCTGTGTCACCATGTCAGCGTCGGGGTCCAACAACTGATACGGGCCAGACCCCAAGACACGTCGGCTGAAATCTTGGTTGAAACGCTCAGCAAACTGGTGCACTCCCTCTGCCTGTGGTCCTTCCATCCAGGAACCGTCCACGAGATCGGAAACCTCGACCCCGCCGAGCAGATCATCCGGATCGTAGAAATGGCGAGGAATTACCTTGAAACCGCCGAGCATCAGATCGTTTCGGAAATACGGTTCCTTGCAACTGATCACAACGCCATACTCGCCATCGTGCTCAGCTGCCACGACAGATCCATAGTAGTTGCGCAGCGATGCAGCCAAGACCTCCGGATGGAGAATGACTTTGAGGCTGAAAATCACGTCAGCCGAGGTCAGCGGTACCCCATCAGAGAAGACCACCCCTTCGCGAAGCCGGAACGCATAGCTGAGCTTGTCCTCTGAGACCGTCGGATAATCCAGAGCGATATGCCCACGTGACTCGAAAGGCGGCTCAGGCGACTGATTCAGTAAAGCTTCAAAGACGTACGCGTGAATCTCCGACACGGCCGCGTCGCTGGCTGTATATGGATTCATGCTGGTGGGATCCGAAAGGCTGTGCCGGACCAACCAGTCTCCAACCAGGGGGGTCTGGGTTTCGGCACTCCGATTGTCAGCCTTCTGAACGCCGTCGAAGACAATAATGTCGCGCGTCGAACTCAGAATATCACGGACAATCGACCACGGGTCATCGGCATATACGACATTCGTCGTCGTCATTGCTGCGATCGTTACCAGTGGTGTGAGGTACAACCAGACTCTCTTCATACGAAGCTCAACCAATCGTGTGTGTCTTCAACTTGTGCGTTGATGGTCTCAAAATAGCGACGCTGGATCTGTTCGGTGATTAGTCCCCGCTTACCATTGCCAATCTGTATGTGATCGATACTCTGGATCGGCGTAATTTCTGCAGCGGTCCCGGTGAAAAAAACTTCATCCGCAATGTAGAGGAACTCGCGGGGTATTCCCCGCTCCTCAACTGTGAAACCGAGTTCACGGGCAATCGTCATCGCTGTGTGGCGAGTGATCCCCGGCAGGATGGAGTGATGAGAAGCTGGGGTGAAGATGGTGTCCCCCTTCACGATAAACAGATTCTCACCACTGCCCTCGCTGACCAGACCGTTCGAATCAAGAACGATCCCCTCGTGGAAACCATTCTGATTGGCCTCCATGCGCACAAGCTGCGAATTGAGATAGTTCCCACCTGCTTTGGCGAGAAATGGCACCGTATTTGGCGCGACCCGATTCCACGAGGACGTACAGACCTTTACACCCTGTTCCAGGGCCTCTGCACCCAGATACTGGCCCCACTCCCAGACGGCGATCACGGTCTCCACAGGACACGGAGTGGGATCTACCCCCAGTGACTCGTAGCCGCGAAAAACGACGGGACGGACATAACAGGCCTTCAGTGAATTGGCCCGAATGGTTGCCAACACGGCGTCATTCACCTGATCCGGCGTGAAGGGTATCTCCATACGGTAGATCTTGGCTGAATCGAAGAGGCGCGCTGTGTGCTCCTGCAGCCGAAACACGGCGGGGCCCTTGTCAGTGTTGTAGCAACGAATGCCTTCAAAAACACTGGAACCATAGTGAACGACATGGGACAATACGTGAATCTGTGCCTGATCCCATGGAACGAGGTCACCGTTGAACCAGATCTTGTCAGACTTCGGCATCGGGGGCATTTGTTCTCTACTCCGCGCTCATGTGGCGCCTGTTTGAAGCCGGACTTACAGTGTTCGGCTGAGTGTGATTGTCAGATCGTCGAAGGTGCCGCTGCGCTGCTTTGAACGACTAAACCGCGCTTTGACGCCTGTGTATCCATCTGGCAGGTACTCGAGGGACGTCACCAGATTTCGGTGGGTATTGCGCGAACTGAGATCTCTGTCCGTTCCACCACCGAAATAGGTGTAGTCCCAACGTCGATCGAGGCGGTAGTTGAAGCTGGTCCCCAGCGACAACCGCGGATCGGGGCGATAGGACATGCCAAAGGTGAAGCGATGATCGGTGTTGTCCTCTTCGACGATTTGCGTGCCATTTTCGACCAGCAGAGTACCAAAGTCGTCGATGCTGAATGCGTAGGAACCATTCAGCCTTAGATCCTCGAAGACTCGGCGCCGAAATGTGTGGCGCATTGACCAGCCTCGCCGAATGTTGCTACGGCGATCCGCGAGACTGGATCCGACATCTTCGTCAAAGTCGAAAATAGTTCTCCGAGCAGATATTTCAAAGTTGTGACTGATCGTCGTCTCAACACGCTCGTAGCTGGTGTTCGCTGAGAGTCGCAGATCACGGTTCTCCTGATTCTCGGCACTGCGCGTGGCATCGAGATTCGTACGCTGTGTCGAACTGGACGAAAGCGATAGGTCGTAACGCAGACCGCTCTCGCGGGTACCTCGAAAACCCAGGGTGACGAAACCATTGTAGCTGTCACGGTCCTGGGTGGGATCTCCTGGATTGTCGATGCGAATCATTCGTGCCGAACTCGACCACGTGAGCGTATGATCCAGGATTTGCCAGTCGAGGCTTCCGCGCAACAGGAGGCTTGTTTCCTCGCGATCATCGGTGGGGTCTCGAAAGAGCGATCCCGTTGAAAGACGAACAGAACGACGCCGTTCATCAGTCGTCGAGAAGTTGGTAGTCAGCGAACCCAATACTCCGGCTGGCAAACGACCCTTTACGGAGGACTTGAAGTCCCAATTCTCCGTCTCTCGATCGCGGCCGAAGAAGCGGTTGCGTGGATCATCATCTTCGTTGGCCGTGTTTGTGTTGACGCTCTGCCTCCACCCCTGACTGCCATTGATGTTGAATCCGAAGACCTCAAAAGTCATGGAGGAGTTGACGTTCGTACTTCGTCGCTCAGAAATCTCTGCGGCAACAAGGGTATCGGCGATCCCCGCAGTCGAGTCCACGACGGCACGTGTCACGCCTAATTGTGAACGACTCTCAGAGACGGACGTGGAAGCTCGGACATCACCAGGGAGATTGTAGGACGCCGACATGCGGACACTTTCATTCCGATTCTTGTTGCTCTTCAGCGTGTTGTCGGTCTTCGACGC
Organism: Gemmatimonadota bacterium; assembly: GCA_018660835.1. Lineage (GTDB taxonomy): Bacteria > Latescibacterota > UBA2968 > UBA8231 > UBA8231 > UBA12574. The sequence continues at coordinate 15,300 of JABJJN010000048.1, read as the reverse complement.
AGACATGGACGTGCTGAGTCGCTCGCCCTTTACGTCGAAAGCGGGAGATACATTCATCGAGGCGCTGTAGCGAAGGCCGGATTCCTCGATTGTGCTATCCGGATTGACGGGACTCGCCCGCCGCGCCGTAATCACCCCCGGCACCACGTCGAAACGCAGTTCCTTGAAGCGGCTGCCACCACTGGCGAGGGGCTTGTATTGGAAGCGGAAGCTGACAGTCTGATTTCGCGTCTTCTGATTCAGAAGAGACGCATTGCGGACAGACATGTTGGCGTTGATGCCAATCGATGCCCTTGGTCCCAATACGGGATACAGGATGGACGTGCGCACGGACGCGTTCTCCGTCCAATTGTTACGACCGTTGCGCTGATCCAGGATTGCATTCATTGACGCGGAGGCGTTGAAGCGCATCATCGCCGTTGAATCGCTGGCAGCGGCCAACGACACGGGGGCACGCAGATTCCAACTTGGAAAGGTTGGGCGCCAAGTCATGCGATTTGAGCGTCTGCTGAAATTCAGCGAATACGACTGTCCATCGCTGATCGCCGGAAGCAACACCAACAGGGCGAGCACCGCCGTGAGCCTGCGCTCCGGAGACACGATTCAGCCAGCAGTATCGATGACGCGGGTCAGAGTCGCATACTGATCGACGCTTAGATTCTCCGCGCGTTGGGTTAGATCGATCTGCGCCTCAGCGGCCATATCCTCGAGGCTCAGGCCTCGTGCCTTCAATGTATCCGTCAGTGGCTGCAGCGAATTGCGCAGCATCTTGCGGCGAAGGCTGAAGGCGGCGCGGACGACGCGTTCGAAGAGCACCATGTTCTGGACGGCGACTCTCTGTGGCTCAAAGCGGATCTCCAGCACGGCGGATTCTACCTTTGGGACGGGACGGAAGGCGCCTGGCGGGATCGTCTGGTGTATCTCGACATGGGCACACTGGCCCAACAAGACGGTTACCAGCGAATACTTCCTGCCTCCGGGGGCCGCCACGAGGCGCTCTGCCACCTCTCTTTGCAGGGTGAGAACGGCGCGGCGAACCAGGTGAGCATGATCCCTCAACTTGAACAGCACGGGCGCACTGATGTTGTAGGGAAGATTCCCGACGACGAGGAGTCGACTTGCCCCTTCGTCAGCAGCCAAGGCGTCCAGATCTACCGACAGGACGTCCCCTTCGATAAGGTGCAATTTATGGTCGGTCAGATTTTCGCGCAGGTAGGCAACCAGATCCCGATCGATCTCGATCGCGACCAACCGGTCGACATGAGACAGAAGGGGTCGTGTCAACGCTCCTCTGCCCGGGCCGATTTCAATGACGCGATCGTTCTCTGCTTGGTCCTTCGTACCCAACGCAGCGATCGCTTCAAGGACTTGAGTGTCGACGAGGAAATGCTGCCCGAATCGCTTGCGCGCTCTTGGAAGAGACGGCTTCTGGGACATCGGTTTGTTTTTCAGGCGGCCCGAGCCCGTTGGAGGTGATACCACAGATCTGCCAACAGCAGCTGTGGATTGACATTTCTTGAGAGACTGTCGTACGCCTGATCCAGCACCTGAGCGACAAGCTCGATCCTGTTTGGCAACAAGCCTTGAGCCCAGGCGTGGAGGTTTTGCTTCTCGTCGATATTGGCGATGTCGGCGTCCTGCTTTTGCTGTACGAGAAAGAGGTCTCTCAGATAGGCAGAACACAGTTGCAGAAATCCCTCCAACTGTTGCCGATCCGGACGTCCACCCAGATCCTGCAATACGTCCCAATAGTCCTGTTCCGATCCCTGGATACCCGCACCGATGAAGCGCCGTACCAACTCGCGCAGCTCGTCAAATTCTTCACCGCGAATGACATCACTGGCTCGGATGCCGCCACTGGCCGCCAATCGCGCCGCAAGATCGGCTCGTTCCTGCTCAGCGCCGTCCTGCTGCAAACGCTCGCTCTGTTCGGAAACCGTCAATGAACGAAGCTGCAGCCGCTGGCAACGCGACAGGATGGTAGGTAGGAGTCGATCGGGCGCATCTGATACAAGTATGAAGATCGACTTGCCCGGTGGTTCCTCGAGAATCTTCAACAGCGAATTCGCCCCCGCCGCTAGCATCGCTTCAGCCTGCAGGATCAGACCTACTCGATGCGGAGCTTCCGTTGGTGCAAAGGACATTTCCTTCTGCAGCAATCGAATACTGTCTTTGGATATGTTTGTGCCAGTGCGTGTGGCCGTGGATTGACCTCGGATCTGCTCCAGCGCACTCTCCCGCAAGGCAGCCATCGCTTCTGAGTCAGTCGAGGTCCGTGAACCCGTCGGGACGGGGAGCAACAGATGCAAGTTGGGATGGTTAAGGGAGTCGGCCTTGCGGCACGACGAACACTGATCGCACGCGTCGTCGCCTGGCGTGAGGCAATTGATTGCCTTGGCCAGCTCCAATGCAAGCTGGCGCTTTCCCGAACCTAGGGGGCCGGCGATCAGAATCGCGTGCGGCAATCGATTGGCACTCAACCAAGCGCCAATCTGGGCCTTTGCGTGTTCCTGACCTGTGAGCGATGTCAGCGCCAACGACGGGCCCTACCGACCTCCGAGGAGGCTTTCCTGGGCATCCTTAGAGAAGAAATGCGCCTTGCCGATTTCGACGGCGAGTTTCACCTGGTGGCCGACCTCAGGGATGTGGATTGGATCCACTCTGGCAACAAAAGAGGAGATGCCAGTCGTCAGATACAAGAACACCTCATTGCCCATAGGTTCAACAACCTCTACTTGGGCTTCAATCGTGATCGTATCCACCCCTCGACCCATCGTATCTGGATCGTGGATGTCCTCTGGCCGGATGCCCAGAGTAAGCTCCTGACCAACATAGCCAGCGAGAGGCTCTTTCATCTCATCCAGTAAAGGCAAACTGATTTTGCCCTCATCAAAGCGGAGGCCATCACCATCGGCCACCAATCGTCCCTCGATGAAGTTCATGGACGGGCTACCGATAAAGCCCGCGACGAACTGATTCGCCGGGTGATTGTAGAGTTGCAGAGGTGTGTCATTCTGTTGGATCCGGCCATCCTTCATGACCACAATTCGATCACCCATCGTCATGGCTTCCGTCTGATCGTGGGTGACATAGATCATCGTCGCTTCGAGTTTTGTATGTAGTTTGCTGATCTCTGTGCGCATTTGAACGCGCAACTTGGCATCCAGATTTGATAGCGGTTCGTCAAAGAGAAAGACCTTGGGCTTGCGTACGATCGCCCGCCCCACGGCGACTCGTTGTCGCTGACCACCTGAAAGCGCCTTTGGCTTGCGTTCCAGCAATTCCTCGATACCAAGAATGTCGGCGGCCTCACGGACGCGCTCGTCAATCTCCTCTTTGGGATATTTCCGCAGTTTGAGTCCAAAAGCCATGTTTTGATAGACTGTCATGTGCGGATAGAGCGCATAATTCTGAAAGACCATGGCTATATCACGGTCCTTGGGGGGAATGTCGTTGACGAGCTTGCCGTCAATAAAGATCTCACCGCCCGTCACCTCCTCGAGGCCAGCCACCATGCGCAGGGTCGTTGACTTGCCACAACCGGAGGGTCCGACGAGAACGACGAACTCCTGATCCTTGATGTCGATGTTGGCGTCATCGACTGCGACAACATCGCGATCGAAGACTTTGCGCACGTTCTTGAGTGAGACTTCAGCCATTTTTGTTCTCCATCAGATCCATGACCCGCCCTGCCTGCAATGGCAAGCGGCACTGCATGACGCAAGCGTCCTCAGTTGGTTTGCTGTAATAACGTAGACGGATCCCCGTCTGCTGGAAACCGAGTCCTGCATATAGCTGGATTGCTGCCTCATTTGACACTCGCACCTCCAGATGGCAAAGACGTCCGCCGCGAGCGGCGGTGATGTCCAGCAATGCCAACACAAGGCGTTTGCCCCAGCCGAGCCGGCGATACGCTTTCTCAACAGCCAGATTGATCAAGTGGCAGTCATCGGTGTCTATCAGGGCCATCGCATATCCGGCCAGGTGCTCATCACACCACAGTCCAACCTGGACGCTGCGCTCGTCACTGGCGAGAAAATCGAATTCAGCCATAGACCAGGGCTCGGAAAAGCTCGCCCGTTCAATACGCTGCAGTTGGTGCATTGCCAGGGGCGTCGGCTCAAGTGGCTGGATCTGTGGTTCAGCCCGCATGAGATGCCTGTTCTGCGGCCGTGACGAATGTGGGGATCCGCAGATATTTCGGCTCGACCTCGGCGATATCCTCGATGTCCCCTGCCCGGAACCTGGCCATCCCGAGCCAGGCAAGAGCCCCCGCGTCTGGCGCGCGAAGATGGGCCGGTGCTATCTGCAGTACTGCGTGTTGTTCTTCCGCGTTGAGTAGATTGACGCCATCGCCGGTAAACAACACGTCGCGATCACTCCACCGGACGAGCAGATCGGACATGGACGTAGGGTGAGGTGCCTCTATGCACCTGGGAGTTCCTTCAGACGTGTCGTAGACACCAGCGTAGACCTCACCTCGGCGAGCATCGAGTACGCAGCAGACAGGCCGGGTCGCCCACGGTAGCCGAGCAGCCAGCGCCTCAAGGGTGGACACGGCAACCAGTGGAATCTGCAGGGCTCTGCATATTCCCTTGGCTGCACTGAGACCGATCCGCAGACCCGTGAAAGATCCAGGGCCGATCGTCACGGCCACCGCCGAGAGTTGCGAGCGGTCCAGCTTCGTCGCAGTCAGGGCATTTTCGATCTCGCCAAATAGTCGCTTGGAGTGCTCTCGTGGCGCTGAGAGCAGAGCCTGAACGAGGAGTCGGTCTGCTTGCCACAAAGCGACACCGCCCTGTGGCGTTGCCGTGTCGATCGCCAGTATGACATCGGTGCTCATATCAGATTCAGCTGATCCGGATCCGTCGTTGGAGGCGTGCGCCCAAGGTGCTGGTAGGCTCTTGCCATTGCCACCCGACCTTTCGGTGTGCGCTTGAGGAATCCCTGCCGTATTAGATACGGTTCGTAGACCTCGCTGAGCGTGTCTTCCTCTTCGCCAATGACGGCAGCAAGATTGTTCACGCCCACCGGCCCGCCATCGAATCTGTCGATGATCGCCTCAAGTAGGCGGATATCGGTCTCGTCCAGTCCCACTTGATCCACCTTCAGTAGCTTGAGAGCTGCGGCGGCTGAGGCGGCATCGATGGTACCATCTCCTTCGACCTGAGCGTAATCACGCACCCGCTGCAACCAACGTTTGGCGAGGCGCGCCGTGCCTCGAGAGCGTCGCGCGACCTCCATGGCACCGTCGTCCTGCACATTGAACCCAAGCAACCGGGCATCCCGATGGACGATCTGAGCCAGATCTTCGATTTCGTAGTAGTCGAGAGTCGCTGTGATGCCGAAGCGAGATCGCATCGGGGCACTGAGCAGGCCTTGCCGAGTCGTAGCACCGACAAGGGTAAACCGCTCCAGATCGATTGGTACAGATCTGGCCCTCGGTCCCTGGTCGATCACAATGTCGATTCGAAAGTCCTCCATCGCTGAGTAGAGATACTCTTCGACCTCGCGATTGATGCGATGGATCTCGTCGATAAAGAATACATCGTGGGGACCCAGGTTGGTCAGCATTCCCGCCAGGTCGACGGGTCGATCGAGGAGAGGTCCTGACGTGGCGTGCAGTTCCACACCCATCTCATGGGCGACGATGTGCGCAAGGGTCGTCTTGCCAAGGCCAGGGGGACCGGATAGCAGTACATGATCGAGCGCCTCGTCACGCTCACGAGCGGCAGACAGTGAGATACGGAGCTGCTCCTTCACCTTCTGCTGTCCGAGCATCTCTGCAAGCCGCTTTGGACGCAGGGTTCGATCGAGCTCGATCTCGGCCTCGCCAGCCGTATCGTCGGGATCCACGACGCGCTCGTCCATCTCCACCTCAGCGATCTCGCAGGGCGCGTTTGATCAGCTCCTGCACACTGGGTTCGCCATCCGATGTGCTCACGGCCTTGGCAACTGCCTTACTCGCTGCCGATTCTGCAATTCCGAGGGCGACGAGGGCGAGGACCGCTTCCGCCGCCACGCCTGAAGCAGAGTTGCCTGCGGGGATCTGCGGCTGTGCGATAGTGGCCGAAACCTTGTCCCGCAGTTCAACAACTACCCGTTCCGCCGTCTTGCGGCCAACACCACGGATCTGGGTCAAGTCACTCACGCTTGCCTGGGTAATCGCCTGCTGCAGATCGGCGACAGTCATTCCTGACAGGATGGTCTGGGCGGAGTTGGGCCCAATGCCAGAGACGCTCAGGAGCATCGTGAACATTCGCCGCTCTTGTGCGTCGACGAAACCAAATAGATCAAGACGATCTTCACGCACATACGTGAAGATCTGAAGGTGAACTTCAGCACCGGGTTGGGGCAGTTGGTCATAGGTGGTGAGTGAAATGGCTACACCGTAGCCCACGCCACCCACATCAATGACCGCTCTGGTCGGTGAACGCTCGCTAAGCGTGCCGTGAAGGAAATCGATCACACGTCCGGCAGTCGACTAACGAGAAGAGACGCGCCGCAGCAACGCCTCGATCTCGGGTTTGCGCCCACGTCCCCCTGGAACGTCCTGTGCGGGACGATGCAAGTGGCACAGGGCGATGGCCAGTGCGTCGGATGCATCCAACGGACTCGGCAGTTTTTTCATCTTGAGGGTTTTGGCGACCATGTACTGAACGGATTCCTTGGTTGCCTGACCATTGCCTGTCAGAGCTTTCTTGATTGTTGCCGGGCTATAAACTGCCGACTCGATGCCTGCAAGATTCACCGCGATGCGCAAGACTCCGCGTACTTCCCCGAGCTTGGCGGCGGCGTCAGCGTCCTTCCCAAAGAAGCTTCCTTCGATGGCGACTGCATCGGGATTCCGCTCTTGCAGAACCTCGTTCACGCCATCGAAGATGACTCTCAATCGCTGATCGAGGGAGGCTTTGCGGGGAGGACGAAAACACCCACAATCGATGTAGGCGACTTGGCGACGGCCATCACCCTCAACGAGGCCGTAACCGGTCGACGTCGTACTTGGATCAAGGCCGAGGACGAGCACGGTTCAGGCGAGGAGCTTGGCCAGCTCCTCTTCCTGGATATCAAAATTTGAGAAGACCTTCTGCACATCATCAAGATCCTCCAACCCATCCAACAGACGCAGAACTTTTTCCGCGTCACCGCCTTCTACGGCAAGCACATTCTGTGGTACCCATGCCAACGACGCCTGGGTGTAGGCGATATCTGCTTCGTCCAAGGCACGCTTTACTGCCTCGAAACTGTCGACGGAGCTGAAGATCTCAAAGACCTCATCTGCCGCCTGGATGTCCTCGCCGCCGGCATCCATGACGGCCATCATCAGGTCTTCTTCGCCGACGATCTTGGCGTCTACCTCGATGAGTCCCTTCTGGGCAAACATCCAGGAAACGGCGCCCTTCTCTGCCAGATTCCCATTGTTCTTGGAAAAGACGTGGCGGACCTCAGACACGGTTCGATTCTTGTTGTCGGAGAGAGTTTCGACGATGACAGCTACACCGCCAATACCGTAACCTTCGTAGACAGCCCCTTCGTAGACAGCGCCAGGCTCGTCCCCGGTGCCACGGCGCACAGCGCGGTTGATCGTATCCAGAGGCATGTTCGCGCCCCGGGCGTTCTGCATGGCTGATCGCAAACGCGGGTTCGCTTCCTCGTCACCTCCGCCATCGCGTGCTGCTACGGTGAGTTCGCGAATCAGTTTCGTGAAAACCTTCGCACGCTTGGCGTCGTTGGCGCCCTTTTTTCGCTTGATCGTACTCCATTTGGAGTGACCGGACATACTCAGTATTCAGCCTCTGTGATCGCTCGTGAAGGACATCTCTATTGCGTGAAATTTACTGCCTGTATGTGACCACTGCAACCGAGGACGGCGTCGTTAAGTTCAACGGATTCAATGGAGTAGCGGTTTCCTGAGGCACCTGAAGCAACAAAAAAGGAGCGACCCCCTCCCTGGCGAGGCCGCTCCTATGACACCGGCATTGATGGACGGCCGGTATCAGGCCGCTTCCGCTTGTTCTGCGTTGGCGGCAATAATTGTTGCCTGAACATCGGCGGGCACGTCCTGATAATACGCAAGTTTCTGCGTATGGACCCCCTTGCCGTGCGTTACGGAGCGCAAACGCGTGGCGTAGCGATCGATCTCAGCCAGAGGAACCTCGGCTGAGATGATCTGAAAATGACCATCGGAATCCGTGCCGCTGATTCTCCCGCGCCGTGAGGTGAGATCGCCCATCACGTCACCCATGAACTCTTCCGGAACCGTAATCGTCAGAAGATAAATAGGTTCCAGAAGAACAGGTTTTGCTTTGAGGAAGGCGTCTCTGAATGCCTGTGAAGCGGCAATTTTGAAGGACACCTCGTCCGAGTCCACAGCGTGATGTTTGCCGTCGAAAACACTCACAGACAGATCGATAACTTGGGATGACGACAACGGCCCTTCGATGAGGCTCTCTCGTAGACCCTTCTCCACGGCGGCAACGAAATTACTCGGGATGCTTCCGCCCACCGTATTGTTGAGGAATTCGAAGCCTTCACCACGTGCCTTAGGTGCCACCTTCAACTGGACCTCAGCGAACTGACCACGCCCGCCGCTCTGTTTTCTGTGGCGATGGCTGCCGTCGGAAGACACTCGAATGGTTTCGCGATAAGGAATGCGCGGCACTTCTGTCTCCACCTCTACACCATAACGCTCCCGGAGTCGCTTGTAGAGGGATTCCATGTGTAGTTCACCCTGAGCGGCTAGGATGGACTGACGGATGTCCCCGTCGAAACGGAAGGAGAAACTTGGATCTTCCTCGGCCAGCGCATGAAGCCCCGTGACCATGCGGTCCTCGCCCCCCTTCTCCTTGGCCGTTACGGCAACGCGGATCAGCGGCTCGCTAGACTCAACATTTGGCAGCAGGTACTCACTCCCCTTTGCACACAGCGTATTGCCTGTGTGCGTATCCTTCAGCTTCACAAGTGCGACGATGTCGCCGGCAGATGCGGAGTCGACCTCCTGACGTTCGTGCCCATGGAGCTCGAAGATCTGGCCAATTCGTTCCGTCTTGTTGCGTGAACTATTGAGAACCTCATCGCCGTGGGTAAGCGTGCCGGAATAGAGGCGCAAATAGCTGAGTTCGCCGACATGTTGCTCGGCTGTGGTCTTGAAGACGAAGGCAACTAGGGGCTGGTCAGCGTCGCCAACAAGGGCCATTTCGTCGCCGGCAGGGTTAGTGTATTTGAGTCCGGGGCTTTGTGAGGGCGACGGGAAATAGGTAGCCACTGCTGACAGCAGCTGGTCGACGCCGACATTGTCGAAGGCATCACCGCACAATACAGGAAAAATCTGTCGTGTTGCGATGGCCTGTCGCAGACCGCGTTCCATCTGCTGTGTGTCTAGCTCACCTTCACCAAAATAGGCTTCCATCAACTCTTCGTCTGTTTCAGCGATAGCCTCCATCAGATACTCGCGCAGAGTTGCCGCCGAGTCAGTCAGGTCAGCAGGAATATCGCCTTCGGATGCCTTACCGTCGGTGTAGGTGACCAGCTTCTGTCGGGTCAGGTCAACTATCTGCTTGAACCCCTCGCCCATGGCAACGGGCATCTGTAGGGCCACCGCCTCTCTGCCGAAGCGCTCGCGCACCTGCTCCATGGTGCCCTCGACATCAGCATCTTCGCGGCCGAGTTTGTTGAGGAAGATCAAACGTGGCAATTCCTGGTCTTCAGCAAATTGCCAGACTCGTTCGGTGCCCACATCAACGCCGGCGCCTGCATCGATGACGACGACGGCCCCATCAGCAACGCGCAAAGCCGACTGAGCCTGAGGCAAGAAGTCGGCGTAGCCGGGGGTGTCGATGACATCGTAATGAAATCCGTTCACTTCGCCGGTGAGTAGCGACGAGCGCAAGGAGATTTTGCGTTCGATTTCCTCCGCATCGTGATCGGAAATTGTCGTCCCATCGTCAACACGGCCTAGCCGCGGGAGCTGGCCGGTATTGAAGATGATTGCTTCAGCGAGGGTCGTTTTTCCGGCCCCATTGTGACCGGTCAATGCAATGTTTCTAACTTGCTCGATACTGTGTGCCACAGCGCTTGCCCCTGGGAAATGCGTGAGCAACCACCAACTGTGATGGTTTCACACGGGGATCAGTGCGGGATGCACGAACCGCCGCCAACGAGCCGAAACCACTATAGATCCCGGTCGGCGTCGGCGGGAGCGTTAATTAAGCCGAGCCGACGAAGAAGTGTCAAGAAGCCCTGAGACTGGGATTGGAAGTGACCAAGAAAAATAACTATGACTGACTATGTGCCGGTTCAAGGGCCAGGTCGAGCACGCGAGGCACCAAGGCTGTTCGCGACCTTCCTTATGCTCAACGACAACTATCTGCCGGGAGCGCTCGTTTTGGCTGATAGTCTTCGATCGCAAGGAGTGGAGGAACCCCTTGTCTGCCTTACAACGGACGGCGTCAGCAAGGGGGCTGAAGATGCCCTGCGGACCCTCTTCGATGACGTGATCCGCGTTGAAAAAATCTACGTGCCCCACGCCCGCCGCCAGCAGAGGCAGGATCGGCCTTACTACTTCACTCGCATTCAAGTCTTGCGGCTGGGATCCAATGGTGATTTGGGCTATTCGTGTGACCAGGTCGTGGTGATTGATGCAGATGTCCTGACCCTGGCCAGATTCGAGTCGCTATTTCGAATTCCGGCTCCAGCAGGGATTCTCAACGAACGCAAAGAGAACTTTGTGGAGACCGATGCTTCGGGCAATTACTCCATCCCACCGTCAGCGTGGCAGACTGGCATGTGGCGCTGGCATGAACTCTACCATATGTGTCCCCATGGAGAGCCTATTCCGACCTATCTGACAGATCGCGTCCGTGAAGACCCCACAAACATGGGCATCAATGGGTCCCTATTTGTCATGCACCCGGATCAGGTGGAGTACGACGCAATTCTTGCAGATCTACAGAGCCCAGAAATCGCAGCATTGGTGGGTAGCGCATTTGACTGGCCGGATATGCAGTATCTGACGATGCGCTGGTCGGGACAGTGGCGCAGTGTGGATGTGCGTTTTAGCGCCCTGAATGGTTATCCAGACCTATCGTTGGTGTGGGGGACACACTTTGCGGGATTCAAGCCATGGTATTTTCAACGAGAAAAGGCGATGCGCCGCTATGTGAGGTTTCCGGATTTCCAACTTTGGTTTTCCAGGTATCACGAGATGACTCTCCGGCATCCGAGCTTACTGGAAATGGGAAAGCTTCGGCGACTTCAGGATGAGGTCGTCAAGGTGTTGGAGAGTGCGTGACCAGGATTGCTACTTGGGGATATCGTAGTCCAATTAGAACCTAAAAAGGCCTTCCTCATTACGAATGAGGAAGGCCTTTCTAATAAATCCCGGCAGCGACCTACTCTCCCACCGGGTGACCCCAGCAGTACCATCGGCGCAGGAGGGCTTAACTGCTCTGTTCGGAATGGGAAGAGGTGTCTCCCCTCCGCTATAGCCACCGGAAAAGCTTGGTGTACCGCTTAAACAAGCACGGAGCTTGCAGTGCAAACTCCACAAAGCTGTAATCAGCTTCAACTTGCGAAGTAAATTCGAACACAGATTCACACACGAAGCTGTCTATTTCTTCGTTAGGACTCTTACGAGTCCTTGCGCACGGTGAGATCAATAATGGTTAAGCCTCACGACCGATTAGTACTGCTCGGCTTCACGCATTGCTGCGCTTCGACCTGCAGCCTATCAACCTCGTAGTCTGCGAGGGGTCTTTAGGTAGGTTAACCCTACGGGATATCTAGTCTTGGAGTGGGCTTGACGCTTAGATGCTTTCAGCGTTTATCCCTTCCGAACGTAGCTACCCAGCGATGCTCCTGGCGGAACAACTGGTAGACCAGAGGTTCGTCCATCCCGGTCCTCTCGTACTAGGGACAGCTCTCCTCAAATATCCTACGCCCACGGCGGATAGGGACCGAACTGTCTCACGACGTTCTGAACCCAGCTCGCGTAACGCTTTAATTGACGAACAGCCAAACCCTTGGGACCTTCTCCAGCCCCAGGATGCGTTGAGCCGACATCGAGGTGCCAAACCGCGCCGTCGCTATGAGCGCTTGGGCGCGATAAGCCTGTTATCCCCGGAGTACCTTTTATCCGTTGAGCTTCGGCGCTTCCACGCGCAACCGTCGGATCACTAAGCCCTGCTTTCGCACCTGCTCGACTTGTAGGTCTCGCAGTCAAGCTCCCTGTATGCCTTTGCACTCTACGCGCGATTACCGACCGCGCTGAGGGAACCATTGGGCGCCTCCGTTACCTTTTAGGAGGCGACCGCCCCAGTCAAACTACCCACCTGGCACTGTCCTCGATCCGGATTCACGGATCTGAGTTAGAGCTCTAACAAGGCAAGGGTGGTATTTCAAGGTCGGCTCCACGCAAACTAGCGTCCACGTTTCAAAGCCTCCCACCTATCCTACACATGCAGTGTCAAAGTCCAATACCAAGCTATAGTAAAGGTTCACGGGGTCTTTCTGTCCTGCCGCGGGTATCCAGCATCTTCACTGGAACTACAATTTCACCGAGTCCCTCGTTGAGACAGCGGCCAAGTCGTTACACGATTCGTGCAGGTCGGTTTTTAGCCGACGAGGAATTTCGCTACCTTAGGACCGTTATAGTTACGGCCGCCGTTTACGGGAGCTTCGATTCAGAGCTTCGCCCGAAGGCTAACCCCTCCTCTTAACTTACCCGCACCGGGCACGTGTCAGTCCCTATACGTCGCCTTGCGGCTTAGCAGAGACCTGTGTTTTTGGTAAACAGTCGCCCAGCCCGATTCTCTGCGGCCCCTTTGGGCTCCACCCGCGAGGGGTTTCACCTACTGAGGGCATCCCTTCTTCCGAAGTTACGGGATCATTTTGCCGAATTCCTTAACCAGGGTTCTCTCGCACACCTTTGGATACTCTCCTCGTCTACCTGTGTCGGTTTGCGGTACGGGCACCCGTGGAACTCACATAGAGGTTTTTCTTGGCAGCATGATTAGGGTCAGTTTATGCCGATAAACGGCTCCCCATCGCCTCTCGGAGTTGACCACCCGGATTTGCCTAGGTGATCCTCCTACAGACTTGGACCAGCATTTCCAGTCGCTGGCTGACCTTTCACTTCTGCGTCACCCCATAGCTCGAACGCGCCACGAGTGGTACAGGAATTTTGACCTGTTTTCCATCGCCTACGCCTTTCGGCCTCGGCTTAGGTCCCGACTAACCCCAGGAGGACGAGCCTGGCCCGGGAAACCTTAGACTTTCGGTGGGCAGGATTCTCACCTGCCTTATCGCTACTCATGCCGAGATAATCACTTCCATTTCGTCCAGCAGACCTTACGGTCTACCTTCGACCTACCATGGAACGCTCCCCTACCAATTGGGCGCCCCGAAGGACGCTCAATTCCGCAGCTTCGGTGACAGGCTTAGCCCCGATACATTTTCGGCGCAGGATCACTTGACTAGTGAGCTATTACGCTTTCTTTAAATGGTGGCTGCTTCTAAGCCAACATTCTAGCTGTCTTAGCAATCCCACATCCTTTTAATCACTTAGCCTGCACTTTGGGACCTTAGCTGGCGGTCTGGGTTGTTTCCCTCTCGCCTACGAAGTTTATCCCCCGTAAGCTGACTCCCTTGCAACAAGTCAATGGCATTCGGAGTTTGGTACGGTTTGGTAACCTTTTGGGGCCCCTAGCCGTTCCAGTGCTCTACCTCCACGACTCTATAACAAGAGGCTAGCCCTAAAGCTATTTCGGGGAGAACCAGCTATCTCCAGGTTTGATTGGCCTTTCACCCCTACCCACAGCTCATCCGAGCAGTTTTCAACCTACACCGGTTCGGACCTCCACGAGATTTTACTCACGCTTCATCCTGGCCATGGGTAGCTCACCTGGCTTCGGGTCTACTGCCTGCAACTCAGGCGCCCTATTCAGACTCGCTTTCGCTGCGGCTCCCTCACATAGTGAGTTAACCTTGCTGCAAACAGTAACTCCTCGGCTCATTATGCAAAAGGCACGCCGTCAGGCCCGGAGGCCCTCCGACTGCTTGTAGGCACGCGGTTTCAGGTACTATTTCACTCTCCTTCTAGGAGTGCTTTTCACCTTTCCCTCACCGGTACTAGTTCACTATCGGTCACAAGAGAGTATTTAGCCTTGGAGGGTGGTCCCCCCAGATTCCCACAGGGTTTCACGTGCCCCGTGGTACTCGGGATCACTGCCCAGAGAGTTGACTGCCATTTCGCCTACAGGACTATCACCTTCTGTGGTCGGACTTTCCAGACCGATTCGGCTATGACGTCAATTGGTAACTCTCCGGCGAGTTTGCGTTCTCGCCCAACAGTGCCCCACGACACCGCTTGTACAACGCACGCAAGCTTGAACATACAAGCGGTTTAGGCTGTTTCCCGTTCGCTCGCCGCTACTAGGAAAATCGCGGTTGCTTTCTCTTCCAAAGGGTAATTAGATGGTTCAGTTCCCCTCGTTTGCTTCACACAGGCTATGTATTCACCTGTGGATGACGCGGCATGACCCGCGCCGGGTTGCCCCATTCGGAAATCCCCGGATCGAAGGTTATTTGCACCTCCCCGAGGCTTATCGCAGCTTATCACGTCCTTCATCGCCTTCTTGTGCCAAGGCATTCACCGTGTGCCCTTTGTAGCTTAACCAAAAGATCTCTAAGTCGTGCTGCGAACGATGGCGCTCGCCGTATGGAAGAGAAACTCTCCCTTACAAAGCACCATCGTTCAACACGAAGAAAAACAAGAACAGAATCTTCGGTGTGAATCTGTATTCGATTGTCAAAGATCGAGTTGATCGCCATTTGGCGATCGGGAATCTAAATTCGACTCCTACCTCAGTAAATTTCGTTGAATTCAACCCGATGGTATCCCAGGTTGGACTCAGGTCCTGATCTGGTGGGCCTAGGTGGAGTTGAACCACCGACCTCACGCTTATCAGGCGTGCGCTCTAACCAACTGAGCTATAGGCCCGGTATAGTTTGGCCCCGCCGAAAAGGGCCGCCCGAAGGCGGCCGCAGATCCTTAATGACCGAATAACGCGTGCAGTGTATGATCTTGCGGGCTGACCTGGAAACTGTCCAAGTAGTTGCCCACTTGGAAAGGTCCTTAGAAAGGAGGTGATCCAGCCGCACCTTCCGGTACGGCTACCTTGTTACGACTTAGCTCGAATTGCCAACCCTACCCTCGGCGCTATCCTCCCTTGCGGGTTGGATCCACGACTTCAGGCATCTCCGGCTTTCCTAGCTTGACGGGCGGTGTGTACAAGACCCGGG
>JABJJN010000007.1 GCA_018660835.1 Gemmatimonadota bacterium | reverse complement strand
GGTGGGACCGGCACCATCCGGGGTAGCAGCTCCCGCACTCTTGAGGTCATCGGAATGGCCCTGAACCGGCCATTCTTGGTCTTCCGGATTGTGATGATCCCCACGCCAAAGTCGAGATCGCCCCAGCAGAGACGACCGATCTCCGACTTCCGCATGCCCGTGTCGGCAGCGAGAGCAACGATGGTGTAGGTGGGCTCCGAACAGTGTTGGAGAAGACGGTCCAGTTCCCCATCCGTCAGTGCATCGGGGACCTTGCTCTCTTCCTTCTGCATCGTGAGAGCATCTGTCGGGAGTTCTTCGATATAACCCCAGATCCGCGCCTGTTTGAACAACGTCTTCAGCGCGGCCAGGTAGCGGTTGCAGGTGGCCGACGAGAGCCCGTCCTCGCGACGCCGGCGGCTCAGATAGCGATCGATATCGCGCGGAGTGATTCCAGACAGGGAGACGTCCCCAAACTCCGCTTCGAGATTCCTCAACACGCCGGACAGACCCCGCCAGGTGACGGTTGACCAGCCGCCGAAGTCTTGGCGGAATTCCACCAGAAACTCACCGAAGGTTGGTGAATCTTGCTTCTGCAGTGATGAGGGGGTGGGTACCCGAAGCCGGGTCCCAGAGGACGGCTGAATGGCCGCCACTGTACGACGACGATAGGAACGACTGAGGATGCTCATCGGACGCCTCCTTGCTCCAGGAGGTCCTTGAGGCGTTCTCGTTGCTCCGTAGTCTCGCGACCCACCAGATGCCGCAGACGGGACTCTGTGAGGGCGGAGACTCGATCGTCATCATCGGCCACGCTGAGGGCTTCAGCGCGGACCTTCTCGTCAAGTTTGAGGAGGCGTAGATAGGCCGAAATCGTGGGACGGGGTGTGCGTGTAAGCCGGGCCAATTCTGACTGCGAATCAGCTTGACCGGAGTCCAGCAGATCCTGAATGTGCAGGGCCTGCTTGATCGCGTTGGGGTGCCTTTCTAACTTCAGGCGCGTCGATTCGTGTCTTCTGACGCCGATTTCGATGTAGGGAGTACTTGACTTATGTCCTTGAAAAACATGAAACTTGTCCCAGACAATACCAGAGTTAGTTGAATCCAACGTCTGGGCTACCATAATGAAGGGGATCCAAGTCGAAGACTCGGGTCCCCTTTCTTTATTCGGAACAGAAGAACACTCATCACGAGCAGAGGACACCCATGAGCTACCAGTTGACAGCCGTGATCGAGCGGGAAAACAGTGGCTACATCTCACTCTGCCCAGAGTTGGACATTGCGAGCCAGGGCGACACCGTCGAGGAAGCCAAATCAAATCTGCAGGAAGCAGTGGGCCTCTTTTTTGAGACGGCATCGAAGGAGGAGATCAGCGAGCGACTGCACGATGAGGTGTATGTGACTCGTTTCGAGGTCGCTGTTGGGTAAGCTCCGAGTACTTTCGGGACAGCAGGTGTGCCAGATTCTATCGCAACACGGTTTTGTCGAGGTCAGACGACGTGGCCGATGAACAGGTCTCCGCGTTGGCTTATTCGTAGCGGGTCGATTGGATGGGTCCTCGTGGCAGAGCCAGCCGCAGAAGACATTCCGATTCCGGAAGTGATTGTGAGAAACAGGATTATCGCTGGACTGGAAGGCCGACCTTGGTATCATGGCTCGCCATTCTTGCTCTCAGTGCTCAACAAGGGATCGATGGTCACACCCTTTGTAGAGATCGCCAAGGCCTTCTCACACAAGCCTAAACTCCTCTCGATGTCGGATAACATGAGATCCGTCAGACACAACGGCGAGTTGCCTGGACTCCTCTACATGGTGTCGGAGCAGGTCGATGTAGACGATTTGGTTGAACTCCAGGGTACGAAGCAGACACACTGGGAGATCCGCCGTGACCTGCGGGTAGATCTCGTCTATGAGGTGCCTGTCGACGACCCTCCTCTATTGACTGGCGACGCCCTGAGGCGTTCGCAGGAAGCCCATTCTAATCTTGGCATCGGGTTTCACGAACAATCAGACGATGATTGATGCTCTCCATGCATGCGGATTGCTGGTCCGCAGGCAGAACGCGAAGAGGCGAGAGCGCAAGGCCCTCGCCTCTTGACACGCGAGTCCTCGCGAGCTGCTCTGTCACGACGGCCCGGGCTCTATCCGCACAATACCGAGCAAGGCGGAGGCCATACGGCCACCGCCTCCCTGAGCCAGCTGGCGCAGTACTGGCACGCACAGCGTCAACCTGTATACCCACTCCGTCCTTCACCCGCGCTGCGTATTCTCACGGCGCACCGAGGATCGCGCGTGCCCGCGATCGACGACGGTGAAGCCACGGAGGGCTCACGGGAAAAAGACCCTTCCCAGCCTGAAACGTGACATCCTTGATAATGTCCTTGTGAGAATCCGACGACGGATTGGCTACATCGCCGTCAGTGCCTCCGCCAGCTTCTTCAGCGCTTCCCGCTCAGCCTGAAGCCCCCGTTCGAGTATCGCCGTGCCCTGGCGCAGGTCGGGCTTGTCGTCCGCTTGATAGCTGTCCTGTAGGTCGCGCATGGCGTCGAACACCTCATCGTACGCTTCGGAGGCAGCCAGCAGACTCGCTCGGGCCGGCTCTGGATAGAGGTCAGCGACTTCGGTCAGATACACGGCCGCAGAGGCTCGGGCATTGCCCAGGAAACCCGCATGCCCCGGGATGTCGCCAACCGATACGGTGCCCGCATCGAAGGCTTGCAGCCACATCTCCCAGGCAGCCAGGCCGTGGGCGGCGGCCGTGTTCTGCGGGTAGATGCCCGCGGAGGCCTTGCCGGTCGGTACGCCGGGATACATCCCCTCGGAAGCCTCCACGGCGCGTTCAATCGCTCGACCGTTGGCGGCGACGGCGTCGAAGGGCTTTGTCTGCTCAGGGATGAACATCACGACGAACCATTGGTCCCCATGGCTGACGTAACCATCCCAGGCGATCTCGAAGGTGAAGCCCGTGGGGTGGGTCGCGATGTAGGTCCCCGCCTGCTCATCGTAGCCGACGATCAGACTCCACAGCCACGGCACCTGGGCCGGCTTCCCTTCGTACATCTGCCAGGAGATGGCCGGTCGACCGTCGTCGATGGACTTGCGTACCGCGTCCCAGGCACGCTTCTGAGTCTGCAGATACTCCTCATCGGAGACGGCCCTTTCTCCCTTGCCGTGGGCCTCGATGCTTTCCCACTCCAGCTTGTCGAGCATTTCCCAGAAGTTCCATTCAAACGCGTTGGCCTGGTCCAGGTAGCCGCCATCCGGCCGCATGGCGAAAGCGAATGCACGGCCCAGATAGCCCTTCAGATACTCATGCGACCAGTCGATGCCGACGGCACGAAGAGCCGGCCGCAGGCACCCATTGATGGATCCAGGCCACAGTTTCTCGGCCCTCATATCGAGCTGCACGCGTCCTCCTCCTTGTTCGGGTGTTTCGCCTTCCTCGGCCACAGCGACCTGTGGGGCGGCGAGCTGCTCAGCCGTGGCAAGGCGTACGACCGGTGGTGTGGTTTCTACAACCTCCTGCGCTGCGGTCTCCTGGCAGGACCAGATAATCCCCAGTAGACCGACGATGGTGATGATTCCAGTGGCCGTCACAAACAACTCCTTTGCAGTGAGTCCGAAGAGAAGGGATGCGGCGCCTCGACAATATTCACCCTCTCGACCGTCTGCAAGACGCATCTGTGACTGGCTACGGGGCCCCAGTCGGCGATGACGTCGAGTCCGTGAAGCGTGGTCTTGCCGGCCCGCACGAACGCATCGTATTGGTCAAGGGTCTCGTGTAGGACCGTCAGGTAGACGTGACCCACGGTCTGAGAGATTGTCCTATGGCAGCACGACGACCCGGTACGTGCGCGCGCCAGAGCCAGTGACGGTAACGCGCATCAGATACACACCTGCGGCGACCCGGCGACTGGACGCATCCCGACAGTCCCACCTCAGCGCCTGCAGTCCTCCGCTCAGCGGCCCATCGTGGAGCGTGGCCACCCGCTGTCCGCTCACATTGTAGACAACCCCCTGAACATTGGCGCCTCCGGCACCGACGTCGACGACGATAGTAACAGTGGATCGAGTCGGATTGGGATGGCCGAAATCAGCCGACACCACCAGATCCGACCCAGGGCCTGTGTCCAGAGAATCACCAGGTGACCCAGGTCCATTCTCGCGCACCGTAGCGAAGACGAACTCGTAGGCCCTCGACATGCTGTCGATCAGTTCTGTCACCTGCGACGCCGGCAGCTGCGGGTTCAACACAATCTCGGCAAAGTACTCGTCATTCAGACTCCACACGTCGACGTCGAACAAGGCCTCGATGCTGCGCAGTTGTGGATTTCGGCTGATGCGAAGATGCGGTGTGGAGAAGACGGGGAAGCCATACGTGGGATACGGATAACGCTCTGTGTCATCCGTCGGTGCACCACTCAGCGTCACGAGGTTGGCGAGACCATCGAGGGTTTCCAAAGAATCGTTGTCACTGATGTCGAGTTGCTCACTCACCCACTCGAGCTGATCAAAAGATGGTAGAGACCGCAAGCGCGATGTGTTGGAAATAACGAGCCACGTCGCCTGTCTCAACAGCGACAAACCGCGGATCTCACGCAACTGCGGCAGCCCAGACAGACGGACATTCCCACTCGCGACGAGAGGAAACTCCATCAGCTCAAGGCGCTCGTTGCTCGTGATGAACAGATAGGCGTGCCTCAGCTGCGGCGCGGCAACCTGCTGCAGGTGAGGATTCTGCTGAATGCGCAGGACACCTGTCCTGTCCAGAGCTGGCAGGGAGAGATCGGTAAGCGAGTCATTTTCAGCGACCACCAATCGCCGCGCATGCTTCAGACCTGCCAGGGCGGACACATCAGCAAGGAGCGGATTGCCACGGATGACGAGACTGGTCTCGCGCTCCTGCACACGAAAGCCTGGCAAACCGGTGCTGAGCCGCAGACTGTCGAGACCCCGAAGAGAGGTCAATGCCTCATTGTCTTCGATGATGAATCCGCCCGCAACGGACCGCAGAGCGGACAGACCAGCAAGATCCGACAAGTCGCTATCGATGATGCGAAGATCACCCACGATCGTGATCGATTGTGCCGTCGGATCCAACAGTTCGTCGACATCGGCCTGACTCCGTACGACGAAGGATCCCTCGAGAATCTGATCGGGCGCGTGCGCAAACGCCTCCTCCACACGCACAGAATAGATACGTCCAATGAAGCCAGACGACCCGGCAAACAACAACCGCTCACCATCTGGCGACCAACGAGGATTGGTGGGACCAATGTCTGCGAACCAATAGGGCGACACCACCATCTGCGGCTCCATCTCCTCCTCATTCAGGTCGACGAGGTAGAGGGCACTCATGGGCGGTGGAAAGGAGAAACCAAATCGACTCGGAGGGGCGGGACCGATCAGACCAGCGACGGCGAGCGTGTGGCCGTCGCTGGACAGAGCCGGATCGGTATAGGATCCCGGCACGACCAACTCTACACCTGACCCGTCCACCATCGCCACGTAGATGCCATCGGCAGTGCCGTAGAAAATCCGCGATCCATCTGCTGACCACGACACAGCCCCCGGATAACCGATGCGGCCATCATCAGGTGATCCTTCAGGTACCCAGGGCGAAGCCTCAGCGGCGACACCCGTCGCGGCGGCAAGATGCTCTAACGTGCCATCCAGTGACACCATGTAGAGGTCGACTGTTTCCTGTTGGGCATCGGCGACCTGAATGGCAATCCGTTCACCATCCGGCGACCAATCTGGCCGTCCAAGCAACTTCGACAACTGCGTCAGCTGAACAGGAGGGCTCCCCACGGAATCGGTGAGAAACAACTCTGCAGCATCTGCTTGATGAAGAGTGGCCGTCGTCAGGTAGGCGATGCGTGTTCCATCTGGCGACCACGCCGGTCTGGGCGAGTGGCCGTTGTTGATCTCTCCCGTCGCGTCCTCCAGCACGACGCGAGTTGACCCGTCCGGTTTGAGGACATGCAGACTCCATGACACATGGCTTGAGCGATAGGAAACGAGAATGTGCTCCCCATCTGGACCGTAGTCAGGCTCCAGAATTTGCACATCCAGATCCGGTGCCTGGTGAGCCGTGACGAACGGCTCGATGAGATACGGATCATCTAATGCCGATGCCAGCGTGGACAGCACAAAAATCACAGCCGCCGTCGTCAGGAAGGACAGGACAGGCGGGACGAAGGCAGGTCGAGCACGTTTCATCATGGACGTATTATCCCAAGCCAGGTGGGCCTGAGCAATGACGATCTGCCACCCGATCCTGGAACCCCGTAGCTGATCCAGGCTTCAGATCGGGTGTCGCAAGGGGCTGCATTTGCCCGGAGGACCAAACCCGCTCAGCTTCTCGGTACCCGCGTGGAGGGCGGACCTCGTGAACGATACTGAGAAGAAAGCCATTGGACTTGTCGAGTTGTCGAGTGTAGCTGCAGGTTACCTCGTTGCCGACCAGATGCTGAAGACCGCCGACCTTCGATTGCTCCTCAACCGGACGATCTGCTCGGGCAAGTACATGGTCCTCGTCGCCGGTGATGTGGCCAATGTCCGTGCCGGTGTTGAGGCAGGGGCCCAGGCGGCAGCGACGTATGTCATCGATTCCTGCATCATCCCGAATGTCGATCCCGCCCTGTTTCCGGCCCTCGGCGGCTCGGTGATCCTGCAAGACCACGAGGCCCTGGGGCTGATCGAATCATTCTCCGTTGCCTCCCTGATCGAAGCGGCCGACACAGCAGTCAAAACCGCCGACGTCCAGCTGCTGGAGATTCGTGTGGCTATGGCCCTGGGTGGCAAAGCCTTCGCTCGCGTCTGTGGCCCCGTCTCCGCGGTCCAGGCGGCAGTCGATGCCGGGGCAGCAGTCGTTGAGGCGAAGGGACTGCTGGTGAACAAGGTCGTGATTCCCGCCCCGTCGCCGGAGTTGTATGGAGAGACATTGTGAGCACGGAAGCGACGACCCTCACGGCGTCTGAGATCACGACTCGGTCCCGATGTGCCGGTGTCGTAGGTGCCGGTGGCGGTGGCTTCCCGCTGCATGCCAAACTCAGCCGTCGCCCCGATTCCCCAACCGTCGACACGGTCATTGCCAACGGCGCTGAGTGCGAACCCCTTCTGCACAAAGACGCTGAATTGATGGCCCACCATGCGGCGCAGATCGTCGAGGGGCTGCAACTGGCCATGGCTGCCGTCGGTGCCCACCATGGCATCCTCGGACTCAAATCCAAACACATTGCTGCGATTGCCGCTTTCGGCCCTCTCCTTCCCGGTACCGGCATCGACTTGCACGAACTCGGCGACTTCTACCCGACTGGGGATGAGTACATCCTCGTCTACGAAACCACGGGACGCCTGATTCCATCGGCCGGCCTGCCCCTGGATGTGGGTTGTATCGTCAGCAATGTCGAGAGTCTCTACAATCTGGCCGCCGCATCACGTGGCAACCCCGTCATCCGCAAGATGGTCACCGTCGCCGGTGCCGTCGCCCAGCCCTTCACCGGCTGGGTACCGATCGGTGTCGATCTGGCCTGGCTCATCGAGCAGGCCGGCGGCGCCACAAGCGAGGATGTCGCCTACTACGTGGGTGGCGTCATGATGGGCAAACTCGAGCACGACAGTTCGCTGCCGGTGACCAAAACGACGGCCGGTGTCATTGTCCTGCCCGGTGATCACCATCTCGTGCAGCGCGCGGAGACGCCCGTCGCAGCCAAACACCGCATCGGCAAGTCTGCCTGTGACCAGTGTTCCTATTGCACCGAATTGTGCCCCCGCTATCTGCTGGGACATGATCTGGAGCCACACAAGGTGATGCGTGGACTCCTGTTCTCCCTGGAGGGAGAGGACACCTGGAACCACTGGGGCACCCTTTGCTGTGAGTGCGGTCTCTGTACTCTGCTCGCCTGCCCTGAGGATCTGTTCCCACGGGAGGCCTGCCAGCAGGCCAAGGCCGATCTGCTGCCCCAGGGCCGCGGTCGGCTCGGCCCGCGCGAGACACCGGTGCCTATCCAGCCGCACCCGATGTATGAATCGCGCCACACACCACTCAAGCAACTCGTGCAGCGTCTGGGCCTGACGCCTTTCGACACACCCTCGCCCCTGCGCGATCCCGACGCGATCCCCGCACAATTCGTGCTGCCCCTCAAGCAACACGCCGGCGCACCGGCGGTGCCTTGCGTCACAGTGGGGCAGAGGGTCCAGCAGGGCGCTCTAATCGCCGATGTCGGCGAGACAGCTCTTGGTGCCCCTCTGCACGCACCGGCGGCTGGCACAGTCAGAGCCATCGACGATACACAGATCGTTCTGGCCTCTTGCTGAGAACGCGGTGCCTCCTCTCCAGTCCGGCGACACCATCACGACCGAATACACCGAGGATTCGAGCACGTGTCTGATCAGACAAACTCCGACATCGACGACGAAATCCTCAGCCGCTGGCAGCTCAGCGCTGTGCGACCACTGACCGGAGGCTATCACAATTCACACTGGCTCGTTGAGAACACGGCGGGGACCGAGTTGGTGCTGCGGCGTTACAAACAGGATCCCCTCCCGGATCTTGACTACGAATTTGCCGTCATGCACCGGCTGGCAAGGCTGAGATGGCCCACACCGGAGCTGACGCAAGAGCCGCTCGAGCACGCAGGTCGAACCTGGTGTCTCATGACAAAACTCCCCGGGACGATGGGTACGGCAACAGACGCCCAAGAGCCACGTCAACGCGGACGACTGTTGGCCGAAGTCCATCAATCATCGCGCCAACTGACCGATCTGGGCCAACGGCAGGGATTTGTCTTGTCAGACGAGTTGGCCTGCGACCCAGACTTGCTCACGGCGATCAAGAGATACGAAGGCTTGAAGCCAGAGGAAGGTTATATCCTACGCTGGCATCTGGAGACCGCCGCCGAACGGCTTGCGCCACTCGATTTCAACGCTGCGGATCAACTCGTCCTGCACAGCGATTTTGTCGCCCGGAATCTTCTGTATGATGACGACGGCAAGTTGACGGGCATCGTCGACTTCGAAGCAACACACCTGAATGTCCGCGTCGCAGAATTCGCCCTGTCCTGGCGCGGACGTTACGACGACGTCATCCATGGCTATGAGGAAGTGGAAAGGCTCAGCGACCTCGAGTGGCAACTGCTGGTACCCGTCTACTGGTCGTGGCTTTTCCTCGGCATCAAGCATCGCATCGAGGCGCTGAGTTTAGCTGACCTGCAGTTGGAACACTTCAGTTGGCAACTCAGTCAACTGTCCCGACGCTCCAAGCTTTTCGGCGATCTGCAGGATCTCTACCCCGGCCGACCAAGCTAGTCCCGCTTAAGCCGCGCAGAGCGCTCCGGCGCATTCGGTGTAGTTGTCCGACAACAGCTCACGATACGCCGAACGTTGCACCAATCTGCTTGAGGCCCAGAGAGTTGGCTAGTCTGATGGACGGTTCGTTCGCCCACCACGTGCTGTAAAATGCCAGCAATCCATCTTCTCTGGCGGCAGCCCCCCAGGCCTTCACAGCCCTCTTCCCATGTCCCTGCCTGCGGTAGGCCTCGAGCGTGTCCACACCCGCCTCGACACCGATGTCCGAGCGCCGCACGCTACCACATACACTGACGGCCATTCCATCGACCAGACTCGCGCAGATGGGTTGTTCTACGTCCACGTGGTCAGCCCACCCAGCAAGCTCTTCCTGCAAGACGCCTGTGTTGGCCAACCTCACCCTCACCGCGTCCGTTTCTGTCGGCAACTCGGGCACGACGAAGACGGGCCCCGAACTCCATTTCGAAGGACCGAGTATGTCCAGGACGCTCGCCGTGCAGGGAGGGGCAGCCGTCGTCGGAAAGGGCCACTCCCTTTCTACGACCTTGCTGATCTGTGTCCGAATCTCTGCGGATGTCCCAGTGCCGAAGCGGCAGAGATAGCCCTCGGCAGCCCAAGCCAGATAGACGGTGGGCGCGGGACGCCGCGCCGGCGGATACGGCTCGCGCGTAGAGACCAGGTCGCCCGCCTCGTTGAGCACGAAAACCGTCTGCAAACGGGCATTCAGTAGATCGAGCGTGTTGTCCACGGTGGATTTCCCGGAGATGGATGTCATTCTTCCTACCGATCCCCGGATGCACGCCCTGCTTCCGGACATCATAGGTGGGTCTGACTCGACAGTTCAGACCAGAGCCTCTCGTAGAAGCCTGACTCCCCGTAGAAGCGAGGGTTCTCCTACTTCCGAGAATCCCAGCAACATGCCCTCAGGCCCGGCTTCTGCTCGGTAGCTCGACAGCGGCAATAGCTCAAGACCTTCCTTCGCCGCGCGTCTGCACACGTCCTCTGCTACCATCCCATGGCGCAGCCAACCCACCAGATGCATGCCTGTCTCGTCGGGATCCACGTGCAGTAGCCCATCTAACTCTTCCTCTACTGCCTTGATGAGTCGGCGCTGTCGCTGAGAGTAGACCCGCCGCATGCGGCGCAGGTGTCGTTGAAAATGCCCTTCCGTCAGGAAGCGTTCCACGACCGCTTGTTCGAGCACGGGAGGTGGCCCACCGACGATTTGTCGGGCTGCCCGGAAGGCCGACGCCAGATCCGGTGGCACAACGAGGTAGGCCATACGCAGCCCGGAAAACATCGATTTGCTGAACGACCCGAGATACATGACCCGCTGATTTGGATCGATGCCTTGTAGAGCGGCCAGGGGCGCTCCTGAGTAGCGGAACTCACTGTCGTAATCCTCCTCGAGGATCCAGGCGTCGGCCGCTTGCGCCCACGCCAGCAGATCGGTGCGACGCCGAAGCGGCATAGTCTTGCCCAAGGGGAACTGGTGCGTTGGTGTCACATGGACGAGCCGCGCCTGCGGGGCAAGCTTGTCTCCCGCCTCAACACTCAACCCCTGATCGTCTACCGCAACGGGCACGACGCGTGCACCCCAGCCAACGAAGGCCGTGTGCGCGCCGAAGTATCCGGGGTCCTCCACCCAGACCGAATCGTCGGGGTCCAGCAGGACACTCGCAGCGAGAGCAATGCCCTGCTGGCTGCCGCTGACAACGATGACTTGGTCGGGTGTGCAGCGGACACCCCGTGTCGTGCCGAGGTGCTCAGCGATCGCTTCCCTCAAGGGCTCGTAGTCGGAGCGACCCAACCCCCGAGCCGTGGTCAACTGATCCCAGCATTGCACAAGAAGACGACGCCAGACTTTGCTTGGAAACAGATCGGCAGGTGCGCCCATCCCGAAGGCGCGACCGCGAGACTCTCCAGGCAATTGGATGGGCTGCGGCCATCTCTCTACAAGGTCGTGGATCGCCTTCCCTTGCTGTGAAAGATTCCGGCGACCACGAGGCTCGTTAAGCGCGACGGCACCGGACTCGGACTGGATACCACTCGGCATGTGGGCCACGAAGGTGCCGACACCCTGTTTGCCCTCTAACAATCCCTCGAGGATAAGCTGCTCAAAGGCCATGTGAACCGTGTTTCGCGACACACTGAGTGAAGTTGCGAGGGCTCTCGTCGAAGGCATAGGTGTGCCCACCCGAAACTGCCCGGACAGGATGGCATCCCGAAGGCCATCATAGAGCTGCCTCGAGAGCGCACCCGCTGAGCGATCGAGACTGAGAGGCGGCAGTGTCATCCTAAGTGTCCTTTAAAATATCACTTGATTGGATCTTTTTAGGGACATCTCGTCAGCCTATCATGGAGTTCCGAACAGTTCGAGGCAAGGACGACATCATGGCCGGAGGCTGGACCGCAAGCTCAAACTGTGATCCTTTTTCAACGGGCTGCTAGCCCTCAAGCGAACTGTCCATTACCTGAAGCGAGGAGAACAACTGAACCTATGCTCAACGAAAACGAAATTCGAGAGTTGGTAGCCGAAAACGGCTCACGGGTTAACGAAGGACGTCCTATCAAGCAGATCATCGAGGATGGCGATATTCCGCGTCTGGATGGCTGTACTGTCCTGGAGGGGAAGGTGTCGGACTCGGTGTTTGGTGAGAACCTGGTATCAGGCACTGGTCAACCAATTCGGTTGATGTTTCGCAACAACCGGATATCCACTCACGACGTCAGTCGCGGCGCCATACCGTTCAAAGATCAGGCGCTGGCGAATAACCACGACCATATGCTGCGCCTGGTGGAGCCGGTGCTGGGCAGTTCCCAGTTCAAGGTTCCCGGTTTGCAGGCGAGCTCGACGGTGATTCCTGCGGAGAACCTCAAGCTCGTCGCACTGGAGAATGTGCTGCGCATGTACAATGCCGAGAGCAGCACCTCGACCTCGCTCTACCAGCATTGGCTCCAGGCCAAAGAAGCCGGCGAGACGACACTTTCCTATGCCGGCCACCAAATCGAGGTGGCACAGCTCTGTGCCAATGGCGTTCTGCCGTACCTGATGGATACGCCCAGCACCAAGGACAAGGTGGATAGGACTATCGATCCCGAATACCTGTTCGACAACGGTGTCTGTACAGCTGCCGAGTACAACCAGATACGCAACTCATCCATCATGGCCTTCGGCATGGTGTCACAGTATCTCGCCGAGCGCGGCATGATCCTGGTGGATACAAAGACCGAACACGGCATAAATACCGAAGGTCAGATCGTGGCCGCGGATGAATTGTACACCATGGACTCCAGTCGCTTCTGGCGCATGGACGATGACGGGCATCCTCTGACCCGAGATGGGAAACCCGTTTCATTCTCAAAAGAATTCGCGCGGGGAATGGTCACTGAGAAGGACCAACAGTTTACCCTCGAGCAGGCCAGCGAGATCGCCGTGCGCTACATTCAGGGTCTGCAGCATCTGACAGACGTGGCGTTCGAGCCAGACCTGCGACCTCGTGATCAACGCATCGTAGAATCGACGAACCTGATTCTTGACTACCTGCTGTAGGGGATCGGAGTCGGAAACAAGAGAAGGGGACCTCGAGCGAGTCCCCTTTTCTATGGTGCGTGATCGACGAGATCTCCGGCGGCTCCTTCAGACTGTGGCCATGGGGGCCGCGCCAGACGAAGTCCTGTCCAGGTTTCGAGCGATTTCAGCGTTGACGTCGCGCTTCAAGGAGGTGAAGTGACAGGCTAGTCACCCTGTGAATGCCAGATCCGTCGCATCTCCTCGCTCTCTTCGAGTACCTCATCCAGTGTCCCCGCAGCATCGACACGACCCTCTCGCAAGACGACGACATGATCCGCCTGCCGCAAGAGCGCCTGACGGTGCGTAACGGCCAGGCACGTCGGCCTGGTCCGCTCGAACAAGCGTCGCCAGAGCAATCGTTCCGTCTCCACATCCAGGGCGCTCGACAGATCATCGAATACGAAGATCTCGGGCTCTCTGATGAACATTCGCGCTGCCGCCGTGCGCTGCAATTGCCCGCCGGACAGCCTGACGCCTCTCGGCCCAATCAGGGTGTCGAGGCCACCTTCTAAGGCCTCAAGGTCGTGATCCAACACGGCGGATCGCATGGCCTCATCCATCTGGGTCTCAGATACGGGAAGACCCATCGACACATTGTCGCGCAAGGATTCACTGAATAGAGATGGCGCCTGTGGTGTAAAGGCACAGTGCGGCGGCACGAAGAACTGATCTGGCTCCACGACAGGCCTGTCATTCCAGAAGTGCCCCCCCGATGTCTTGGGCAACAGACCGAGCATCGACTTCACAAGAGTCGACTTGCCACTACCGACTCGACCCGTGATGGCCACGAAAGAACCAGCCGGTACAGCCAGATCGACGTCGTGAATGCCGTGGTCTGAGCCTGGATACAGATACGTGAGTCCCTCGACGCGAAACTCTCGCAGAGGCTCAGCTGCTTCAGGAATCGGGGGCACAGGGGGAGTATCCTGTTTCTCATAGACGGGACCATGCTCAACGAGGGCACTCGTGATAAGTGACGTAGCGCAACTCCTCGGTCACATACGAACACAAGAAGAAGACGCTGGTCATGGCACACGCCAACCCGAGGACGTTGGTCGCCGTGTAGCCCCTGTGCAGCCACAATTGGCGCACCGCGACGGTGATGTGGTTCCAGAGCATGGGTCCATTCCTGGTGAATGGCGGCCGCAACTGTCTTGCTGCCATCAATGCCGGTAGGAACACTCTCGGGCAAGTGCAATGTCAAGGCATACAGGAATCGGATTCCTTAGCTCTCGAGCAACACCTGTAGCGAATTGAGCACCATAACCTCATTACATACATGAAGTTATGACATACCCATTTCTACACCCTCGAGCGCTTTCGCCGGCTCGTTCCAACTTTACACGGGTCCAACCGACCGAGTCTTTTCGTTGACCGGGGTCGATTCTACGCGAGCCCGAGCGAAAATGCTACTGAGGAGTCGCTCCACAGTCGATATCAAAGAGTAGGGTGGCCTCTGCGCTTCTGTGCGTATGTTCATGTACACAGACCAGGTAAGGTTCGCTCACCGACAGCAATCTCGACGACCCATACACACACACGGGGTCCGCTGCTCGGAACTTGAAATCGGAATTGGATCATGGCTGAAGTTGACAACGAAGCTGGTGGCGAAGAAGAAGAGTCTGAAATACCGCCCATGCAGAAGGTAGCGATCATGTTCGTCGCTCTTGGGCAGGAAGCCGCTGGCGAGGTGATGAAGTTCCTCTCCGACTATGAGATCGAGGAGATCACCCAGGCCGTCGCCAACTTGAAGACCGTCAGCGTCGAACTTCAAGACAGAGTCATGGAAGAGTTTGAGACCATGCTACTTGCCGGCGAGTGGGTATCGCAGGGCGGCATGGACTTCGCCCGTGGGGCACTTGAACGTGCCGTCGGACCGCGCCGCGCTCAGGAAATCCTCGATCGCGTCGCCAGCACGGTTTCCTCTGGATTCTACATGCTCAAGAACGTCGCCCCCGAACAGGTGGCACCCTTCATCTCCCACGAGCATCCTCAGACCATCGGTTTGATCCTGTCGCAGCTCGATCCGGCTCAGGCATCGGGGATCTTGGCGAACCTGCCCGAACGTCTACAGGCAGACGTCGCCTACCGCATTGCCACCATGGAGAACATCACGCCCGCCGTCCTCAAGGAGATCGAGGAGGCCCTGGAGGCCAGCCTGCGTGACATCCTCGGTGGTAACCAGGACGTCGGTGGTCCGAAGGTCGTCGCCGATATCCTCAACCTCACCGGTTCCAGTGTTGAGAAGAACGTGCTCGATCAGATGGACGGGCAGGACCCGGAAGTCGCCGAGGCCGTGCGCAACCTGATGTTCACCTTCGCCGATATCAACAAGCTCACCGATCGCGAGTTGCAGATTCTGCTACGCGAGGTCGACCAGAAAGATCTGGTCATTGCCTTGAAGGCGGCAGAAGAAGAGTTGAAGGACAAGATCCTCGGCAACATGTCCGAGCGCGTGCGCACCTTCATCTCCGAAGAGATGGAGTTCCTCGGCCCCATGCGTTTGAGCGAGGTGGAAGAGGTGCAGCTGCGGATCGTGCAGCAGGTCCGACAGCTCGAAGAGCAGGGCCAGGTCACGATCGTACGCGGAGACGCCGACGACTCCTTCGTATAGACCGTCGCTCTTCAGAACACTGATGTCTTTGGTGAATCGGCTCCGGGTGCCAGTGCGCATTCGGAGCCTTTTCTGTTGTGAGGTGCGTCTCGATGTGTCGGTCGGGCCCTCGGATGCCTTCAGCGTCTGAGCGCCTTCGATGGGTGGTGGGTCACTGTTGATCGGTCGGGCAGGCGGGTTGTCGAGCCCGACGGGCCCTGAGTCCTGTGGTTGTAGAGACGGGGTATGGGCGGCGCCGATGACGCCTACGTGTGTGTGTTCGCCTACACCACCGAGTGGCTGGGGTAACCCCTGAGCCCTCAATCATGCTGATCTCCCTGAGAGACGGGCGGGCACAGTCGTTGCATCGTCGACAAGTGCTTTGCCGAGCCTCGGCACGACGCTATACTCCAGGAGACAGGATCATGGCCGATACACCAAAGCCCAACCCACCCACCGAGGACGACATGCACTGGGGTATTGCTTACCTGCGGGAAGACATCCAGGAACTGCGGCTGGGCCAACGTTCCATGCAGGACCGCATGGACACCATGAACAGAGACCTTGCAGCTCGCATGGATTCCCGCTTCGCAGTGATGCTCACAGCGATGATCGCCCTCATCGGCATCAGCATTGGCGCGAACTTTACCTTTCTGCGGATGTACCTGCCCGCCCAGTAGGCCCGTAGAATATCGCGAGATCTCTGGTCTGCCCCTCCGGTGCGCCACGCGAACAAAGTCCGTCTCCCGTGACAGCAGGTCTCAGACCAACATGTGGCCTTCAGCGCGTTGGCCCTTGGACCGCGCCGTAGCTGTAGCACAGCATTGGCCCCACATGAGACGCCGTTGGATCCCATCCATGTAGGCCAGGGTCTCAACCATATCCAAGTCATCGAATCTCTTGCCGATGGGATCGGCCCACCCCAGAAATCAACCGGTAGAAACACATCCCTGACGCCAACACTATGCGTGCGTCATTCACGGCCATCCTCCGCTTCCACCTTCACCACGACACACGTCATGTCATCCGCCTGGTGCTCGTCCCCAGCGAACTCCCTGGCCTTGCGAATCAGCCGCTCCACCAGATCCTCTGCACAGATCCCTTCGCTACAGGCTTCCCTCACTGTCTCGATGGTGCGCTCGTAGCCGAACATCTCTTCCGATGGGTTGATCGTCTCGGGAATGCCGTCGGAGTAAAGGACGAGATAGTCGCCCTCGTGGAGTTGGGTTTCGATGGTGTCGTATTGGGTGTCTGGCCGTACGCCGAGGGGATAACCATCGACCTTGAGTTCGGAGACCTCGCCGTCGTGGAAGTGCAGTGGATAGGGATTGCCGCAGGATGCGAGGCGCAGGCTCTTATCTTCGATCTCGGCCATGGTGAAGCAGATGAACTTGTGGTCGCCGAGGGATCGACACAACGAACGATTCAGGCCCTGGAAACGTTCGCCCAATTCATGCTCAGACTCCATGTCTCGATCCAGGATGCCGGAGAACATCACTACAGGGATGGCGGCTTCCATGGCGTGGCCGGTGACATCGGCGCTGGCGATGAAGATTCTGTCGTCACTTGTGAAGTACTGGAACAGGTCGCCGCCGACGTGGTTAGCGGTCTCACAGCCACCGGCAACCGACAACCCCGTGATGCTTGGCGGCGACGTTGGCATGAGTCCCATCTGCATGTCGCGGGCACTGTCGAGCTCACGCTCGAGTTCGGCGGCCAGCTGACGTTGGGCAGCATACACCCGCCGCTCTTCTTCGCGCAGACGACGATTTCCCTGCACGACCCTGACGGTTTGCGCCGCGGCCGTCGATACCAGCACCGTCGCCACCAGCAGAAACCACGGATTGAGCCACCACGGCAGTTCCACGACAAACTCGTGGGCCGCCGGCGTGGGATCGGTATTGCCGTACGCATCGATAGCACGGGCTTCAAATACGTGTTTGCCTGTTGCGAGCGTATCAAAGCGCACGCTGTGCATACGATCGGGGGCCGACCAGGCGCCGCCATCCAAGCGAAACTGATAGTGCATCTGGTCGGTTGCGGTCTCGTCCCACAAGTCGGTGGCCGACCAATTCAGCAGGATGGCGCTATCAGATGCCAGCAGAGAGGCCGCCTCTTCCAGCACCGTCATGGGAGGTGCGACATCAGCCGCAGGCCGTACGTGCACGACACGATCCTCACCTGCTCCCGGACCCGTGGACGGCGCATCCAGATCCAACCACAAGGTGGAGTCTGATGCCTCGTGCAGAATGGGGGAATACGACCCACGGGGGAATCTGTGTTCGTCTGCGGTCCAGCGGGACCAGAATCCACCGCGGTATCGACTGATACCTTCTTCAGCTGTGAACCACACGTCGCCTGTAGCAGATCGAAAGATCTGACTCACACCGTCACTGGGCAGACCGTCCTTCACCGTCAGGTACCTCGTCCCGTGCGCATCCACGCGCGCCACGCCCATCCTGCGAGGCTCGAGGAAGGCATACCACATGACCTCATCGGCGGGACAGAAATATCGGACCTTTGGCGCCGCATTTGGGAAGTCGATCTGAGCCTCGCCGACGATGACGCCCTGCGAGGTCAGTTGGAGCTGATTGAGGCCGTCAGCACTACCTACCCAGAGCACACCTGTGGGCCACTCGGAAATCCCCGTAATCAGGTCATGGGCCAATCCGTCCTGCGTCGAGAAGCGGGTCCACCGTTCCTCGACGAATCGAAACAGGCCCGCCCCGCTGAACTGGGCTTTGCTGTTGGTGGACCCAAACCAGAGACTCCCGTCCGCTGACTCAAAGGCGAGATTCAGGTGGGACCCCTCCTCCTCCGGTTTCACAAGCACGCGCTGCCAGCCGGTGCCGTCGAACCGACAAGCGGCGGCCAACCCATCGTGGGCGCCGACGAACCAAGTGTCGCCCGACCGCGTTCGGATCAGGGGCGTGTTGAAGGTATTGTCGTGGATGTGAGGGAGGAGCTCTGGAGCCACGGTGACCTTCGGCGATTGATGAATATCATCGATGAGTCCGTCGGCGACGGAGTACACCCGCCACATCCCTCTTTTCCAATGGGACACGACCGACTTCCCATCCTTGATACCGACGTACCACACACCCCCATCTGCGTCGCCGTGGACGGCGAGGGGGGTCGCATCCATGAATCCGTCGGCCACTCCATACACCAGCCACTCATCGTCCTGGTGTCGGACCGCGCCGCGCGGCGTCACAAACCAGATGGAGCCGTCCGCCGTCTCCACACCGCCGCTGAGCCCACCCGGACTGGAGAATTCGGTCCACAGTCCTTCTTCACTGTAGCGGAGGAGACGTTTGGACAGACCTATGACGATGCTGCCGTCGGCAACAGGCGCGCCGACGGAGGGGGTGTGAAGCTGTGTTGTGTTCACACAATCCCATGGCTTCCCCTGCTCACGTCGACACATTTCGCCGGTACTGGTGCTTGCCCACAGTGTGCCATCCTTGGTCTGCCACAGATTCTTGATCAGTTGATCACGTATGACCTGCATCCAACTGTCGCCAACCAGGCGCCAGATTCCATCGTCGCCAGCGCCCCACATGCCGCCGTCGGAATCCGCCAACATGTCCCGCAGCCTGCGAACCGGCCCGGCCGGTAACGGCTGGAATGACCAGCTCCCATCCTTGTGGCGCCAACTGCCCTTGGGGGTGCCCAACCACAGGGCGCCATCCTTCGTCTCGGTGATCGAGAGGACGTCAAGAGTATCGGTAGGTGGGGATACCGGCAGCCAGGCATTGCCATCAAAACGGCGCAGACCACCCTCCAGTTCGGACATTCGCCTGTTTTCTAGGAATTGCTTGAATCCCGCCCAGATCGTGCCATCGGCGGCCTCGTACAAGCCGTGATAGCCTATCTGGCCGAAGGGCAAGCCATCGGCCTGGGAGTAGACGTGCCAGCCGGTCCCATCATAACGACCGATGAGACCTGACGTCGTGGCGACCCAGATATCTCCGGTGCCGTCGCGCAACAGCGCCTTGCGGCTGGCAACCAGTAGCGAGTCGGGGCCATCGATGACCTGCCAGCGATAGCCATCGTAGGTCTCGAGTCCTGTCCCGGTCGAGAGCAGGACCCCGAGGCTGTCCACCCATATGTCCTGGATCACAGACTTCGCCGTGTGCAGGGCCTGCCAGCGCCCCTCCTCCAGTAGCGGTTCCGGCGACACCACGGTGAAGGGTTCGACCGCATGGGTGGGTGCCTGCCGGAGAAGGAGCAGGAGGAGGAGGGCGAGGATGCGCATGGTGTGTACGTAAGCAGAAGCAAGGGGCAATCGGCAATCAGCAATTCCCCGGTGTCACCCACCCCACTTGATCACGCGGCCCTGACGGTCATCGCCGATCATAGATCTGCCGCAGGCTGTCCGGGTTCTGTGTCATGCCGGTGATGGCACAACCCGAAGCCGGCACGCGCTCGTCGACGATACGCAGCCACTCCTGCGTCCAGTAGCCATAGAGCATGAGAGACTTGTACTGGCGGATGAGAGCGAACTCGTCCATCAGATCCGGGATCTGCGGCCCGATGGGCTGGTTGCGTCCCTCGGGGAGAAAGGCCTGATCGATTACGCATTGCAGACCGAGGGATGGAATCTCGGTCCAGGCCGCGAAGTGCTGACGGGCCGAGGCGTGGAGGTGGACGAAAGGAGTTTCGAAGGCCTCGCACAGACGCTGGTCGAAGGGCAGGAACAGATCCTCGTAGTGGGCGGGCGAGAACAGGCAGGCGCCGTCGAGGGTGAAGGTCATCGTGCGACCCGGCGTCCAGATACGATAGGAGTTGAACCATCCCCCGGCGCAGGATGGCAACAGCTCGCCGTGGGCCAAGCCGACTTCGATGA
Source organism: Gemmatimonadota bacterium (assembly GCA_018660835.1). Classification (GTDB taxonomy): domain Bacteria; phylum Latescibacterota; class UBA2968; order UBA8231; family UBA8231; genus UBA12574. The sequence goes on along the minus strand of JABJJN010000007.1, from coordinate 177,261 downwards.
TGATGTCGGTGATGCGCGCCAGCAGGTGCTTGAGGCCCTCGGGATCGTCGACGGCTGCCTCGCACATGGCGCGACCCCCCATCATGGCCTCGGCCATGTCGACGGGGCCGCGGAAGGCGGCGGCGCTGAAGGGATACCGATCGGCCTCGACACTGTCCACGGCGCACCGGGTGTTTTCGAGCACACGTTGGTACCACACCGTGTCACGGACGTTGTAGTCGTCCAGCTGGCGAAAATCAGTGAAACAGTTCTCGGCCCAGTGGGTTCCGGCGCGCACCTGGATCGTGCAGCCGACGAAGACCTCGCTGGCGGTACCGGTGCCGATGACGCGGAAGTAATCGCCGTCGAGCAGACCATTGGCATCGAAGCCACGCTCGATCTGATCTCTGAAGGCGCTGCGATCAAGTGGGGCAGGTGGCTCGAGGATGTGCGGGTCGGCCGTATCAGCCATCGGTGCCGCGGCATTCATCTGAAACAGGGGGCGCGCGTCACCATCGGCAGGCGGAAAGATCGCCGCCGGGACCCAGGGCTCGGGTTCGGGCTGGCCATTACGCCAGTATCGGCCGTGGCGGTCCAGCATGTCGCCGACAGCCGGATCGGCGAGGTCACGAATCATGTCATGCCTCATGTATGCCAAGGTTTTCGTCACGAGCCGTTCGCCTTCCCGTTCACCATAGACAGAAGCCAGGGGGCGGGCAAGGAGGCGCTTGTTCACAGGAGACGACGGTCTACATTCTCGGGCAGAAGGATGACGATCCAACATGTTGCCACGTGAGTGCAATTTGCCAGCTGCTGACCCGACGCGGTCCAATGGTGCGCGACGCACTATCTGGAGAGCCAGGGCAGGCGCGAGCAGATCCTGCGCGCCAGTTCCGCCCCCGTCCCCGACGTCGAGCAGCAACCGGATGGCGCCCGTGGACCGGACGGCCGAAGGCATGCAATGTCACCAATCCACTACAATCCCAGAGACGATCATGACGACGCCCCCCAAAGTATTCCTGCCGGAAATGACCTTCGCCGAGGTGGAGGACATCCTGGATCAGGTCGAACTGGCCGTATTGCCCACGGGCAGCAATGAGGGCCATGGTCCGCATCTGCCGCTGAAGGTCGATGCGGCGACCTCGACGTATGTCAGCGTCGAGGCGGCGCGCCTGTTGTATCCTCGCGTACTGGTGGCGCCGACACTGGCCGTAGGACACTCGCCGCAGCATCTGGAATTCGCCGGCAGCATGACGCTGCGCGTGGAAACGCAGATCCGCGTGCTGACGGACTATGTCCGTTCTCTGATGAACTACGGGATCAGGAGGTATGCCATCGTGAATGGGCATGGCAACAACATGGCCGTCAATGCCCAGGCGGCGCGGCGAATTACCGAGGAACTCGGCGTGAAGGTCGCCTCTTTCGCCTACTGGGAAGCGATCGATCGTGAGGCGATCTCAAAGATCAACGAAGGACGTCACTATCCCGGGCATGCAGATGAATTCGAGACGTCGATGACGCTCCACATCTGCCCGGAGCACACGCGCATGGATCGTGTGCACGAGATCAAGGACAAGTATGGCCTGCACGGCCCAGGACCAGACGTTCCGCCGGGGCATCAATTTCTGGCTACCAGCACCTGGCGTCAGACTGGACTGCGCGAACGACTGCTCTGCGATGTGGCGGCCGACGATTACGACCTGGCCAGCGCCGAAAAGGGCGCCCAGTTTGCCGAACTGTCGGTGGCGGGCACCGCAGCGTATCTGCAGGACTTCATCGAGAATGTCGCCGTAGACGATCACGACACGACAATCGTCGATCTCCCATCAGCCCGCTCCTAACACCCACCCTCACCCTTTGAAGGTGTTCAGTTTCCGTTTCTTGAAGACCTGGTACCAATCAAGGCGATCATCAACCCGTCCGCGCGAGCAGACTCGTCCATAAAGAGCCTCCTCAATGTCACATCTCTGCGCCAAGAGAGCGTACAGTGGGGATCAGGGCGTAGATCGCCATCAGGATGCAGAGCGCACTCCCGGCGCCGACAAAGAGTCCGACCGTGTCGAAGGAGAGTACGATACCAGCTGCCGTATTGGACAGGGGGTGCATGCCAACGATGGCGAACATGACGAATCCCATCATCCGGCCGACCAGTTCCTTCGCTACTCGTCGCTGCAGCCAGGTAAAAACCACGACATCGACATAGCCGAAACCGAGGCCCATGACGGCTGTGCAGGCACCCCCGGCAGCAGTCGTCTCCACGAAGCCCAGGCCCACTGTGCACATGCCGGCGATGAAGATCACCGCGATAACGAGCGGTCCCAAATAGGTTTGCCGGGGAGGGCGCGTGACGGCAGCCACCGCACTGCCGGCAACCATACCCGCGCCCATCGCTGATGCGACGATGCCGTACGCAGCGGCGCCCCCTTCGAACCGTGTGTCGGCGAGAACGGGCAGACCGACCCACAGAGGACCGGAAACGAAGAAGTTGAAGGTCGCGGCCAAGAGCATGACCATACGCACCGATCGATCCTGCCAGATTGTGCCCAGGCCAGAGAGCGCGGAAGACAGGATACCTTGCGACTGCTGGCTCTGTGTCTCGGGCCGGGGAGTTCGGATGAGCCACAAGCACACAGAGAAGACGGCCAGCGCTACAGCGTTGATGGCGAATGCCACGCCAATGCCGAACGTCCCCGGCGTGTCGCCCGCGACCGTTGAGGCGACTTCGTGTCCCGCCAGCGCGGCGATGAGGAAGCCAGCCAGCGCCGGGCCGACGGCCATACACACCTGCCCCGTCCCCATGATCAGCGCGTTGGCCGGTTGTAGTGACTCCTCCGACACGAGACGTGGCACCACGGCGTAACGGGCTGGGAGAAACAGCCCGTCGGCCAAACCGGCGATTAATACGATCAGATAGACGGCCCAAAGCTCGGTTGAGTGAGTGAATACGAGCGCAGCCAGGATGCAGAGCAAGGCCATGCCAGTGACGTTGGCCCACTGGAGCCCGCGCACCGGCGCGAGACGGTCGGTGACGGCACCACCGAAGAGCATGAAGGCTGCACGGGGCACTGAGCCCACGGCCAGAACCGTGCCCACCGCCAACGGGTCGCCGGTGAGGCGCAGTACGAGCCAAGGGAGGGCGATCATGTAGAATTGGCCGCCGACTCCCGAAGTGGCCAGACCAACCCAGAGCAGAGCGAAATTGCGGTTGCGCAGGGCGCGGAAGGCCTCAAAGCGCTGGTGCATGGCGTATGGGAGTGACACTGGAAAAGCCAGCCACCTTCGGAGTTACGCGAGAATCTCAGCCAACAGGCCAACGGCGGGGTTGATGAGTGGCTGCTTGAGAAAGACTTGGATTTCCGCCGCACACTCAAGCTTAGCGCAGGCGTTGGACCTCGAGTCCGAACAGATCAGAGAACATGAAGAAGTCGGCGAAGTCGACATCGCCGTCGCCGTTCAGGTCGCACCAGGTGTCCAGTCTGTGGAAACCGGCCGCGAACAGGTAGAAATCGTCAAGATCCACTAACTCCGACCCGTCAAAGTCGCCCGGCACGGGAGTCGGAGTCCCAGAACGCAGAAACAGAGCAGGCACTTGCGTCTCCGTGGAATCCATCGTCCCATCTGCCCGCCTCAGGACAACCTGCCGCACAACGAGCTCAGTCTGAGGATCGAAACCTCTGAGAACCCGAAAGACAAGTGTTCCGAGGGAAATCGGGCCTGTGATGTAATCGGCGGACGACGGACGCCCGCTTACTGACAGGACGCCGTCTTCTTGCACCGATCTCATGTCCCCCGTCTCCAAGAGTCGGAGGTATGGTGACACCAGAACCCGCACCTCCCATTCGTAGACGGGCAGACTGTCGAGCAGCACCAACTCCAAGCCATAACTCCGGTAGGGCAAGATCGACCCTAGAGCGCGAACCCTCTGGTCTCCCCCCCCGACGACGAAGTCTGGTACTATGGGGCTCTCGCTCACGTCCCCACCGAAGCCGTAGAGACCGATGAGCATCGTCGGTCGACGCGGGTCGTTACTCACCAGCCTGAGCGTACCGCCCTGATGACCGTATTCTCTTGGCTCCAATATGACAATCACGGTCCCGGAAGCGCCGGTGGTTAGGCGAATTGAGGTCGTTGATGCTTTGAATCCCTCCTCCTCTACCGAGGCATCGATCGTCATCTCGCCGAGACCAAGATTTCTGACGCTGACATGACCTGTGTCCCAACTCCCCACCCGCACGGCTCCAAGCTGAATCGAATCCGTCTCGACTTCGATCCGGGGAGTTGATGCCCATGTCGTCGATCCCGCGACGGCGATCTGGCGCAACGAATCGACAGGATCGTTGCTCTCGATGAGCAGATATCCCTCGAAACGCCCCATCGAACTCCGCGAGTAGGACAGTGTCAGAGTGTCTGCAGACTCCCTGGAGAGCCGTATCGACTTGGGCCTTGCGGTGAGATGCGCAAGATTTGACGAGATGCCAGTCACATCAAGCTCCTGCCCTCCCAGGTTTGTTACGACAAGCTTCAGCACGTCAGTATCGTCGAGGTGGCCTACGCCGAAGTCGACGGACGGTGATCCCAGATCCATTGCTGGTGGCATAGATGCACGTCCTGAGTCTGGTTCCACGCGCACGTCGAGCCTCGCCCGTACGGTCAACGCGCTATCCGTATAGTCGATCTCTAGCACGTGAGACCCAACCTGCGCGAAACCTGGGGTCCATTCCAGCACGGTCCCATTGAGGACCGCTCCTTCGGGGAGCCTCACCGCTTCAAGGTGGATCGCTTCCCCCTCGGGATCACGGGCGGCGAGGTCAATCTGGACACTGTCACCCTCCTGAACGACGATCGGATCGCTTGGCACGACGAATGGATCATTCCAGGCCACAACGGCGATGCGGAAGACAGCCGGATCCGTAATCAATCCGTCTGTGTCTCTGGCGATAAACGAAAAACTGTCCTGAGCGGCCTCACCACCATCATGCCTGTAATGGAGCTGTTGATCATCGATCAGTGCCTGAGAAATCACTGTATTCGACAAGTAACCGTGCGACGGCCCCGACAGGATCTCGATCGTCACATGCGCACCTATATCTTCATCATCGAGAATCCGCAGATGCCCGTTCGTTATCGTCGCCAAACCGCCCTCGTCGACGCGGAGAATGCCCAGGACATCGATCCGTGGCGGATCATTCGTGGCGGAGATCTTGAAACCAAAGGACATCTCATCTGTGGACACTCCAGCCAGACCGGCGACAGTAAACCGGAAGTCGTCTAACTGCCCCTCAAAGCCTCCGTGGTGATATACGACACTCCCTCCGCTCACGTCTGTCTGCGTGAAAGTTGACCCTGACGACAAGGTCACTTCGCCAAGTTTCAAGCCCCCCGCAGTTGGCACTCGTGTTACGGTGAACACGACTTGACCATCTCCACCAGCATCTGAGAATCGAAGGAGGCTGGATGACAGAGTCAGACTCCCGCCCTCCCCTAAAACACCACCCGTGTTTGTGACCAGCTGGGGGATTGCCGTAACCGTGATGACATCCGAGGAGTCGGATGTCACGGCGCTCGCACTGGCCAGGAGTCGAATCGATTGCTCATCGACGGCATTGAAGGTCAAACTCAAACCTGTGAATGTCGTTACACCTGAAGAGGCCGCGATAGCACCGTTGGTGAAGGTTCCGCTGCCTGTGCCTGTCTCGGTCAACGTCACCGTGCTCGTGAAGTCGCTGTCGAGATTCCCACTGGCATCTTGGGCTGAAACAACCGGATCGGTGCCAAAGTCGAGCTCCAGGCCGGAGGTCAGCTCAAGTGGTGCCGGCTGTGTGGCGAACACGAGACGCGTTGCAGTGACTCCCACCTCGGCCGGTGCCGCGTTACTGACGGCGGTGTTCGAACCCGACATGGCGCTGGTGGCGCCGCTCGTGATGACATCGGTATCACCGTCAATCGTGAATGAGAATGTCGAGCCATCCGTGAGGCCCGTCGTATCAGTGAAATACGCCCGTACTGCATAGGTCTCGGCCCCCGCATCGGCAACAGAGATCGACAGACCCGAGAAGGTGATCGTGTTGTCACCACTGCTGTAGACGCCGCTCACGTTGGCTGCATCCGGACCGTTCAAGAGCCAGGCCGCCTTGTCGAACGGCCCGGTGCCTGACGTATGGACAACAAGCTTGCCAATCAGCAGGGGCAGCCCATCTCCGGCACCACCATCTGCAATGGTGAAGTCTAGGAGGTCGGCCGCAGCTACCAGGCTGTTGCTCGTGGAAGGCAGAGGTAGAGCAGCACTCTCATCAAGTGCACTGCTCGGGATCAGCGTGCCATCCAGATTGCCAGAGTTCAGATACGCGATGTCCTGACCACCATAGTTCGCCAGAGCGATGTCCAGATCCTGGTCACCGTCCAAGTCAGCCAGAGCGATCGCACGGGAATTGTCGCCGTTGCCACCCACGTCGACCGAAGATCCGAATGTTGCTGTACCGCTGTTTAGGTAGGTCTTGCTCTGGTAGCTGCCACCTCCTGCGCTCCCCGTCGCGACGGCAATGTCGAGATCCCCGTCACCATCCACGTCACCGATATCTGACCCGAAGGTGTTGTCGCTGCCTCCGACGGTGTTCGATCCAGCGGTGAAGTTCCCACTCCCGTCGTTCAAATAGACCACGTCTGGTTGTCCGCTGTCGTTACCAACGAAGACGTCCAAGTCGCCGTCTGCGTCCAGGTCCGCAAGATTCACCACGATCGTGAAGTCGGTTCCCGTGCCGAAGTTCTTCGTTCCCGCTGTCAGGCTTCCTGAACCGTCATTCAAGTAGGCTACGTTCTGCTGGATGTTGTTCCCGGTCGCCACATCGAGATCGCCGTCTCCGTCAATATCTCCTGCGCTCATCGAGTACGTGTCTTCACTCCCCGTGCCGAAGTTCAGCGATCCGGCCGTAAAGCTCCCTGATCCGTCGTTCAGGTAGGCGACATTCTGCTGCGTCCAGTTGGCCGTCGGTGTGTCGAGGAAGCCGTCTCCGTTGAGATCGGCCAGCAGCGCCTCTCGGCTATTGTCGGTACCCGTACCGAAGTTCTTAGTACCAGCAGTGAAACTGCCGGCACCGTCATTCAGATAGACGACGTTCTGCTGCCCCCAGTTGGCAACCCCTACATCGAGGTCACCGTCGCTGTCCACATCACCAACCACAACCCCTCGAGTGTCGTCGGTGCCCGTGCCGAAGTTGCTGGCTGTGCTCAGTGTCCCTGAGCCGTTGTTCAGGTACACGACATTCTGCTGGGTCTGTTTGCCGACCACCACGTCGCTGTCACCATCGCCGTCGACGTCTCCGACTGTCAGCGCCCTGCTGTTGTCTGTCCCCGTGCCGAAGTTCGCATTGGCATTGGTGAAAAGTGCGGGGCCCGTGCCAGCTGCCGCAGTGAATCGCCACACGTACGGCGGGGCCAGGTTTTCGGTATTACTGACGCGCTGCAGTGCCCCGGTAAGAGTCACTTGAATCTCTTCGTTCGGGACTAGATCCCCTGACGGATTGAAGGTGTGGGTGATCGTGTTGTCACCGGCGTAGACCCCACTCAACCTGTTGGCAGACTGCGACCGATGGACGACGAAGGTCGTGGCTGAGAGACCGGACGAAGCTGAGGAAAATGTCGCACTGATGTCCGAACCGACCGTCGACGCGATCGCGTTTTCCGCGGGACTCACACTGCTGACTTTGGGCGGGTTGGCCATGAAAAGCACATACACCGCACCACGGTCTGACCCGCCATCGTCGTCATACACGGCTCCCACGGCGAGATCCTGCATACCATTCCCGTCCAGGTCACCCAGGAACTCGATTGCCTCACCGAAGAGGTCTGAGTCACCAAGTCCACCGGTGAAGCCACCGGTCGTGTCAGAGATCTTCTGGTGCGCCTTGACGGTGCCATCCGTGTTGAGAAAGAGGACCCATACCGCGCCGCGGTCAGTCCCCCCGTCGTCGTCGGCGGTGGCTCCCACGACGAGATCTTCGACGCCGTCACCGTCTATATCCACACCGCCGGCGATGGCGTCGGCTCCCTCGGCTTGAGACCCGCCAGCGAAATAATCGGCGTCATCCACTACGCCGGTGAATCCGCCGACCGTGTCAGAGATCTTCTGCTCGGCCTTGACCGTACCATCAGTGTTCAAGAACAGGATCCACGCCGCGCCTCGGTTGGTACCCCCATCGTCATCTTTCGGCGCCCCCGTCGCGATATCGACGATGCCGTCGCCGTCCAGATCGGCAAGGTTCGTAACCGACGTACCGAAAGAGTCATCGTCATCCAGCACGCCGGTGAAACCGCCTACCGTGTCGGAGATCTTCTGCTCGGCCTTGACCGTACCATCCGTGTTCAGGAACAGAATCCAGATCGCGCCACGAGCCGATCCGCCATCATCGTCCCAGACGGCCCCCACGGCGATGTCTTCCGCCCCATCGCCGTCAAGATCGCCCACGGAAGCGAGATTGCCGCCGAAAAGATCGAGGTCATCTATTGGCCCAGTGAGTCCTCCCGTGGTAGAGCTGATCTTCTGCTCCGCCTTCACCGTACCGTCCGCGTTGAGGAAGATCACGTAGACGGCTCCCCTGTTCGATCCGCCGTCGTCCGTGCCGAAAGCCCCCACGGCCAAATCGGTGACCCCATCGCCGTCCAGGTCACCAATGTTGGCCACGGAGCAGCCGAACTGGTCGCTGGTGGCCAGCGGTCCCGTAAGGCCGCCGGCGGTGGCACTGATCTTTTGATCCGCCTTCACCGTACCGTCGGCATTCATGAACAGTACATAGACGGCGCCTCGGTCCGCCGACCCATCGTCGTCATTCCGCACGCCGACCGCGATGTCGGTGACCCCGTCGCTGTCCAGATCGCCGAGGGCAACAACAGAACGGCCAAGCTTGTCCGTGTTATCAAAGACACCGGCGAAGCCGCCCTGGGTGTCACTGATCTTCTGTTGTGAATAGACCGTTCCGACTTGTGAGGAAGCCGGAGACAGGTCGGCAAGAGTTGCAATCAGGCACGCGAGGAAGGGAACTCCCCATCGTGTCGGCCAGGCGAGCCGAGGTATTTGTGCCATGTTGCCCTCATCCAGCCAGCCCCACACGACTGACCTGCCAGAAGTGTATGTGCCCTGCCAGGCACACCGATCGTCTGGCTACTGCTGGTGGGATACACCCGACGTGCGATCGCGTTGCGATTCCGAGTGAGAAACCGCCACGTCAGTCAGTATGTCCGAAACGGCCCTTCGGAAGCAACTTTGCAGGGATCATGACTTGCCTCCGTGCACTCGTCCAGCGCCGCGCGCATGGCCAGGATGTTGGCCGCCGGCACATCCGCCTGGATGTTGTGCACGGCGTTGAAGACAAAACCACCCCCGGGTGCGAAGTCGTCGACGCGGCGGCGTACTTCATCGGCCACCTGGGCCGGTGTGCCCGTGGGGAGCACGTGTTGTGTGTCGACGCCGCCTCCCCAGAACACCAGATCGTCGCCGAATTCACTCTTGAGCTGCGCCGAATCCATGCCGGTCGCAGAAACCTGGACGGGGTTGAGAATATCCACGCCGACCTCGATCAGGTCGGGGAGTATGTCGCGCACCGCACCACAGGAGTGGAAGAACAACGCTGCGTGTGGCGCGTCAGCCTTGATGCCGGTCAACAGCTGACGCAGTCGTGGCTTGAATACCTCACGCCACAGGTCGGGGTGTACCTGCAGGGCCTGCTGGCCACCATAGTCGTCACCCTCCTGGATCACGTCGACCAAATCACCCACTTCTCGCAAAGCGTAGGACCAGTATTCGAGCTTGAGCCGGATGATCTGGTCACACAGCGCCTCGGCCATGGGCCGGTCGGCGGCCAGGTCGCAGTAGAAGTTGTCGAAGCCGCGCAACCACTGCCCCATCTCCATCATACCCGGACAGATCCCACCCAGGACGAAGGGAAACCCGGCGTCTCGAATCGCCTCGGCTCGTGCTCGTAACCCCTGGAACCGCGGTGGCTCCGCCGGCTCTGGCCAGTCGTAGCTGTCGATGTCCTGAGGCGAGCCTGCATTGGCCAATGGCGAGCCACACAGGTCGAAATAGTGACCGTCATCGGCAATGCGCCGGCGTGTGATGCCCCAATCATCGGTGTAGTATTCGTAGTCGCCATCCACCTGCAATTCGAGGCGCCAGCCAGTCGGTGGCAAAGGCCGCGAACCGCGCACATCGGTGCGCAGGGCCACATGCACGTCGTCGTGGACGACGGCCAATTGCTGCATGAGGTGAAAGATCTCGACGTCACGTTGCGGCAGGGCCAGCGCCTCACGCAGACTCTGGTAGGCAACGCGGTGGATGCCGGTGACTGGCGTCGACGACAGGTCGAAGGGAATGCGATCCGGTTCGGTGTGGGCAAGGGTGGCAAGTAATCGCTGGCGGGGTGTCATGTCTCGACGGAATCTTTCGCTAGGGTACTGAGCGCATCGCAGGCGTCGAAGAAAGCACTCACGTTGTCTACTGGCACCTCTGGCTCCAGTACGTGTGTCGGCGCCAGCATGAGGCCGCCTTCCGCCGCCCTGAGAGCCTGTCCCAGGTCGCCTACCGTGCTGCGCATCTGCGCTGCCGTGCCGAAGGGGAAAGTGGTCTGCGTACCGATACAACCATCGAAGGCCAGGTTCTTGCCGAAGCGTTTGCGGATGGCAAGCGGATCCATGCACTCGGGCTGCACCGGATTGAGGATGGTGATACCGATTTCGACCAGATCATCGAGAATGTCCCAGATGTTGCCGTCCGAATGGTACCACACATGTACATCAGGCTTGTGGGCACGAGCCGCCGCGATCACCTTCGCCCAGCGTGGCTTCATGACCTGACGCCACAACTCAGGCCGAAACATCAGCGCCTGCTGATTGGCCACATCGTCGCCCGTGGCGATGCAGTCGTACCCGGCTTTGGCCGCCGCTTCCGCAACGATCAGGTTGTTGTCACAGAACTTGTCCAGCACCACTTCTGCCCAATCACGCCTGAGTAACAGGTCTTCAAGGAAGGGCTCGTAGCCGCGCACCTGCCAGGCGTTCTCGTACATATGGCCGACGAAAATCTGTGTGTGCACGCCCGCCGCGTGGGCATCCGTGGCGGCCTGTTTCATCCCCGCATCCGACCAGTATTCGCGACTGGGAATGGGATAGTCCTCCAGCTCTTCAATCCGTGTCGCCTCGGCCATGGGACTGATGTATTCGGTGAAGTGGTAGAACCCGTGTTCAACATGACCGCAGCCATGGCCATCGATGGTGAATCCGTCTTTGCCGTGTTGCCGACCCGGGTGGTAAATCGAATAGTCGGGAGACACATGATCCTCAGGAGGCTGCAGGCCCGCGCCACCGCCCGTATCCATGTCAAAGTGCTGCAGCGGACTCTGGCCCAGGTGGGCGGTCATCTTCTCCAGCATGTGCGGCGTATACGAGGCGTGCCGGGGTACGCGATCCACCGCTCGAAACCCGGCGAACGCCAGGAATCGCTCTCTTTTCGTCATCTCCATCATCCCCCGCTCACCTGATCTGACATTGTGAAACTCGAAGCGACGCGACCAGTCTCTGCGCTTCATCCCGAGAGCTGGCCCCGGTGGAGATCACGGCATGAGAAGCCTCGGGGAAGCGCCATGTCTGGGGATCCCCGTCTCCACACCAGCCGTGCATCTGCGCTGTGTGGTCGGCAAAGACGCTATACGCGTCTTGGGTTTCCGTCGGTGGTTGTGCAACGTTCAGCAGCCGCATGTTCGGGATCTGTTTCCACGCCGGCCACTGATGTCTGGCATTCGCACAGCAGTGCATGCCAAAACCGCCGTACCGGTCCGACAACTCTACCAGTTCGGGGAGGAAAAAATCGTGAAACATGTCAGGATTCACCGCCCCAATTTCATCCTCGGACAGGGTGATACCTGCAGGCATGTAATAGTCTGGGTAGTGGGCGACGAAGTCCTTGCCGTAGCGGGCGAACCACTCATCCAGAAAACAGGTAAGTAGCTGCCGCACCTTGGCTGCCAATTCCCTGACCGCTTCCGGCGACTCGATGAGGGCCATGTAGAAAGTATTTTTGTCCCAGATCAACGCGGCGATGTCCATGGGGCTCTGAATGTCCGGTAGCCGCATGACGGCCTCAGGACCGGCACGTCGCCGTAACTCGTCAGCGATGTCGAAGAGTGTGGACAGGGATTCGGCTGTGATCTCGGGGACCTTGAGCCCCGCCACCTGGCTGGCACGGTGGATCAACGGTCGGGCGAAAGGATTGCTCTCTTCGGGTTGGTGGACGTCGCAACCGAAGGCGGCGGCGAAGATCTCGGTGCCCGTGTACGGGTGCAGGTGGGGCACCGCATCATCGTCCAGCCAGTCGACGGCAGCAAACTGCTTCTCGTACAGGAGCCACGCCCAATCGATACGCGCGGCAACTTCGTCCGCATGCGGCATGGGCCGCGGCGGCAGCTCGTGATCATAGCGCACCAACAGCATATGTCGCGGCGGCGCATCCATGTCGAGAAACGAACACCACCGTGCCTTCCTCGCTGCGATTCCCTTCTCGGTGTCCCCCATCGTCTGCGCTGTCCTACTCCAGGAAGTGATCCCAGAGTCGCGGGCCACCTCGTAGCTGGGTCGGATGTAGCTCATGTTGCTCTCGATCAACGATGGAGGTTGGCCTCTCATGGAATCTTGCCGAAACGGCCCATAGACGGCAACATCGTCGCGGCGATCTTGATCCTCCTTGACCGCGGTCAGCCTTTCGGTCCTAGGTAAGAGGGACGTCCCCCACATGCCCACAAGCGAGTAGAAATGATGGCAGCGCCGACTGGATTCGGTCAGCTCGATGCACAGGCCCTGCAGCGCATCGAGGACCTGAGTCTGCAGGTACTCGAACAGGTCGGTGTCGCCGTCGACGATGACCTCACCCGGGCATCGCTGGCTGCCCATGGTGCACGCGTCGAGCCGACGGGGCGGGTCCACTTTGACGAGCAGACCCTACGCGCACTGATTGGCCAGGCGCCTGCGGACGTCACCTTCGGGCAGCGGCAGGGCGACGATCGCACAGTGGGTGCGCACGCTGGCGGAACCTGCTTGTGGCCGGGGAACGCACTCTATCTGGTGGAGGATACTGAGCGCCATGTGCTGAGGTTGGACGATTTCGCCAGACTCACGCGGCTCACCGATCGCCTCGATCACGTGCACGCCATGGTCGGTATCTCTGTGGCCGACTTCGAGCCCAACCTGCGTGACTTCTGCACACTGCGCTTGATGGCACAGCACACGGGAAAACATCTGCGACCCGTGATCACATCGACACACGGCATCGGCGCGGTCATGGAGATGGCGCAGGTTCTGCGCGGCAGCGACAAGGCGGACGCACCCGTGAGCTTCGGCTTCAGTGTCCTGAGTCCACTACGCTGGACACAGACAGCGACGCAACTGATTCGCGACACCTCCGGTCAACGATGGCCCTTCATGTTCAATGCCGAACCACTGGCCGGTGGCACGTCGCCGGTGACGCTCGCGGGCTCCCTGGCCCAGGCACATGCCGAAACCCTCTCAGGGATCGCCATCGCGCAGGCCCTGGAGCCGGGACGGCCCTGCATCTACAATGCCGGGTTCGCCCACACACTCGATATGAGATCGGCCGTCGCCCTCGGCGGCTCGCCCGAGGTCTTCCTCATGGCAGCCGCCGCTGCAGGGCTGGCGCGCATGTGGCAGCTGCCCTGTGCCAGCTGGGTCGGCTCCGAGGCCATGACGGAAGATGCCCAGGCAGCGACAGAGAAATCCCTGGGGCTGACCCTGCACACGCAGGCTGGGGTGAATCTGATCTGGGGTATGGGACAGCTTGAGTCACAGATGTCGATCTCGGCGACACAGATGGTCATCGACGACGAGATCGCCGTCCAGGTTGAGCGCCTGCAACGCGGTATCACCGTCGATGACGCGCACCTGGCTGCGGACATTCTGCTGAGCGACCCGGGCACACACGGTAACCTGCTGGCCCACGACCACACGCTCACCTGGTTTCGCCACGAGCTGGACGACTCGACGCTGGCCAATCGCATCTTGCGCGAACGCTGGCAGGAACTGGGCAAACCGGACATGCGGCGTCGAGCCAACGAGCACATCGGCGATCTGCTCGCCGACGAGTGGGTGCCCTGCGTCAGCGACGATGAGGATGCGGAACTGCTCAGAATTGAAGAGGCCTGGCGGCGTCAGCTAAGTGGCTGAAGCCAAGCTCCGCCGATTACTGCGTCCGTTCCCAAACAGCGATGGCACGCCGGATCCCTTCGGTGAGCCCATCAACTCGCATCGCCAGCGGTTGTTCCATGGGCCCCTCTGTCCCATATCCGATGCCCAGCCCCGCAGCGTAGGTCATCAGATTCGGCCCCTCCTGTCGGCGCTCCTGCTGCAACCAGAATAGGCCGGGTAGATCCGGCTCGGGCACCATCCAGTCGGGATCTGCAGCTTCAATCCCATTGGAGGCTTCCCAGTGTTCGTAGGTTTCGATCGGGTATCCTCGTTCCTCGATGTAGGAGAAGAACGCGCGGGTCATGTCGAAGACCCGATCCCGCCCGGACGACGGTCTGGGAATAGGCATCCAGAAGCCCTCGCCATTGCCTTCGTGAAGATCCACCGTCAGACCGGGTCGGACAGTCTGAACCAGATCATCAACAGCAGCCACTTCGCCAGGCGCATCGGCTTGGCCGAAGAAGCGATTGAGATGCAGCCACTGGCCATCCTTCCCAAGAACGGTGTGATAGCAGCGTTCCAGAGCGCCGGATCCGTCGATCGTGGAATTGACATTGAGGAAGAAGATGCTGCGCCCGCGCAGCGGCATCAGCACGTCGGCCGCCTCACGCGGCAGTCGACCCGTGAGGGAAAACTGACGCCAGAAGGTCTGCAGACCAAGGGTCGCCGGCGCCCACACGAAACCTGTCTCCCCGAGTTGGAACAGGTACAGATCATCCTCACTCCACAACAGCGAAGCTCGCTCCCTCAGGACGTCGAGAGACTTCTGTGGATCACCGGTCACGATGGCCTCCCCCGCCGCCAGACCGAGACAGTGGTCGACACCGGCGAAGCCAACCGGATCGCGCAGGGGCAGGACGTGGAGTTCGTGCTCGGTGTCGAGGGACTGCATCAGCGACAGACAGGCGTGCACACCGGCCGTTTCGGTGCAGTGTGCACCCGCAGTCAGGAAGATGGCCGGTTGCCGATCACCACCAGCTCTGGCGGCGAGCATCGGCGAGCCATCGAGGGCCGTACCCCATTCCTTCAGTGGCAGACCACTTGCCCGGAGTGTTGCCAGGACATCGGCACTGGTCATGTGGGGGTCAGGTCTCATTATGGCATAAGAAGCCGATTTTCAGGACCGACGCCAGGGCCGGGCCTTTGTCCATCCGAAACCCGCCGGCGTGGGCAAACCGATGCATGTCGTCTGCGGCAGGTCTCACTTGATCTCGTCTTCGCCATAGAGATTGTCATGCACCGTGGTACGCTCTGAGGCTCGTACGGCGAGACTCTCACTTTCGTGAACGGGAAACCAGTTTTGCTTTACCTCGCACTGGCCTTCCGGCGTCCCTCTGATCACGACGGCCCGCTTGGGTGCCCGGAACGTGTTGTTATGAATCAGGATCGACGTGCCGGCAATATCGGTCCCATCCTTCCGATCCCTGCCGCCGTGCATATCGAAACAGTGACTCAGCGACGTCCCTAACTCCACATTGTGTCTTGCCACGTAACTGCAGCCAGGCCGCCCGGTGCCTGCAATCGAATGTCTGTTAAAGTCGAAGTGATTGTATTCGATCAGCGACGACGCCGAATCGTGCGTGACGCCGTAGCCGAGTCCATTGTATTGATTGTGGTGAATGAAATTGTGGTGAATCTCGTGGCCCACTCCTGCTTTCAGAAAGATGCCCGCATGGGCAAAGCCGGAGATCTCACAATTGTCCACCTCCATGCTGTCGTGTGCAGCGACGATCCCGTCTGATGTGGGAAACTCGTAGTAGTAGGATCGCCCCTTGCCTTCCTGGAAGGATCGACGATGGTGCGCCAGGTAGCGCTTGGGATTCGGCCCCTGGATTTGCAGACCCGTAATGCGGACGCCAGGGCCCATTGCCCGAATCATCACCGGTGTCTTGAGTGCGTCGCTCACCAGCAACGGACCTTGAGAACCCTCTTGTCCTCTATTGCCCGCAAGGGTGACGCCTGCCGGAATCTCAAGCACCAGTCCCTCGATATAGATCCTGGCTGTCAGATCGATCACTGACTCACCAGGAATGAAAACGACCTCGCCTGCCCGGGCCCCAGCCAGCGCCACAAGAAGCGAATCGACGTTGTCGACCTGGTAGTGCCCCGCTGTGACCACGCCGATGTAGCCTTCGCCGCCACTAATGGGACCACGGTCATCGGGTCTGGCACCGTACACTGTCTCACCCACCTGCGTCCAGGTCGGCTCCATGGCAGAAGCCGTCGTGCTCAACAGGCCAGCCACGAACAGCAGTCGCACCCATTCTCTCGTCACGCTATCTCCGATCGCTTGTAGGGCCGTATTCCAGCAAGAGTCCCGACGAATCCTAATCTCCGATTCACGGTGTGTCATATCGTACGAGAACGCCCCTCGCATTCCGGCGTCAAACACGATATCCGCTCCACCCTTAGAATGAGACCCATATGCGAATTGGTTTCCAGGCACGCCTGTTCGGGCCAGAGCGTAACCTCTCAGCTGAAGTGGACTTTGCGCTGGCTGCCGGTTTCAGGGCGATCCAGTTCCGCGGATCCCCATCTGCTATGGTGGGTAACCTCGGTGACCTGACTGCGGCAGATTCGTTGCTGCGAGACAGTAAGATCGAGCCAGTGTTGGAGATCTTGATCGGACTGGACGAGCACGGCTTGTGTGAAGGGCGTTCACCCACCGGGATCCTCCGGGACAATCTACCGCTGATCAATTCGCTCCGAATACGTTACGTCCATTGGCATCTTTATACGCTCATCGAGCAAGCCCTGCCGACGGTTACGCAGTCACTTGCCGATCAATGTGCCACAGCTGTCGAACTGGGTAATTCCCATGGCTTCCGCATGGCCATCGAGAACAACTCCCCAGAGGGATTGGTCCTGGTGCGCCCGTCCCACTGTCGTGAACTGCTCGAAGCGGTCCCCGGTCTGGGTCTGGTATGGGACCTCAATCACAGTGAACCCGGGGACGCCGTTCATTTCCTGGAGTTGGCAACATCGATGCAGATGCTGCACGTATCGGATACACCCTTGCCCGAAGCCAATCACCACTTGCCCCTGGGCCTGGGCACAGTGCCAATCTCGAGACACATGGAGATCCTTCGACGTGCCGGTTACAACGGCCCCATGATCCTCGAAGTGGGCGGCCATGCAAGTTCCGGGGGACATGGGCGCGACACAGACACTGCCCTGCAGGATTCCAGGTCGCGTCTTGAGGCGGCGTGGATCGGCGGCGCGTGAGCCACTTGCACAGATTGCCACGCGCAAACTCGAGCTTGCGAAGGTTCACCCAGGGCCCGATCATGGCGGCATGAAACGGCCAAGAGCATTGATTATCTGGGGAGGATGGGACGGCCATCACCCTGAAGAGGTCGCCGGGATGGTTGCTGGACACCTTGCGAACCAGGGCTATATCGTGAATTCGACCTCGCACTTCGGTAGCATCCTTGGATCGGATCTCTCGCCAATCGATGTGGTCGTGCCGATTTGGTCCTGTGGGATCAGCGCGCCTCCCTACGCCGACTGCCTCGCAGCGGCGGTCCGAGCCGGCACCGGCCTTGCCACGTTCCATGGCGGCATCAACATGTTTGAGGACGACACCTACGCTAATCTGATCGGCGGCAGATACGTCGAGGATCGGACCGCGTCCTACGAGCTTGAGTTTGTCGGTGACCATCCCCTCGCTCGCGAACGTTCGGTCCTGAAACTTGAGGATGAACTTTACAGTGTGGACGTCGACCCAGACTGCCAGATCCTGGCAACAGCTCGGGACGAGGAGACGCAGATGCCAGCGGCGTGGACGAAGACCTTCGGCGACGGGCGTGTCTTTTACGCTACCCCCGCCCATGATCTCGATAACCTTCGCAGACAGGAGGTCCGGGATCTGATCTTCTCAGGCATCAGCTGGGCGACGCGGCCGGCGGTGGCGAGTTAGTCCATCTACTCGAGGCTCTATCTACATCTGGAGAGTGCCCCTTCGACTCGCTGTCGAAGACTGATCAGTTTTCCCGAGAGAATGTCGATGATATTTCGATGCACCTTGGTCTGAATGTCCGGTTCACTCTTCAGTAGCTGCTCAAAGTTAGAACGGCTGATGCGTATGACCTTGGTGGCGACAATGGCCTCCAGACCGACCGGATGGTGACAGTTTGTCATGAAGCCAAATTCCCCCACAGTCGTCACCGGATCGATGGTCAGGACTTGCGAGCCCTCCTGATCCAGTACGGCCAGATTCCCCGAAAGCAGGATATACATTTCATCGCTTGGGGTGTCGGCTGCGCACACCTGTTCGCCAGGGCAATAGGTTTTGACCTTGGAACACTTCAGGATCTTCGCTATCTGCAGACGGTGAAGGTCCTTGAGGAAAGGTAGCTGCGCGAGAATATGACCGGGTGATCGCTTGGAGCTTTTGCCGGGTTTCTCCTCTACACTTTTCGTATCGCCCTGAGCTGGTGCCTGTGGCTCAGGGGAGATCTTCGCCAGATCGAGGAGCCACTCGTGTTGCTGTTCCATTCTTGTGGTCTCCGTCGGGGCAGTTTTCTATCTCATGACGAAGAATAATAGTTGGTTCGGCGTGACGACAAGATCGTCTCCAACGGTGTCATGCCATAGCTTGATCACCGGGCACCGGGCCCTACGCGAGGAGTTAGATCGCATGAGCACCCAAGTGCGAGACCTGTACGAGCACCGTGCCTGATTCCGCGTCGAACGACAAGGCTGATCTGAGTGTCGCCATCGACGCTGCCCATTCGTCTGTTGCACCGGATGGGATGTCAACGAGGGTCATTGCCGTCGACGGTCCAGGTGGAGCTGGCAAGAGCACCTTCGCCGCACAGCTTGCGTTGGGTCTGGGAAACGTGCAGATCGTTCACACCGACGACTTCGCCAGTTGGGACAACCCCATCGACTGGTGGCCCAAGCTGCGTGAGTCCGTACTCGTGCCGCTCGCTGCGGGCGACTCAGCCGTCTATGTGCCAACCAGTTGGGAGGACGAAGTGAAGTCTCAGGTTGTCGTCCAACCGGCACAGTTCGTCGTCCTCGAGGGTGTCTCGGCCTCAAGGCAGGCGTTCCAACCCTACCTCGCCTACTCGATCTGGATCGAGACACCACGCGATGTTCGACTTCGTCGCGGGCTTGAACGAGACGGGCTGGAAGCTAGGGAGCGCTGGGAAGAGTGGATGGCCGACGAGGACCTCTACATCGCCCGGGAGAACCCAGCCGACCGGGCAGATTTGATCGTCCCTGGCTCGTGATCGGAACGGCGCGGCGCGGCAGCCCAGTCTCTTTGGAGAGTCGGCGTCGATGCTGTAGCCGTTCGAGAGAAACTGACCTAGCCTTCCACCTTCTGACGCTCTTCCCACGCCTCACCGGCTGCGGCAGCCTGCTTCTCCAACTCGCCTCGCCATCCTACGACCTGTCCTGCCTTGATGTTCTTGATGTCCCACGGCGTGTATCGATCTTCCAACGTGTCCCCCAGTTGCTCTGTTTCCGCCCAGCGGTCCCACGCCGTCTTCATCCACTCGTGCGGCAGTGCTTCACGCACTGCCGGATCATGCTGCCAGGCCCAGCGCCCATCCGCCACCTTCGGCTCGCCTTCGAAGGGGCCGCTCCACTTAGACCAGCCCATCGCGAGGGTGTTGCGCTCGCGATCCGTCACAGTGTGCCCCGTGTGGATGTTCGTCCCAATTCGGATCAGCGCTTGTCCTGCCTTGAGCCGCACCGCCGTCTGCAGTGGGATCGGACTCTCGCCATCCCAGCTGGGTGTATGCGGCACGCCGGCATCTTTCATCCGCTGCGGTAGCAGGACATCGTGTTCGAAGGGTGTGCGCCAGCGGTTGTGGCTCCCTGCGACGATCTCATGGCACTCGTCGTCAACGAGGGCCAGGAAGATGCCCATGCCGTTGCGTTCGTCGACCTGCTTGTCGTTCCGCTCCCGGATCTTCTCCCATACCTGCCGTTCGGCTTCCTCGGAGTATGCCTCGGGGCCGTCGCCTCCTTTTTCCTGGGAAGTGCGACTTTCGCCGGTCCCCCACCACACCGTGTCCCGATGCCAACCGAGTTTGTGCTCATGTTTCCTGTTGTTACACCAGAGTAGTATCGTGCTCAGCGTCAGATCTTCCGGCTGCAGACCGTTGCTCCAACCCGACAGGAACTCCATCATCTCGTCGGAACCATGGAACTCGGCGAAGCTCGGCTCCTTAAACGCCGGATGGATGATGCCACGAATCGCCCATGGCTCGTCCTGATCCGTGCGGTGTACATAGCCCTTGGAGGAATCGATGACACTGTATCCCTTCTCGGGTCGACAGGCCTCTGTCACGCGGCGCCCCGCCTCACGGAGAATCGGGATCCATTCACTGTCGACGAAGTCGTCGATGATGACGACACTGTGCTCACGCAGAGCCTCGAGACGAGCCTCGGTCGCTCCCTTGCCAGACCACTCGGGCTGGAAGTCGATGAATGCAGGGGCGCGGTAGGAGGAAGCGGTGGAAGGTGCGACACTCATTGGTTGATTCTCCTGGTAGCCAACTGGGCCGTCTCAGCCCGGAGGAATTTGCGCGAACAAAATACTCGCACACCAGGAGGGGGCAATAGTCACTGATTTCCTTGCCACTGTGCAGATTCCTCGCCTATGCTCGCCACAGCACAGCCGAGGAGACACAATGACTGCCGACACGCAATTGCAGCAACTTATCCTGAACTACCACAAAGCCCATCAAGACCATGACGCCGACGCGCTGCGTGCATGCCATGCCGACACCTATATCCGCTGGCTCGGATCAAGCTCCGATGATCCCACGGATTGGATCCCTGAGGCCTACTGCACTTCCGACGATATGGCAAAGTGGGGCAAGGACTCGCATGTGAATTCGTCCGCTTGCCGACAGATCTGCTTCGCAGCACGGACGGAGCAAGGCTGGCGACTTGCCGGAATGTATTGGCGAGACGCCTCGTAGCGAGGGTCCGATGACGCGATTTCAAATCAGAGCTGCTGAGAT
This sequence comes from Gemmatimonadota bacterium, assembly GCA_018660835.1. Classification (GTDB taxonomy): domain Bacteria; phylum Latescibacterota; class UBA2968; order UBA8231; family UBA8231; genus UBA12574. The sequence goes on along the minus strand of JABJJN010000007.1, from coordinate 156,058 downwards.
AGAAGACGCCGCGGGTCTGGCGTCTGTCCACGTGCGCTCGTGGCAGAGCGCCTACGTCGGAATGGTGCCCCAGGAGCATTTGGATGCACTGTCTGTTGAGAAGCGTGCAGAGGGATGGCGCAATGGCCTCTCCTCAGGTGCGTTTCGAACATTCGTCGCCACCAACGAAGATGGGATCGTCGGTTTGGTCAGCGTCGGTGCAACACGAGATGAAGGAGATTCGCCTGGTGCCTTCGAAGTCGGCGCGATCTACATCTCACCAGGCCTGTGGCGGCAAGGAATCGGGCGGGCCCTTTGGCTACGTGCAAGTGAGGAGGCGCAAATGCAGGGAGCCCTAACGCTGTCCGCATGGGTATTTGAAAGAAATCACGATTCAAGAACCTTCTATGAAGCCGTCGGTTGCGTTCACAGTGGTGCTCAGAAGACCATGGAAATTGGTGGCGAAAAACTCATTGCCGTCAGATACACGCTGGGTCTGTGAGGCCTGCCCATGGGCGACTCGAACGCATTCTACGAAACCCTGACACCGTACTACCATCTGATCTACCCCGATTGGGAGGCCAGCATCCGTCGCCAAGCGACGATGTTGGATTCTGTGATCAACGAATACTGGCGTGACGTCTCAACGATACTCGATGTCTCCTGTGGCATCGGCACGCAGGCCCTCGGACTGGCAGAACTGGGCTACAGTCTCACCGCCTCAGATCTGTCGCCACATGAAGTCGAAAGAGCCCGAAAGGAAGCCGCGTCACGGAGCCTGCCAATAGAGATCTCTGTCGCTGACATGCGCGAGGCACACCAACACCACGGTGGCCAGTTTGATGTAGTGATCTCATGCGACAACTCCATTCCGCATCTTCTCACCGACGAACAGATCCTTCGCGCGTTTCAGCAGTTCTATGAGTGCACTCGGCCAGGCGGCGGTTGCATCATTAGCGTGAGAGACTACGACGCCGAAGATCTGTCCCGGCGGCAACTCAGGCCGTATGGCATTCGCGAAGAAAGCGGCACACGCTGGGTGATCTGGCAGGTATGGGAACCCAGACCACCCAACTATGAGATGACGTTCTACTTCGTCGCCGATCAAGGGGGGCCAGAGTGTGCAACCTACTGCATGCGCTCGACCTATTATGCCATCGGCATTCCGAGGCTCATGACGCTCATGGCCCACGCAGGTTTCACAGAGATTCAGAGACTGGACGACAGGTTCTTTCAACCGATGATCATCGGAACAAGAGGGGCCTAGTCATTTGGGTGCACTGACATAGTCCGCTTTGGCACCAACCATCGCTTGCACCTCAATGACCCTGCTCTCCTGTCTGGCCAGAATCCGCAGAGACTCGCCGATTCTTGCGCCCATGACAATGCGCTTCAGATCGGGATAACCTCGCAGGACTTCATTGCCTGCTTCCAGAAGCTGGAAACCAGGTTTGAGTCCGGCCTGCTCGAGATCAGGGTTGAGGACTGCTCCGACGTACAGTCGAAGTGGGCCATCTAACTGCACGCCGATCGATCCACCATGCGCCGGCGACTCGCCGGCGCTCAGACTCTCTCGGATCCACGCAGGCATCGACGCAACAGGATAGTACGCTGAGCCCGTCGCTTTGCCTGGCGTGGTGTCGAACAACCCACGAACGCTGACAAGTCTACCGCGTGCATCAAATAGCAGATGCTGTTGATAGGATGCCTGAATATCTGTAGCGAGGTGATAACCCGGGATCGATGCATCGTCTACGAGTGCTTGATCTGAACTCACTATTCCCCGCGAGACAGCAAAATAGCCAGCCTCAGACGGACTGCGGCGAATATGCCCTACCGCCAGGACCTCAGACCCGATAGCTGGCGCTGACGCAATCTCTACGTGGCCCCTGCCGGCAGCAGCGGCGGTTCGTAGAACGGAGATCTTGAAGACATCGCTGGTGCCGAGCAACTCAACAGCGACCCCGAATCCACCGCCCGGTAAGATTTCCACACGCGAGTGTCGAATTTCCACGCGCGAGTCCGGTTCGATGGCTGTCGTCAGGATCAGACCCGTTGAATCGACCATGACGCCACTGACGAAACCCTCGGTACCACGCCCTGCAGTATCTATGTGTACAACTCGAAGCTCCACGATAGATTCTCTGAGTGTAGTGACAACGTCGCTCAGCTCAGATGACCAGACGTGACTGTGAGATAACAGCAGCAGCAGGCTGAGTCGGACAATGTATCTCATGTGCCTCCAGGGAAAGTGACGAAGCTTCTGCTAACGAACCCTCATAAGTGTCGATTTACAAGCCAAAACGTCAGCAGAGATCAGACAGACCAGATTGACATTGTGCAAATCCGGCCCCTAGTCTGACGCCAGGAGAATGATGACGATGGGGCAGGCAACAGATGATCACCGCGGATCCCTGACACGGATTAACTCGGCAGAATGAAGATCTCCACTCCTGGATCCGCTGTGACTGCCGGCGTGCAAGCCTGGTTCCCCGAGGAACGCGACTAAGGATTCGTCCTGGCGCAGATAGTCGCGCCAGGGAGTGCCCCGTCCTCTGCCCGCATACGTAACAGGTTCGCATACCCAGTGCTGTTTTCCTACCTTCACTGGCAGTGCACGAACTGATTCGGGTTTTGTCGAATCTGTTCTATGCGTGCACGAAGGCTGTTGCAGGAAATACAGGCCCAGCGCCCTGATAGCGACCGACGGTCGCGACGCGCCGTGATTCAGATGGTGTTGACTGCCGCAGAGCCCCAAACCGGTTCGCGCAGTTTTTTGAGGTCTGTGCCCTACGGCCCTCCGGCTGTACGCCGGGAAACTCGGCCACATCGGCACAACATCACTCACTCTTGATTCACGAGCAACGGGGAAGATATTGAAATGGGTACGGGCAACGACTCATCTGGAAACGTCCAGACCGAGGCGGCACGCCGCCGCCAGTATCGGGGCGTCACCGACGACGAGAAGCCGTCGGAAGACACCCGCGAGACTGATCACTACAAAGCGCAGTATGTCATGGGTTTCGTTAACAAGTGGGACGAACTCATAGACTGGGATGCCCGCGCCGAGAGCGAAGGCGATTTCTTCATCGAGCAGCTGCGCGAACGCGGCGTCAAGCGCGTCCTCGACGTCGCCACGGGCACTGGCTTTCACTCCGTCCGGCTCCTCGAAGCCGGCTTCGACGTGGTCAGTGCCGACGGCAGCCCGCACATGCTGGCCAAGGCGTTCGAGAACGCCAGCCGTCGCGGTCACATCCTGCGTACGGTGCAGGCGGACTGGCGCTTCCTGAATCGCGATATCCACCAGGTCTTCGACGCCGTCATATGTCTCGGCAACTCCTTCACGCATCTGTTCAAGGAGAGGGATCGGCGCAAGGCCCTGGCGGAGTTCTACGCCGTGTGTGCCCACGACGGCCTGCTGGTTCTCGATCAGCGCAACTACGACTCCATCCTCGACGATGGATATTCCACCGACCACGCCTACTACTATTGTGGCGAGTCAGTTAAGGTGCAGCCCGAACACGTCGATGATGGTCTGGCACGCTTCGAATACGCCTTCGAGGATGGCTCCAAGTATCACCTCAACATGTTCCCCTTGCGACGCGAATACACGCGCCGGTTGATGCGCGAGGTGGGGTTCCAGAAGGTCCACACCTTCGGCGACTTCGAGATCGACTTCGAAGACAGCGACCCTGATTTTCTGGTTCACATCTGCGAGAAGCACTACGAGTTGGAGGAAAGTGCCAGTGACTGAGACCTACTCCGAGGTGGTGAGCACGGCGCGGAACTATTACAACAGCGACGACGCCGAGGCATTCTACTCGATGATCTGGGGTGGCGAAGATATCCACATCGGCCTCTACGAAGGCGAGCAGGACACCATCGCCGCCGCGAGCCGGCGCTCCGTCGAGAACCTGGCCCGTCGTCTGGAACCCCTCGACGCCTCCAGCCGCGTCCTCGACATGGGTTCAGGATACGGTGGCTCGGCACGCTACCTGACACGAACCTACGGCTGCGATGTCGTCGGCCTGAACCTCAGCGACGTGGAGAACGAGCGGGCTCGGCGCCTCAACCAGGAGCAGGGCCTGGCAGACCGTATCGACATTGTCGATGGTAGCTTTGAGGCGGTAGACGCAGCCGACGAAACCTTCGACGCCGTATGCTCGCAGGACGCTTTCCTGCATTCGGGTGAGCGCGCCCGCGTCGTCGCCGAAGCGGCGCGCGTGCTCAAGCCCGGCGGCGTCTTCGCCTTCACCGATATCATGCAGGCCGACAACTGCCCAGACGGCGTCCTGGATCCGATCCTGGCACGCATCCACCTGAGCAGCCTCGGTTCGCCGAGCTCCTATCGCGCAGCGGCGACGGCCCAGGGCCTGGAAGAGGCGATGTCATTCACTGACCTGACGCCACAGCTCGTGACCCATTATGGACGTGTCCTGGCCGAGACAGAGCAACGCGAAGCGGCACTGCATGGCAAGATCAGCGACGCTTACCTCCGAGACATGAAGACAGGACTGGCACGCTGGGTCGAGGGTGGCGAGCAGGGCTACCTCGTCTGGGGCATCTTCAACTTCCGCAAAACGGAGGCCTCATGAGCGACCTCTCCAACGACAACGGCGGCAGCGGCCTGCAGATCAACAAATTCGTCTTCTGGGCGTCGGCGGGTCTGGTTGTGTTCTTTGTCGCCTTCACCCTGCTGAACCTGGACCGCACGACGGCGATGTTCGACACCGTCCTGCAGTTCATCACGGCAAGCACGGGATGGTTTTTCGTCCTCTCCATCAACATCTATCTCGGTGTTGTCCTGCTTCTGCTGTTCAGCCGGCACGCCAACGTGCGCCTGGGCGGCGACGACGCCCGCCCCGACTTCACCACGTGGGGTTGGTTGTCGATGCTCTTCAGCGCCGGCATGGGCATCGGCCTCATGTTCTGGAGTGTCGCGGAGCCGATGTACCACTTTGCAAGTCCACCGTGGGGCGAGCCCCTAACGGCCGAGGCGGCAAAGCTCGCCATGGGCATCACCTTCTTCCATTGGGGGCTGCACGCCTGGGGGCTCTACGCTCTAATGGGGCTGGCTCTGGCCTACTTTGCTTACAACCGCGGGCTGCCGCTGACGGTGCGTTCCACCTTCTACCCACTTCTCGGCGAGCGCATCCACGGGAAAGCCGGAGATGTGATCGATGTGATGGCCGCAGTGGCCACGCTTTTCGGCTTGGCCACGTCCCTGGGGTTGGGCGCACAGCAGGTCAATGCCGGCTTTGCCCACCTCTTTGACGCCATCCCACAGTCGACGACGGTGCAAGTCATCCTGATCGCCATCATCACCGGCATGGCGACGATTTCCGTCGTCCTCGGCGTCGACAAGGGCATTCGACGGCTTAGCCAGATCAACGTCATCATCGCCGGGCTGCTGCTATTCTTCGTACTCATCGCCGGGCCAACACGTTATCTGCTCGATGCCCTGGTGCAGAATCTCGGCATCTACATCCAACAATTGCCACGTCTCATGTTCCGCACCGAAGCCTACACCCAGTCGGGGTGGCAACACGGCTGGACCCTCTTCTACTGGGCCTGGTGGATAGCCTGGTCGCCTTTCGTCGGCATCTTCGTCGCTCGCGTGTCGCGGGGGCGCACTGTGCGCGAGTTCATCGGCGCCATCCTGATCGTGCCGACACTGGCGACCTTCGTGTGGTTGACGGTATTCGGCAACGCCGCCCTGCACGTCGAACTCTTCGGTGGCGGTGGTATCGTCGAAGCCGTAAAGGCAGACGTCGCCGTGGCCACCTTCCAGTTACTGGAATCCTTCCCGATGGCATCGGTCACCGTCGCGTTGGCCGTGTGTATCGTCATCACCTTCTTCGTCACGTCGTCGGATTCTGCGTCCCTGGTAGTGGACATCATCACCTCTGGCGGCCACCCGGACCCACCCAAAGTCCAGCGCGTCTTCTGGGCGACGATGGAAGGTGTTATCGCCGCGGTACTGCTGATGGGTGGCGGCTTGCTGGCGCTGCAGACGGCCGTGGTGACCACAGGGCTACCCTTCGCCCTGGTGCTTCTTGTGCTCTCCTTCAGCCTTGTGCGCGGTATGAGGCAGGATAATCCTCGCAAGCGCGCGGCATCGTAGAACCCAGCGCCTGGGCTAACCACAAAGAAGGGGACCTGAGTTGTCGAACTCGGGTCCCCTTTTGTTCTGGCCTATAAGTGTTGCTCAGAGCTTGAAGAGCGCCAGCATGATCCCATTCTGGACGCCAAAGAGCGTGACGATGAGACCAATCGTCCAGTAGAAGCGAGTGTCGATCCGATCGTGGACACGATCAAACTGCTTGCCGACACGGTCGAAGCGCTCGTTGACCTCCACCCGAAACCCCTCTGCACTCCGACGCACGCCGTCGATCTCACTGCGGACTGCGACAAACTCTTCTCGGACACTGCCATAGCCTTCGCTCATCTCACCACGAACTGCTACGAATTCCTCTCGGACGCCGCCAAATTCAGCTCGAACACCACCGAAGCTGTCCCTCATTTCACTTCGTACGCCATCAATCTCACCACGGACTGCGACGAACTCTTCTCGGACGCCACCAAATTCCGCTCGGACGCCACCAAATTCCGCTCGAACGCCGCCGAAGCCTTCTCTCATCTCGTGCCTGAGATCGCGGGCGTCGTGGCGCAGATTCTGGATATCGGCTCGTGTTTCCTGTCGCAGATCCTGGATGTCAGATCGCAGAACGACGCCCCAGTGCATTTCGTCAGCCACGGGTTCGGGTGAAGATTCGGTCCCTTTGTCCTCCACTACGTGCTCCTCTCGCAAAATGTAGCCAGCCTGAGACCGACCCACAATGCGAAAGACGTACCAGGCGTCAGCCCCGAAGGATGCTTCTGCCGAGGCCGTTCCATGTCACCTTTCTTTCACACCGCGCCACCCTCCTATCACAGCAAAGAGCGAGATAGCAGGTGACGAGACAGAACCTTTGAGAAGGAAACGAGAAGTCGTTGACGTCGGTCATCTATCTGTACATATTGTTTATATACAGTAAGACAGTCGACGAAGAGCCGACATCAGAAGGACCTACAGGACCTGACCCGTGCTTCTTAACCTCAGCGACCAGTCTTCCGAGACCCTCCAGCAGCAGATTGTGCGGCAGCTACGATCCCGCATTCTCACGGGCGAACTTGCCGCCGGCGACGCACTTCCTTCGATCCGCGGTCTGGCGAAACAGCTCCGTGTCAGCGTCATCACTGTGGATCGAGCCTACGATCGTCTGAGCCAGGAGGGACTCATCGGCTCGCGTCGCGGCAAGGGGTATTTCGTCACCCCTGTCTCGGCGAAGAAGAAGACAGCCATCGCTCGCCAACGTCTCGACGATCACCTCGACAAACTGGTGGAGGACGCCCTCGCAGAGGGTCTGACACCGGATGACATCCGCCGACTCCTGGAAACCGCGCTCGATCGGAGATAGACTCATGCACCCCGCGTTCCGCTGTACCGGCCTGAGCAAGAGCTACCCTGGCTTCCGCCTCGGCCCCCTCGACCTCGCCCTGCAACCAGGCACCGTCCTGGGGTATCTCGGCCCCAATGGCTCTGGCAAGACAACGACAATGCACTGCCTCGCCGGGCTCCTGCGACCTGACACGGGCCAGACAGAGGTCTACGGCCACATCGTCGACATCTCAGAGTCCGGATGGAAGACGGATGTCGCCTACGTATCCAACCGACAGAGCTTCTACGAGCGCTGGTCGGGAGGGCGCAATCTCGCCTTTCTGTCGGAGTTCTACCCAGCATGGTCCGCGGACAAAGCAGCGAATCTGTCTCGGCGTCTGGACTTGCCACTCCAAACCCCCGTCCGCGATCTGTCGCGGGGCAACCGCGTGAAGCTTGGCCTCGTTGCCGCCCTGGCCGCAAACCCGCGCCTGTTGCTACTCGACGAACCCACTGCCGGTCTCGACCCGGTCGTGCGCGACGACTTTCTCGGTGTGCTCTTCGACCTGCTGGAGACCGGTGAATGCGCCCTCTTTTACTCAACCCACATCCTCTCTGATATCGGTCGACTGGCGGACGAATTGGCCTTCCTCGTCGATGGTCAGATTGTGTTGCGGCAGACCGTTGCCGATCTGTTGGAGGACTGGCGCTCGATCACTTTTCAGCGGACCACCGATCTACCCGAATTGAAAAGCGTCGTAGAGCACGAGCACACGGGGCGTGACCACCGTGTGATCAGTAGTGATGGCGACACAACCATTGCGCACCTGAGTGAACTGGGCGCCGAACACATCCGCCCAATGATGGTGAGCATCGACGAGATCGCTGTGCGCATTCTAAGGGGAGATTCTCATGTGGCCACTGATTAGAGCAGAACTCGAATACCATCGGCGTGTGCTGCTCAGCGTCGTCTTTGTGGCCATGCCGATCATGGCGGTAGTCATGATCTACATGACACAGGGCACGAACCTCACGGCGGGGTATCGACACTTCATGCCCGTCGCCGCTGCCTTCATGTTGACGGGGCACATGCTGCAGGCACGAGAGAGTGAGCGGCGCGACCGACAACTTGTGTTGCTGCCTTTGACCACCAGAAAGCTGGCCTTCGTGCGGCTCGTGGTGGGAACGGCACCCTCTATTGCAGCCGTCGTCGTCTACGCCTCGGTCAGCATCCTGCTGTCCGAGGATACACAAGCGATAGTGCTACTTCAGCTCACCGTCGCACTGGCCCTGTTTCTGCGTTGCATCGAATGTGTCATTCTGGATCTGTATTGTGCCGTTCCGCAGGCCCGACTGCATGGCAGATTTGCAGTGGGCGCCACGTTCACCGCCATCATGGTTTTAGGCGCCTACGTGCACGTCACCCGCGGTCAACCGCATCCAACCCTCGCCCGTATCTTCACCGCCCCCTACGACCTGGCGAGAATGTCCTATGGACCGACCTGCCTCCTGCTCGCCTCCATCGTCGTCGCCCTGTTGAGCTTGGTCACCTTCAGCCGGAGAAGATCCTACCTGCAGAAGTGAACGAGCGTGTCGGCGTAGGTACTACCTTGCAGGAAGGACCGTCAGCTCAGGCCAGGTTGCCTGCCATCGCTTAGCCTTCTCCTCGTAGCGCTCGGCACTGAAGTTCTCCGTCCCATTGGGGCGGATCGTGAGACTTGCCAAGTCATCCAAGCCTTGCGGAGCATACACCTCCAGGTGTCCGGAGCGATCGGGCCGCAGGCCAACCATACAAACGGGTGCAAGAAACCGATCCATACCCTCGCGCGCGCTGTTGAGTGGCGGATAAGGAGTCCCGAAGCGCTCTTCATACCACAGATGCACTCTTGCCTGATTGCGCACCTCGACATTCACGCACAGATCAGATAGTGCCTCCGTCACCCTCTTGATGACCCGGTCTTCGGCTTCCCAGGAAAGATCTGAACTGTCGTGGTAGAAGATGTCGTAGTCCTTGATGCCGTACTCTGGCGAACGCTCTGTGAGACAGTTCCACACGGTCTGGAACACTGCGCCCGAAACGAGCCAGGCATCATCAATCGCCAGGTCCGGCAGTCTCTCGAGAATCCTGCAATTGTTAGGATTGCGCTTGGCCAGGTGAACTAGCTCATCTGCTTCCACGACATCTGCTCCATTGAGATGGGAATCGTGCAGAGCTTGCTGATGTTCACGTTGACGGTCAATGTTTGCGGTGACTCTACTGGCACAAGACCACCACAGTCCGAAACGTTGTCGACTAGGTAAGACTCGAAATGCACACACACGCAGAACGCTACCAACAGCTTTCCGAGGCTCTCGCAGCAGCCAAGACCCCGAAGGGGATCACGGTCCGCTCCTTTGCTCGTGAGGACTTCCCGATCCTTCAGTCCATGACGGCTGCTGAAGGCTGGACGACGCCCAGCGAACGCCCTGATCAGACACTTTCGGGTTGGCTCGACTCATGGCCCGTATTGGTCGCAGAGGACAGGAGCAAAGAAGTGATCGGCTTCCTGCGAGCGATGACCGATGGCGAGATTTCGACGTATGTGGGCGAGCTCATTGTCGCCAGGAACCATCGTGGCGCTGGCGTCGGAAAATTACTGATTGCCGTCTGCGGACTGATGTACCCACGAACGCGAATCGACCTGCTGACCGACTCAGCCGACGGTTTCTATCGGTCACTCGGATGCCGGGAGTTTCGTGGCTATCGAGTGCATCCCGTTGCTTTCCGATAGTTGTGCTGACTTCCTCAACTCTTCTCGCCTTGGACGCTGATGCCAGCCTTGCCCTGGCTGCTCGACTGGGCGACGCCCCCGGGCATACGATCGAGATACACGCCCTCACGCGCGGACTGGGGAGAGCCTTTGTCATCGGTGCACCAGACGAATTCCAAGCAGCGTTGGTCGAGTCTGACGACGGGCCTGCCGAGCCACACGGATTCACTCAACATGCCGACATCCTGACCGAACTGCTAGCTCAAGTTGACGGTTGGGACCGCGTTCTCGTGGACGCAACCATCGTCGCAGATGTGGAGAGACTGGTTCAGACCCAACTTTCTCTGACGACTCGTCTCTATGAATCAGTCCACCTGGCTCAGCGTCGCGCTGCCGAGGGCCAAGACGACGCACGAGTTCGGATCCTCGCCCCAGATGACTCGGCGTTGATCGCCTCCTCCCCGGAGGACCTCCAACCTGATGGCTTCTCCTCTTTGGAGGAGAGTCTGCACGCAGGCATTGTTGCAGGTGCAGTTCAGGACGGTCGTGTCGTGGCGATCGCGTACGTCGACTCCCTCACGCAGATGCACGGTGCGATCACCATCTACACTGACGAGACCCATCGGGGCCAGGGGTTCGCAACCGCTGCGGCATCTCTCGTCGTCCAACAACTGCACCGTCGACGTGTCACGCCGGTTTGGTATACTGGGTGGGACAACGAAGGATCGCTCCGGGTCGCCCAAAGACTGGGTTTCGAGGTCTTTGATCGACCCGTCTTCGTGATTCGCCACGGCTAACCAATGCCTGAACGCAAGATCGCCCACGGTAGACCGGTTTGGTCAGACGGACACGGCGTTCAGATTATTTCTTGCTTGGAGTCTCCGCCGCTCGGTACTCTGTGATGTGACCAACTACAGAGCGACGCCACAGTATCAACATCGGTCTCAGAATCTAGACGGATGAACCAGACGCCATTGAAGAATAGTAATACGATTCGCTGGATTCTCGTCGCCGCCTTCGTGGCAGGCACATCCATCCATGTGGCGGCCGAAGAGGAGAACGACATCAAGATCATCAGCTACAACATCTGGAATGGCTTCGAGTGGGGAAAACACGAAGAACGGCACAAGGCTTTCATCGATTGGATGAGGTCGCAGGATGCCGACGTGGCGGCGCTGCAGGAACTGTGCGGCTATGACCTGGAGAAACTGCAAGCCGACGCTGCACAGTGGGGCCATCCTCATGTGGCACTTCTGAAGACCGAGGGATATCCCGTCGGCCTCACCTCGAAAGAGCCGATCAACATCAAGGAACGCCTTCTCGAGGGACTGTGGCATGGCATGCTTCATGCCAAGACCTCTGGTATTGATTTCTTCGTCGTCCACCTGTCTCCGGCGGATGCCCAGACACGCTTGCGGGAAGCACGAATCATCACCGAGCGCGTCGCAGCCACTGGTTCGGCAGAGTTCCTCATCCTCGGTGACTTCAACGCCCATTCACCCGCCGACGCCGACCTTGACCGCCAGCGTCAGGCTCTGCTCGAACGCTATCGGCAGTCAGATGCGACCAATGACAAGCACCAGAATCTCCTGCTCGGTGAGTTTGACATCAGCGTGATCTCAAGATTTCTGAGCCTGCCTGCCATCGATGTCAGCCTCCGTCACATGGACGTCTCACAGCGCTTCAGTTATCCCGCCCCGGCGCTGGTCGGCCACTACGAACAGACTCCGGAATCAGTGGTAGAATACCGCGAACGGATCGATTACATCCTCGCCAGCCCTCGTCTGGCAACGCGCTGCACGTCGGCGACCATCGTGAATTCAGGCGCGACGGAGGGCCTCTCCGATCACTTCCCTGTTGTGGCCCAGTTCGATCGGTAGAGTCACGATATGGGACGGCGTAGATTGAATCGGCCGAACACTCAGGCCCAAGCAAGGGGAAGTAACCGAATGTGGTGGATCGTCGTGGTTGCATCAGGCCTCGCGCTATCGCAGGACACGCAGGCTCAGACCCTCACAGACTCACTGACCTTCAAGACGCAGGACGGGTATCAGATCAGAGCCACTCTGGCGCTTCCATCGGGCCAGGGTGATTCCCTCGTGCCGGGCGTCGTTCTGATCCACTCAGGTGGAGGTGATCGCAGCGAGTGGAATGCGTTTATCCCCCTGCTGAACCAACGCGGCTACGCGGCCCTCGCCTACGACATCCGTGGTTCGGGTGGCTCGACGCACTTGCCCGAAGACTACACGCACAGGGCGATATACGATGATCCGGAGATGGCGCCCCATGACCTGCGCGCCGCCCTGTCGACCCTGAGGAACATGGACACCGTCGATGCACAGCGGATCGCCGTCGTCGGCGCGTCGATTGGCGGTAACCTGGCTGTTGTCGCCAGTGCTCAGTTTGACGTTCAGGCGGCAGTCTCCATCTCGCCAAAGACATCTGCGGTACGGAATCTGGCAGGTCGTGACTCGCTCAGTCTGAGCTCTGTCTACTACATCTCGTCGAGCCTTGACCAGGGCGGCAAGCGCAAGGCCTGGGTCGAGGAACTCTACGGCCTGACGACGGCGCCGAAGGAATTGGACATTGTCCAAGGGACAGGACACGGCGTTTACATCTTCGCCGAGGATCCCCAATTGCCAGATCGCATCGTGGCGTGGCTTGATACGCAACTGAAAAAAGCTGCGAGCCAGCCGTAGCGTCGCTGGACAACGCAAAGAGGCGAGAGCCTGAGCCCCCGCCTCTTCTTGGAGTCTTAGGACGCCGAGCGCCCATCCGTTCGAGCTTCCTCCTGGCCGTATAACCGGTTTCACCCAGGCGCTCACAACGGACTCGGGGATCCCCCCTGGTTGCCAACCAGGTCCGTATTCTCGGTACCGGCAGCGTGGCGTGCTGGCCATTCGTGCGACGCCACGGACTCTCCGCCGGTTGGCCCTCTCTAAAGACCTGCCCTTATCTAACACGTGACACGCGCATCGCGCTGCTGTCACTCATCGGTTCACTCAGGAGCGTCGCGCTGGCGGAGCACCTCGACGACGTTGCCGTGAGGCTCTGCATTGAGCGCAGCTTTCGGATCGCTACCGGGCCCAGGTTGGTAATCATTCGGATAGTTCAGTGCATAGCCAAGAGGTGTCACGTCGTGAAGTCTGATGTCAGCACCAGGCACGTGCACAGTGGCGCGCACCGAGAGATCGGCACCGTGCTCGATCAGGAGTTGGACGACGGCGAAGGAACAGTTGGAGTTCGCCGTCACCGCGTGATAGATGGGCGTTTGATCACCTGAGCCACAATTCTGTCCCTCATTGGGCCCCGCTTCCGACTGCGCGTTGACATCCGCACCAAGTCTGATGAGGAGCCTGGCCGCCTCCAATTCGCCGAATTCGGCGCACAGATGCAGAAGTGTGAAGCGGTGCAGAGGTGCACCACCGTAGAGACCGCCGTACTCCTTGCCCCGTCTGAAATCCAGGCGGGCATTCAGCAGATCGGGCGACTCCTTCAGGCGTTCTTCCAGCAGATCCAGACGACCGCGGTGGATATCCATGGCGGCACCGTCTTCGAATTCGACGCCTCCCACCACAAGCGCTTCCACACATGCGTGCAAGCTGGGGGACCGCGCGTAGGTTCCGATGACCATGTCGAGTGCCGTATTGAAATACTTGCCTGCCACCGTGCGGTTTGGATCAGCCCCGTGATCGATTAACCACGCCAAGGATTGCGGCGCCAACGTCTCGCATGGACCCAGCAGCAGCGGACCATAGTCCTTCCACACGCTGTTCACATCGGCGCCATTGCGGACGAGCAGTTCCATCATCGGGATGCGGTCGTCGTTGAGTGAGGCGCGAAACAACGGTGTGCCCGTGTGTTCGTTGGCGTCGGCACCCGCATCGATCAGAGCCTGCACGATCGCAAGGCGCGCAGCAGTCGGCGGTGTGGCCTCGCCGCGGCATTCTGCCGCCCAGGAGAGCGGCCCTGCACCGGCATAACCCATAGGGGCTTCGAGAAGTTCTGCGTGAGTGGCGACCACCGCCGACACGCGATCCAGATCGTCGCTGTCGATCGCCGCACGCAGTTCGTCAGCCGCATCACCCTCTCCACGTCGCACGTGCTCGCTCATTTTTTGCCAACTCGCAAAACCGTACTCACGAGCAAGAACCAGCTGCGCATCACGCAGAACGATGCGACCCTGTGTGATGGCTTCCGGAGATTGTCCAGACAGCTTGGGATGATGCGCAGTAAATCTGTCGATCGCCCCACGATCGCCGTCCTGGACAGCGGTCAGCAGCGATCGAGCTTGGTTGCGCAGATTTTCGAGGCTGGGGGCGTAAGGTAGACGCTTGGACATAATTCTCCCTCTCTCAAGAAACACCCGGTGTCCGCAATTGTCGGGCAGAAAGAAGGTTGTGTAGGTGGTGCGAGGAGGGGTGGGCTTGGCCCTTGCCGCGGACGGGAGGCTCCCCCTGCAGAGCGTCTGTTGTGTAAAGTAGGAGGCGGGACGAGTCTGCGTCAACGCCGCCCCCAGTGCTTCCCTCAGGTGGATCGTTTCTCCATACCGCGTAGCAGAACATCTCGGGCAACCACGCAGTCCTTCAGATTTTCGACTCCGTCGTTTCCACGTATCCCAATCTCAAGGATCAGGGGACCAGCGAATGACATTTCTGCGATCCGCTTCATGATACGCTCGTAGTCCAGCCAGGTGTTCTGTGCCAGCGGCAGGTGATCCATCTTGTCCGGCGCGCCGACACCGTGCAGGTGGAACTGCACGATCTGGCTTTCCATTTCATCGATCATAGCCAACACGTCATCCGTATCGACCTCTAGTGCTCGACGACTCGCGTGACCGACGTCGAACAGCGCCCCGAATCTGCCGCTACCGATCGCCTGCGCCACCTTCACGTCGAACAACTCGAAGCCCAGGGCCAGTCCCGATTCCTCTGCCAGGCTCACCATCTTTTTGCCCATCTCCACATTGACATCGAATATCGACGGTTCTGGCTGACCTGGATGCGCCGTGACCACGTCGGCGTCCAGGTCGATCGCGAGCCGAACAAGGGCTCGATACCGCTCCTGCGCCGCCTCCCTCTTGGCCGGGTCCGCGTCACCGATGCTGCCCATCGACGAGGAATGGACCGTCACCAGATGGAACGGAGCCAGCAAGTCCCGAAGCCGTTCGCGGCGATCCTTATCGAAGGCCTCGGGCCCTCCGTAGGTGATCGGTGTCAATTCGAAGGCACCGAAACCCAGTTCCAGTGGGCGCGATACTCTCCTCGGGGCTGAATCCCTTGAGGCAGAGCGTCGAGACACCGATTTGATTTGCAAGAGCCATCAAGTCATTTCCCTACTGTATTACTTGACATATACACTAATGCACTTAAATTGAGCCCATCATGAGGAATCTAAGTTGATCATCGTCGTCGATCCGCACAGCGGCGTTCCTGTATTTCGCCAGGTCATGGACCAGGTGACGTTCCAGGTGGCCAGTGGCGTTCTGCAGCCAGGCGACGAACTACCGCCGACACGGACACTGTCCGCACAGCTTGGCGTGAATCCAATGACCATCAGCAAGGCCTACGGATTCCTTGAGAAGGAAGGCGTTGTCGAGCGCCGACCCGGCAAGCCCCTCGTCGTCCGACAGCTGCGTCAGAGAGAACTGAAGGTGAGCCGCACCGAGCTGTTGCGCAGTAGCCTGGCCTCGACCATCACGGTGATTCGCCAGTTGGACATCGACGAAGAAGAGGCTTTGAACCTGCTTCGCACCATGCTGAGAGAAAAGGGAAAGTGACCATGTCCTGCGTCTTCGAGTTAAAGGGTGTAACCAAACGCTTTGGCGATGCCACGGCACTGGATGATGTATCCCTCACGATACCTGAGCAGCATGTCGTAGGACTCATTGGCCGCAATGGCAGTGGCAAGACCACACTCCTCCACCACCTCGTGGGCCTGGCCCTGCCCACTCAAGGGTCCAGCACCACCCTCGGCCAGAGTGCCGCAGATCTGGGCCCGGATGAGTTGGGTCGAATCGGCATCGTCTACCAGGAGAATCGATTTCTCGAGTGGATGACCGTGCAGCAGCACCTGCGATACGTCGCCTCTTTCTATCCAGTGTGGGATGCAGATCGGCAATGTCATCTGCTCGAGCAGCTTCAACTCGACCCAAAGGCTCGGGTCGGCACGTTGAGCACGGGAGACGCCCAGAAGTTGGGTCTGATTCTCGCCGTGTGTCACCATCCCGACGTATTGGTCCTGGACGAACCCGTCAGTGCCCTCGATCCAATCGCCCGTCAACGGCTGTTGGAATTCCTCCTCGATCTGCTGCGCGAAGATCACTGCACGATCGTGATCTCCTCACACATTCTGCGCGACGTGGAACAGATCGTCGACTGGATTGTTTTCCTCGATCGCGGTCGCATCGGTGTCGATTCCAGCCTCGACGATCTACAGGAGCGCTTCTCCGAGTGGATCGTGACACCCACCGACGGGACCCTGCCTGAGCACTTTGATGAGACCTTTGTACGTGACCAGCAGGGCTCCCCCACACAGGCGCATTTGCTCGTCGACGGAGCGGGTGGCGAACTCGATTCATTCAAAGCGAAGCACCGCGTAGATATAGCAGCAGGTTCACTCAATCTGGAACGAATCTTTCCACTATTAGTGGATTCAGACCAATGAACCTTCGCTTCTTTACGGCTCTGTACGGCCGCTCCGCCCTTGTCTTCGTCCTCGTCTTCTGGTTGCCAGTCTTGCTCGGCGTGCACACTGCGGCGAGCAAGTTCACCGAACTGGGACTCGTAAGATGGTACTTTCCACAGAATGCCAATGCCTTTCTGGTCTCCTTGCCACTACTGGTCGGTTTTCTTGTGGGCGTCACCATCGTCGAGGTACAGAATGGGCGCTTCTCGTGGACCCTTCCGAACATCCGCATCAAATTTTCGCGAGCCACAACAGCGTGTGGCATCATCGTCGCAGGAGCGGCAACCTGGTTGCACCACTCATTGGGCGGCGGCGTTCCGTTGCCGTCTGCCATGGCACTGGCGGCGTTGGTGTATGTGCTGATGATTCGTGCTCAGGTCGGTGCAGGAGAGAGCCTGACGGAAACGCGATTCGGCCTCGTTGCACTTGGAACTGTACTGACAAATCCGCTGGCGGATTGGGGCAGCACACATCCACTTCTCATCGGTGGGCTGGCGCTGGCAGGTTCAGCGGTGATTTTGCGCGGAACGTTCAGGCCTGACCGCCACCGACAGCTGACCAGTGGCCAGGGGCGCTCCCTGACAAGCGGCTTCTCCCCCGACCCCGATTCCCGTCCGAGTCGAGGCTTCGGACTGATCGCGCCACGAGAATCGCTGTGGCCTCAAGGTCACCTGGGTAAAGGCACGGCAAGTTGGGTGCGCGCCCTCGAACACGAAGACGGCGGCGACTCGCGTCTTGGCGTCTACAATTGGCCACTGAAAGCAATCGGGATATCTCTGGCAACCTGTGCATTCCTCGCCAGCGTCGGTGTCTGGGGTAGACCAACTCTTGCTGCAACTTTGCTGGCCTGGTCTGATGGCCTGCTCACACTTACACAATTCCCCGACGTAGATGCCGGAACAGTCGTCCTAAAACGACCCATTCTCTGGCTCTTCCTGAGTTTCTTCATCGTCCTGTGTGGTCTGAATTGTGCCACGATGGTGGATCGCACCTGCGAGCGCGTGGCCGACCTGCGACCAAGATTCCTGTACCCCTTGGCACGGCGCCAGCAAGGGCAGGTCAACTTCTGGTATTGCTTCCGCGCCAACCTGAGGTATGCGGTGCTTTGCCTGTTGGCCTTCTACGCGGTGGTTGTCATCAGCGGCGTCGTCCTGCGCGGACATATTGAGTGGCTGTCGATACCTGCGGCGATCACCCCTTTGGTGTTTCTGATGCTGATCTTGCCCGCTTTTCAGGTGTATCTGATCTGCCACCGCCCGAGGGTCAAGGCAAGGGGAAGCCTGGTGCTGCAGAAGTCCTTGGACTTTGTGCTCAGCATCGGACTCGCGGTGCTTGTTGCTGCGGGGAGTTGGCAGTGGACACAACAGGTTCATTGGCCCGTAGCACAGCATCTGTTGGCCGCCGCAGTCGCTGCCTTTGCGATTCAGTACGCTTTCTATGCAAAACTCCAGCGACATTCCAGGAGCACCGACCTGGTGTGAGAAGCTCATCGTTGTCACAGGAGGATGGCGAACATGGATCTGATATTCATCTACGGACCACCAGCAGTTGGCAAACTCACCGTCGCAGAAGAGCTCTCGGCGAGATCTGGCTATGGTGTATTCCACAACCACCTCACCGTCGATCTGGTTCGACCTCTCTTTTCTCGCGACCACCCTGCCTTTCAACCTCTCCTCGAGAAACTCCGCCTGGACGCAATCGAGACGGCGGCGACGGAAGGACTGACGGGACTGATTTTCACCTTCTGTTACCTGCACCCCGTGGATCTGGACTTTGTCGGATCCATCGTTGAGCGCGTCGAGAGTCACGATGGCCACGTCCACTTTGTGCAGTTGACGGCTTCGCCTCAGGTGTTGGAGGGAAGAGTTGTCGGTGAGTCTCGCCTTCGTTTCAGGAAAATCCACACTGTGGAGAAGCTCAAGCGTGTAGTCGCTCAGGACTTCTGGACGCCGATCCCTGGAGTTGAATCAATGGTCATCGATAACTCGACTGTGTCGCCGGAAGAAGCTGCCACTCGCATCCAGGACAATTACGGATCACAAACAGACAATCGCTGATGCGGCGGACAGCGACTAGGATTCAAAGCAGCGCGCGGTGCTGCAGCAGCCCCTTCGACTGGTCCAGCCGGCTCTCCACGCTCACCCGGTCTCGCACAGAGCCCCGTTCCATTTCTCGTTGCGGAGTTGCTCTCGTTGCAGTATTTCTGGCTTAGGCACGGTCAGTATCCACCCATCCCCAGCTGATTGGCAACCTATGGTAGTCCACCCGATTGAGGACAGAGATCGCGACTGGATGGAGATCACACTCAGATCAAGCTGGGGATCCACGGCCATTGCGCGCCGAGCAGAGCTGCTCGATGTATCCAAACTGTCAGGCTTCGTCGCCAGACTCGACGATGCCGCAGCAGGCCTACTCACCTACCTCGTCGACGACGAGCAATTGGAAATAGTGACGATCAACTCCCTCAGACGCGGGACCGGCGTCGGTCGTGCACTTGTCGAGGCAGCGAAGGAACTTGCCCTCTCATCAGGCTGCAAAACCATTGTCGCCATCACGACAAACGACAACGTCAACGCCCTGGCCTTCTACCAGAAAGTCGGCTTCCGCATTCGAGATGTCTTCAGAGACTCAGTGCAGGAAATACGACAACTCAAGCCTTCCCTACCCGACACGGGGCAGCACGGTATACCGATCCGCGACGAGATCCAACTCGAACTCAGCCTGACCTCGGATTGACTCATCGAATCGCCATCATTGGCGCCGGCAGCATGGCACACCATCGGGGTCAAGCCCTGTTCGACACGGGACGGGCGCAGATCTGTGCTGTCGCATCTCGACGCCTGGCACCAGCCCGTGACTGCGCAGAAGACCTGGGTTGCAACGTCGCCTTCGACAACTACCGCGAGATCGCCCAAACGAAACCGGATGCTGTGCTCATCGAGGTCCCGCACATGCCACAGGATGAGATCACCATCTGGGCTCTGACTTCTGGATACGACGTATTCGTCGGTGGCAGTCTTGCCGTCAACAGCCAGATAGGTGCCCACATCGTCGAGCTGGCAGCCGACAACGGCTGTCTCCTGGAAGCTGGTTTCCAGCGTCGCTACGATGCCGCATGGGAAGAGATTCATCGCCTCGTGCAAAGCCGTGAACTCGGGGAGCCCGTCATGGCTGTCACGATGGCCCTGTGGCGGGCGCCAGCGGGTAGCTGGTACGCAGACCAGCTCGTGAGTGGCGGCATGCCTTTGACGCACATGAGCTACTGTTATCTGAATGCCATCCGCTGGATTCTGGGAACACCCACCGTTGTCTCAGCACTTGCCAGTGCCGGTGTCCTTGGTGAAGCCGAGCGCGTTCAGGAGGAGACCTGTGCTGCTCTCGTCGGCTTCGAGAATGGCGCCTTTCTTTCAGCTACTGCTTCTTACATCCGTCCTGAGAAGATGACCGACGCCGAGACACGCTTCATCTGTTCCGCCGGCGGGATTCAGGTCGACGACAGCACCCTCACCGTATTCCGGGGGGCACAGAGCGAAACTCAATCCTTCGTTGCAGAGCCTTCTGCCTTCGTGCGCCAGGCCGACGCTTTCCTGGACGCCGTCGAGTTGCGCACAGCGGCTCGCAACCCGCCCGCCGACGCGCTGCTGGACCTGCAGATCGCCGAAGCGATCTCGTTGTCGGCACGGGAACAGCGAACCGTGACTCTGTGAGCTAGCGTTTCCCCAGCTGACTACTACGCTTCATCCGCATCCGGTTTCACGTAGTCGACCGGCAAACCTCTCCTGGTCAGAATCTCCGCAGAATCTTCATCGAACGGCGCGAAGCCTCGCTCAAGCAGACTCTTCGAATGCCACTTGTTGTAGAAGAGTGGGAAGATTATCCAGGTGAGTATGGTGCCGAATCCAGATGTGATCATGCCAGCGATGAAGTGGATGACCACCATGAGGAACGCCCACTTGAAGTCCCCTCTGAAGAGAGGCACAAAGAAGCCAAACACGAATGTAGTCCAGCTCCAGCCGATGTAGGCGATCTGGAGGAGACCTGTCTCCTTGTGCTTCAGAACAACTGACTGAGCCATTAAGTGTTCCCTTCTCCGCTCTGCCGGATCTGGCCAAACGGTCCCTTTGGTCGGACACCGTCTTGCACGCCTGGTAGCTAGTTCACCAGGATCTTGAGCACCGCCTCGATCTGAGCCACCGCACTCCGATCCGCCGCCAGCGCCTCGTCGAGCAGTCGGCGAACCTCGACGCGCTCGTCATCGGACATTGCTTCCTTCTTGCGGGCATCAAGGATGATTTCGCGCAGACCTTCAACTATCTCTACTTCGCGATCGTAGTGGCTCGCTGCAGTCTCCAACGCCTGTGACGCCTCGGGAAAGATACCTACGAGTTCGCGCATGTAGGCGGCTGCCGCTGTGCGCCGATCCAGCAGCACCTCAGCATGATGATGGCCTGGCCCCAGGGGCACCTGGTCCGACTCGAAGGCATCGCGCCAGGTTTCATAGGCGGCAAAACCATAGGGCGCTGCTTGCCTGCCATCGGCACGCACGAAATTCTCATCCGTGAACATCGTTCCGCGCGCGAAACTCAGAGCATTTTGCAACGCCGTCACATGCAGCTGTCTGCTGTGTTTTGTCCTCGGCTGCTTCCAGATCCGCAAGCCGAACCACCCGCCCGGGTCCGCTGGGCCCAACTCGTCATAGCGCACAGTGTAGTCCACAGGCACAAAGGGATGGCGGATCGTATAGGTCTCCTCCGCGTCATTGTAGCCCACGATCAACCCCCAGCAATACGCGTGGTTCGCCGGATCCTTGCCTTGCTTCTGCTCCAAACTCATGGGCTGCCACGCCAATACGGGAACACCCCGTTGCAGAGAACCCAGCACAGCGTCTCGGGCTTCTTTCTTCAGCGACGGCAGGTCATCGACGGGGTTGTTGTTTGAGGCGTCAAAGGCCTGAAACTGACCGAGTTCGGGGATGATATCCTTGGCATGGCTCCAATCGAGATTGTCGTGCATGACACCGCCACCACCCGCGACCATTTGGAACTGGAAGGCGTGTCCCATGACTCCCTGCAGACGTACCATCGACCACTCGGGCTCACCCACGGTCTGCAGCAGTGGGCTCATCGACGACGCGAGCGTCGTACCATCATGCGGCTTCGCCGGTACGACATCGACCATGACATTCATCGGTTGATCTCCTTCAGCAGGGCTGGTGTTCGAAGGGGATGCGGAGACACTCCCGTGGGAGACAAGAACAGCAGCCACGACCAGGCCCAACGCCTGTACGATCATTCCTGACATCATCGATAAGGTGCTCATGCCACTATTCTGCCTCCGCTTCGTCCAGCATTCTGTCGATGACCGCAATGTATACGGCGATCGCCGTACTGATCAACGGTAGTCGAGACACATGAGACCTATTGATGAAGAGAACCCTGACACCATTGGCGAGCCACGATGGCGGCGAGCGGACAGCGTCATGGCTAGAGTCGAAGGCTTACGACGGGGATCTACTACTTCACCAGAATACTGATCACCTGGTGAGGTCGATATGGAACGATGATCTCGTCCCCTTGGACGACAAGGGGGGCGCCCTCTTCTTCGAGAGTATTGCACGACACGGCCGCCTCGAAGGGCAGACCGATCTTCACTCGCGCCGTCCCGCGGCCGCCGTACGCTTCGTACAGCCGCAATACGAGGGACTCTGAATCCTCGGCTCGTTTAACCGTATCCAGAATCAATCCTGCATCGTCGCTGCGGAACCAGCTGGTCGCATCTGCACCCGTCCACTGGAGAGGCACGTTAAAGCTGAAGCCTTCGGCGATTACACCTGCCTCCTGCCAGCTGCCCTGATGTGGATAGATGGCATAGGAGAAGGTATGCTGGCCGCGATCGGCGATCGGATCCGGCTTCTTCGGCGCCCGCAGCAGGGTGATGTGCATGGTATTGTCGAAGGTGTGGTAGCCATACTTGCTCTCACTCAACAGCGACACACCGAAGCCGTGCTCTGACAAATCAACCCACTTGTGGCCGGGCACTTCATAACGGGCCAGGTCATGCATCGTGTTGTAGTGGGTGGGCCGCGACGTGTGACCGAACTGCATCTCGTACGTCGCTTCCATAGACCGCACCTGAACGGGGAAGGCGACCTTCAGCATCGTGTCGTCTTCCTGCCAGTCGACTTCGGTGTGGAACTCGAGTCGACCACTGCCGGCGTCCAGCCGCACGACCTGCTTGAACGAGCTCTTCTTGCCCACCTTGTGAGTGAAGGCCACCTCGCCGCGCAGCGGTGATCGGGTGAGGATCTCACACGACTCAGCGCCGGCCCCGGTTTTGACGGTTTCGAGAGCCCATGGATCGATATCCCACGCATCCCACGCAGTCGGTTTGTCCACATATGTGAGAAACTGATTGCCCGGTTCGGCCATGACCTGACGACCACTGGCCTTTTCCACCAGGCTCGTGAGAGTGCCGTCAGCAGCCAGGACGGCGGCGACCCTGTCATTCGCCAGCGTGATAGTTGCACCCGACTCGGTCACGACCACCTGGTCAGGTGGCGCACCGATAGTCCCTACCCCATAGGCAGGCGCCTGTGCGTAGACCAGTTCACCGGAGGTATTTTCGACGACTTCAGCCCGATCGAAACCCGTCGTATTCAGCGGCTTCGCTACACCCTCTCCAAGAGCGGCGATAGCCGCTGCCCGAAGCTCGCCACCCTCCTGCTGGATCTGTGCGTAGTCCCGCTCGGCGTCTTCGTAGACGAGGGTGATCGAAGAGCCTGGCAGGATATCGTGGAACTGGTTGGTGAGCAGCAATTTCCACAACACGTCCAGCTCATCCTTCGGGTAGGCGGTCCCGTGAAGCCTGTTGGCGACGGTGGCAGCAAACTCAATGTCATGGAGCAGGAACTCGCCCTTGCGATTGCCCTTCTTCGTCGCCGCCTGTGTCGTGTAGGTTCCACGATGCAGTTCGAAGTAGAGCTCCCCGACCCGCACCGGACGATCCGTGAAACCCGCTTCCAGCTGGTCCCAGAATTCTTCCGTGTTGCGATTCGTGGTCTGCGGCAGGCCCTGCAGATCCTCGGCCCGTCGAATGCGTTCCAGCATGTCTCTTGTCGGCCCACCGCCACCATCGCCGATTCCGTATAGCAACAGACTCTGACCGGACCGGTCACTGTCCTTGTATACGTTCACATTGTGGCGCAGTTGTTCCACCGTTGCTACTGCATTGTACGTGTTGGCCGGTGGGAAGTGGGTGACCACCTCACTTCCATCGATGCCTTGCCACATGAAGGTCTGGTGATCGGGCTTGTTGAAGGCATTCCATGACAGCTTCTGCGTGAGGAAGCGCGTGATCCCCGCCTGACGCATGATCTGCGGCAGCTGGCCATTGTAGCCGAAGACATCCGGATTCCAGAATTCGCGACAGGTGATGCCGAACTCTTTCTGGAAAAAACGCTGGCCATAGAGGAACTGTCGATTCAGGGCTTCACCAGACGGCACATTACAGTCCGGCTCGATCCAGGTGCCACCCACCGGCACCCACTGACCCGTCCTGACCTTCTCTGCCATCCGCCGATACAACTCCGGATTGCGTTCCTGCATCGCTTCGTACTGGGCGGCCTGCGGGCAGGAAAACTTGTATTCCGGATAGTCCTCCATGTACAACAGGGCCGTGCTGAAGGTGCGCATACACTTGCGCCACGTCTCACCAATGGGCCACAGCCAAGCCGTGTCGATGTGGGCGTGACCGATCGCACTCAAGGCGTGGACGTAGCCACCATTGCCGACCTTGTAGAGATCCTTGAGGATGGCCAATGCGTCTGACCAGGTCGACGCATCCTCTTCATCCAGAATATTAGCGGCTCGATTGAGCTCTGCGAGCAGTCGACCCTTCCAGTCGCCGGACAGGTCCTGCTCGCGTTCAAGTTCAGAGAGGACGAGCATGTCGTAATACAGCTCCCAGGCGACCGGATCGAAACGGCCGATCCCGACACGATCCAGGACATAGGGTTCGATGCTGTCGTAGTGCTGTCCCTGCTGACCGAACAACTCGTTGCACGCAACCTCTACCTGGAATGTTGCAGTCTCACCCCCGGCGGCCTCCTTGACCAGTACGACCTCGTTGCGACCTGAATTCAGGCCACCCACCGTACGGCCATCGAGCCACAAGGTCGCTTCACTGTGACTCTTCCACAGCAGGTCCACCCGTTGACCCGCCCAGTCGGCGGGCACACGAACGCTGCCTCGCACCCAGAAGGTGGCCCATGCCGGTCCCAACTGCTGCCCGAGTTGCACCGGTTCATAGTTGAGTTGCTGTGCCTCTTCGTAGGGAATGCGATCGACGGGGCCGGCGATTTGCAGATCCTCGACTTCGACCGTGTCGCGGTAGATCCGCCCCTGGAGTCTGTCGACCAGTTGCCGGATGCGATTGCGTGTGTAACCGGGGTGCTGCAGCATCTCTTCACTCTCAATTGTCAGGTAGCATGCAGTTCAAGAGCCTTGGCATACAGTTCAAGAACAACGAACCCAACCCGATCCCCACCGTCAAAGACCCGTGGCGAACAGAGCGATTCTTTCGTCATCCACTGGCGGCAGATCGAGTGCCAGCAGATCATGCATTGCACTAGTGCGATGGAGCTCGAATTGCCCGCCGCCATCTTGGTATCGACATTCCTCCCGCGCTGGGACGCATCCATCGAAGAGTTCATCTGATGGCCCTAACCATGATAGAGGATTAAACATGTCAGCAGACGACCTGCGGAACTCCATTATGTCCGTCATCGCGACCATCGACAGTATTGTCGCGACTCGTGACGCGGATGCTCTGCATCGCCTCTTGTCTGACGATCCAACGTGGCGATCTCGGCGAGCAAAGTGGAAGGGTTCACGTCGCGAGATTGATCTATTGACCCATGTCGCCTCCCTGGGACTGACTGACCTGGTGGACGTACTCCTTGCTCACCAAGTGCAGAGTCAGGTCGACATGCCCTCTGTGTTTTACTCGTGTCTGCAATCAGGACAGCTGGCCATCGCCGACCGTCTCTTCGAACGCTGCGCCATCGAGATCCATCACCTGCAGGAGCATCTCTACCAGCTGACAGAGGATCTCAATGTCGAAGGGATTCGCTGGCTACTACAGCAAGGCGCCAATCCAGACTACCGTCGCGCCGGGATCCGTTGGACGCCACTGCACAACGCCCTGCATTCATATCCTACGCTGCTGAAGGAACGTCAGGAGATCTGTCGACTTCTTGTCGAAGCCGGTGCCGATCACGACAACAACGCCGTCTATGATCTGGTCACAGGGCGTAGCGACAACCTTGAGGCCCGGATCGCCGCTTACGCCTCCATCGTGCACGCCGCCTTCGATCTACGCGGTGGTCGCGACATCGAAATCGAGCGACGTGGCGATTATGGCGGCGCGCCGATATCGAACACCAGCCTGCTCCACCACTGCGCCGAGTATGGTTGGGTCGATGAGGCTCGTCTCCTGCTGGCGAAAGGCGCCGACCCAAACCAGCGGGCCGAGCCAGCGGACGACGGCTTCGATACACACACGCCAATCTTCAATACACTCACGGTCAACGCCAACGCCAGCTGGGATGTCCTCCAGCTGTTGGTAGAAGCAGGCGCCGACGTGAACGCTGTGGCAGACATCCGCATCGACTCACACGAGATGCGGGGCGTCACGCCACTGGGCTATATCGAAGAATTTCCGAACAAGTACTGGAAAGACGGCGGAGACCGAAGTTGGAACCAGGTGAATACCCTCGACACGGCACCACACCCAGACGTTGTCGAATTCCTGCGTCGTCACGGAGCTACATGACGAACTAGCGCGGAGGAAGGCCAGATCGACGTCCACGATTCATGCTTAGCTCGCCACGGCTTCTCACTGTAGCCTTGACAGAACCTCCCAGGTCGGTGCAATTAGTGACTGATATGTTATCCGTTGCTCACATACGATCCCGCCTGCTGCCGACGCACACGTCGACGCCCAGCAGCGCCACGGCGATCCTCGTCACCATCCTGCTTGCCGGGCTGGCCGTAGCACTGTGTCATGCCGCCCTGGCGTCGCCGGTGGATCACGATGATTGCAAGATCTGCCAGGTTCTCCTGCACGCGGAGAATTTCCAGCCTGCGGTCATAGCTGTCGTACTCACATCGATTGTGGTACGCACAGCAGCACGCACGGCGATATCGGGCAATGATTTCTTCCTACCGCCCCAACGCGGGCCACCTCTGTCTCTCTGATCATCTCGTACTGAGATCCCCAGTACCTGGTTCCCTGTCGTTCGCTTTTCGACAGGGCCGTCGTTCTGCGCCGGTTGATGCCGTCGCCATTCGACGTTTTCAGACACTTCAGAGAGGAGACACCATCCATGCGATGGACTCGGATTATTGCTGCTTCAGCAACCGCAATGCTGTGCCATGCCTCTTTTGCATTTGCCCAGGATTCGGGCGCCGGCGTGACGGGAATTTCGCGCTCTTTCAACCCCGCAATCAGTGCCAACGCGCTGTTCGACGCTGTGTATGCCGACACACACGATGATCATGACGATGATGACGATCATGATGATGAAGCAGACCACGGCCATGGTGCCAGTGACGAATCCGGTATGCGTGTTCAGGAAGTTGAACTGCAGCTGAGTGCCGTCGTCGATGCCTACCTGAAGGCCGATCTGCTTCTGGCATTTCCGGATGGTGAAGGCGTCGAACTGGAGGAGGGCTTCGTGACAACCCAGTCGCTCCCCGCAGGTTTGCAGCTGAAAGCCGGCCGGTTCCTGGCGGCGATGGGTCACCACAACACGCTGCACGCACACCAATACCCCTTTCTCAATGCGCCACTCGTCAATGGACACGTTCTTGGCGACGAAGGTCTGGCTGAGGACGGGCTGTCATTGAGTTGGCTCACCCCCCTGCCGTGGTTCCTGGAACTGACGGGGCAGGTGCTCGATGGTCGTTCGGAGCTGTTTGCCAGCCCGGAGGACGAGGACCTGCTGTATCTGGGACATGCCCGGAGTTTCTGGGATGTCGGCGAAAACTGGACCCTCGATCTGGGTGGTTCCTATGCGACGGGTACGAATCCGCAGGGCAAGACATCCTCGCTTCTGGGCGCCCACGGAACCATCCAGTGGCGAGACCTGGATAGTTGGGGACGCCGCGTGATCTGGCGTGGTGAGTATCTACGCGCTGACCATGGCCAGATCGGTGGCGGTGACGAAGAGGAGGGCGGCGGCTATACGAGCCTTGAAGCACAGATCGCACGACGCTGGTGGTTGCAGGGTCGTTATGACCGGATGGGGCTGCCGGGCGATGAAGAGGACTGGCGCACCAGTGTCCTTGTGGGGTTCATTCCCAGTGAGTTCTCGGCACTTCGCCTGCAATTCGATCGTCGCGCCGAGTCTGGCGAAACATCGAATGTCGTTTCCCTGCAGCTGAATGTGACCATGGGCTCGCACCCGGCGCACCGGTATTGAGCAGCATATGAAAATCCATCCAATCATCCTCGCCATCTTCTCGGTTGCCGTGGCTGTTCAAGGCCATGCCGACCCACTGCGCGTGGTAAGCACTACGACTGACCTTGCCGCGTTGACCGAGGCCGTTGGCGGTGATCTTGTAGACGTGCAGGCCATCGCCCGGGGCACTCAGGATCCGCACTTTGTCGACGCCCGACCCAGTTTCATGCGGCGCATGCGCGGCGCCGATCTGCTCGTCTACAACGGCCTCGAACTTGAGATCGGCTGGTTGCCTCTGTTGGTGGACGGCAGTCGCAATCGGCAGTTGCAGGCGGGAGAATCGGGCGCCCTCAACGCCTCAACGGGGCTGCCCATTCTCGAGATCCCGACGATGGAGCTCGACCGCTCTCACGGAGATATCCATCCAGAGGGAAATCCACACTACACGCTGTCGCCGCTTCAGGGCAGACAGATCGCCGGCACGATCGCCACACGGTTGCAGCACCTGCGCCCCGATGACGCCGCACAGATTGACAGGCAGTGCGAGCAATTCGTCGCTCGCCTGGATTCACAGATCAGTCAGTGGGAGCAGCTGGCTGAGCCCTGGCGTGGCATGAAAGTCATTGCGCACCACAAACAATGGGAATACCTGGCCGATTGGCTGGGCCTCGAGATCGTTGCCTACATCGAAGAGAAGCCGGGCATCCCGCCGACGCCACGCCACGTGCGTGATCTCGTCCGTCTCATCGAGACGCAGGAGATCTCCCTCATCCTGCGATCAACCTTTGTAGATGCGAGACCGGCGCAGCGACTGGCCGAACGGACCATGGCTCGCGTTGTTGAGTTGCCCGCTGCCGTCGGCGCCGCTGATGGCAGCAACGACTACATCAGCCTCTTCCATGTCATTCTTCGTCGACTTGAGACGTCCATGCCTACCACTGAGGGAGGTTAGATGGACTTTCTTTCCCTGATGGCGGCGCCCATTGCTGCCTGTCTGCTTCTCGTCCTCATCCATGCCTACCTCGGTGTCCACATCCTTGCGCGGGGTGTCATCTTCGTCGATCTCGCCCTGGCGCAGATTGCCGCTCTTGGCGCTGCCGTCGCCATACTCTGCGGCTATGAGCTGGGTAGTCCTGCCGCACTGGGTGCCTCTCTGGCAGCAACCTTCTGTGGCGCCGCTCTATTTGCTTTGACCCGATCCCAGCGTACCGACCTGCCCCAGGAAGCGATCATCGGCATCGTCTACGTCGTGGCTGCGGCAGCAAGTATCCTCGCCCTGGATCGCTCGCCTCATGGCGCCGAGCATCTGAAAACCGTTCTGGTCGGCCAGATTCTCTGGGTTTCCTGGACAGACGTGGCCATCGCCGGCGCCGTCTATCTGGCCGTCGCTGCAGCGCACTGGGTGTTTCGAGACCGCTTCTGCCGACTGTCGGGAGTGGGCGTTTCGGACACAGCACGAAGCATGCGTCGCGCGAGATGGTGGGACTTTCTGTTCTATGCGAGCTTCGGTCTCGTCATCTCCATCTCCGTGCCCATGGCGGGGGTGTTGCTCGTCTTCAGTTTCCTCATCGTTCCAGCCGTCTGCGCCGTCCTATTCTCCGGCAATCTGTCCCAGCGGCTGATCATTGCCTGGGCGACGGGGTTCGTTGTCAGTGTCCTCGGCTGCACCCTCTCTTACCAATTCGATACGCCCACAGGAGCCACCATCGTGTGTGCCTTTGGTGTCGTTTTGGCTCTGTTGGCTCTGGTACGCCGAATGACTGTGCATCCGACTTCACGTAGGACAGAGACACACCAATAGGGAGGATGAATTCGTGGGAGTCGAGATCAGAAGCGAGAGTGTCGGCGATGAAGCTCACATAGATATCTGTGTAACACGGGCCTTCGGCAGCGCCGATGAGGCCAACCTGGTGCGCATGCTGCGCGACTGGCAGCCAGGCTTTGACCGCGACCTCTCGATCTGCGCGTGGGATGGTGACGAACTCGTCGGTCATCTGGCCATGACGCCACTCCCCATGCGACTGCTTGGTTCCAGAATTCCCGCCGTCGCCGTCGCACCTGTCGCCGTCATCCCACCACGGCAGAAGCAGGGCATCGGCGGCAAGATGCTGGCCTTTGGTCACGACCTTGCAAGCTCCAAAGGGATCGGACTTGCCTTTCTCACCGGACACCCGAGCTACTACCCTCAGCATGGCTATGAGAATCGCTTCGGTTTCAGCCGAACCAACTACCAAGTAGACGCGATTCCCGACGCGACGGTGAAGCTTGAGCCCTGGCCCGTTCAGGATCAGGACATCGACTGGCTACTGGCATGCGACGAACGAGAGTGGCAGAACGTTGACTTCAGTTGGCCACGAACCGGACGACGCGAGGAATGGACAACGCCGGGTGTCAACGCCGTCATCTGGCGCACTGCAGACGGCACCCGGGCCGCCTACACGATGAAGCGCTCCAGCCAGTCAGGAACCGGCTTCCCGATGGACATGATCCTGGGTGACGACGCCGAATTGGTACGGCAGGTCATCTACAGACAGAAGCCTGTTGCCAGTCCGCATCACCCCGCCGGTTGGCTGGCGCAACACGTCCTCGATCCAACCTGGGGGGTCAGCGAGGTGCACGTTGAGGCGCCTGCCATGGCGATTGAATTGACTGCAGGCGTTCTGGACCAATACCAGCAGGCCCTTGATCAGGAGGGCCGTCTGCCTGGCGCGATCAACTGGCCACTGCCTTTTTCGATGTGCTGAACATGGCCCCAAAAGGCCTTGAGATGTAGACTGGTATGTTCTCGATTTCCCGTATGCTGCATCACCAGAACCGACCGAGTCGCTTCGTGACTGATCAAGAACAACGCACCGCTGACATCGATACGGACTGGGCCCTGCTCTTTGCTGCCTGGTTCATCGTGACAGTCTCCACCCTTGGAAGTCTGTTCTTCAGCAATGTCATGGACTTTGCGCCCTGCATCCTGTGCTGGTATCAGAGGATCTTCCTGTTCCCCCTGGTCATCATCCTGGGCCGCGGACTCTTCCCTCTTGATCGCGACGTCGTCAAATACGCCCTACCCTTGATCGTCGCTGGCTGGCTGCTCGCAGCGTATCACAATCTTCTCTACCACGGATTCATCCCCGACAATATGCAGCCCTGTAGTCAGGGTGTATCGTGTACCGAGGAGTACATCCTTCTGTTTGGATTCCTCTCGATCCCCATGCTGTCTCTGTTGGCATTTACCACAGTGATCGCCCTTCTGCTCGTCGTCAGGAAAAGGAGTCTGCGTTGAAGCGTCGCAATCTGTTCATTGGCGTCTGCGTCCTGTTGGTTGTGGGTTACTTCGCCGGCACGTCGGCCTACCGAGCGTGGCGCGTATCCGAACTCGGTTTCATCGCCGAGGAGAATGCCGAAATGTTCGTGCGACCTCATTCGCCCACAATGGGGGCTGAGGACGCCAAGGTGTATTTGGTGAAATTCACGGATCCCGCCTGCGAGACCTGCGCGTCCTTCTCTAAGTTCACAAAGGATGCGTTGGCAGCGTTTCCTGGGAAAATCAAACTCGTGATTCGTTATGCCCCCTTCCATATGGGTGCAGGCGGTGCCGTCAGAATCCTTGAAGCGGCCAAGATGCAAGGAAAGTTCTGGGAGACCTTGGATCTGCTCTACCGCCATCAGAACAAGTGGACGAAGAACCACCAGGTCCTCGTCCACGAGATCTGGCCGCTGCTGCCTGAATTGGGCATGGATCTCGAACGTCTGCGGGCAGACATGAACGATCCGGAGATCACGGCGATCATTGAGCAAGACAAGGCGGATGGTGCCGCACTGGGCGTGCGCAAGACACCAGGATTCTTCGTCAACGGCAAACCCCTCGAGACCTTCGGCCAGCGTCCCCTGGCGGAACTCATCAAAGCCGAAATTCGCTCGAGCTATCCGGAGTGACGCCTGTGAGCGAGGACAGCTCTTGGCCTGATCTCGATTTGCATTGTAAATGTGCACACGCACACTTACAATATGCACATGACAGAGATCCCTTCGACACAGCTCCAGCTCGACGTCTCAAGACTCCAGACTGAGATCCAGCGACGCGGATACTCGACGGTTCAGGAATTCGCCGACGCCGTCGGCATCCATCGCAACACAGTGGGCAACTACCTGGCTGGCAAGACCGCTTTGCCAGCTGCGTTGACCAAGATCCTGCTCGCCCTCGACCTGGCTCCAGCCGATGTGCTCTCCCTTCCCTTTCGCCGCCGGCAGATCCCAGGTCTGATGATCGCCGATCTAGTCGACTCCTTACACGCGGCCTGTCCTCAGGCAGCCTTCGTATTGTTTGGATCACGCGCCCGTGGTACGGCGAAAAGACACTCCGACTATGACATCGGCGTCTTCCGCTCTGAAGGATTGGAGTTTGACCTGTTCTCAAGACTTCTGGATCAAGTTGGGTCCTGGAACCAGGACTCACTTTCCACTGTACAGCTTGTTGATCTAACGAACGCCGAGGAGGCTCTGTTGGAAGGGATATCAGAGGACGCCGAGTTTCTCGCAGGCTCCCCTTCTGCCTGGTGTGCGTTACTGAGAAAGGCTGGGATACAGCTGCATGAATGATGACAAACTACTCGAAGCTTTCGCCTTGATGGACGCAGCCCTGGCCGAATGCGATGCAGACCCGGACAACAGTCTGCGCCAGGCAGCCCTGGCCAAGACCTTTGAGACCACCTTCGAGTATCTGTGGAAATACTTCAAGCGGGAGGCCGACAAAGCAGGGCTTGAAACCTACAGCCCGCGCGACGCCCTCAAAGCCGCAGCGCAACTGCAGATGATCGACGATCTCGAGTTGTGGAACCGATTTCTGAATGCGAGGAACTTATCCGTCCATGACTACGTCGGTATGGACCAGGAAGGTGCAGTGAATCTCGTTCGACAGTTTCGCGACTCGGTGAAGCAATTGATCGGCTGACGGGTCGTGCTGTTAACCAGCAACCCGGAGTAACGACCTATTCCCACGCATCGATTCGCAGTCCTGTCTGACATCCACGGCAATATCCCGGCCCTTGAAACTGTGCTTGCCCACGCCGCGAGCCAGGATGTGGACGACTACCTCATCGCCGGCGACCTCGTCGGCGGTCCCGAAGGCGACGCGGTGGTCGAGCGCCTGGAGCCCTACAGACACAACACGATCAAGGGCAACAACGAAGAGTACCTGATCGACTTCCACCACGATGCCGTCACGGCGGCGCAGCGCGAGAGCCAGCAGTGGGCCTTCAGCCGCGCCTGCCACGCCAGGAGCGAGGGCAAGGTCCTCGATACTCTTGCAGCACTCCCGCCTCGAGTCACCTGTCAGGCAGAGGGCTCCACAGCAGTCTGCATGGTACACGGTTCGACGCGTAGCAGTTCGGAGCCTCTTGGGCCAGAGCTCGACACGGGCCGACTCGAGCAGGTCCTGGAGGAAATCTCCGAGTCAGTTCTGATTTGCGGTCACACCCATCAAAGCTGGACCTTTCGCGGCGACGCGGGATTGGCACTCAACCCGGGGTCAGTCGGTGGCGCCTGCAACGATGACAATCGCGCTCAGTATGCCATCCTGCAGTGGGAGGACGGAAATTGGCACGTCGAGCATCACGCCGTCGCCTACGATCTGACCCTTGTCACCCGGTTATACGTTGACACTGGTTTTGTCGAGGAGGCCGGCCCGATGGCCAGGGCGCAGTTGGAAGGCATCCACTACGCAGACCTCACGATGGGAGATCTTGTGCATCATGCTCGCAACCTCGCCGCAGCGGCAGGCAAGGAAGCGTCCCCTATCGTCGCCGATGACATCTGGGAGCAGGCCGTTGACACCTTCAGTTGGAAGATGCCGCCTCCAGTATAGAGCAGTGGCGCCATGGCCGAGGAAATGCTTGGTTTCTGCCATGCGCATTGCCATCACATTCCTCCTCTTCCTCGCCAGCCTTGCAGGACCCATTCAGGCACAAGCGCCGTCCGAAACGGCCCTGAAGGTCGCCTACATATACAATTTTCTGAAGTATGTGAAGTGGCAGGACGAGGAGCAGATCTCCGAGTTCGTCATCGGTGTGTACGGCGACGACGGCCAACTGCAAGGCGAGTTGTCGCGCCTGCTCGCCAGCAGAAGCGTGCGAGACCGAAGCATCAGGACGATCGGTGTGGACGATCTCGAGCTGGCTCGCGATGTCCATCTCCTCGTGTTGGCACGGTCGAAGAACGAGGACATTGGACACGTCGCCAACGAACTGCGCCGCAGCAATACACTCCTTGTCACAGACGGTTGCTCAGCCAAGCAACTGATCATGATCAACCTCGTTCGTCTGCCAGAAGGACGAATCGGCTTCGAAGTAAATCGTCCTAACGTTGTCTACGAAGGCATGGAGATCGTCCCTGATCTGCTGTTGCAGGGCGGCGGCACCGAGCTGGATGTGGCCATGCTCTACCATCAGATGGAGGCTTCCCTCCATCAGTCGCGCGCCACCGTCGCCACCCAGCAGGCTCAGTTAGAGCAGCAGATTGCCGAAATCGAACGACGTGAAGAACAACTCGTCGAGCAAAATGCACGCATCCTGAGTCAACAGTCGGCGATCGACGAACGCGAACAACAGCTGAGTAGGCAGGACGAGACCCTAGCCACACAGCGTCTTGAGATGGATGTAAATGTCCGCGAAGCAGAACGCTACGCTCGCGACCTGCAGACACAGATGGACACTCTCGATGCACGCGAAGCGCAGATGGCTGAGCTGACCCAGGAAATTCTGGGCAGCCAACGGGTCCTTGCCGAGCAGCGTGGTGAGTTGACGCAGCAGGGAGTTCAACTGCAGCAGAAAGACTCTGAGCTGCAGGTGCAGGACACGACGATCAAGGAGCAACAGGCTCTACTGCGCTCCGGTGGCACGATTGGACTGCTGATTGTCGCGCTCTTCGGCGTCGTCTTCTGGAGTTATCGACAGAACAAGAAGGCCAACGTCGAACTACAGCTCGCCCGCGATGCGGCAGATCGTGCTAATGCCGCGAAGAGCACCTTTCTCGCCAACATGTCCCACGAGATTCGCACACCGATGAATGGCATCGTCGGCATGGTCGATCTACTCAAGCGCAGCAAGCTTGAAAAGCATCAGACCGAGCAACTCACTGTGATTGATACCTCTGCAGATGCCCTGCTCGAGTTGCTCAACGACATCCTCGATCTATCCAAGATCGAAGCCGGTGGCATGCAACTGGAGCAGGTCGACTTCGCTCTCTGGGATGTGCTCGATGCCGTCATGAAGCTGATGGCCATGCGGGCGCACGAGAAGGGCCTCGAACTGGCCTGTCACGTCGCGCCGGATGTGCCAGAGGGGCTCGTCGGCGATCCAACCCGCCTGCGCCAGATCATCGTCAATCTCGTGGGCAATGCGATCAAATTTACCGCAGAGGGCGAGATCGTTGTCGAGGTGAAGTGCGAATCTCAATCCGAGGGTAGCGCCTGCCTGCACGTGAGCGTGCGCGACACAGGTGTCGGCATTGCCGAGGAGAAGCAGGCGTTGATTTTCGATGCCTTCTCACAGGCGGACAGCTCGACAACGCGCGAGTTTGGTGGCACCGGTCTGGGACTGGACATCTCCCGACAGCTCGTAGATCTGATGGATGGTCGCATCTGGGTCGAGAGTGAGCTGGACGTAGGTAGTTCATTCCAGTTCACTGCCAATTTCGCCACCTCAGATGTACGGGCGGCAGTGGCCGCTTCCGAACCTTGGAAGGAACTCGACGGTATCCGACTCCTGGTCGTAGAGAGCAATGACACCAGTCGTGAGCTTCTTCGGGAGATGCTTAGCAACTGGGGATTCCAGGTCGATGTAACTCCCTCCGGTACCGACGCGCTGCAGATACTTGAACAGCGGGAAGAGGCCGATGTGTTCGATCTCGTTCTGGTAGACAGCCATCTACCAGACGTTGCAAGCCGAGAGATGGCTCATCACCTGCGCGATCAATCCGGCGCCAAGGCCGCGATGATGATGCTTACGTCGATCGATGATGAGCAATTCATCGACGCGGTCCGCGCTGAGGGTATCGACCATTTCCTCAGGAAACCGATCACCCAGTCAGATCTTTTGGATGGCACGCTTTCAGCTCTGGGCGTGCGCGCAGCGAGCGACACGCAACAGGCCTCTGGCGCGGCCGATGACCTTCCACCGCTGCGTATCCTGCTCGCCGATGACAATCCCACAAATCGATATGTGGCGACCAGCATGATTGAAGCCTTCGGCCATCAGGTCGTCGCCGTCGATGATGGCGTACAGGCCCTGACACAGGCGCAGGAGGCAGACTTCGATCTGGTGCTCATGGACGTGCAGATGCCCGAGATGGACGGTCACGAGGCGACACGGCAGATCCGCAAGGGAGAAACCGGGACGGCCTCGCATCTACCGATTATTGGACTCACGGCGAATGCCATGAAGGGTGATCGCGACGCGTGCCTTGCTGCAGGCATGGATGATTATGTATCCAAACCAGTGCGCTGGGACGCGCTTCGCGAAGCAATCGTACGTGTCGGGGTTGCCGGATCCGTCAGATCGAGCGAAGAGCCATCTGCGTCAGAAAGGAATTCCGAGCTTGATTCAGTCTTGGAGGATCTCGGCTTGGAACCATTGGATGATGAAGAGCCAGATGGATCAGTCGCCGTCGACTCAGAAATACTTGCACGACTCGACGAGGAGTTTGCTGCGTCGGACGCCGATCAGATTCTTGATCCCGCTGCCATCGAAGAGCTGCGCGAAATGGAGAGTCGTGGAACGATCTCGGTTAGCCGCATGACGGAGCTCTTCAAAGACAGCGGCACCACCATCGTGCCTCTGCTGCATCAGGCGTTAGAGCAGAAGAAAGCGGATGTCCTGCAGCGCGAAGCGCACACCCTCAAGGGCAGCGCCCGTGATCTGGGGGCACTTCGACTCGCTTCTGCGTGTCAGAAGCTCGAGGATCTTGCCAGTCAGAATTCTTTCGACAGTGCCGTTGATCTGATCAACCGTATCGAAGTGGCCTTCAAGGAGGCCGACGAGGCGATTGCAGACTACGTCGGTTGAGACCTTAGCCGACGTCGATTACATCCACCTGGCAGTAGACTGCGCCTTCCCCCTCCGCACCGGGAACATCGATCAATGCCCGACTGCCGGGACCCAAGCGGGTCAATGCATCCCACATTCCCGCTGGGATCGATTCATCGCCCATCCGTAGCGGAATGGGTTCGGCATCGTATGTATTGGATACCAGTGTGCCGTCCTGCTTGACGCAGGAATGACGTATCGTCCAAACCTTTGGATCTCGTGGAACAATACCTGTGGGACCTGAGAGTTCCCTCAGTATCACATCTTTAGCCAAAGGCTGTGGTGACGGCAGTAGGTATTTCTCGAGAAGTGCGATGACCCCCTGACCATCGAAGTCGCCCTGCTCGATTAGTTCGGCACCCATTCGCGTGACGCTCTTTTTGTCCGCCTCTGCCAGCGAAGCAATAGGATCGCACAGAATGTGAATCATGCAATCCTTGCCAGTTTTTGACAGACCTGCCATGCGTCCGAGTGAGATGCCCTCTTGCCGACGCCCGAGCAGAAGCACCCACGGGATGGATTCCTCTGCCTGCAGGAGTCGTGTGACCTCCTGACTCTGTGGATCGATCCGGTAGCCTGCCTGGAGATGCGGGTAACGCTCGTTGATCCGCTTAACGCCCGCAGCGAGGCGCTCGTAGAAGTCGAGTTGTCGCTTCCCGTGTGTCTCTTCAAGATCTTGTATCTCCATAGAAGGCACGTGACACAATACGTAAGGCCCCTTGCCCTGGCCCGGCTGCCGAGACCCCTGGAGAAGGTCACGCACAGCTTCGGATGGGTCTGGGCCACCCTCTTCTACCACATTTTGAACAGGATTTTTCGCTGCTTCCACATGGACACTCAAACGCTCCGTGATATGGGCGATCGTTGCGTCCTTGCGCAGGAAGTCGTTGGCGCCGAAGCCAAGTGCCTTGCTCACCGTTTCTTTGTCGGCCTGGGTCGTGAGCATCACAATCAGCGTAGATGCCAACTCGGGGATCTTACGCACATAACGCAGCAGCGTGATCCCGTCGGCCTTTGGCATCTGAATGTCCAGCACAATCAGATCCAGGGACCCCGCCAGTCGCTTGGCTACCTTCAGGCCTTCCACTCCGTCTTCGGCAGTGGTGACCTCGCAGCCCAATTCCACGAGGATTCCCGAGACCTTCTCGCGGGCAACCGGGGAGTCTTCTACAAGCAGAACATGTGTCGACATAGTGCCTAAGCTAGCGAGTCGCTATCCAAGCGACACAAGGCCGCCTGCAGAGGGGAGTACTGCACCTTTGGTACAAAAATCTGCAACCTGCCAGCCCTAGGCCCAGGTGGACATGGCAGAGTCGGATGCCTCTGCAAAGGAGGAGGACATAGCCAGCAACAAAGCACCAAAGCGGGCCTCGAATTGTGGCTCCACGAACTTCAGCTCCATGTCATCCGCTCCTGCAACCAGGGGCTCCTCCAGGATGTCCGGCTCCTCAAACACACCTCCTGTGCAAGCGACAGTCACGGGAGATTCCAACTCCAGGCGACGTGCAACGGCACCTATCTGCGCCCCAAGAGCACTGAGTCCCTTCTGCACGACGTGCAGGGCTACTTCGTCTTTGTTTCGCGCTGCCGTAAACACGACGGGACAGGCGTCGGCGATTCGGTCCCGCGTAAAGTCACCACCATAGATTGCCTCGATGATCTCATGCCAGTCGCCGAGCCCCAGCGCCGGCAGCAGCTCTGCCTGCAGACTCGTATCGGGACCCGAGCCATCGACTGCACGCAGTGCACTGCGGATCGCCTGCATGACCAAGCCATGGGCGCTGCCTTCGTCGCCTAGAATCGGGCCCCAGCCACCGGCACGGGCTTCAACTCCTTCTGCATTTCGACCGATGACGATCGATCCAGTGCCGGCGATGCAGACGACACCGGGCTCACCTCGATGCGCCCCCTCCAAAGCGGCGCGGCCGTCGGTGACAATCCGCACCGTCCTTGCCAGCTTGTTCTCTTCTAACGCACTTCGCAGTTTTTCCTGCTCCGGCAGACGGCCGGCACCAGCGACCCCCGCACACAGGACTTCTGGCATCTCCGCTGCCCCGCCCACCTCTTCCAGCAACTCGCCGATCACCCGAGTCAGCCCTTCGGCGCCCATGACCTGATAGTTGCCTGGCCCCGCCTCGGCGGCACCAAGCAGAGCACCTTCGGCGTCGGCCAGCACCAGACGGGTTCGAGTTCCACCGGCATCTATTCCAACGTACAAAATGACTTTCTCCAATCCGAATCTTCACATGAGGTCATTGAAAGATGTTGACTGTCTGCTGGCCGTCAAATGCCAGTCCTGCTGGCGCAGCCTTTCTCTGGGCGCGTCAGTGCAGAGAGATCGCCATCTGATTCCATTTGTAGTTCACCGTGTGCGACTTACCCTCGTCGTCTTTCATCGCATCAGACCAGATCAGCACCATCTCACGACCATCCTCACTGATCCACTTTGGTGACAGCTTCGGTTGATACGTGAGATTCCCCGGATCGTCGGCGGTCCAGTAGTCCGTATAGTAGAACTGCTGCCATGGCCCCCATGGATTCTCCGCGTACCAGAAACCGAGCGATCCAGTTTTCGTGTGCATCCATTTGTCGTAGTAGTCCTCATCAGAAGACGTCAGCCCTCGCCCCGCATAGGTCCCACCATTCACCATGATGTAGAGCCCCAGCCCGGGATTGAAAACGACGGAGGGCAGCCACGAATACCAACCGAAGAAATCGCCACCGGCACTGCGGTCGGGAAACACATGGACGGGACGACGCTGTTCGATATCCGGCGACCAAACGGGACGGCCAGCGTCTTCACCCGACCAGTAGCGCCACTTGTCGCGCTCGCCGAGTTGACTCTTCTCAACACGCGCCAGCAGCAGTTCGTGAGCATGGGCGCCTTCCGGCCCGTAGACGTAGATGTAGTCGTCCGGGGCGAGCCCATTGTTCTGGCCATGCTGCACGAAATCGACGAATGAAAACGGATAGGCCGACTGTTGCAGATGGGGTCTGCCGAACTCCTCCAGCGAAAACATCTCCTCTGCAGTGTCCAGATTTCGGGCTTCGTCATCGGCGGCCAGTCTTCGCTCGGCTCCATGGCGATCAACGCGTGACCAGCTCTGCCCGCCATCGGCGGATTTCAGCAGCTTGATGCCCCGGAAGGGGCCCGACCAGGCGTCACCCGGTGTTCGCGAGGCGGCGCTGTAGACCACCCCATCTACACAGATGATACCGTAACCGAACCAACTGCCTTCCGGACCCGAGAAATCGGGATAACCTGTCAGCTCCTGGCGCTCGAAATCCCTGGCGTCACCGATGATGCGATAGAGTCGGTTGTGAAAACCGCGGCGATTCTCACCGCCTGCCCTGCTGCCCAACCAGTCACCGTCATCCATACTTGTTATCTGGCTGTCATCGTCAGCCCACGTGATGCACCAGTTGTCACCATACTCAGCCGATCTATACAGCGTGTCCGTGTGCAAAGTGATCCCTTCGGGAACACTCGGCGTGTTAGGTGTGGGCATCAGTCAATCCTAAAGATCGTGAGGATGGTGGTCGGTGCGTGAGGAACAGCTCAGGTCCTGGTCGCATGATATTGGCTCTTGCCGGAGTAGTCCAGACAGGTTGGCGCGAATCTGCGGACCAGATTGACTGACCAGATAGACCAACTATGGTATAGAGCCATGAACCAGTCTTTCTCCAAGACCTATTTCAAGGCACTACTGGACCGCTTCGGAGGTCTGACGACCGAACTGCCGGCGATCGCCAATGCGGCTGATCGGATCGCCGACGGCCTCCTGGCGGGAGGCAGACTCCTGCTGGCCAGCGTGCGGCCGGACTTCACGTCGGAGGGTTACATCCGCGGCGGCGGGTTCATGCTGCTGGAAGAGTGGACGCCTGCGATGAGTCTGACCCCTGAAGACACGGTCATCTTTGGCCAGTCCGATGCGGAACCGCAGCAAGAGTTGGAATTGCTGCAGCTTTTGCGCCAATCCGGTGCTCTGATCGTCGGCATCGGACCTGCGGCCCCCGCCTGGACTGGTGTCGACGCCCTGCCTTCAGCTGATGTGCTGTCGCCGAGCCCGATACCCGTACCCGCTGCGGCAACCAAACCCTTCGGCGGCGAAACGTATCCGCTCATGTCGCTGCAGAATCTTGTCATCCTCTGGGTCCTCAGCAGCGAGATCGTCAGTGCACTGAGTCGCTCAGGGCAGATGCCCACAATGTATCAGAGTGTTCTCGTACACGGCGCACGGGAGCGCAATGGCCGCATCGGTTCCCGCTTCCACGAAACACACGACGTGCCCGCCATCGGGTCAGGGCAGTTGGGTGCGAGCTACATCAAGGCGATCAACGGCATTCTTCATACGCTGATCGAAGAGGAGTCTGTCGCAATCGAGGACGCCGCGAAGCTCTGTGCACAGGTCCTGCAGACGGGTCGGACGGTGTACGCTGGTTTGATCTCCCATTTTCCTATGCACCAGCACGGCGCTCCCGGTGACCCGCTGCACATGCAGCGCCTCTTGCCACTGGATGCTGAATCACCAGACCTTCCCGAGTTGGAGAACAAGCTGCAGATCGGCGACCTATTCTTCTTCCTCGGATACTACCGCCGCCCCATGGCGGCCTACCGCACGGCTCGGCAAGCAGGTGCATATATCGTCGAGGTAATCACAGGTGATGAATCCGGCGATGGGAGCGACGTGCAACCCGACCACCTCATCCGACCGAGGTGGCCTTTCGGCGATGCACTGATCTCTGTGCCC
The DNA here is from genome assembly GCA_018660835.1 of Gemmatimonadota bacterium. Classification (GTDB taxonomy): domain Bacteria; phylum Latescibacterota; class UBA2968; order UBA8231; family UBA8231; genus UBA12574. The sequence continues at coordinate 113,936 of JABJJN010000007.1, read as the reverse complement.
GGATACGACGTGCAAATCCTGCCCGGCTCGGGGATCGTGCAGACGGCGATCTACTGGGCCGTCGTGGGATCGATCAGTCAGGCTCTAGACACAGGCAGGTAACCATGAAGATTTCTGAAATTGACATCATCCCCATCAAACCACCCTTGGCGCCACGCCACGCCGGGCGCGAGATCTGGGCGGGCCCCATCAACCAGCGCACGATCTACCGGGTTCGCGCCGACAACGGTCTTGTGGGTTACGGTGATCACCGACTCGTGGGTCCCACCCGGGCATCCCTGCAGCCGTTGATAGGGTGCGATCCCTTTGAGTTCATCAACAACAACTTCGATCCAGGTCTCGGAGGCGCACTCTACGATCTGATGGGGAAATCCCTCGATGTGCCCGCCTATCAGTTGATGGGACCGAAGATTCGTGACGCCGTCTCCGTTGCCGCCTGGACGCCCCGAGCATCGGCCGAAGATTTCGGCCGCGAGGCTGGCCGTTCGGTGGAGGAAGGGTATCGTGTAATGAAGATGCACACGGCACCATTCTTCGACGTCCTCGAGCAGACACGTGCCGCTGAAGCCATCGCCCCTGCTCACTTCCGCCTCCACTTCGACCTCAACGGCAACCGCACGTTGGCGACGGCCCTGCAATTGGTGCGGCACTTCGAGAATCACCCCATCGTCGGCTTCATCGAGGATCCCTTCCCGAAACCAGACCGCGACTCCTGGTGTCGGCTGCGTTCACAGAGCCACATCCCCCTCCTGTTCCACGTGTCTGCCACACATCCTCTGCTCCCCGAACTCGCCGCAGGTGTCGCCGATACCTACCTGTTCAGCGGTGTCTCGATCGGTCGCACCCTTACCGGTGGCGCTGCCTGTGCGTGCGCCAACACCCAGATGCTCCTGCAGCTCACGGGTGGCACCTTGACCAAGGCCCTCGCCTTGCACATGGCTGCTGTCCTGCCGACGGCAACGGGACACTCCATCCATCTGGACGACCAATACGACGATGACATCACCACCGAACGGATCGCCGTCGTCGCCGGCGCATCGAGGGTGCCTGAGGGGCCGGGGCTGGGTATCGAGGTCGACGAGGACGCCCTGGCTCAGATGGCAGAACGCGCCGCCGCCCCAACTGCGCCACCAACACGCACTGTCGGCATCCTGAGCTTGGGAGAGCGCCGTTGGTACACAACCCTGCCAACGGACGTGGTGCGCCTGACAGGACGCGAGGAAGGCAACCTGCGCGGCATAGACCTCAAGCTGTGGCATGATGACGGGTCGGAGAGCTTTGAGCAGATCCACGATCAGCTGGCCCGCGAGGGGGCCGTCGAAATGGATCCGACGGCATAACGCATGACACCTGACGAAGCACCGGACCTTCACAGGATCATCCAACATCCTCGGCCCCTCCAGACGCAGACGCCGCTACAAATAGACACACCCATTGTGATTGCCTCGCCGCACTCGGCCCATGGCCAGCAGACGGCGACGTCCATCCACCGTGCACTTCAAGGCATGGGTCTCGTGACCGAAATCCTCGACGACCCAGAGGGCCAGCTCTTACGCGAAGCCACGGGGCCCGTCGTCGTCGTCGGCAACCTGGCGGATAGCCTGTGTGTGCGGATGCTGTACTTCCAGGCATTGTGTGCGACAGATCTCTGGTATCCCGGTCCAGCCGGGTTCGAAGTCCGAACGCTTTGCAACCCCTTCGGCTCGGGGCACAATGTAATCCTGCTTGGCTACAGCGATGCCGATGGTGCGCAGGCAGGTTGCGAGGCGCTGATCAGCCGACTCGCCGCCCCCCTTCCACACCTGTTGGACCTTAAAGTCACCCGCCTGCCCATGTCCGCTGACGAGGTCGCCGAATGTCGAGACGAACCTCTGCCGACATCCATCTGGGAAGTCGCAAATACGGCGCAGGGCGATCTCAAGGGGTATCTGTACTATCTCACCGGTGAGCCAGAGCTGGGTGCGGCATATCGAGACGCCTGGCGTGCGATCATCGCATCCGGCTATGACAGGAACGACAAGATTGTGCAGTCGCACCTGTATAGCCTGTCACGCTATCAGCCGTGGCAGCTGGTGGAACATATGGATCTGTTCAGCGACGAAGAGCGTCTTGCCATCACACAATTCTTCTATGGCTGGGCAGAGAGTGAGGAAGGATGGCAGCATGTGGCAAACTGCCGTCGCGTGCAGACCCCGAAGTTCCCACGGCAGAACCACGAGCTGATACCGGCGCTGACATTGATGTACACTGCCCAGTACTTCGAAACGCACTTTCCGGACGTGGCGGGCCCTGATCATTGGCGCAGTGTCGGCCATCGTGTGTTCGAACCCTATGGGTCGTCGTGGAAACCGTTGTGTGATGGCTTGTGTCACGGTTGGTGGATGTCGCAGCCAGTGATGCTCGAGTACGCACTACTGGATCAATCCCATCGCTATTTCGAGGAAGGCGGCGCTCGCCTGGCGGCAGAGTGTGCCATGGCCGTCATCAACAATAGTGGCTGGCTACCCACTGCCGGGGACTGTGACCTGCGCCGGCAGTTCCCCGGGCCGAGTCTACGCATCGCTGCCGCCTACTATGGCGATGGGCGCTTTCGCTTTGCTCATGACCTGGCATCAGCGGACCGGCGATTGGCTTCTCTGACGGCCCTTCCCAGGGCGTTCGCCACAGAAGAGGATCCCCAGACGCCTGCTGAGATGATCGGTGTGACCGTCGTTCCCGTGGATCCGCTGATCTATTGCGCCTGGGATCGCGATCCCGAGGTGGCTCCCCTCGCCGTTACGTGCCCACCCTCTGCACCGATCGAGCACTGTTTTGACAAGCTGGCGATCCGCACAGGATGGGAATTGACGGACGACTATTTCCTGATGGATGGTCTTGGCGGCGGCAGCCATTCCTACGATGATGCCATGGGGATTGTGGAATACGCACGGCTTGGCGTCTCACTGCTCGTGCAAGAGGACAACTTCGTCCTCTCCGCCCCAGATCATCACTCGGTGGTGACCGTCGTGCGCAATGGCGAGGCAGGTGTCATCCCAGGGTTCGCCGCTGTGGAAGCGAATGAAACCGATGATGCAGGCGTCGTCTATTTGCGCACGCGGCTGAAGGACTACGCCGGTACCGATTGGGTGCGGGAAGTCCACCTTCTCCCTGGTCGATGTGTGGCCATTGTAGATACAGTGACGGCGAATGAGGCAGGTGATTTTGCCGTAGAGGCGCACTTTCGCACACCAACTCGACTTGAACTTCAGGGTCGACAAGCAACGGGGCGTCGAAAAAGTCCGTGTGTCGATTTCGTCGATGTGCGAATAGAAAGTCTGTGCGAGCCAGCGCAGTTGAGCACGCAACAGGAGCCCGTGCACCTTCGCTATCAGAAAGCTTCTGACAAGGCGCGTTGGCGCGATCGATATCACACAGACGAGATGGTGCTCAACTCCTTCGCAGCACGAGAGGCGAAACACCTGGCGCCTGGGGAGTCCGTGCAGTTCGTGCACCTTGTGCAGGGCTGCGCCCCAGAAGAACCGACGATTCACTTGGCTGACATTGCGCCGGATCTGAAGTCCATCGAAATCCAGCAGCCAGTCCTCCGCGCGCCCGTTGCAACGCCTCGCACAGGCGATTCCACGCCCGCTACCTTCTTCGATGCACAGGATCGGATTACGGCGATGTGTGCCTTGGATGATGGCTCCACTGCCGTGGGGACCGACCGGGGAACATTGAATCTCGTAGCGGCGGATGGCAGCAAACTGTGGACAACACAACTCGAAGGTCCCGTGCGTGATATCGGTGCAGCACAGGGCTCAGATCCCTTGTTGGCCGCCGGACACGGGCCGGCGAGCCTGACGGGTTTCAACCTCGCTGGCGACAACTTGTGGTCGACGGTGATTGAACGGGAGCCCTGTCCCTGGCCGTGGTGGGAATTACCCACACCCGCCCCGGTTCAAGTCGCCGGAGGCATCAGCGACGGCGAACCGTTTTTCGCCGTCGGCTGTGGTGACATCCAGGTGCGCTGCTTTGACGCCAGTGGCAGCGAACAGTGGCGCTGGCGCTACAACGAAGGCGTTCCCGGTCGGGTCGCTGTCGCCGAAGTGGACACTTCAGGTGAACGACGAATCATCGTCGGCGGAGACATTCTCAGCGATCAGTCCACGTGCCGCATCCTGCAACCAGATGGACAGCTGATCGCAGAATTACCCGTCGAAGGTTGGACCAGCATGCAGACGGCACTCGCCTTTGGCGACGCTGGCGGAAATCGATTGATCGCGTGTGGCGCCAGCCGCGGCGCCAATCTTCATCTGTTCCGTCTTGATGAGGCGGGTGCGGATGGCCAGGGTGCCGGTGGCTACAGGTGGGAGCGGCAATGGATGCAGCGGCTCGGTGGCAGCGTCACTGGAATCTACATCGCAGGTGCCCGCGAGCGTGTGTTCGTCGGGACCAGTCAGGGCTTCATGCTCTGTTACGATCTGGATGGCCATCTCATCTGGCATCGACTGCTTGAGCAGGGCGTTGCACACGTAACACCACTTGGAGCTGGCATGGTGGTTGTGGATGCCTTGGGAGGATTGCGTCAGGTGAATCTCGATGGGATTATAGAGGAGATGAATCCTTTGCCGACCACTTGCTCCTTTACTGTAGGTTTGGGTTCGGACGTGCTCCTCGCCAGCGGACCTGAAGTCTTCCGCATATAGGTGATGAGCAGTGCAGGAACGAAATCCGCTGCCGATCGAATATCCACCCTTTTGCGCTGTCTCAGGAGTGTCGTGACGATGTGGACCGCAGAGCTGAGTTCGAGCATCCGATCGCCGAGTGTTCTGCTCTTGGCCATGTTATTGTTCGCATGCGGAGACCAGGCCACTGCACCTGAGTCACAAGTCGGCGTCGTAACATCCGATGGATTGACGCAGGTGGAGACCGATCAATTCAGTGTAGCGATCAGTAGTGGACAACCCTTCGGTGTCGTCTCGTTGCGCATGCGAGACCAACCTGGTGATTTCGCTCATTGGGAATTCCCTCTGGGCGACTGGGAGTGGCTGTGGTTTGGTGACGCTGACACGGTACGTTCCAAGCTCATCGATCCTGTGTGGAATGGGCCGAAGGTCAGTCGCACAGACACGAGCGTCGTCCTTGCCTATTCAAGAAAGAGCGTGATCCTCGACGGGCTCGATCTGGCTGTCACGTACACCTTCGGGCACGGGCCTGACTTCGATATCGAATACGCCATCAAGAACGGGTCAGGCACAACGATCGCTGCTCCGTACAGCATGCTTGGCTTCCCCGGCTTCTCTAACCACAGATGGATTGATTTCGTCGCGACGAATCTGGAACCTCGATCAGCGCCGGATAGTTTACAGAGTTACTGGGAGGATGCAGTCGCTCGGCAGGTACCGGAATACACACTGTTGCGCGATGACGTTTCCTTCGCGCACGCAGGATTGCTCTCGAGTGTCGTCGCTTACGCAGTCTTGGGAGAGGCCTATCTGCTGAGCAGCGAGCTTGTTGACCACAGAATGATCTCCACGGCATTCTCGGCACATGTCAACAAACCGGGCTATCTGACGAGTCACATCTACGTGACCTATGAAGATCTGGTATCCATTCCCTCTTGCCGTTGCTCAATCACCCATGCAATTGGGCGAAATGGCCTCTCTCCGGTAGCTTTGCAGTGATGACAAACTACATGCACAGCGAATGGATCCCATTCTCCGCGAAGACCCGCACACTGCTACTTTCCTTGCTGCTAGGAATTGGCTGCAGCGGCGTAGGTGGCGACTCATCCACGAGCCCCGATGCGGATGTGGAACCGATTCGCATCGGACTCCTCGTTCCGGTAACGGGCTCCTGGGCGAGGGGCCTGTCCTGGAATCAGGCGGCGCAACTGGCGATCGATGAGATCAACGAGAGCGGCGGCGTGCTCGGTCGCCCCCTTGAACTACTGATCGCCAATACAGAAACGGTCCGTGCAATCGCCGTAGAAGGCGCTCGACAACTCGTCGAAGATGGGGTGGTTGTCATTATTGGGCCCGGCACATCCAGCGCCACGATAGATGTAGCTCAACAGGTAACGATCCCTGCAGGCATCCCACTGATCACCCCCTCTGCGACATCGCCGTTGATCAGTGAACTCGATGACGCAGGACTCGTCTGGCGTACCGCGGCGTCTGATGTATTTCAGGGAAGGGTAGCGGCCCAGTGGGCATTTTCCAACGGCCATCAGACAGCTGGTATCCTCTACGTCGACAACGCCTACGGTTCGGGACTGTCCGACGCATTTGCAGCGAGTTTCGAGCAACTGGGTGGAACAGTGACAGCCTCAATCGCATATGCCGATCTCAGCCAGAACGAGATCGCCTCTCACGACTATAGCTTGGATGTGTCACGCGTCTTCGCTGGTGCGCCACAGTTGATCTATCTGATCACCTACGAGAGCGATGGAGCGAAAATCACTATCGCCGCCAGTCAGAGATTGCCCGATCACCCCGTCACCTTCTTTGCATGTGACGCGATCGCGAGCAGTTCCTTTCTTGAAAACTCTGCACCAGAGGTGACAGAGCGAATGCTGGGTGCCATCCCCTTCCCGCGCATCGACAGTGAGGCGTATCGCCACTTCAACGATCTGTTCAGAGCAACCTTCGATGCGGCACCACCAGAGAGTTACGGCGACGCGACCTATGATGCCGTCTATCTTGCGGCTCTCGCGTTGCAGCAGGCGGGTGCTGTCGATGCCTCGCTCTTGACGGCCAACCTGCCCTCCGTATCCGTAGGTGGCACGCAAGTCGTTCCCGGTAAGTTTGCCGAGGCACGAGATCTGATAGCGAGTGGCACTGATATCGACTACGAGGGTGCGGGCGGTGAGGTCGACTTCGACGAAAACGGTGACATCATGAGTGGCACGTATCTGATCTGGAAAGTCGAGAACGGATCCCTTGTGGATGTCGAAACGACGTCCTTTCCGTAGGGCCTGCGGCCTTGGTGGGCCTGGACATCTGGCGGGCCCGGTTGTCTATCACCGATGCGACGACCTGTCGCTAACCGTGTTCGAGAGACAATAGGACTACCATGCTTGGCTTCTATTCCTCTGCAAGTTCCCATGTAAACTCCGCGAAGGCGATACGCGAAGCCCTCGCTGAGGCAATGGACGAATCCTCACGCCCTGCTCGTCTCGTGATCATGCACTCGACGATGGGGCACGATCTCAGCCAACTGATCGAAGGAGCACATGAGATTTGTCCTGACGCCGAGGTCGTAGGTTGTACGGGCAGCGGGGCCATTGGCCGCGACTGGGTGAGCGAGGCCGTCCGGTCTCTTGCCATCATGGTCATCACGGGAGAAGCCCCATCACGTGTTTCGGTATGATCTGCGCCGACGTCTCTATCCCGTCGTCACAGGCCAAAGGCGGGTAAATCGACACGAGGATGCTGCCATTCCATCCCTGCACGTCACCAGCATCAGCGAAGGTCCCCGTCCCGGTGGGATCTGGGATCAGCAGCCGATACATGCCCAGTCGGTTTGGGTCTCCCGCCTCGAGACTACCCCACTGTTCCATGTAGGGCATCTTGTGCCCGCGCACGTCCTGTACCACTTAATAGTTATGCTGGGACTGCAGCTTGCGCACCGGTTCCCACTCGCCCGTCGTACCATTGCGGACGCCGATGGGGCAGCCCTCCTCAGGCGTGCCCGTGGGAATCAGTTCAGCAGCGCCCTCGTGCGACGCAGGCCACAGAGCGTGGCGCAGACAACGATTGAATGAAGGATATTGTTCACTCATGGAAACTCCAGTCTGCGTTTCTCGGTGAGCTATCTAACTAACGCGTCTCAGTATCTACTAGCGGATGAGTCCCAGGGTTTCACGCACATAAGCTGGGTTGTCGCCCTTCTGGACTGATCGCATCCCGGCGATCACCTTCCGATATCGAACCTCTTGTTCGTGCAGCAGTGACCGCATCATGTTCTCCAGCGTCTCGGAAACTCGATCGGGCTCCGTGCCATCGAGAGCCATCTGCAGACCCGTGCGCAGGAAAGGATCTCCCACATCCTTCGCCAGCGGCTCCAGGTGCAGAATACCCATCAGCCGCCCCAACTGCCCGAGATCGGCCATCACTTCATCGATCTCATCGTAGCTGCACTCACTCATCCTCGGCCGCGTCGTTTTTTGCAACTTCGCCTCCAACTCGACGGAGGCCCGATTCGTCTTGCCAGGCATATGCGGCTTGCGATCCTCCCACGGAGGCCAGGCAAGTTGGCCCTCGTCTGCGAGGCGCTTCACTACATCCAGAATCCGGCGTCGCGCCGCCTCCACATCGTCGACCGAAGCCTTTGCCGCTGCGGAATGCAACTCAAACTCGGTACGCATGGGCTCTGGCATGTTGAAGGTGAACACATTTTTCTCTGCTTCGGACACACTCTGCAGCGCGATGGCGAGATCGTACAGATCTACCTCGTGGCTGATCAGATAGGCCGTGCCATGGTTGTACTGGAAAAGATCCGCGAATGTGCCTCGTCGAGCTTCATCCACGTGCTGTGACATCTCCATCCACGTGGCGAAACCGTATTCGCTCGCGATGGCGCGCTGGGCGTCCAACAAGGCGAACTTCAACGATAGAATGTCTTCATCGCCGCTCGACGATAACTCGGGCAGAGCCGCCCGAAGCCGGTCGGCCACTCCCTCGTCGCGCGACTGATGCGCGCGCAGCAGTTCCTTGGCCTGTGTCTTGAGTTGATCCAGGCTGGGACGATCAGGCAAAATGTTGGGTGTGGACATAACACACTCCTCCTGAGAGAAGCCCGTTGTCCGCGTTGGCAGGCGAGAGAGAGTGTGTGAGACTCTGGCTTGTTATTTCGGAGGTGGACTCAGTCCTTTCGCAGACTTGTTGGCTCCCTCCAGAGCACACCCAAACGTTAGTCTTGACGTTGGAAGCCGGTCAAGCGGAATCTTTCCGGTCTCATCTACATCCGCGGCATCCGTGGGGGACTGGCCGAAGAATTGCCACCCCGCCAGAGCAGTGGCAGTCGCACTGGCGCAGGCCAAACGTTGTCGCTGATCCTTGCTGATATTCGCCGCAGCAACCATTGTTTGCAGAACCAAACATCGAAAAGGAGCAACAGGTTGATTCCTCTCATTGGCAGCATCTGCAAAGGTCCCATAGGCATCAGCCAGCTACCCCGCACGTGGTGGAAGGCCGTGACACGTGCGGTCGGTGTCCTCGACTCTGAATACCCTGACAAGAGTGGCGGTTTGGACACTTGGTGTCTCGAGCACCTCGAGCTGAATATCGACGAGACCTACGACTATCTCAGATCGGAGCTACCCGACTACGTCACTTTTGAGTCATGGGTCGTCGACCAGAAGGGCGGCAAGGTCCACGCCGCCAAAATCGCACGATTCAATCAGATCATCGTCCACCGTCAGCATATTCGACCAAATAAGATCACCGAGACGTATGCCGACATCGGCTTTGATCCGGATGTGGACACGTACACCTCCGCCCTCCTGCTCAATACCTTGCAGGACTGGCAGCTATTTCACGCCAGGGATCTTGGCTACGTCGCCAACGCCGGCAGCACCCCGCTGATCAGCTCCCTCGATCTGGGCCCTATGGGAGTCATGCAGTTGGCCCGTACTTGGCAGAAGGTATTGCTCGACGCCAAGGGGCTGCTCCATGACGACTACCCTGCCTTTGGCGGCGGCCTCGACCGGAGTGTCATAGAGGCACTTGGCTTGAACCAGGAAGAGACCCTCGATTATCTGCGTAACGAGCTTCCAACCTATATGGGCTTCGAACGCTGGATTCAAGGCAGAGCCGGCGACATCGACCATGCGAAGGTCGAGCAATTCCAAAACCATTTGCTGCAGCGCGAGCACAAGGGTCCCAAACTGGCAGACATCCATGAGCGCACAGGTTGTGATCCGGGTATCACCAATGGCGTGCTGCTAAATCATCTCGAAGACTGGCGTTACGCCTACGACTTGATCGTTGCTCCCCACAGAAACGACTAGTGACTCAAAGAACACGTGAATAGCGAAGTATGCAGACAAGCGCATGCGCTGTATATCTCGAACAATTGGTGTCTTGGAAGAGTTCGATGTGGAGACGCACGGGGAATACAGATACCATGTCTTTCTCCTCACGGACTGGCACGGCGAGCCTTCGAACCTGCAACCGGAGGAACACGCCGAGATCCAGTGGTTCTCCGAGGTGGAGGCTGTTGAACTCGATCTCGCGCATCCAGACTATCCGGACTTGTTTCGTAAGGTCGAGGCTACCCAACTCTCAGGCACTTGAACGGAGGATGGATACGGCGATGCAAATGCTGAATTCTGCAGCAGAGCTCCTAGTCGGCCGGGGTATTCAATCCTCTGACGTGGAAGGCAAACCCTTCGCCCATCCTAGTTCTTCTATCCACTACAGAATCAGGATCGTCGAGCCGGATCCAACCACTGACTACAAGATCCTGTGGATCCTGCCTGATTCAGAAGGTCGCTGGGAAGACATCAGCGTCGTCGATATGCATCTGAGATATAGCTCAAGTCGGATCACCTCCCTGCCGATCGGCTAGTGTGTCCCCGCCCCGCTAACACATATAGAAACAGATCATGAACCTGAGAACCCTTGTCGCCGCGGCCATGGTCGTCTCGGCAGTTGCCGCCGACGCACAACTCACTGGTCAGATTGCCTACACCTCTCATGCGAGAGGCGACTCTCCCTGGGTCATCCACATCATGAATCCCGATGGCTCGGGACGACGAGCGCTTACCGATGGCGTATCGCCATCATGGTCGCCCGATGGTGAGCGTATCGTCTATCGTGGACGCGGCGGTATCTGGGTGATGGACCGCGACGGCAGCGCCAACCAGCTGCTGTTTGAAGTGCGTGGGGCCTATGAGCCCGTCTTCTCTCACGATGGGCGCAAAGTTTTTTTCAACTGGTCACAGGATGACGGGACCTTCATTTACTCCATCGATGCCACCACCGGTGGGGAACCCGTGCGGCTGCCGTTGTTTCCGCCAGACCCTGCCGATGTAGCAATGCATTGGGATGTGACACCCTCACCTGATGGCCAGAGCATCGCCTTCTCCTTTAGCCGCCCAAGTGGCTTCGGCACATCCAATCCTTCCGGACTCTATGTCGCCAATATCGATGGCAGTGACATCCGCCTCGTGAGTGACATCGGCCGTCCCTCGTATCCAGCCTGGTCACCAGATGGCAACCGTCTTGCCTTCCATGCCAACCGCGACGATGGCGAAGGGATCTATGTGGCCAGTGCGGATGGCACCGATCAGACGCTGCTGTCCGCTGAGTGGGCCCTCGATTGGAGCCCGACGTGGTCGCCAGATGGCGGCTGGATCGCCTTCATGTCGACGCAGAACCATCGAAGCCAGGACGTCTATATCATGCGGCCCGATGGCAGTGGCATCACGAATCTGACAAACAGTGATGGCAGCACCGACTACGAACCCGCATGGTCGCCCGTGCCGCTGCCTGCGCTGCCAACAGCGGTTGTCGAGCAGAGCTGGGGTCAGATCAAGTCAGGTAACTGAAAGAGCGCGTGAGGGTCTAAGAGCGACGGCCCGGGGCGCGGAGTGCCGCCGCGATCCCCGGGAACGATGAGCCTGGCACCGCCAGTGGGCACTCAATACGTGTGCTGGACTCATCGTCTTTGACCGTCTGACTTCTTAGCTCGACTGCTGCTCCTTCACTCTCTCGAGAAGTTCGGTGAGGCTCCGACGAGCGCGATCATCCGTTTCCTTCTCGAGGGCCGCCTCGACGGCACCTTGCGGCACCTCGGCAGCCCATCGACGCAGTTCGTAGGCAGCACGTCGCCGCACTCGACGCATGGGATCTGCCAGTGTTGCGGCCGCCAGTCGCACGACCTCAGTGATCTTGGCTGAATCATTCAGCGGGATGGGCATCTTCTTGAGCGCCCGTACTCGCTCAGATGAAGTCGCACTGCGAATCGCTCTCTTCCAGATGGACAACGTCTCGTCCAGACTGAATGGCCCAGGCGTGTCCTCTCCTCGGCGATGCTTGAGAATCGTTCGCAGCAGTTGCTCCTTGTATCGACGCACAACGCGGTTGGTTTCATCGAGCAGTGCCTGTGCCGCACGATCGATGGACACAAGGTCAGGGAATTCCTGTAGATAGTCGGCGGCGATCCAGCGCACTTCCTTTGACCGATCGAAGAGCATATCGACGACGAGAGGGACAAAGCGCTGGTGTCGTATGTCGTCCGTGCAAGGCAGATGCCGCAAACCAGCTCTCACAGCGCCGGCACGCACGAACCGATTGGGATCCTTCAAACCGCGCTCGACGAGACCGATCGCCTGCGCGTCGTTCTCCTTCGTCGCAAGTTGCGCTGCGAAGTTCGTCGCCATGCGTCGCGTCTCAGCCGAGTCCGCCTGCGACGCCTGCTCGAAACTCTGCATATTCTCGCCGGCACCGAGTCGACGCAGGTCCTGAAACAGATCGTAGCCGTGCCGGTCATGCTGCGACAGCGTTTCGAACACGCGCTGCGCCAGATCCTCTCCGGGCGCTTCTGTCTTCAGTGTTGACTCGACCATATCCGTCACATCCTGCTTGAGTTTCCTGCGCGCATGGTGGAGACGAGCCTTTATGGTCCCCACGGGCGTGTCTTGAATTGCTGCAACTTCCTGAATCGAATGCCCTGTGAGATAGAAGAGCGTCACCGTCTCTCGCTGCGCCTCACCGAGTCGTCCGATCGCATCCAGCATCTGATCTCGTAAACCCTCACTCGTGAGAGCCACCGGGGTTTCTGCATGCGCGGGATCATTGGCGATCAGATCGATGTCCACCGTGCTCTTTCGACTGCGTTGACGATCGATACTCTTGTTAATCGCCAACGTACGCAACCACGGTCCGAGTTTCTTCGTCTCCTGTAGTCGACTCAACTGCGTGAAGGCATCGACAAAGACAGACTGAGCGATATCCTCGGCGTCATGGAAATTGCGAAGCCTCGCAAGGGCCACACCAAACACCACGCTCTGGTATTTCGCCACGATCGACGTGAACGCCTCGGGCCCACCGGCCAGAGCGTCCGCTACCAGCGCCCCATCATCCTCCATTTTCGTTCAATCCTCTACACATATGTCGAAGCAGGAGCCCGGAAGGTTGCATGGGGGTTCAAGAAACTTCAAACCAGACTCGGCAGATACGCACGAAGGTCGACATACTTCGCGTAGCGAAGCGCACTCGCTCTGATAGAAGGAAGAAACTGGGCGACATAATCCTGTTCGGGATTTGGGTGGCCCCACCGCGTAATCCGGATATGGAAGTAGAACATGGCCATCGCCATAAGGAAGACGTAGTCCTGCTCAGAGAGCTGCCGCCCCGTCACGGCGGAAAAGCTGGCAAAAGCACTCTCCCAATCGAGCGCCTTGGGTCCACACTGTAGAAACAACCGCTCAAGTTGCATCAGATCCGTGCCATAGCGACACATCTCCACGTCGAAGATGCCAGCCAGACGTCCACGATGCGAGAAGAAGTGCAGGTCTTCGTGGAAGATGATATGTCTCTGCTTGCAGATCTCTTTCGCCTGCGCCTCAACCAGGTACAGACTCTCCCCGTAGAGTGGGTCAGCCCCCGCAGGAAAAACCTTCAGGTCCCGATGGCAGAGATCCGTGTAGAAGTTCACGGCTTGTTCGAGATCCAGATCCCAGGGAATGATCTGCTCACCGACGAACAGTCCCGCCTCTGCCGGCCCCCCTGGAAGCGGCGTGACGACCAGCTCGCCCACGGCTCTACCCACATCCCGGCTCAGAGACTGCCTGCCTTCCACTCCCAGCGCGTCGATCATTTCCTCGTCGACGAATCTGCCCGGTAGTCGATCCATGACGATGAGTTGGTCCGGAGCCACGGCATGGATCTTCGGCACGCACCTCGTTGCAGCGAAGTGCTCGAGGGCTGCCAGCTCATTTCTGAATCGTTTCAAGCCCCAATCGGCAGCATACCACTTGTAGACCACGGGCTGATCCTCATGATGTCCAAATAGCACAAAGTTGGTCCCGCGAGGCAGACGCGCCGCGAAGACCTCTGGATCTTCATCCTCTAACTCGTATCCGGGATGATCAGCGATAAACGCCTGGACGGCGGCCGTCGCTTCGGCGTAGGCCATTTTGCGGTAATCCGACATAACGCCTCCTGACGTTGCGAGAAGCCTCGCATCCAGCAGGTTACAATGTCAATTGACAGTGATTTCGACCCATTCCGTGTTGCGTTTCTGCCACTGGATGGCAAACCAGTGGCACCCAACAGAAAGCGCGATAGTAGCTGAGAACATCGCCGGGAGTAGTACTGGGCCCTGCAGAGTGAGGAAACTCTGTAGAAGGGTGTAGGGATTTGCCAGCGCACCATAGATCCCGAGTGGGTTCACCTCGAGTCCCCCCGACTGCGCCACGATCTGCTGCATAGAAAAAGCCCACACAAATGGATTTAGTAGAACCGCCGCCCGTGCTGGCCGCGTCGCGATTCCTACCTGAAAAAGTCCGACCATGGCCGATCCGACACCGACGCAGAGCAGGATCTCCACACGCAGTACGTTGATCCCTCCGCCGCCGACCAAACCCATAGTCGTACGCAGAAACCAGAAGAGCAGGAGGCACACACTCCCCCCGGTCAGAATGCTGCGAAGAAGCGTTGATAAAGGTCCTGTGATACGTCTCGTTTCTGCGGCCAAGGGATCTCCTGGCTAAGAGTTCGTCCCTTCTTAAACATCGAAGTCAACCCATTCGTCAAATCACGCGAACTCCATTTGAGACGCGTCGACGCGAACTGGGTGGGGGCTATCCCCCCGGTCAGCCCGACCCCAGATCGCGCGACGCGTCGCCATACGACCGGACAATTCCCTGGAATCCTCATGACGCGAGCACGGCATCCTGGCAGGTCGCTTTTTTATCCTGTTCTGTTCCTCATCCTGAGCGCCCCCCTCACAGTGACAGCGCAACACGATCTTCGAGGCCGTGTCGTCGACACCGAGTCAGGCGAGGCCCTGCCCTATTCGACGGTCCAATTGTTAGGTACTCAACTCGGTGACCAGACCAACATCTATGGCCACTTCATCATCATCGATGCGCCGGCTCGTACGTGTTCGTTGGTCGTGCGCCGCCTGGGATACCTCGCCGATACACTTGTCGTCGACAATCATGACCAGATCGACATGCTGGATGTGCGCCTGCGCATAGATATCGTTCGCCTCGATGAGACGATTGTCCGGGGTGAACAGGACTACGAAATATGGCGTGCAGCCGAAGCGGTGGGTCAGGTCTCGTTGTCGCCGAAACGACTCGAGTCGTTGCCAACACTCGGCGAGGCAGACGTCTTCCGTTCCCTGCAACTGCTACCGGGAATTTCGGGTGTCAGTGATGGCTCCTCTGGCCTCTTTGTGCAGGGAGGAACACCGGACCAGAATCTGGTTCTCTTCGATGGCATGACAGTGTATCACGTAGACCATTTCTTTGGCATGTTCTCTGCCTTCAATGCCGATGCGATCAAGGATATTCAAGTCTATCGCGCCGGCTTTCCTGCCAAGTATGGCGGTCGTCTCGCCAGTGTCGTCGACCTCACGAGCCTGACGGGTGACACAGAGGAACTCCGTTACAGTGTCGCCGCTAATTTGCTGAGTGCCCGCGCCCTTCTGTCGATGCCCCTTGGTCAGGTTGGCAGCGCCGTTTTCTCCGTGCGCCGCTCTTATTCGGATATTGTTCAGAGCGGTTTCTACAACGATCTGTTCGATCTGTCACAACAGGGCCAGGACGAACCCGTGCCCCAGGGGGGCAACCTGCCCACGGCGCCAACGGGTCGTGGTGGGGGGCGTGTTTTCCAGCAGGCGGAAGTAACCCCCTTCTTTCACTTCTATGATCTGACGGGGAAAGTGACCCTGTTACCCAGTTCACAGGACGTGCTGACCTGGAGTCTGTATTCCGGCCGCGACAATCTCGACAGCAACAGTGAGACGGCAGGACTCGGCTTTCGTGGATTCAATGGCGGTGGCGCAGAGGGTGTCACGGGAACGCGTGCCCAGGAAGAGATCACCTCCTGGGGGAATCTCGGTTCCAGCTTGAGCTGGGGTCGGCAGTGGAATGCGCGATGGACCTCTACGGCGGTCCTGTCCGCATCACGCTTTGCCAGTGACTTCGAGCGCTCCCGCACCTTCGACGGAATCGATACGGCCAATGCGGGCGTTCGTGCAGGTTTCAACTTTCTCGAGGACAACAATGTTCGCGACGTGAGTTTGCGTCTCGACAACGAGTGGCACCTGAGTCAGCGACAGACCCTTTCCTTCGGTCTCGAAACCACTCGCTTGGAAACGGACTACAATGCCATTTTTGGTGACTCGCTAAACACACTAGATGTGTCCTCGTCGACGCAGCAGTCTGCCGCCTACTTGCAGGACGAGATCACCATTGGCTCTCAGTTGGTCCTGACGCCGGGTCTGCGCTATACCCAGCATTCGGAATCAGGCGAGGGCTACCTCGATCCACGGATCGCCGCGATCCTGCGTCCCCTGCCATTTCTCAGCATTAAGTCCGCCTGGGGTCGTTATCACCAGTTCATCCACAACATCAGTTCCGACGACGTGTTACAGGGCTCCGGCACCTTCTGGCTCGTCGCCGACAAAGACCTGCCACCGCAGCAAGCTGAGCACCGAGTCGTGGGTCTGGCCATCGAGACATCAGGTTATCTGGTGGAGGCCGAAGTTTTCGACAAAGACCTGCAGCATCTGCTCGAATTCACACGGCCTTCAGGTCGCCGCGAAGTCGGCGACTATCTCGGCTCCTTCTTTTTCGGTGATGGGATCTCTCGCGGCCTCAGTCTCATGGCGCAGAAGAAGAGTGGCGCCTTCAACGGCTGGGTGACCTATACGCTGGGAGAGGCCGAGAATACCTTCAGCGCCCTCAACGAGGGCGAGCCATTTTCTGCCAGTCACGACCGACGGCACGAATTCAAGTGGGTAGGAAGTTATCGCCTGGGTCCGTGGACGACGGCGGCGAATTGGGTGGTGAGTTCGGGTCGTCCTTACACAGCGCCAACCTCACAGTACGATGTCTTGCTCGCCGATGGCAGCAGCCTCTCCTATGTACACGTAGGAGATAAGAATGGCGCTCGGCTGCCCGCCTATCATCGCCTGGACGTCAGTCTCTCCCGTGTCTTTCGCACCGACACGGGTCTACTCTGGGATGTGGGCCTGTCGATCTTCAATCTATATGATCGCGGCAACGTGCAGTATCGCGACTATGACTTCTCCGTCGATCCCGTACTGGTCACGGACGTAACCATGCTCGGCTTCACGCCGACGATCTATGCGAAGGTGCGATTCGAATGAGAAATCGATGGATATCTGCTGTGTTCGCGGCTGTCGTGATCTGTGGCTGCGGTAGTGATACCGGCCCTCTCGCTGGTGAGGACCAGCTCGTCGTTGTGCAGGGATATTTGTTCGCCGGCGAGCCCGTCGACAACATCCGTCTGACCCAGTCGGTTTCCCTCGATGCCACCCAGACCAGTGTAGCACTCAGCGATATCCAGGTGACACTGATTCGTGATCAGGACAACTTCCCGTTAGAGGCAATCGACGACAGTGGCACCTATGGCTATCTGGGCTCAGATCTGACTGTTGCAGCGGGTGATCTGTTTGAACTACGCGTCGTGCACGATGATGGTGTCGTCACCGCCTTGACCCAGGTACCGCCCGCCCCTGTGCAGGTTGCACTGTCGACGACACAGATCTACATCGCCTCTGCTTCTGATGGGGATGGCTTTGGTGGCGGCTTCGGCGGTGGATTCGGTCGCGGCAGCGATGCAGCATTGACCGTCACTTGGAACAATGAGGGTGGTGCTTACCACCAGGTATTTGTTGCATCCGAAGATCCCGACGCCATGGTCATCGACCGCGGTCTCGGCGACGATTTCTCCCTGCCAACGTTGCAACAACAGCCAACACGGAGTACGTCGACAGACGTGAATTCTCTGCAGTTGGGTACATATGGCAGCTGGTCAGTCACCGTGTATCGACTGAACGACGAATACGGGCAGTTGTTTGAGTTTGGCACACAGGACCCGCAGGATCTCGAAGAGCCGCCCAGCAATATCGAGGGTGGGCTTGGGATCTTTACGGCACTCCACGGATCTCGATTCACCTTCGACGTACTGCCTGACACGACCGGGTGAGGCCAGGCACTCCTCGTGCCAGTGGGTGATCATCGCATCTGAGAATACCTCTACCAGTTTGTCAGCACAGGTGGGTCTCTCTTTTGTAAGAGAGGTTGATCAGACTCGCGGAGATGATGTGGAAGATCTCATATCACTGGTACTTCGGGCCCAGGAGCGTCAGGCCGATGCTCGGGAAGAACTCGTACGTCGATTTCAGGACATAGCAGTAGGCTACGCCTACTCCGTTCTGGGGGACTTCCATGCAGCCGAGGACGCCGCACAGGATGCCTTTGTCGCTGCCCTCGGCGCCCTGGATTCTCTCGAGGTGCCGCAGGCCTTCCCCAGTTGGTTTCGTCGAGTTCTGTACAAGCACTGTGACCGTTTCCAACGACAACGGCAAGAAACGCCCACTGCGCCTGAGGCGCTGCTGCTCACATCGCCGGAACCTGATCCAGCACAACGGCTCGAGCAACAAGAACTCGAGCAATGGCTCGGCACGGCGATCAGCAGTCTTCCCGCTGAAGAGCGAATGATCACAAACCTCTCCTATATGGGTACCTACACCCACCAGGAAATCTCTGACTTTCTGGGAATCCCGCTGACTACCGTCAACAATCGCCTGCGCTCATCACGTCGGCGTCTTTCAGGAGAGTTACTTACCATGGCGAAAAAGGGACTACAAGATGCCGCACCCTCCCGCGACGAACACTTCGTCAATCTCGTGGGTTTGCGCACGGCAATCGACGCCGGCGACATCGCTCGCGTTCGAGCCCTCGTCGAGGAACGGCCGGATCTTCTGCGCTTGCATCATGGCGGCGCCAGACCACTGAACGACGCCGCCCTCGCAGGACACCCTGAGATCGTGCAGATCTTACTCGAGGCCGGCGCCGATCCAACCTATGCCCACTATCAGCCGCGACCTGTCGAGCAGGCCAGAGAGCGTGGTTATCAGGAAGTCGTCGACGTATTCGAGCGTTTCAGCGCTCGATTGGGCAAGGATGACGGAGCTGCTGAACTGTGTCAGGCCATCGAGGCCGAAGATGATATCGCTATCGCGAAGCTGCTGCAGACGGCCCTACTCGACGGCACAGATGAGGACGGCCGCACGCCTTTGCAGGTGGCCGTTCAGAAACGCCGGCAAGACATCGCCCAGCAGTTGCTCGACCACGGTACCCCTGTCGATGCGAAGGAAAGTCGGCTCTTCCCCCGGCCGGTGACCCTGGCCCTCGACCAACAAGACCCTGACTGGCCCATGGCGCAACTACTCGTCGAGCGCGGCGCCGAGGTCGATATCTATGTCGCATCCTCCCTGGGCGACCTCGAGCGTGCGAAATCACTGGTAGAGGAACTCGGGTATCCGACACCCCCTGTCGATCGCCCTTTGCGCCCGGTACACTTCACGCGCCCCTACCGCGACCCGATCGGTGCCGCTGCACGTGGAGGGCATGTCGACGTCGTCCGTTACTTCCTCGAGCAGGCGGGCGACGATCCAACGGAATTCTTCAGTGCCGAGGGCTTCAGCATAGCCTGCAGCTTCGCAGCGCTCGCCGGCTCTGCAGAAACGGTTCGATTGCTCCTCGACGCAGGCGCCGATCCAGATGGCACCGTCCGCCACCGCAACAGCGATGACACCGTCCATGTCGGCAAGAGTGGTCCCCTGTACTCGGCGGCGACCCATGGCTATCTGGAAATCTGCCAGATCCTGCTGGATGCGGGAGCCCATCCTGATACCTACATCGAGTCTACAGGGACACCGCTGAAAACGGCGTATCAAAACGATCACGCGCAAGTCATTGAACTACTAGAATCACGTGGAGCCAAAGCCCCCATTGAGGTGCTGGCACGCTACGTGGGCGAAGGCAGCCTGGAGCGCATTGCCGCCCGCCTGAAGGAAGAAAGTGATGCGGACGGCAAGCTGCCTCTTCAGGGACCCAACAGCATGCTGTCGCATTGTGTCGGCACGGGTCGTCTCGATGTGGTAGAGCTGATCCTGCAATACGAGCCTGAGATCCATCCCTTCGATCCCCTCAAGGCAGCTTGCAATGGCGGCCTGCCGGGAATCGGCAACCCCTTGGCCATCATGGGCAGACTCCTCGACCATGGAGCAGATGCGACGGCCTCGTCGTCGGCGGATTCCTCTTATGGACATGGCATGACCCTGCTGCACTTCATGGCCAAGGGCAGACTTCGCGACCACCCAGACCGCGCCGCAGTCGTTGATCTTCTGCTCGAGCACGGCGCCGACATCGAGGCCCTCGACTGCGACCGCCACTCGAGCCCTCTGGGCTGGGCCGCAGCGGAGGGCGATGTCGAGATGGTTGATCTGCTTCTGCAACGAGGTGCGGCAGTAGACGGTGGGAATGGTCAGGCGAACACAACCCCACTGTATTGGGCGGAGATGAAGGAACACGCACACATCACCGAGCGACTCGTCGTTGCAGGAGCCACAAAGACGACTCCATAGAGGCGATTACGACCATTTGCGGCTGCGGCACCTCGGGCGATTGCCGATGTATCAGTCTTTGCCATATGATCTGCGCGGCGATCGTTCGTCTTGCGAGACGATCGCATAGACTCGCATGGGACTTGGAGGAGACTGTCCTTGAGCCAGATTGTCGTCGAAAACCTCGTGAAGACCTATCGAATCGCCGAGCGCTCCCCCGGAATGTGGGGCGCAATTCGTGGTGTCGCGCATCGCCGCTATCGCACGCTGCGCGCCCTCGACGGGATCTCCTTTGCCCTGCAACCCGGTGAGCTTGTCGGCTACATCGGTCCCAATGGTGCCGGCAAATCGACGACAGTAAAAACACTGGCAGGGATCCTGGTACCCGATGAAGGCCGCTGTGAGATCCTCGGTCGAATACCGTGGGAGGATCGTATGGCCCACGTCGCACAGATCGGCGTGGTCTTCGGTCAGCGCACGCAGTTGTGGTGGGACCTGCCCGTGATGGAATCTTTCGACCTGCTGCGCGCCATCTATGCCGTACCCCATGCTGCCTATCACCAACGCCGCACGGAGCTGATCGACTTGCTCGATCTGGGACCCTTTCTGGACACACCCGTGCGCCAGTTGTCCCTCGGACAACGCATGCGCTGCGACCTGGCCGCCGCGCTTCTGCATGCACCCCAGTTGCTCTTCCTCGATGAGCCCACCATCGGCCTCGATGCCGTGTCCAAACTCGCGGTGCGCGACTTCGTGCGTCGCCTCAACGAGGAACGCGGCACCACGGTCATTCTCACGACCCACGACATGGACGATATCGAAGCCCTGTGCAGTCGTGTTTTGGTCATCGGCGACGGTCGCATCCTCTCAGACGGATCCTTGTCTGACTTGCGAGCTACGGTCACGAGTGAGCGCCGGCTCATCATCGACCTCGAGCATGAGGGTGCCACCATCGACGACCCGGATGCGACACTCGTCGAGCGTGAGGGGCATCGTGTTCATCTGCGCTACGACCCTGCTCGTGTGTCGACACCCGATTTGATCGGCCGCATCACAGCAAGCCATGCCGTGCGCGACCTCTTCGTCGAGCATCCACCGATTGAAGAGCTCATCGCCGATCTCTATGCTCGCAACACGACATCGACGTGAGCGCCTACGTCGCCCTCTTTAGCGCCCGTGTGCGCATGTTGCTGCAGTATCGAGCTGCTGCGCTGGCGGGGGTTGGTACCCAACTGGTCTTCGGCCTGATCCGCATCATGATTCTCCAGGCCTTCTACCTGAACGCCACCGGTGTGCAGCCAATGAGCGGAGCTGAAGTCGTCGACTATATCTGGCTCAGTCAGGCGACGCTCACTCTTTTGCCCATATGGATCGACGGCGAAATCAGAGGGATGGTACGCTCCGGCACTGTCGTCTATGAACTGACACGCCCCGTCGACCTCTATGCGTTCTGGTATGCCCGTGCCCTGGCTTCGCGACTGGCACCGGTGATGTTGCGTGCTGCGCCCCTATTGCTGCTGGCAGCGCTGATCTTCGACCTGCGCCCCCCCGCTTCAGTTGAAGCCGGCGTCGCATGCCTGGTGGCGCTGCTGGGTGCGCTTCTGCTGTCCGGAGCGATCTCGACGCTGACAAACATCACCGTCCTGTGGACGATCGCCGGGGAGGGTACTGCGCAGCTTTTGTCCGTGATGATTGTCGTGTTGTCGGGTATGGTCGTGCCTCTGGCACTGTTCCCGGACTGGTTGCAGCCCTTTCTCATGTGGCAGCCCTTCGCCGGACTCATGGATCTACCTCTGCGGATCTACTCGGGCAACCTGCCAACCGATGCCCTTGGTGGTATTCTGCTGCGGCAGGCTCTGTGGACGGTCGCTCTGATCGGGTTCGGGCGCTGGCTGTTGGGTCGAGGAACTCGCAGTCTCGTGGTCCAGGGAGGCTGATGATGCTCGACAATCTGCGACTCTACCTGGCATACATCGGCGTCTCCATGCGCAGCCAGATGCAGTATCGATCCTCCTTCGTCATGTTGACAGTTGGCCATTTCATGATGACGGGCATCGAATTCTTTGGTGTCTGGGTCCTCTTCGATCGCTTTGGTAGTCTGCGCGGTTGGACGCTGCCAGAGGTCGCCTTGTTCTATGGTCTGATCAACATCGCCTTTGCCATTGCCGACGCCACCTCACGCGGCTTCGATATGTTCCACACGATGGTGAAAGGAGGTGACTTCGACCGCCTGCTCCTGCGCCCACGCTCCACCGTCTTGCAGCTCGCCGGCTACGAGTTCACCTTGCGCCGCATCGGTCGCCTGTCTCAGGGCCTACTCGTGCTGGGCTGGGCGTCAGCGACTCTGGAGATCGACTGGACGATCGCTCGTCTCGGTCTGGTTGTGTTCACCATCATCGGCGGTGCCTGTCTGTTCTATGGCCTCACCGTTTTGCAGGCGACCATCGCGTTCTGGACGACGGAGACCCTCGAGATTGTTAGCGCCGTCACCTATGGTGGTGTCGCCACGGCACAGTATCCACTGGTGATCTACACCGAGTGGTTCCGTCGCCTTTTCACCTACATCATCCCCCTTGCCTGCGTCAGTTACTACCCCGCCATCGCCATTCTCGGCCGCGAAGACACCCTCGGTAGCACGCCACTATTCCAGTGGCTCTCACCAGCCATCGGGATCGCTTTTCTCTTCGTGTCTCTTGGATTCTGGCGATTTGGCATCAGACACTACGCATCGACGGGTAGCTGACTCCACACTTCTGGGTTCCCCGGTTCGCGCCAGAACTGTCATTTTTCCTTGCAATAGTGCCACCGTCAGTGCCTGTTTTCGGCCCCATGTTACGCAACTACCTGACCACCACCCTGCGGCACCTGCTCAAGCAACGCGCCTATGCCATGCTCAATGTCCTGGGTCTGGCCATGGGCATCACATGCTGCCTGCTCGTGCTACTCGACATCCAATACGAACTCACGTACGACGCCTTCCATGAGAAGGCAGAGCGGATCTATCGGCTCGAATGGGACGGCTTGAGTCGTAAGGGTGCACGCAGTGCTGAGGAGCTGACCACCCAGATCCCAGAGGTCGAGGCGACGGCCCGCTTCCGCAGCTTCCGCCCGCTGCTGGTATATGGCGACCAACAGTTGTATGAGAGGATTACCTTCGCCGAAGAGATCGTCTTCGACGTCTTCAGTTTTTCCCTGCTCGCTGGTGATCCGAAAACGGCGTTAACCCAACCACGCACGATGGTCATCAGTGAAGAAGTCGCCGAACGCTTCTTCGGGGATGAGGATCCCATGGGTAAGACGTTGATGTGGGACAACGAATTTCCCTATCTGATCACCGGTGTCATGCAGAATTCGCCACGCAACACCTTCTGGCCGATGGGCATACTGGCGTCGCTCATTACCATGCAGGAATCGGAGTTTGTCGAAGAAGATCGCACGTATGCGACCTTCGTTTTGCTGCATGAGGGGGCCCGCTATGACCAGGTAGCCTTCGCCAAAAAAGTGCAGGATTTCTACCGCCGCAGCATAGGTGAAGCGCCGGTTGATGCGCAGACGCCCCACTTGAGCGCGCTACGGGATCTTCACCTCAATGATGAGCTCGTCTCGTATCTATACAGTCTTGGCGCCATCGGCTTCTTCATCCTCACCATTGCCTGCATCAATTTCACCAACCTCACCACCGCACGTGGCGCCACCCGCTCTCGAGAAGTCGGTTTGCGCAAAGCCCTCGGTGCCCACCGCAGCCAGCTCGCAAGTCAGTTTCTTGGCGAATCCATATTGATGGCTGCCATCGCCCTCCTCTTGTCGCTGTTGTCTACCTGGCTCCTGCTGCCTGCCTATGCCAGCTTCGTCGGCAAAGACCTCACCTTCAGTCTCATCAGCAATCCCGTGTTGCTTCTGGGTGCACTGGGGATCGCCGTCGTTGTCGGACTGTTGGGCGGCGGCTACCCGGCCCTCGTCATGTCGTCGTATCGTCCGGCCTTCGCGCTAAAGGGTGATACACAACCACCTGGTGGAGGCCTCACCCTGCGCGGTGTCCTGGTGACATTCCAGTTCATCGTCGCTGCGGGCTTGATCATCGGCACTGGCGTCGTCTACCAGCAGTTGCAGTACATGCGCTCCAAGGATCTTGGCATCAACCGCGATCATATCACGGCGATCCACATGCACAACAAGGAGGTCAAGGCGCTGCTACCCGGCCTGCGCGCCGACCTTGAAGCAGATCCACGCATTCTTGGCACGACGATCACCTCACAGCTGCCTCCCGCGTTACTGATCCCCGGTTCCTGGCGTGGTGAAGGGATGGACGAGAACGAGGATCGCATTGCCCGACTTCTGCGGATAGACCACAACTCCTTTGACATCTACGGTTTCCGTGTGATCGCCGGGCGCAGATTGGCCAGTGATGGCACGGAGGAGTCCGCTGCTGTTTGCCTGATTAACGAAACGATGCTGCGAGAATTCGGCTTCGAGCAGCCAGAGCAGGCACTGGGTCAGAGCCTGACATGGCGCTCCCCGCCGTGGTGGCAGTACCACAACCTGCAGGGCGAACCGTATCGAGATAAGACGGCGACAGTCATCGGTGTCGTGCAGAACGCCCACTTCGAGCCACTCCACCTGCCGATTCGTGCCCTGATCCTCTTCCCGGAGCCGAGCTGGACGATCCAGCTGTCGGTGCTTCTGGATGGAGATGACATCCCCGGTGGGATGGCGCACCTGCGTCGCACGTGGGAGGGCTACGTTCCGACCCTGCCCCTCAACGCCAACTTCGTCGACCAGCGCTTCGCCAATGCCTATCAGGCGGAGGAGCGCTTCGGCAATACGATCGGCATCTTCGCCAGCCTCGCCATTGCCGTCACCTGCCTGGGTGTCTTTGGCCTGGGCGCGTTCGCCATCGCCCGTCGAACCAAAGAGATCGGCATCCGCAAGAGTCTCGGTGCCAGTGACTGGCAACTCACACTGTTGTTATCGAAAGAGCCCCTGCGCATCGCTCTGCTCGCTTCCGTGCTCGCTGCGCCCCTGGCGGGATATGCGATGAGCAGCTGGTTGCAGCTCTTCACATTTCGCATGCAGTTGGGTGCTGGCGTGTTCCTCGGTGCCGCCGCTGTTGTCCTCGTTGTCGCCTGGGCAGCCGTCGGTCCCCTGGCGCTGCGCGCCGCACGGGGCAATGCGGTAGACAATCTTCGATACGACTGATGGTAGCGTCGGTCACCGCCATCTATGTGTTGACAATTGGTGCGAGTACATGACCTTCTGACAGAGAAGATCCAGCGAACGCATAGCAAGATGGAGAATCGATGAATCGCCAAACGAACATGTGCACCATCAAATCCTGCCCCTCGAAGGCTGTTTCTCAGGGGTACTGCTTCGACCACTACGCCAAGCTCGTCGCTCCAGGATTTGGAACATGCTCCTTTGGAGGTTGCGTCAATAAGGTTCGCAAGGATCGCTTCTGCGAAAAGCACGCAGACACGATCCCCGAGACGCCCTGAGCCTATTCCCCACCTGCCAGGTCGCCTGATACCTCGCTGAATCAACCGGTGGGCGGTGCCCAACCCAGGGTCGCGAAATCTCGACCCGTAAAAGCGCGCATCTGACGAGCTCTGGCGATGGCTTCCTCGCACTCGGCAGCCAACTCCCGAGGTCGATAGACTGTTCCATCACGCACCGTGAGATGCGGCTCGATGCGTCGTTCGCCGACCATGACCTCTCCCGCAACATCGCGAAACTCGAACTGCCCTCCCTCGCGTACATGGAAAGCAGCGAGGTCCGCCACAGCACCCACTTTCAGCGTACCCAACTCCGGACGTCCGATCGCCTGCGCTGGTGCCGTCGTGCACTGGCGCACGACCTGTTCAAGGGACACGCCGAGATTGAGCAACTTTGACGCCGTCTCAGCGAGACTGAATACGGGGCCATCGATATTGTGAGCATGTATGTCGGTGCTGATCACATCGGCAACAAAATCATGAGAGAGCGCGGCGCGGGCCACATCGAAACGAAAAGATCCGCCGCCGTGTCCCACATCGAAAAGCACCCCCTTCGCCCTCGCCTGCCTCGCAGCGGGCTCCACATTTCCGTCGGTGGCAACAATGCCGTCTCCAGTACCCTGATAGCAGTGGGTGACGATGTCCCCGGCTCGCATTTCACCCAGCACATCGTCCAGTGGCACACCCACTGCAATGTGGACCATGACAGGCGTGTTGGTATAGCGACCAGCCTGCATCGCTCGACGCAGCGGTTCAATACCGTGGTCGCCAACCTGATGACCGCCCTGGCGCACTTTGACACCGACGCAGACTTCGCGCCATTGCTCAATGGCAGCCGCCGTGCGCTCGGGGTCGACGTAACGAATGTCCTCGCACTCGCCGATGGGGCCATAGATCAGTCCGAGGCCGGACACATGAACGAAGGTCAGCACGCGGGTTCGTGAAGGAGCCACGATGTAGTCCACAAATCCGGGTAGAGATGCCCAACCAGGGCTGCCCGCATCAACGATCGTCGTGACACCTGTCGCCAGACACAATGCATCGGCGCTCACACCCCACGTTGTCGCGCCCGCATAGACATGCGCGTGGATGTCGATCCAGCCAGGCGTCAGCAGGCAACCACTCAGGTCGATCTGTTGCCGGGCCTCGCCTTGCAGATCGTGACCCACTGCCGCGATACGACCACCGGCGACACCGACATCGACTAAGTCATGCAGGTCCTGGGACGGATCAAGAACAGTGGCTCCAGTGAGTAGTAGATCAAACTTGCCAGACACAGTGTGATCAGGTGCCATGTGGGTGTCTCTCAGGAGAAAGAGGATCGTCAGTCGGCCGAGACCTTGTTCGACTCGGTCCGAGCAACTTACGTCAAGGATGTGGATGATACACCACCTGTCGACAAGGATCGCAGCTATGCCGCCAACATTCAAGGAACTCACCACCTACTTCACAGAGGTTGGTGCGGATCAGGTCAGCCACACGGAGAAGTCCTACGTCGCCCATGCCATCGGTGTTTACACCGATCTGAAGGAATGGGGTTTTGACGAGGAGTTTGCCCGGATCGGTCTCTTTCACTCCATCTACGGAACACAACTGTTCCAGGGATTTACGCTACCCCTGGAAAAGCGTGGCGAGATTCGAGATATGATCGGCGAGTATCCCGAGTACCTCGTTTACATAAACTGTGCTATGGATCGTGACAGCTTCGACGCGCAGGTCGTGCGACGAGAGGCACCCTATACGATCCTCGACCGCTTCACTTCAGAGTCGATCGAACTGGATGAGAAGACCTTTGACGATCTCGTGAGTATCCACCTGTGTGACTGGCTCGAGCAGGTGGAACGATCTGAGAGTTGGGACTATCGTCGCGACGCATTCGAGAACATGGCCCAGCGACTCGGTGGCATAGGCTCCGAGTCCTTCGCTCGAACCTTCGCAAAGGAGCCGCAGCAGTAGTTCGAGAGACGCCCTCGGTTCAACCGGCCTTCTTCGCCTTACGTATCGCGCGTAGCTCGGATCTCTCCGCCGCCTCGCGTCGCTCAATGGCACGACTGAAACTCACTGACCCCATCGCTGCACAGTGCGTTTCGATGAAGCGACGGATCTCAGCGGGATACACGTGCCCCATCTCGCGCAGCACCCAACCGACGGCTTTCTGCACGAAGTAACGATCATCCTCCACACAGTTCTTCACGAGAGGCAGGACCTTTCCAGGCGGCAGAAAGACGGCATTCTTGCCCGTGTAGTGAATCAGACTCACCAAAGACAACCGCCGGAGCCACTGGTCGTCCGTCTTGTTCCAGCGTTGCAACTGTGGATAGACAGACTTTGGGTAACTCTCCAGCAGGCGCGAGTAGATCCCTGAGAGCCCGTCTGCGTGCGCCCAATTCTCGACTCGCGCACTCCATCCACTCAGCACGTCCCAATACATGGGTTCGGTCTGCTTCTTCAGACGTGGTCCGTAATATCCCAGCCCTGCATTCATCACATCGTAATAGGGAGAGGACTGCCACAGATCATCCCACACATCGAGAATCTGTCTGTCATCAAGCTCGTAGAAAGAAAATCCCTGCTTCAACACCTTTCTGAGATCTGCTGCCCGTATGGCCAGATACTGCAACTGAGACTTCCGGTCGGCTTGTACGATGGCGCTGAACTCTGGCCTGCCTACCACTTTCAGCGCCTCAAGGACCTCGCTGTGATAATCGCCGTAACGCATCACGTGACATTCCCTTTCAAGAGTTGCGGCCAAAGGAGGGAACGCCATGTAACCGAGTCAATCAGTGCTACGCTGACATTTCGGGAAGATCTAAACGTGTGAATTGCGGTATCATCGGCGCAGGAAAACTGCGCGTCCTCGTCGTTGCTGCAGACTTGAGCACACTTCACGACTGGCTCTCTATTGCGGTTTCTCTGCTACCAGAGTATATGTGCCCGGCAGAGTCGTGTGCTGTGCATGTGGTGTCTCGCTGAGCGACTTCATCACCAGACCACAGTCGCAGACAGCCGTGACCACCTCGCCAAGTTGCCAGTACGTGATCTTTCCAAGTGGGAAGTCTGCAATCTCCGCCGCCGAGAATTCACCCTTGTACGGAGCTGGTTTCTCTTCCACCTCGCTGCCAAAGTAGTCGCCGCGAAGATAGAATCGGTCGCCGTCTCGATCAGGGTCACACTTCTTCACGATGGGATGAAACTCGTGAAGAATCAGTCGCCCACCCGGTTTCAGAATCTGCACTATCCGCTGGGTCAGCAGACTCAAGTCGACGAAGTAGTGCAGGATGCCATACTCAAGAAACACGTAGTCGAAGTTACCTGCGTGGGACGACGCATTCCATGCTGAGACATCAGCAACGATATATTCCAACGAAACATCAGCCGCCTCGGCCAGTTCGAGTGCATAGCGCCTGTTCTCGGCCGAGATGTCCACCACGGTGACATCCGCACCGAGCAGCGCCAGGGCGACGGCACGGCGACCGTTCGATCCGAGAAGATTCGCTATCGCCTTCCCCTTCACCCCACCAAAGTGCCGCCACGTCTCACGCATGACATATTCGGGATCGCCTTGCAACGCCACTGCAGCCTCTTGTGGAACACCGTACCCTCGCACCCAGGCCTCGTAGGCCCGATGCGACCATGCCTTCTTGTTCGCGCTACTGTGTGTTAGTTGTGACACGAGCCCCCTTGGTCTGAGAAAATCAGTGGTCTGAGAAATGACAGGAACAGCATCAGACCCTATGAGTGAGACACCAGTGACATAACAATGGTTCACTTCAGGCTTGCTCATGTCCACATGGCCATTTTCCTTCGCCGTATGCACACCTTTTTCGGTTCAGGCGACGTGATCCTTCTTCGTGGGTTGGATGAACACCATCGTGTCATCGACGTCAAGCCCGTTCGCGTCGTCCAGGATGATGCAGATCTCAGTGTTCTCTGGCTGCAACGCTCAACGGCTACGATGAAGGCGGTCTTGTATGATCACACGCCGGGGACACCGCGCCGCTGGGAGGATGGCAGCTGGCAATTGGAGGAATCGGTCTGGCGTCATGAGATACTGATTCTCACACGACCCGCAGAGCGCCGGGCAACATGGGTCCGCTGGACCGCGGATCGTGATTTCTACGGCTGGTATGTCAATATGCAGAGTCCAATGCAGAGAACACGCCTTGGCTTTGATCATCGCGATCACCAGTTGGACATCCTCGTCGATCCGGATCGGAATTGGCGATGGAAGGACGAGGACGAGTTGGATCTATGCGTGGAAATTGGCAGGATGACAGCGACAATGGCACTGGAGGTGCGGCAAGAGGGGCAACGAGCCATTCGGCAGATTGAAGCGAATGCACCGCCCTTATCGGATGGTTGGGAATCCTGGTGCCCGGATCCCACCTGGACACCTCCTGGTCTACCTGAAGATTGGGACGACCTGTCCATGTACGAGTCTGAAAAAGTGAGGTTCCCATGAAACGTGCAATCGCTCTGATGTGTCTGCTCGGATCGATCCCCGTTGGCGCCGGCACTGAGTCGAAGATCGTCGTCTCCGCCGTCGACTCAACATCTTCCACCACGTATATCATGAATCCAGACGGCAGTAAGCGGATGGAAATGCACTATCTCGACCCTGAGGTCGAGCGAAATCACCCGGGCTTTCGTCACAGTTGGGCGATCTACACAAAGCTCATCTATCCGGCGCGAGACGATGCCTCGCAGGACATCCAACTGCGATCCGAGTCCTTTGTTCGACCCTATCTGTATTCAAATAGGGACAGCAGCAGAATCGATCTGTGGAACCATCATCCCCCTCTGCCGCGAATGCCTGAGTGGTCTCCTGATCGACGGCGACTTGCCTTCAGTTCAAATGCTGCAGGGACCTACGATATCTATGTAGTCGATGCCGACGGATCGAACGAAAGCAATTTGACGGAGGGCCTCGGCGACGAACACGGGCCGCAGTGGTCTCCCGATGGAGCGACGTTGATCTTCGATTCGAATCGAGTCGGCGACTGGGAGATCATGTCCGTGCCGTCAGACGGCGGTGAACTCACGAATCTCTCGTTCAATCCTGCCTTGGGCGATATGGGCGGACGCTGGTCGCCGGATGGTGAACATGTCGTGTATGAACCACGAGACGCGCAGATGCGCAGCAGTCTCTGGTTAGTGGATCTCACTGGTAGTCGTACGGAATTGGCCGCCAGGACGCCTGGTCACTTCCGCTGGAGTTCGACGGGGAGGCATCTGGCCTTCGATCGATTCGAAGGCGACCTCTGTGATGTCTTCGTTGTTCAGGCTGACGGTTCCAACATCGTCAACGTCAGTCGCAACAGCGGTGACAAGTGCGCCAGTGGACACTTCGCCTGGTCACCAGATGGTCATCGACTTGGTTTCGTGTCGAATCGCTCGGGACATCGCAATGCCTATTCGTGCGACCCAAGCGGCGGCGATCAGATACAGCTGACTGATACGGCTCAACAGCACGACTTCATGGGCTGGTTTCCCATCGTCCCGGATCCAGCTGAAGGTGAATGAGCGGACAAAAGAAAGGCGAGAGCCGCAAAGCCCTCGCCTCGAGATCCGCCCGCGGTACGGTAGCACACCGAGACCGCGATGGCGCGTATTCCCGCATTTTCTTCCCCGCAGGCACCCACGTATTCCCGTAGGTAACCCGAGTTCGCGTGTGTGCCCACGCTTGACGGCCGCAGAGAAGAAGAATGGATCTTCTGCGAGCGTAGCGTCCGCGGTGGAACGCTGTCAACTGGCGACGTTATCTTCCCCAAGAACCCGCGTCCATCCAACCGGAGTCGCTCCATGGATCAGTTGATCGTTACAGGTGGCAAGCAGTTGCGCGGTACCGTGACACCCTCAGGGAACAAGAATGCCGCCCAGCCAACTCTCATCGCCACCTTGCTGACCGACGAAGACGTCACATTGCGCAATGTCCCTGACATCATGGACATCCGCACAATCGTCGAGATTCTCCAGGATATTGGCGTTCAGGTGACCCGACGGGGCCCAAATGAACTGACGATCAACGCCGGATCTCTGAACAAGACGGCTCTCCCAGCAGATCTGTGTCGCAAAGTGCGTGGCGCCTTCATGTTTGCAGGCCCCCTCGTGGCACGTCACGGCGAGGCGACGATCCCGCGGCCAGGTGGTGATCGCATCGGCCGCCGTCGGATTGACTCGCACATCCAGGCTCTCGAGGCGATGGGTGCTGAAGTCGACACGGATCAGATTTACAGTCTGAAGGCACCGAAGCGGTTGCACGGTGCCGACGTGTTCCTCGACGAACGCAGCGTGACTGCGACGGAAAATGCACTCATGGCAGCAGTACTGGCCGCGGGCCAGACGGTGATCCGCAATGCCGCCAGTGAACCCCACGTCCAGGAACTGTGTCAACTGCTCAACAAGATGGGTGGCAACATTGTTGGTGTGGGCACCAATGAACTGACCATCGAAGGCGTTAAGCATCTTCATGGGGCCGAGCACACGATCGGCCCGGACTACATGGAGGTGGGTAGTCTCATCGGGTTGGCGGCAGTGACGGATGGCGATATCCGCATCAAAGATGCGGCGCCACAAAACATGCGACGGTCCCTCATGGTTTTTCGACGCCTCGGTGTAGATGTGCAGATCGATGGCGACGACCTTGTGATTCCACCATCGCAGAAGCTCGAGATCATCCCTGACATTGGTGATGCCATTCCCAAGATTGATGACGATCCGTGGCCAGGATTTCCAGCGGACCTGATGAGTGTCGCCATTGTCGTCGCCACTCAGTCTCGTGGCACTGTGTTGTTCTTCGAGAAGATGTTCGAGTCTCGCATGTTCTGGCTCGATCGCCTGATTGAAATGGGTGCAAAGATCATCCTCTGTGATCCACACCGGGCCGTCGTCGTCGGTCCCGCGAAACTACATGGCGAGCATCTGTCGAGCCCGGACATTCGCGCCGGCATGGCATTGCTGATTGCCAGTCTTGGCGCTGAGGGCGAGAGTGTGATTTCCAACATCGAGCAGATCGACAGAGGTTACGAGCGTATCGATGAACGACTACGACAATTAGGCGCTGACATCACGAGGGTCTCTGCTCACGGCGCATAGAGATCGGTCGCTACGTTGACTCACGTCACGATCTCACACTCGCGCAACTCGGGGATCGTTTTGCATCCGAGTTGGATCATGTTGTTTTGAAGATCCGCCAGCAGAATCTGTGCGACATGATCACCACCCCGGCCGCCGAGGGCTGACACACCATACATGAAGGCCCGACCGAGTAGCACAAAATCGGCACCCAGGGCCAGGGCGCGTACGATATCAAGTCCACCACGAACACCACTGTCGAAGAGGATCTTTGCTCGGTCCCCGACAGCTGCCGCGATCGTTGGCAACACCGAGATCGCCGCAGGGGCACCGTCAAATTGCCTGCCCCCATGGTTTGATACCATGATGCCCTCGTAACCCATCGACACGGCCCGCTCCGCCTCCTCTGTACTGAGCACGCCTTTGAGCACCAATGGGCCATCCCATTCGTCCCGCACAGCCTGCAGATATTCCCAATCAAGGGAACCGCCCAACTCCTTGCCGATGAAGTCCAGCATGTCGCGCATATCACTGCCGTCCAGATACTTCTCCAGACCCCGAAACCGCGGTCTGCCGCCGGCGATCAGCGTTCCCAGACTCCACGCGGGACGAATCGCACATCGATACAGCATGAGCGGCGTGATTTTTGGCGGCACCACAACACCAGCACGCACCTGACGCTCGCGACGACTGGCAATCGGCACGTCGACCGTGACCAGCATGGTCGTGAAACCAGAATCTCGTGCACGCTGCAGCAGATCTCGCCTGATCTCCGGACTGCGCGGTGGGTATAACTGAAACCAGCCCATGCCGTTCGCCAGTGGGCCAATGACCTCAGGCGACTCGGTCGCCGCTGTGCTGAGTGCGTATGGGAATCGTTGTTTGCCAGCCGCCCGGGCGAGGATGCGTTCGGCTCTGGGCCACATGAGTCCAGTCAGTCCCACGGGTGACACACCGAAGGGTACTGCATAGTCCACACCGAACAACCGCGTCTCGACGTCAGGTTCAATGGCACCCCGCATGAATCGTGGAACCATCTGCACCGCCTCAAGCGCCTCCCGATTGCGCCGCATGCACGCATCGGCCCCCGTGCCACTGTCGAGATACTCCCAGGCAAAGTGGGGGATCCGCTTGTGTGCCTGCCGTCGCAGATCGGCGATCGATGGATACCGGTTCAACAAACGCTGTGTCATTCGATCCTCTTCGAGGCTGGTTCAATGGACTAAACGTCAAGCTACGATGGGTTGGGCCCACACGGCGAACTGAATACTGTTCAATGTTGGAATCATGCCCTTGTTTCGTCGGGACAACCTGTCTCTGGTCCATATAAATTTCCCTGGAAGGCTCGTCCTCATGAGCGAGGATATCGAAGGAATCAAACAGATTCCAGAGACGGACATCACCCGGATCGCACAGGATGTGTTCGGCTCTTCTGCCCGTGTGGAATCAATGGAGGAGATTCGCCAGTCGACTGGTGGCGGTGTCCCCAGGATCATCGGTTGTAACTGGAATCTCTCCTACATCGTCGCCCTCGCAGGGCACGAATCGAAGTATGTATTCCGCTTCAATCGACGACGTTATGGTAGAGATGACAAGGCGATCGTCCAGGAAACGCAGAACAATGCGCTCATCGCCGCCCACACAGATGTGCCGACACCGACAATCCACCATATGGACGTGAGTCACGAATTCGTCGCGACGGGCT
This sequence comes from Gemmatimonadota bacterium, assembly GCA_018660835.1. Taxonomy (GTDB): domain Bacteria; phylum Latescibacterota; class UBA2968; order UBA8231; family UBA8231; genus UBA12574. The sequence goes on along the minus strand of JABJJN010000007.1, from coordinate 79,070 downwards.
ATATCGTCATGGACTACATGATCGGTGAGGATCGTCGCTATCTGACCCACCCGCACTTTCAGGGCACGACACCTGCGGAGAAGGAACAGATCACGTGGCAGGTCGGTATGGCGACAGCCAAGATTCACACCATCACCGAAGCGGCAACCCGGGCAGCAGGCGCAGGAATCTGTCACGGTCTTGATGCATTAGAACGTGTCATCACGAACTCGAACTGTGAAGTGACGCCAGCTCGAATCGAGGCGTGCCGCCAGATCGCCCTCGCCGATCCTGCCCTCGTGCTGGGTACCCTTTCTTGGAGCGTTGGCGATGCGGGAATACATCTGGCCGAGTCAGGTAGCGAGTGGAAAGTCTCTTTCATCTGCGATCTCGAATACCAGGGGTATGCAGATCCCCTGCACGATCTGGCCCCCATGCTCTGCCACCCGGAGCCCATGTGGAGCTTGAAGGAGCCGCTCTCCGGCAACTCGAAGGGCGCTCTCGCGGATGCCTTCTTTGACGGCTATGAGCAGATCAGACCTATCGATCACGAGCGCCTCGGCACCGTCGCCGTCTACGCGCATCTCGGCATCATGTGTGGTGTCGCCCGCGAAGCCTACAAGGCCGATGACGGTCCGGGGATCGAGGACCGTGAACCACCGATCTACTCCAAGCTGCTCGCAGCGATCGAGCAGAGGGGGTGAAGCGTGCAAGGATCGGCATGAAGAGGCGACAGCGTGCCTACGCCTATGTCACCCACGAGGACAGACTTCTCGTATTTGAACACTGTGACTTCCCTGATGCAGGAATTCAGGTGCCCGCTGGCACCGTAGACGAAGGAGAGTCTCCCGATGAGGCGGTTCTGCGGGAGGTCGAGGAGGAGACGGGGCTGAGTGGTTTCAACGGAGTCGAGTTACTCGGTAGCTGCGAGCATGATATGCGCAAATTCGGTGTAGACGAGCTACAGGAAGCCTTCTTCTATCATATGGTCTGTCCCGGTGACCCGCAGGATCGATGGATTCATCAAGAGACGGGTGGTGGAAAAACTGCCCCCATTGCTTTCGAGTTCTACTGGGTTCAGATGCCACATAAGATTCCCCAATTCGCTGCCCTCGAGGGTCGATTCCTGGATGATCTGTATCGCTTGCTAAGCATCGAATCTGGCGACGCCTGAATGGCCGGTGAGATCGAACTGTGCGAATACTCTGCTGCCTGGCCGCGCCAGTTCATCGACGTCGCGATGCCAATAAGGGCAGCACTCGGTTCTGTGGCGCAGCGGATCGATCACATCGGCTCGACGGCGATTCCTCAAATCGCAGCAAAGCCTGTCATCGATGTGCAGATATCCGTCGCCAGTCTGATTCCTGAGAATGCATTCAGAGAGCCGCTGGAAGCAGCAGGCTATGTCTGGCGTCAGGACAACCCAGATCTGACGAAGCGCTATTTTCGCGAATCACCGGGAGAACGGCGCACACACATTCATGTCAGGCAAGCGGGATCGTTACCCGAGCAACTGGCGCTGCTGTTCCGCGACTACCTGCGTGTCAGCGATGTGGATCGCTCCTTGTACGAGGAGACCAAGCGTGAACTGGCTGTCACGTGTCGCGATGATCGGCTTGCTTACACGGAAGGCAAGGGACCAGCGATTTGGGAGATCCTGCACCGCGCCTCGCGATGGAGTCAGTTGCGAGGATGGCATCCACAGGTGAGTGACGCATGAACGCAGAGGCACCACGAGAGACACCCACTCGATGGGTCGAAGGCATGACCTTCCACTCCAGCGATCCACAGGTCAGGATTGAGGTCGCCGATTCCCTGCACTTTATCGGTCGTTTTCAGTTTGATATCTCAAATCTTGCTGACGTGGATTCCTTCTACTTCGCTGACGCGACAGCGGGGCCATACACGCGTCGCCTGGCCTTTCACTTCGAAACCCAGCGTCCGGGGCGTGACTTCACCTACCGATTTCCTGCCGAACCACTCGTCCGCCTGGGTGAATTTGACTACTACCACGATGCCTTCTTTGGCCCCCAGGCACGGTTGGTTGCAGAGAATCCGAAGGCAGACTTCTCCAAGGTGGAAAACTTCCTGCAGTCACAGACTCTTGAACTATGGGAAGACGCCATGTGGCATCGCTTCATGCGCACGCTGGACGAATCCAGACGGTCCGAGTTACTGATTCTCTACCACGAAGATCTGAGAAACGTGGAGACACCCTCTGCCGATCTCTCAGCAGAGGGTGCGAAAGCAGATCAGTGGCCCAAGATAGCCAAGGAACTTCGTCTCCGCGCACTGTCTAGTTTTCGGGTCACTGAAGGTTGAAACGTCTCATTCACTCATCCTACTGAGCGTCCTCGTGCGGCGGCGGCATTCTTAGCTCGATACCGCCTTCAGCACCTCGTCCAGATCTTCCCGACCGGTGGGTTGTCTGATGTTCTCCGCTGAGGCACCCGCTTCCAGCAGCGCCCTGGCCACGTGTACAGCCTTGCTTCTGCGATCAGCACTGTGGTGCGTCAATGCCGTCCCAACAGCCTCGTTGAGGGCGGTCCCTCCAGCATCATCGACCGCCTCGATCTGCGCACCATGCGCCAGTAGCAGCATCACCGCATCCATATGCCCGCCGTGTGCGGCCAGATGCAGCGCAGATTTTCCCAATGGGTTGGTGGCGGAGACAGACGCCCCTTTGCTCAGAAGCAACTCGACCATCTCAGCATTCTTGTAACGTGAGACCGCCAGCAACAGCGGCGTCTCCCCCGAAGAATCGCAGGCCTCTATGTTCTCTCCCACGTCGAGTGACGATCCCGCAACAGTTGTGCCGCCAAGCCGAGCCGCCACGTGCAGCAGGGACGTCCTCGCACCATAGACACGTTCGTAGACACCACCACCGGGGAGATTCGTCACGTCAAACACCCCACGAAACTCGGGGTACTGGCGCAGGATTTCGCGCAATGGTTCGAGCAGCCCAAGCACACACAGCACGATGGCATCAGCACGCGCGTCCTCATGCAGCAGACCATGCGCCACCATCGGTCGCTGATCGGCCACCGCCCACTGCAGCGGTGTCGCCTCGAAACGCCCGTCCAGCGCATTTGGATCTGCGCCGAAGTGATGAACCAGAGCTTGTCGAGTCGTATCGCCGCCGGCCAGGTGCAATGGCGTCAGACCCGCCTCGTTGCGTGCGTGAACGAGAGATGGGTCCTGGTCGAGAAGCATCGTCAGCCGTTCGATCAGGTCGAGACGGGCGGCGGCATGAATGCCAATCTGTATCCCGGAACGTACTGCTGAAACGGCGAAATAGTGGTCCATGACAGACTTCGCCTGATCTGTTTTCCCATCGGCGACGAGCCCCATAAAATCGTCGAGCTCCTCGTAGTTGCCACGCAGGGACTCGACGTGATGCTTGAGCTTCGGCCAGCCCTCGAAGCCGTATTCGCGAGCAATGACAAGCTTGGCGTCTGTCAGCGTCAACGACGCTGCGTCACCTGACAGCAGAGGACGATACCCCTCGACAGTGGCACGACTGGCGTCGTCTCCATCGAGATACGCCTGACGCAACTCACGCGCCTGGCGCTTCAATTGTTCGGAATTTGGGCGAGGTGGTAGTACTCGAGACATGGCGATCTCCTCTCAATGAATCGCCTGGCGTCCGCGTTGACAGGCAGAAAGAAGAATCGCGTATGGTAGGTCACTGCCAGGTAGGACTCGGTCCCTTCCCGCGGACAGGAAGCTCCCTGCGAGCTCGCCGTCATTGTAGCTCCGCGAGACAATACATGTCAAGAAGATATTGCTCGAGTCGGCACAACACCTGCTTGTTGTTCTTGGTAGCGACTCGGTATTCTTGAGACATGCAGACGACGACCATCTATTTACTGCGCCATGCGCACACAACGCCCTCTCCTCGCTATGCGCCCGACTTCGACTGGCCCCTCGACGAACAAGGGGGGTCACAGGCAGAGGCCCTGGTGCCGATTCTTGATGATCTGGGGATCGACGTCGTTTGCGCCTCACCACAACTGCGTGCAGTCGAGACGGCTACCCCCTTCGCCACACACGCTGGCTTCCAGGTGCAAGGCCTTGAAGGCCTGAAGGAATGCGGCTTCAATCGCGTCTGGGCCGTGGACTTTGCTGCCCTCGTACAGAATCACTGGGCGGACTTTGACTTCGCGCAACCCGAGTGTGAAACCCATAGATCGTGTCAGAGCAGATTCCTCAGCACCCTCGTCGATGTGGGCCGGAGACACGCAGGGCAATCAGTCGTCTGCTGTTCGGGTGGCCAGGCGATTGGGCTCGCCCTGAATTCGGTGGATCCTACCTATGGCTTCGACAACTGGAAGGCGACGCGCACACCAGACCTCTTCAGGGTGCAACTCGATGACGACCGGATGACCTGGGATCGTGACTTTGTATCTCCGGGTCTGGAATCGCTGCTCGACGACTGAATCGTCACAACTACAGCGCCCCTGCATCCACGAGTATCTGCACAATGGACTCGTGCCCACCTTTGCGCGCCCACGCCACGGGTGTCGCCCAGGGCGCACCGGCCTTGTTGACATCGGCCCCGCGCTCGATCAGCCAGCGCACCATCTCCTGTTGACCCTCTCGCGCCGCCAGGCCCAGTGGCGTTGATCGATACTCATCGTCCAGCGCGTCGATCTGGGCACCGTGTTCGAGCAGCAACGCCGCCTTGTCCGTCAGGCTTCTTCTAGTCATATCGTGCAACAGTGTCGTCCGGTGCCAATTCTGGTGACCGGGACTCATCCCATTCTCAAGCAGGTAGCGGCCGACCCCGAGTTCGCGAAAGTAGTAGCTCGCCCCCCACTTGCTCGTATCCGGCACGGCGGCGCCATGCTTCAGCAGTCGCTTGAGCATCTCCATCTTTCCATCACGAGCGGCCATCACCATGATGCCTTCACCCCAGAACATCTCAGGGTCCTTGGCAACATGTGGATGCTCACTCAAAAGGCGCTCCACCTCGTCGCCATCATCGTCTACGATCGCATTGTGAACCTGTTCTTGTGGTGAGAGTATTTCCTGCGCCCCATGCGTTACAAGCAGATCATAGATCGCTGGATGTTTGCGCGCGCGATCGATCACCTTGCCACCAGACTCAGCGTTGCCATTCGGATCGGCGCCGTGCTCCAGCAACAACGTCGCCATTTCGTGGTTGCCGACGCGCGCCGCATGCCACAGACTCACACCACGCGGCGCACCACGATCGCCCAGACTCGGGTCTGCTCCGTGCTCGAGCAGCAATTGCATCATCTCGAGATCTTCGCGGAACGCCGCCGCTGACAAGGGCCGACCTCCATGGCTGTCCTGGAAATTTGCCAACTGCGGATCAGCCGTCAGAAAGGCCCGAACCGCCGCGCGATCGCTGAAGGTCGCGGCGAGGAAGATGTTGTACGTGGTGCCACGACCCAGCAGATATCCGGCAACCGCAAGAGAGCTGGACAGTTCATGGTGGTGCCGCTCGAGGGCCGAGTGAATCGGCGCCAGACCATCGGCACGCACAGCGTTGATATCAGCACCACGATCCAGGAGCAATCGAGCGGTGGCCAGATGTTTACCATAACACGCGGCATGTAACGCGGTGTCCCCCGTATCGTTGCACGCTTTGATCAGCGCCGGCGTATCAACCAGCAGCGACGCCACCAGATCGACATCCCCCGCACCTGCTGCGATCAGCAATTCATCGATTCCTGATGTCGCCAGTTGGACCTGCTGTGCTTCCTCCAGCATCGGAATCAGCTCATGATGTTCGCGTTCGCGAGCCATTTGCAGCAGCGAATCCTTGAAGCTGTAGCTGCGGTAGGCTAGATCGACGCCTTGCTCGATGAGCCACGACAAGATATGGGCGTGTCCCTCGCGCACGGCAAAGTGGATGGGTGGTGTATAGTTGTATTCACAGCGGATCAGGGCTGGCTGGCGACTGGCCAACTCCTTCATCACATCCAGATCTCCATCGCGGCTCGCCGCCAGCATCGCCCAGACTTCCGTCGTCGTCGAGTCGACACCTGGAACCAGTTCAATGGGACGATCGACTTTCATCTCTTCAGGTTGCAGCATCCTCTGAACTCCTTGTAAGAATCGTGTGGAGCGAGATGGAGCTCGACCCCGTAGTGTCCGGCGCACGGGACACACCAGTCGGTGCTTGAGGCGTCCTCTTGCCGCCCGTAGACGGTTGTTCACCGTCGTCTTGTCGACACCGAGAAACTGAGCGATCTGCAGATGCGAACAGCTTCCTGTGTAGAAGAGGCTGATCGCATCGCGCTCTTGTTGGGGTAGACTGGCGACCTCTGCAACCACCTCCTGACGACGCTCATCCCACTCTAAGGATTGCTGTTGCGTGGGCCCCACCTCGAGAGCCGCCTCGTCGAGGGATTCATCGCGCGATCGCTGTCGCCGCGACTGCTCGCACGTGTTGCGCACGATGGTCCGGAACCAGCCGGCAAACGCGGCGGGATCGCGCAGCTGCTCCAAGCGCTGATGGCACACGAGAAACGCATCCTGTGCCGCATCCTCTGCCAGATGGTGGTCTCCCAGCAGAGCGAAGGCGTATCCCACGGCCATGTCCTGAAAGCGACGGACCAGATCGGCAAAAGCCGAGCTGTCGCCAGCGCGGGCGTGGGAGAGTGTGTCTGCGAGGCTCATCATCTTGTGATCATCGGGTCTGGGGCAAGTCGTGTGAGCCGGGGTCGGCTCCTTTCAATGCAAGGATGCACGAACAGCGGAGAATGGTAGAAAATCTCTCAGTGATTTGCATGACCGGCACGGTTTGACTCAAGTAACACAACTTCATCCAACAGTGGACCTTTGAGAAGGACGTCGTTTTGCACATGAAATACGACCTGCTTATCCGCAATGGCACGTTGATCGATCCGGCACGTGGGATTCATGCTCCACTGGACGTCGCCTTTGCAGATGGCACAGTGGCAGAGGTTGGGGACTCACTACCCGAGGCCCAGGCGCGCGAGGTCATCGACGCCGGTGGACGCTACGTCACGCCTGGATTGATCGATGTTCACGTGCATGTTTTTCCCGGTGTTTCCCACTTTGGCATCGAGCCCGATCCTACATGCCTTGCTCGTGGCGCCACGACCGTGGTCGATGCCGGATCAGCCGGTGCCGACACCTTCCCTGGATTTCGCAAGTATGTCATCGAAGTCTCGCAGACGCGCATCCTGGCGCAGTTGAATATCGCCAGCCAGGGCATGGTGACCCGCGATGTCGGTGAATTCGCCTTGCCGGAGTATGCCGATGTCGATGCCTGCTGCCGCATGATCGAGCAGCATCGAGATCTGATTCTGGGTGTCAAAGTACGTCTCACAAAGGACAGCATCGTCTCCGAGAGTGCGGGTATGATCCCACTACATCGTGCACGAGAAGCGGCTGATGCAGCAGGTCTGCCCATCATGATTCATCCACAAGCGGCCTGGTGTGAGTCCCTCGACGATATTCTCAAGGTGATGAAGCAAGGCGACATTCTGACACACTGCTTTCATGGCATGGCCTGTGGTATTCTGGACGAGGGTGGCAAGGTGCGACCGAGCGTGCATGATGCCATTGAGCGCGGCGTGATCTTCGATGTCGGGCATGGTGCGGGATCCTTCGCCTGGGGCGTCGTGGAAACAGCCATGGCCGAGGGCATTCTACCGAAGACGATCTCCTCCGACTTGCACATCTACAATGTCGATGGCCCCGTCTTCGACCTCGCCAATGTATTGACCAAGTTTCTGCATCTCGGCTTATCCCTGGACGAAGTATTGTCTCGTGTTACGTCGGTTCCGGCGGAGTCGGTGTTGTTGCAGGATCAGATCGGCACACTGGCACCCGGTGCCTGGGGTGATGCCGTCATCTTTGAACTGCGTCAGGAGACCTGTACGCTCACCGACTCGCAGGGCCAGTCTCGTACCGGGACCCAGCGTCTGGAGCCGGTGACTGTCGTCAAAGCAGGACGCGTCTATCGAAATGAGCTTGCAGCATGAGTGACTCACGGCAATTGATCTCCGACACCGGCAGCGAACGCGCCACCAATGACAGTGGCAAGATCATCACCACCCAGGGTCACACCCACGTGATCTGGCAGGATGTGTCGCGCGAGGGCTACTTCAACCGCGTCCGCTCGCACGATCACACGTCCAACACGTGGACGGAGCCCTTCACCCTGGACCAGGGCATCGACAACCACGCACGTGGTGTGATGACGATCGATCCTAAAGGGTATCTGCATGTCGTGCTCGGTGGCCATGCCTCAGCTGTTACCTGGCGACACTCTCTCAAACCACATGACACCTCAGCCTGGAGCGAGCCGCAGCCAATCGGTGTCGGCACCTATCCCATCTTTCTGTGCGCGCCGGATGGGACACTCTACCTGACCCTGCGTGGTCAAGGCAAGGAACGTCATCAGCGTGGCGTTGACCTGTACCGGCGCCCCACAGACGGCGATTGGCAAGCGGCGCATCAGATCGTCCACCTCGCCCCTGAGTATGGTCAGGCCTATGCCGGCTTTCACAACCAGCTGGCTATCGCAGCAGACGGCGCGATGCATGCGATCATCGATTTCTACGAGGGCGAGGACGAACACTGCCGCGGGTTGCACCAGGCAACCTGCTACATGTGCAGTCACGACCAGGGAACCACCTGGCAGAAGGCCGATGGCTCTACGGTACAGCTACCAGCCCGTCCGGAGGACATGGACACCCTCGCGCAGAACGCTTTTACACGCCACGAGCAGACGCCCCCACCGGAGATCAAACACGGAGGACTCGTCGTTAGTTCGCAGGGTCAGCCGTTTTTCTTCTATCTGCACCATTCACTGGCACCGGGGAGATTGATCTTCGCCACCGTCAAGGATGGGATCATTCATGAACAGAACGTGTCCAACCATCTGGGGAGAATGTGGCCTGACATGCGTGCCGTCGGCTGCTGGTTGACGATTCGAGAAGACGACGCCATCTACGCCCTCGTATTGCTTACCCCCTACCCCGATGAATGGTTGAAGGGTCGTCCCGTCAGATCGATGAATCTGCGCGAACGCGATGACCAACGTCTCGCTTGGCTCGTGTCCGCGGATGGTGGACAGGAATGGACAGTGGATTCCTTCCTCGAACCCGGAGAGGCATACAACTGCCCTAGCCTTGAAAGGCCCGTCGGTGACAATTCGATCCCCGCCAGTCGCCTGCCTCAGGTCCTCTACTTCGATGGCACCAACGAGTATCCTGGCGGCGGTGAATACTACGCCGAGAACACGACGGTCGCCGAGATCCTCGCCAGTGGTGGATTTACCGCCAACAACGTGTGGTTGATCTAGAGCGTGAGAGCCAGTATCAGAACAGCTATGCAGTGACTGCATAGTGGTCTCAAGAAAATTTATCCCGTGTCCGTAAAAATACTGATGCGATTGTCCGGCCCGTATGAGATATTGAGGTAGGCTCTCAATGAAACAGACCTCGACACATCCTCGGAACGCGCCACACTCGCTGGCACTGGCCCTCGTGTTGGTTATGCTCGTGACACCGCTGTGTGCGCAGTCGACGACCTTCCAATGCAGTGGGGATCCCGGTGATCCGCGACTTGGGTCGCAGACAGTTGGGGCTGGCAAGGTCACGGCGTCCGCCCAGAGTGGGCAGCAAGCGGCGATCGTCCTCTTCGCTCACTTCGCCGATGAGGATCTACCCGCAACGCCCCCCGCCTGGTCGGCGACTTTGCTCGATCCGACACAGCCAGGTAGTGTTGCCCACTTCTATGACAGCATGTCCTTTGGACAGTACCAGCTTCGCGGTGAAGTCGCCGCACGCAGCTATACATCTGCCGGGCCGGCAAACTCGTATCTCGCCTCGAGCGCGGATCAACGTGGCGGCTATGGCGCCTTTGCTCAGCAGATCATCCGACAGGCGGATGTGGACATCGACTTTTCTGTCTTCGACAATGACGGTCCGGATGGTGAGCCAAACTCCGGTGATGATGACGGCTTCGTCGATGTGTTGTTCATCAACACCGCCACAGCCCCTGCGAGATTCATTCTTCGCGATGCGACGGGGATCTCAAATCTTGGCTTCAACGCCCCCTATGTGACGGACGATATCGGTGCCAGTGGCAATGCCATCCGGATTGACCCGACCAGTGGCACACTGCAGGCGACGCCCGACCTGCATCATGCAACAGGCGTCATGGCGCACGAATTCGGTCATCTGTTGGGTCTACCCGACTTGTTCGATACCCAGTGGACGGACAATCCTTCAGGACCGGAAAGAGACTCCGCTGGCATTGGTCGCTGGGGGCTGATGGGATGGGGTGCTCTTGGGTGGGACGATGCACCGGGGCCGACCGCCTTTTCAGCATGGAGCCGTCTGCGACTTGGCTGGGCACAGGTCAGCGTCATTGAAGGTCGCGAGACCGCTGTCGAACTCACGCCCGTCGCCAGCTCGGGTCAGTTGAGTCAGATCCTTCTCAGTGGCAACGAATACTTCCTCGTCGAGCACCGAACACGTGGCGCCTCCTACTACGACCGTGGCATTCCTGCTGATGGCCTGCTCATCTGGCACGTGCGACGCGCCGAGGTGGAGGGCGAACTCTCCCCCTGGTGGGATGTCGACCTGGAATGCGCCGATGGTCTGTGGTCTGATGCGGGTTTTCCGATAGGCGCGGTATCTGATTCGCAAAGAGGCGAAGACAATCTCGATTTCTGGGCCCACGATGTTGACTACTTGCAGCGGCATGTGGGTAACCACGGCGACGCAACAGATCCCTTTGACGGTAGCCGCTTTCGTCGATTCACGTCGGCGACGAACCCCGCCGCCGTCAGCAGTGATGGCGTTAACGACATCACCATTGACCAGATCTCGGGCGATGCAGATCGCATGTCCTTTGTCGTTCGCAACAATCCGCCTGATCTCGAACTATCTGACGTGGCGCCACGCGGTCCGCGTGTCACAGCTGGTACACCGATGGAGATCACTTTCCACCTGACCAACGTGGGTGGTACGCCGGCGAATGATCTGCGCGCGGTGCTGATGACCGACGACGAGACCGCCGAGATTCTCAACCCGGACTTGGAACTGTTTCCTCTCGCTGCCGGGCGTCGCTCTCTTGGTCCGGGCGGGCCAGATGGTTTTCCGAAGATTCGATTTCCTTCTGATCTCACAGAAGACCATACGGCGACGATCGAACTGGTGATACTGGCGAATGGCCTCGAGGTCGCGCGCACATCGATGCAGATTACAGGTGTCCCGGGTCATCGGTTCGTCGTGGCAGTGACAGATGACGAACAGAGTCCACTGCCAGGTGTCAGAGTGAGTCTGGACTCGCCCGTCGGTGTCCAGAGCCTGTTCTTCGAACATTTGGTCCTGACTGACAGCGTTGGCGTCGCCGAGTTTTATGTCCCCACGGGCACATACAACGTCGAAGTCCAGCCCGACGGCGACAGTCCCTGGGCACGCGAGCAGGTCGGGGTAATCCGGATCGTCGACGAGCATCATATCGATGTCAGTCTGTCACGCACATATGAGCTAAGTGGCGTCGTACGCAACGCGGAGGGACAGCCCGTCGACACTCACTATCTCATTCTGTGGAGAAATGATGGGGGCAACAGATTCGGCACGTCCCTGGCTACCGACAATGAGGGCAGATACATCACCAGGCTCGCCGCAGGCACCTACGAGATCAACACGCGTGCCTTAAGTGGCGGATCTGCAGTGCAGATTCACGGTCTCGTGGAGATCTCCGGAGATACACAGTTCGATCTCGAACTCGAAGCAGGTGTCCGGGTCACAGTCGAGGTCATCGATGAGCAGGGCAACAGTATCGACCGTGTGGGGCTCTTCGCCCGTCTGGCCAGTGAATTAAACACCAGTGCGAATGCTCGCACCCGGGGTGGCGCGGGCGCCCAATTCGAACTGCCGCGCGGCAGCTACGAGGTGCTGTTCTATGATGTCCCGGCACCCTTCGTCGTACCGCAGCAGAACGCGACGTTAGACGTGTCAGGTGATACGACGATCGTCGTCACCCTGCAATCAGGTGCCCTCGTGAAGGTGCAACTCACCGATGACGACGGACGATTGATTCAAGCACCCCCCAACAGTGATGGTTCCATCAGTATCGCTCTCTTCAACGAGTCTGGTTTTCATTCGACGAATATGGAAACACAGTCGACGGAAGTTGAACTGGGTGTACTGCCCGGAACCTACGCTGTCCAGTTGAACGCTTTCTCCTCTGGAGGGGCTGATCTCGGTTTTCCACAGCAGCAGCTCGACTCGGTCTCCATCGGCAGCGATACGACGTTGACACTTAGCGTAGATCCTGGAGTGCTCGTCGATGGCCGGATTCTTGGGTACCAGGGCGGCACCAACAGCTTCGACCGGATCAGTTTCGCTTCGTCGGTTGGCTCTGCGTCTAGCCGGCTCGATGCCGATGGAAGTTTTCTCGCCCGCGTCTTCCCGGGTGAGTATACGGCGCAGGTCAGCTTCAATGGCGATGGCTCGGGGCCCTCACAGACGCTGGGACTGATCAATGTGCGGACCGACACGACGGCAGTATGGTCGTTGCTTGATGACGAAGCGATCCACGGTGTCGTGACCGATGGGAGCGAACCCATTTCGGGTTTGAACATCTTTGCCGTCGGACGCACAGGCGACAGGAGTGTCTACAATTTCACGACGACCCGGAACGATGGATCCTTCGACCTGCGACTGGCCGATGGCACCTATGTCGTGCAGGGAAGTCTCGGCGGGATAGGCCACTCTGTCTCCTGGCGTCTTCCCGACATCACCGTGCCAGTCCTTGTCCCGCCGACTCTCATCCTCCCGGGAGGAGCCACCGTGACGACTCAGATCACCGGCGCCAACGACCTGATCCAGGCGGGCAGAGTCGGCATGTATCCGGGAAGTTTCAGTCTGTCGAACTATCTGGATCTGATACTGAACAGTGGCCCCGCCATTGACATTCGCATAGATGCTGCACGGGCCGTCGATTTTGACATGGCCCCAGGACCATACTTCGCTTTGACATCAGATCTCAGCTTCAGCTCTCCCAGCTACTATCAAGTCCACTCAGAGTTTATTCCTGACGGCGCCTCCGCTCTCGACGTGAAGCTGCCCGGGCCAGAGGGCACAATCCATCTCACCGGACGTCTCACGAACAGTGACGGAGATCCACTTGAACGTGGCACCTTACTCGCATTCGAGACCCATCGCGGTTTGCTCGTACAGGCGAATGTCACCGGGGAGTATGACTTCCCCTTGCCCGCTGGTAGCTACCAGATCGCTCTGGCCGAATGGACAACAGACGGTGCTCGCCTCGCCTATATGGGTGGACCCATCGAGGTCACACAGGATCGCGTCTTCAACATTGCCCTCGGCGTCGACACAGCGATCGACCAGGACGACTCATCACCCCACCGTTTCGCTCTCGAACAGAATTATCCCAACCCCTTCAATGCGCAGACCATCATCGAATTCTCCATTGATGTGGTAGGCCGCGGAGAATTGGTGCTTTTCGACATGCTCGGTCGGCGTGTTCGCACCTTGCTCGATGCACAGCTCGTGGCAGGGCCACATCGACTTCAGTGGGATGGACGAGACGACGAGGGTCGTGCTGCTGCGACGGGGATCTATTTCTATAGGCTCACAACGCCGACACGCATGTTGGCTCGCAAGTTGATGCTGATTCGCTAGGAGCCTCGGTTGTCTGAGGAATTCGACGCCGATGTTCACGTCAACACTGTGGGCGAAGGGACACGTGTGCCCGCTTCGAAATACTGTCAGGTTGGGGCCGACGCCGACCGATAGTCTTCACGCCCGCAGAAACGAGGAGTAGTCGGAGTCGATCTCAGCTAAGCAACTGCAGGACGCGTTCCGTCGTCGGGCTGCCTTGCGCTGCCAAGGCTTCAGCCATCACTCGAAGCTGCGTGTCGCGACTGTCTTCAGGACCGGCGAATCTGGAGGTCGTCGACGAAGATCCGTCATTTGCCAGTCGATCGACAAGGGCCAGGAGGGAGGATTCCTCCGCCGTTAGTGCCCTGTCGATTTGCTGTTCGCGTTCCGCCAGCCGATTCAGTGCCTGATTCAGGGCGGCTTCTGCGACCGAGGTCCGGTCCGGCGAGGGTTCGGCTCGCTGAGTCTGTCGACCTGCGGAGACCTGGCTCGACGACGATGCGCCAGAAGAAAGTTCGACGAATTGCAGATCGCCGGGCGTATAGCTGTTGTCGAGTTCCAACTCCAGGCCGATGTCATCGAATCGCAGGGTGCCCGGTGCCTCACCTCGACCTGCCGTGTCGCCGGCACCGGAGATGGACAGGGTCTGGCTGCCTGTAGCCACTTGCTGACCGTCCTGGGTCTCAAACCGCGTCGCGCGGACCCTGCCATTGCCGGCATCTTCGAAACGAAAGGTCACACCCTCACCAGGATCATCAATGCGAACACCGGCCACGCCTCTTTCGCGGGCCACATTGCTGTCTTCCACCTCGACACGGGTTTCGGCGGCGGCGCCTCGTGTCTCACGAACATCACCGGTGATCGTGATGCCGGACGTTGTGTCGCGCGGAGGATCGGCCTGTTGAGTTTCGGCTGGTTGGGTCTGGGGCGCTGGCGTTGAGGTCTGCGTCACGGTCACCGTCGACGTCTCAATGGTGATCTGCGTTTCGCTGGGAGGTGTTGGCTCGGGGACCTGCTCGGCAGGACTTTGCGCAGCGGCGGGAGCTGTCGGCTCCTGTGTTTCGGTTGTTGGCGTCGTTTGAGAGGGGGGAGATGGCTGATCCGTTGCTGTGTCTGTCGTGCGAGCCGCTCTACGTTCGGCCCGTGCCTGATCGTTCGCCGAGCTTCGTTCTGCCCGCGCCTGCTGGCGCTGCTCACGCACCTGAGCACGCTCTTGCTGCAACTGACTTACGCGGTCTTGCGTGGCCCGAGCTTGCTCCGTGTCCTGTCGGCTTCTACCAGATCGCCCGCTCTCACCGGATGCAGACTCACCACGAGAGGGACCACTCGCCTCGCGCGCGCGTTGCGCCGACTCGGGCGCGGGTCTACCTGTCGCCGTGGGTGCTGAAGCTGACGCGGATCGATCCGGTGGCACCGAGCTGGCTGACTGGATCTCGGACATGGGGGCTCCTCTTGTACCAGGTTGCCGGAAACGGTACCGCCGTAGTCGCCGAGGGTCAACACTGCCCGAGTTGACCAGCTCGCTGGCCGGTCACAAGAGGCCTTGGAGCAGATCGGAGCAGGCGTCGAGCAGGTCGACAATATCATGGCTCAGTTCACTGCCGTCATCAGGGACCAAGCTGCCATCAGCGATGAGATTATCAAAGCGAACAGCCAGATGAACGAGCTGGTGCAGTTGGTGAGCGACTCCGTGTACGAGCAGATCGACAGTGTCGACATCGTCGCCCACTCCGCCGAGCAGATTTCCGCCGCCATCGGGGAAGTCAGCGAGCTAGCCCAGAAATCGCTCAAGTCGACGCAGGCCATGGACCGTTCCACCAGCCTGTTGGCGGCTCAAGCCAATGATCTGCGCCGTCTCGCGGAGACGACAGACGAGTCAACCGACTCGGCAGAGGAAGCCTAAACGTCGAAACTACTTTCAACATGTGGGGGCGTTCGGCCAGTTGCATCACCCTCCGTCGTCCCGGTCCCGCAGATGTCGCGCAGGATTGCCAACCATGACACTCTTCGGTGAGACATCGGAGATGACGACAGCCCCCATCCCGATCATGGCGCCGGGGCCGATCCGGAGTTCCTGACGGACAGTGCACGATTGGCCCAGGTAACAGCCATCACCCACCGTGACCTGCCCAGCGAGGGTGGCACTGGACGCCATGGTCACATCATCTCCGAGCACGTCATCGTGGTTGATCGTCGCCCCGGGCAGGGCAAAGAGACGATCGCCGATCTCGGCATCGTGGCCAACGAAACAGCCGGGATAGATCACACAGCCTGTACCCAGCTGCGCCGTAGAAGCCACAAAGGCCGACGGTGAGACGAGATTGATCACCCGTTCACGAGGGAAGGTCGGACTCAGGCAACCGAACGACCACGCCAGTCGTGCATCAGCAAACTCATCGAGGGCATCATAGGTCCCGAGACAGCAGTGGTCACCGATCAGTGATTTTCCCCTCTGATCTGACTGCGAAACGGGCACGAGGTATCCGAGCAGATCCCAGGTAGGGACATGGCGATTGATCTGTGCGACGATGTCGGCCATCTCGCGGGCATGGGGCCCGCTGCCGAGGATGATCAGTGGTGTCATTCTGCTCGCCAGCTCTGTGGCCCCAGCGGACCACCCGTGACGGGTCTCTTCGATTCGCGCCCCGTCCTTGATCTGACCCCAGCTCTGCGGCGTGACAGCCGTTGTTGCATCCGTCTCCATCCATGGTCGGTGTACGTGGAATGTGTCGATCGTCCGGCCGCTTACCGGCGACACGCACCTCGTGCGCGCTCATGCCCGGCTTCTCTAGTGCCAGGGATTTTCACCGTGATTCATGTAGGTCTTTGAGGCGGTTTCCTGATATTCAGGATCCAGCCCCAGGGCCGGGTTGGAGCCGTAATATCCGGCGATGAAGCCGCCACCGAAGGGGGCTGTGAGTTTGTCGATGTAGTCGCGCGCTGCAGCCTCGATGAGTGAGTGATCCCGCGTCTGCAGTGTGGTCTGAATGTCCACCGGGCTCTCGAAGTGCACCTTGCCACCGTAGTTCTCGGACAGGTACTCGATGCCGTGGATTTCCGGCTGATCGAACTGCAGGATGTTCACTCCGGTCTCGATCCAGTCGGGAATGATCTCCCGCACGAAGCCGCAGGAGTGGAGCCGGAAGCTGAGGCCGCGGTTTCTGGCAGCGCCGACAACGCGTTCGTAGACCGGCTTGAACAACTGCCGGAACATGGCCGGGCTCATCAGCAGGCGATCCTGGGTACCCCAGTCCTCGCCGGAGGAGATGCCGTCGACACCGATGTCGGCGTACCGGTGCACCTGCCGTTCCAGCAGATCGGCGATCCGGTCCAACAAGCCCCGCACCCGCGCCGGCTCCGCGGCACAGTCCGTCAGGAAGATCTCCATGCGGCGCATGTAGCGGGCGATGTCGAAGGACATGCCGACGCTACCGTGCACGTAATAACCCTCTTGATGGAACTCTTTTACCTTCTCACCCGCCTCTTCATACAGGTCGGCTCGGTCCACATCCGGCCACTGGTAGGTTTCCAGTAACTCCCAGCCCTCTTCGATCACACCCCTGTGCACCTCGCCCTTGGTGATGTCTTCCAGGCGTCGCCACTCATTCCCCCACTCGTCGATCATGTTCCAGTAGCCGTCGCGTTCGGTCCACGGCTGCACCTTGCGATTGGGCGCCGGTCCTCGGCTCACACCACGGAAGTCGGAGGGAAATCCGCCACCCATGGCAAAGGGAATACGCGGCGGGGCGGCAAAGGCCAGGCTCTGCTGGACGATTTCACGGCTGGTGATGGTCATCGACTACTCCGCACCTGTGAAGAGTTGACATGTGCCAGGAATCCGTTCAGGCTCACACGCGGATCGAGCAGTATCACACAAGATCGGGATCTCAGCAATGACGAAGAGAGAACGATACCTGGCATTTGCCAGCTTCCAGGCATGGACTGCATTCCCCGCAGGGCTTCGTACATGCTCAGCTTGTCATCGCACGCGAATTCGGTTTCGCCCAGCTGTCCTGTGTTGACAGAAGCCGGCGCTCGATCTGAGCCGGCGCGATCCTTGATGAAATCTGCCATCGAGGCCGGCGATGCTGCAGCGGTTCAGCAGTTGCTCGATGCAGAGCCTGCCCTTCGTGATCAGCCCTTCACCTGGGTCGATGGCAAGGGTCGATGGCAAGGGTCGACGGCGCAACATCGCCCCCATCCGCTTTGCCCACGCCCGCGATCAGCAAACCTGTTTCGATATTCTAAAAGAGGCTGGCGCCGACGTGGAATTCCTCATCGGCGCCCTATGGAACAACGTCTACAATCAGAACATTCCTATGATCAAGCGCCTGTTGGCTCGAGGAATCGATCCAGATTCTGCCAAGGGTGCGGCGCGTCGTCAGACGGGATCACAACGATATGCGGTCTTCAATGTGTTGGTCGAAGGGGGTGCATGGTTTCCGGACAACCCCGTGACGGATCTCCACTGCGGTCTTGTCGATAAGTTCGAGCAGCGCCTCAAGGCAGATGGTTCACTGGTCAGCAAGATCTTCGACGACATGAAGAGATGCACACCTCCCTACGGAACCCTGATGCACATCGCCGCCGGCCACAATGATGTCGCCTTCATGGAGATCCTGGTACGCTACGGCGCTGACGTGAATGCGACACTACCAGATCGTGAAGACGGATGGGCCGGACAGACCCCCATCTTCTGTACCATCGGTCGTCGGAAGCCGGATGGCCAAAGCGAGATGACCGGTCGACGAAACTTGGTCAACCCGCCTATGGCGATTGCGAGGCCGCACTTGAATTCCTGCTGCAGCATGGAGCAGATCTGTCCGTACACGCCCGCTGCCTCCTCGACGACGAGTTCGAGGATCTCACACCATTGGGCTTTGCTCTGCAACGACGTGCCGGTCGTTGGCCACCCAACAGCACGCACCGCCCCTTCGTGACGGATCACGAAATCGGACGACTGACGGAAATGGGTGCGCCAGAATAGTCGAGTGCCCTGTTAGGATTGCTACTTAACAGGGCGCCCAGGCGCGAAAAGTCGCTGCAGATCCACGTCACCGGACGTTTCGACGACGTCGGCCGCCGTCCTGCCGTCACCACGGGCGACAGCGGGCGTCGCTCCATTCTTCAGCAACTCCTCGACCACTTTAAGACGTCGTGTTCGCTGTTTGGTATCGTTCTCCAGCAAACACTTGATGGCATAGTGCACATGAACAGCGGCGGTGCTATCCGTGCACCCCAGCAGCATGGAGATGGGCGCTGGCTGACCATTGTGCACGGCCCATTGCAGGGGTGTCGCCCCCGTGGATTCCGGATCGTTGTCGTCGGCATCAGCTCCAGCATCAAGAAGCATCTTCGCAGCCTCTACATTGCCCTGCCCCAGGTTACAGCAAACCAGATGCAACACACTCTGTCCGCCATGAAAACGCGCTGGCTTCACATTGGGATCGGCTCCGTGATCCAGCAGCCAGCGCATCGCCTCCAATTGCTGATTGGCCACGGCATAAGCGAGTGCCTCTCCCAGGATCTCAGCATCCGTCATCCGCGGCAACGCCGGAAGCGTGGCGTCAGTTGCCGCCGGTGGCTCAGAAGAGTCAGCATCTGACGATGGTGAATCCCTGAGGGGCTCCACATTGCGCTCATAGTACGGTCGGCGGCTGTGACTACGGCGCGCATCGGCCTTGAGCGTCCCGTCATCTGCGACAAACGACGCCATCACGCCGATCTCACCCAGACCCGCGGCGAATCCCAGATCCAATCGGGCGCCGTGCTTGAAGAGAGCTCTTGACGCGTCCGTCTCACCGTGGATCAGGGCCGCATAGATCGCCAGGCCATCACTGGCATCCACCTCGGCACCCGCCTCGACGAGGATATCGATCAGCTCGATCTGCACCCCCACCTCTCGCGCTGCCCTACCGCTGGCCACCAGACACAGGGGGGTATTGTTGCCCACATCCGTCATCGAGTTCGGGTCAGCACCATACTTCAGCAACAGACGCGTCGCTGCCGCCGCGTTCTTTGGTACGGGATGGTCTGTTGGATTCCCGGCCACGTAGTGGAGCAGGGCTGCACCGTGGAAATACGTGCCTTCCTCTGTGTCATCGAAACCACTGGACTCCACGAGAGCGGGATGCTTTTGCAGCAATTGTTCCAGCCTCGCCACATCTCCCGCCGCCATCGCCTCCAACGCCGAGCGAATCGCGTCGACCGTGTCTGTCGAAAATTTCTTCGACCTTGAGGGGCGCAAAGGCTGGAAGTCCTCCTCTGCCAATTCTGCCATTTCTGTCATCCTCTGTTTCATCAATTTGCGGCCATCGTGAAGACGCTTCTTCACCGTCGACACGGGAATCGTCAGCATGTCGGCCACTTCTGCATAGGAGTATCCGGAGATATAGAACAGAGCAAGAATCTCCTGCGATCGCTCGGGTAGACTCCTGAGGGCCGCTGCGACGATGCGCCGCTGCTGGGCAGACTCGAACAGCTCCTCAGGACCCGCTTCTGTCGCTTCCATATCCACCGTCTGCGGATCAATGCTTGCCGGTTGCTTGCGTCGCCGAATCCGTGTGCATTGAGTGAAGACGATTCGGCGCAACCAGGCGGGCAGACTCTGGGGGTCTCGCAAAGAGTCGAGATTCAGATACGCGGCGATAAATGCTTCCTGCGCTGCGTCCTGCGCAAGTTGCAGATCATGTAGTATCGACAGGGCATAACCCAGCGCCATATCCTGAAACCGTGTCACGATGACACCGAAGGCGTTGATGTCTCCTGCCTTCGTCTGCTCGATGGAACGCTTGATCTCATCCATGCTCTGCCCGCCTCCCCCGCCGACTCACACAACAGAGCCACGAAGTTCGACCAGGGTTACGTCCGGTTCGTATTTTCGATAATCGCCGCAAGGATGGCCCATGCAAGGTTGTGGGAGAATCTGGTAACCGAACCAATGTGATCCACCGAAGTCTCAAGAAAGCGAACGATGACCATACGCGACAAACATGACCTGGCCGGAATGGAACGAGTGGGCGCTGTCGTAGCAGAAACCCTGACGGCGACGACGGCTGCCGTTGAACCGGGGCTCCTCACGAAAGATCTGGATGAGATCGCCGCCGAAATCTACCGGCGGCATGGCGCGCAGTCGGCACCCACCGTGGAATTCGGTTTTCCCGGACACATCCTGGTGAGTGTCAACGACGAGGTCGTACACGGCATCCCCGGTGAGCGCGTCCTGGCTGCCGGTGACATTGTCACAATAGATGTCACTGTCGAGCTCGACGGATATGTCGCGGACGCCGCCCGTACTCTCTGCATTCCCCCCGTTTCAACAGAACACGAGCAGCTGTCCCTGGTCGGCGAGAAAGCCCTGCAAGCTGGAATCGAAGCCGCCCGCAGTGGCTGCCCCGTCAACGACATTGGCGGTGCCGTAGAGGACTGTGTTACAGCAGGTGGCTTTACCGTGATTCGGCAGATGACGGGTCATGGCACGGGCCGGGCCATCTGGGAAGATCCCATGGTTCCCAACTTTCGGCAGCCCGGTCAGCGAGCCCGACTTCATGAGGGTCTCGTGCTCACCATCGAGCCGATCCTCACGAGCGGATCCGATGAGATCTACGAAGCAGATGATGGCTGGACGGTGCTGACCCAGGACCATGCATCCGCCGCCCATTGGGAACACACCATCATCATCACCGACGGTGCTGCACGGATTCTGACGAACTAGGGGTCCGGCATCGTGGCTCAGTATAGAACTTCAGCCTGGAGATTTGGCATCGACCTGTCCGGGTACAGCTAGAATTGCGTCACGTGGCGCGTGCCGATATCCGTGGCGAAGGCCAGTGCATCGAAGCTGCGCTTCATCAGATCGAATCGCAGTTGTTGTGCGTCGGGCCGATCCCAGAGATTGTCGAATTCTCCAGGGTCCTGCTGCAGATCAAATAGTTCCCCCGCATCGAGACCGTGATACACGCACAGTTTGTGTCTTCGATCCCGATACATCGTCGCATACGTGCCACGGATGTCGGGCCGATTCACCGGACTCAGGGCATGATAGAATTCGCTGCGCACGAAATCCCGGTGCGTTGAACTGTCCACATCACCACGCAGTAGAGGTGCCAATGATTGTCCCTGCGTTCGTTCAGGGGCTTGCACATCGGCCTCAGTAAGCAGGGTCGGCGCAATATCCATCAGTTCCACCAACGCCTCACTGACAATCCCCTGGCGATATCGCCCTGGCCACGAAATCACAAGCGGCACGCGCACGAGGGGCTCGTAGAACCGGCTGCCCTTGTGCAACAGGCCGTGCTCACCCACCATGTCGCCATGATCTGAGCAGAAAATGACGATCGTGTCCTGTCGCTGACCCATGCGCTCGAGACTCTCCAGCATGCGCCCCACATTGTCGTCGATGAGTGTGATCATCGCATAGTACGCTGCCTGCATTTGGCGTCTTGTTGCCACGTTCAGTGGCTCTGCGGGGACGCCAAAATCAACATCGACAAACCGAGCCTGATGCGCCGCGTCTGTCTCTCCCACAGGATAGCCGGGCAACCGATCCGCTGGATAGCGATCGAGATACTCCTGCGGTGGATCCAGCGGTGGATGTGGATCGAAGGGATTGACGCTCATCAACCACGGTGCGTCACCACGATCCTGCTCCATGAATTCGATGGCACGGTCGGCGCACCAGGCCGTCTGGTGCATCGCCGGTGGCACACTGGCTGGGTCGTCGTTGAAAGCACTCAGACTCTGTCCCTGCGCGTGCACCCAATCTGCATAGGCGTGCCCCTCGGGCCACAGGTCACGAGGATCGTGACTCCAGTGAAATTCGCGAAAACCATCGTCACCCCGTGGCTCGATACGACCGTGGGCACCAGCCAGGTGCAATTTGCCCGCCAGACCGCAATCGTACCCCGCGTCAGCGAGCAGCTTGGTCACCAGCGGTGCCGAATCTGCCCAACGATCATTGCCATTGGTGCAGCCATGCACAGATGATGGATACATCCCTGTGAGGAAACTGGACCGACTGGCTGTGCAGATCGGACTCTGGCAGAAGGCGTGGGTGAATGCCACGCCCTCGCTCACGAGTCGATCAATGTGCGGTGTCTGGATGTGGGCATTGCCGAGAGCATGGATCGTATCCCACCGCTGTTCGTCGGTGCAGATCCACAGAACATTCGGTCGCTTCATTTGGGTGTCGCTCCGTAAGACATCATCAGGGATCGCTTTCTCTCTCATCTTATAGCTTGCCCGCCGCCACAGCGAAAGCTACCATTGCAGAGTGATATCCGTAGTATTACGGACATATGTCCGTACAATATTCCACATTCTGCAGAACGTGGTCGTCAATCGTGACCGTATCCGCATCTCATGCGTCCGCCACGCACCAGACCCACGAGCCGATTGAAGGCGACTACGCCATCATTGTGTGCGACAAGGGCAAGCCGCAAGCCGTACTGCGATCCCTCGTCTCTTTGGTCCTGAATTTCAAATACGGACTGCGTACTGTCGATGCGGGCTCCTTCGCCGAGGCGCGCCAGTGGTTGGGCGAAGGTACAGGCTCTCTCCGGGGTGTCGTGCTGATCCAGCGACGTGACTCGCAGACAGATATTGGTATTTCTGCCTTTAATCTGCGTGACAATCCCCTCTTTGCGATCGTACCAAAAGCGCTGGCCCCCCAATACATAGAACAGGTCAAACGCCTGAGCGCTGGTCACGTCGTCGCTTGGGAATCCGTCTTCCGCGACAGTGGCAAAGGCCTGCGCAACTTGCTCGGAAAGGCGCTGGAGAAAGTCGGCGTTACACCGCCCCTGCAGGATCTGTCGACGACCCAGGGTGCCCAGCGCCGGCGCATCGTTGAAACACGCCTGAAGGGCATTGATTCGCTACCGACCCTGCCGGGCGCCGTGAGCCGGATCCTCGAGCTTTTGTCAGATCCGGATGTGACGGCGGAGCAGTTGGAGAGAGCCATTCTTCTGGACCCTTCGATTGTTCAACGCCTCATGTCCGTCGCCGGCTCTCCGGCCTTCGCCGCCAGATCTGGAGAGCCACCCGCCACCTTGCGAGATGCGATTGTGCGGATGGGAATGCGTGAAGTCGCCGCCGTGGCCATGCAGGCGAAGTTGGCCACAAGCTTTGCCCGCTCTCAGGATACCCTCTTTGACTATCAGCGTTTCTGGGCACACTCCGTCGCCTGTGCACTCGTTGCCCACAGATTGGTGACAGACCGATCCCTGCCTCTTGCAGCAGCACCTGAATTCTCCGACTACTGGATTGTCTGCCTGCTCCACGATATCGGAAAATTGGTGATGGGCACATTTTTTTGGGAACACTTCGCGCGCGTCATGGGCGAGTCGGTGACAGGAGAAATGAGCTTCCGCGAAGCGGAGCGTCGACTCGGAGATGTCGCGCATCATACCGAAATCGGACAGTTGGTCTTAGAGCGCTCCCATATGAAACCATTGCTCACGCAGACCGTCGGACACCATCACGACCTGCCCGACATTCCCGAAGACCTCGATTGCCTGCTACATGTTTCCAACTACATATGCCACAGACTTGGAATGTCCTATCCCGTCGGAGGTGACGTCTCCTTCGATGACAAAGTGTTTCAAGCCATGCATCTTTCGCAGCAGGACATCGACCAGCTGGCCGATGACATTGGCGGTCCTGTTCTGGCACAGGTCAAGGAACTGCTGTCCGACGCGGCGTGATCCTTAGAATCTAGACCGCCTCCAATTCCTCTACCGCCACTGTCACTGGTGACGAGCCAATCTCGACGATGGCCTTGCTCGAGCGTGGGTCGAGATGGTTGAGTACGCCGACCTGACCCAGATTGCGCACAAGAACCCGATCACCAACCTTCACGGGTCGGGTAACACTGGGAATCTGTATCAGCTTTTCTTCGATCGTCGCCAGCAACTCTCCAAGGGCCAGCATGAGAGCGCGCTTGGAGGGTTCCTCCCTCTGCAAATGGGCTAGCTTCCGCTTCAGATGGCGCAGTGTGTCATACGCCGCCTGACCACTGGTGATCTTCGACAACTCCTGTTGCGCCGTCACATCATCGAGAACTTCCTGCGCCTCGTCCTGCAGGCGCACAGCCTCGGCTTTTGCTTTCTCGCTCTCTTCCCTCTCTGCCAGACCCTGCAGTCTCGCCGCCTGCAGTTCACTAAGTAATCGTGTTGACTCATCTTCCTGGCGACTGCTCTCCGCTTCACTGATCACCGTTTCCGGCAAACCCAACCGACGCGCCAGGGCCAGAGCATTGCTGCTGCCCGCCTGACCTATGAGCACTTTGTGGGTCGGCTGTAGCGTCTCGACATCAAATTCGATGGATGCATTCTCCACACCGGTCATCGTGTAGCCCAGCGTCTTGAGTTGGCTGATGTGTGTCGTAACCGCCGTGCGCACGCCGCGTTCATGAAGATGTTCGAGAATTGCCCGTGCCAGGGCGGCTCCCTCTTCCGGATCGGTGCCACCTCCCAGTTCGTCAAGCAACACCAGACTATGTGCGTCGGCACCATGTAGAATCTGGCCGATCTGTGTCAGATGGCTGGAGAAGGTGCTCAAGCTCTGCTCGATGCTCTGCTCATCGCCGATGTCGGCCCACACATCCTGCAGCACAGGCAGCGTCGAGTGGTCCGACGCCGGCACATGCAGACCCGTCATCGCCATCAGCGTCAGCAGTCCAATCGTCTTCAGTGCGACGGTCTTGCCGCCTGTATTGGGTCCGGTGATGATGAGGGTGTGGAAGTCATCACCGAGGCGGACATCGATCGGTATCACTTCCTCGATGCCACCCCGATCTTCGAGATCCAGCAACAGCGGATGCCGTGCCTCGCGCAGACGAATCACTCCCTCGTGATTCAGGATCGGCGGCTGCATGGCAAAGGTGCGACTGAGTCTGACCTTGGCATACGTCATGTCCACGTGCGCCATGGCGACCAGCGTCGTGCGCAGACGATTCACCTCAGCAGCAATCTTCGCCGTCAGTTCCTGCAGAATCCGCACCATCTCCTCACGCTCGCGATCCTGAGCGGCCGTGAGTTCCTCCCCCATCTTGCGAATACCTTCGGGCTCGACGAAGATGGTGCCGCCACTGTCAGAGCGACCTCGTTGCACTCCCGGCACACGCGAAACCGATGAGGCACGCACAGCCACCGTCGGTCGACCATGATGCTCTCGGATGCCCGTGTCTTGCAGATGTGGTGAGATACTCGGCGAGCGCATGAGTGTCGCCAGCTTCCCCTTGATGCGACCGCGGAAGATCTGAATCTCATTGCGCGCTGACTTTAGGGCTGAACTCGCACTGCTCTTGATGGCACCGTTCTCATTGAAAGTCAGCTCAATCGACTCTTCCAGCTCCGTGAAACTGGCGATCGGCTCCGCCATGCGCGCGACCTGCGGATGGGTCTCCTCTGCGGCGGCGAGAAATTGCCGCACACTTCGTGCGGCTCTGAGCGTCTCACCGACCCTGAGAATCTGCTCGATGAGCAACACCTCAACACGATCGAGCTCATCCAGAATGAAGCCAATGTCGTGCAGCCCACCGATGGGCAGCTCCTGATCGGCTCCCAACAGCGACTTCAACTGCGTGGTCTCCATCATGAGTCGCTCGATCTGCGCCGTGTCGGTGAGTGGCTGCAACTCGCGGACCCGTACTTGACCCAGTCCCGACGTGGCGAAACCTGCCAGGATCTCGATGACTTGGTGGTACTCCAACACTTCCAGTGCGTGTTCGTTCAAATGTCACTCCTCCTGCCCAGAAGGAGTCGGCGGCGGCGATACAATGTCAACCATCGAGAACCTCTTGCTTGCCCTCGTCACGACAACACGCCAATTTGGCGCAAATGAGAATCACTGCGATCAAAACATTCGTCGCCAATGCGGGCAGTTTCAGTCGCGCCCTGCTCAAAGTAGAGACCGATGAGGGACTCTACGGCTGGGGCGAAGTGTATTCGACGGGACCCGATCTTTCCGTGGAACCCATCGCCGACTACCTGTTCAAACTAATTGGTGGCGAGGATCCGCGTCGTATCGAATTCATCATGATGAAATTGATGCAGGAGTTCCGCTTCCCACCCGGTGGTGTGGGCATGCCGGCGATCTCGGCCCTCGACCATGCCCTGTGGGATATTTCGGGCAAGGCAGCTGGACTCCCCGTCTACATGTTGCTCGGCGGCGCCGTGCGCGATCGAATTCGCGTCTACCGAGGCGCCGGTGGCCGCAATGGAAAAGAGACGGCGGAGGCTGCACACAAGCTGCATGAGTCCCACGGCTTCACAGCATTTAAGACGGGGCCCTTCCAAATTGATCCAGATGCGTCGCGCTGGGGACGGGTCTGCTCTGAGGCGGCCAAGTACTTCGAAGAGATCCGCGCCCACACACCGGACGATTGGGAATTCGCCTTCGATCCTCACGCGAAGATCTTCGAACCCATTCGTGCCGTGCAGTTGGCTGACGCTCTGGCACCTTACGATCCGATGTTCTTTGAGGAACCCCTGCGGCCTGAGCACATTCCCCAATGGCAGCGTCTGCGCAAGCAGATGCGCGTCCCCCTTGCTACGGGGGAGAGTCTCTTCGGGCGGTTCGAATTTCTCGATCTGATTGCTCGCAATGCGGTGGACATCATCCAGCCGGATGTGTGCATCTGTGGTGGCCTGCTGGAGATGCGCAAGATCGCCGCGATTGCCGAGGCGCATTACGTGAGTGTGGCACCGCACAATCCGATGGGTCCCATATCCACGGCCGTCAACGTGCACTTCGCCGCGGCGACGCACAACTTCACGATCCTCGAATACTACCTGCCCACCGATGCCGCCTGGGAGAACTGGGTCGACGAACCCTATGTGCCCACCGACGGGTATCTGCACATCCGACCAGATCGCCCTGGTCTTGGGATCGAGGTGAATGAAGAAGCCATCACGAACAATGACTTCGTTCATTGGCAGCGCACCTGTCCGATTCGACCGGACGGCTCCACGGGCTACATCTAAAGCCCTGCGATTCTGACTCTATCCCATTGTGGCGATCACGGCGCCGCCACGCCGGCGTGCATACGGCGTCTCGATGCCGTGCTTGCGGCATAGTCGACTGAAGCTTCGCGCTGTGATCCCGAGAGCTTTGCTTGCCAGATCGTTCGTCGAATACATCCGAGCGACGCGCTCGATGCGCTCTCGCTCCATTCCCCGTTCGTTCGGCATGAACGTCCTCGCCCGATTTGTCTGTCTGATTGGAAGGTAACCCTTGCAGCAGACGCCTACGGTTCTTGGTCGGTTCCTGCAAAGCGGCCCTGTTCAACCAGATACTAGCTCTGGCGCCCCCATGCCAACTATCATGTAGCGCAACGCCAACCACCCGGAGAGCCGATGATTGTCGATATCCACACACATCCGCCCCAGTACCAGCAATTGCCTCCTGGAATCAAACCAGAATACAATGGCATGTGGCGTCCTGACCGACCCGTGAAGGTCTCCACCTGCTGGGACGACTACATGGAGGCTCAGAAACCTGCCGTCCGATCTGTTGTGTTCGGTATCGCCGTGAATCCATCCGGTGAGCACCGAGCGGGTGATCCCGAGTGGTCTTCGGGCAACGTCAACGACGGCGTCGCTGAATTCGTTGCCGCCTATCCAGAGCGACTCATCGGCTTCTGTGCCGTCCATCCCTTCGACCCTCATTGTCTGGAAGAGCTGGAGCGTGGCCGGTCAGATCTGGGGTTGAAAGGGGTGAAACTTGGCGCCAACTACCAGAACTACGATCCGCTGGAACCGCGAGCGCTGGCAGTATACGAATATGCGCAGCGCCACTCGCTACCCATCATGTTTCACAAAGGCACGTCGCCCGTCCGCGATGCGCCCATTCGTTACGCTCATCCCATGATCATCGACGAGATCGCCATGCGTTATCCGCAGCTACGCATGGTGCTGGCCCATATGGGCCATCCATGGCAGGTGGATACGTGCGTTGTGATTCGCAAACATCCACATGTGTATGCTGATCTATCGGCCAATTTCTATCGCCCTTTTTCGTTCTGGGAACAGATGATCAAGGCGACCGAATGGAATGTCCTCGACAAGATTCTCTTCGGTACCGATTGGCCAATTACGGATGTGGCTGAGTCGATCGACCATCTGCGCCGCGTGAACGACATCGTGGAAGGCACGAAACTTCCCACAGTTGATCCGGAGGCGATCGAGGCGATCATCGAACGCGACTCTCTCGGTCTGCTGGGGCTGGAATAGCGTGTCCTAGGAAACCCGCGTCACGAAACGGCCACACAGGCGTGTGCTGGATAGCCTAACTCTCTGCGTCGACGACAGGTGACTCGTTGCAACGGACGAAGAGATCCTCGAAGTCGCTGCTGCTATCATCCACCCATGTTTCGAGGCGGATACCTCTCGTGAAACCATGTGCTTCGCGCATGTGGAACGCTTCGTGTCGCTGCTGTTCGCTGTTGTAGTGCGTACGCGTGCCATCGGGTGAAATGACAGTAGTGATTCGCCGCGGCTGCGGCGGTGTCGGGAGGTTTCTCAATTCTTCTATCAGGTCTTCATCGACCTCTGCGCCCAAGCCAGGACCCGCCGGGACCTGCATCTGGCCTGACACGATCGGCGGCAGGGCCGTAATGTCCCGCTGCCAGATGGTGTGCGCCGCGAGACTCGACAGGGTCGCCTGCTGCAGAGTGGATGCGACGTGGGCGAGCCAGGCGGCGCGCAAGCCGGAACCAATCGTCTGAATCCAGAAGGGCAGTGTTGCCTGGTCGGCGACAGCGGCCCGTTCACGTATCGCTTCTACATCTCCTCCTCCCAGCACAAATGCATCGTTCTGTCCGCGACGGATCTGCTCGGCCGCAGGCACCCCTGGATCCCATCCCGGTATCGAGCTTACGTGACAGCAGCCGGCACCATAGTGAGCGGCGATGGGGCGATCGATGGCGGCTCGAATCTCTTGATACCCCCTGACATCCCGTTGCGGGATCGGCGATTCGAAACCGGCGACGCAGTCATGACGCGATAACTCCTCCAAGACCTGGATCGCCTGGCGCGAGTCTCGCAGGTGGCCATTGAAGTCGAGCCACAGTCGCAGCCCCGAGTCGCCAATGGCGGCGGCGGCGGCTTCCACCTGAGCCACCGGATCCCACCATGGACGGCACTTTGTCTTGTACACCTTGTAGCCGACGGAAGCCGCCTCGGCAGCGTGTCGAGCCAACACGTCCGGCGGTACTTCTGCCGTCCAGTACCCGAGGGCGATCCGTGTGCGCACCTGGCGCCCCATGAGTGCGTGAGCAGGCACATCCAATGCCTTGCCGACGGCGTCATAAAGCGCCATCTGCACACCACCGTGCTGAATTGTTCGTAAGCCCGCAATGGCGTCGGCACCGACGAAGACGGACGCATCCTGCGCTTCACCCATGCCGTCCCCATAGCCGACGAACCCGCCCTCGAGTTCGACGCGATACAGGGTCATGCGATTCTTGAAGGCCAGCAGCCCTGAGCGCACCAGATGTGGTGCGAGATCTTCCCGGAACATCATCGTCAGAGGAATCGCTTCGATATACTTGATCGTATGTGCCAAGGTGCGCTCTCCTTCGTCAGTCCGCTGCGACCGTGTACTTTGCCACAGCCTCTTCATCCAGCTCAACACCAAGCCCCGGTCCTTCCGGCGCAGCAGCAACACCATCGACGACGAGCGGTTTGGTGAGAAGTGAGTGTTCATGGACGAAGTTGCCACAGATATCCGAACCGAATGTGCAATTGGGTGCGGCGAGGGCAGCGTGCAGTCGGTAGACGTCGAAAAGTCCAAGATCCACATTGGATGCCGTCCACACCGGCAATCCTGCGTCCTCGGCGATGCGTGCCATGTGCACGAACATCCAATCCGATGGCCCGATATTGAAGGCATCCGCCGCACCGAGATGGACCACATCGATCGCCTCCCTTGGCGACGCCAGATGGGGCGCGATGGGCAGCGATGTCTCTTCCTTCAGTCGCTTGTACAGCGTAAAGTCATCGCGCGGGATCGGATCCTCAATCACGACATCCTTCCCCTCGAGGGCGCGAGCGATCTCGAGGGTGTTCTCCACTGTGTGAAATCTCCGATTCGGATCGATGACGATGCGCAGATCCGGTGCGACCTCGAGGGCAGCCAACACACGATCAACGACATCGCCATCTTCCCAGCGACACTTCATCTTCAGGCCGTGAAACCCCTGTTCCACAGCTCGTCGCGCCGCCAGCGCCGTATCTTCAGGCGTCTGTCGCGCGATCCAGTAATCGACGGGGATCGATGGCTGCATCTTGCCACCAAAAAGTCGATACATCGGTTGATCGAGAGCCTTGCCCATCAGGTCGAGTAGCGCCATCGACCAGCCGCCGCCCACGAGGCTTCGTGGCTCGAAATCGAGAGGATCCCGTCCCGACCAATCAGGCGGCGTGTCGTCTTGCGCACCGTAGTAGGGGTTGCCCATGCCAATGCCGGTGACACCTTCGTCCGTGTGCAGACGCAGCAAATCCTGGCAGCGTCTCTCGATCGACTCGGGATAAGCCTTGAGATATGACTCGCCACCATGATCGGGCGGCGCAAATTCACCGTATTCGGTGGTGGGCAGAATGCCGGGCATGAAAGGGACGCGTAGAACGGTGCGCTCGAAGCTTGTAATCTTCACGTGTGATGCTCCAGGTTGATAAGTACGCAGTCAGAGTCGGCGTATAGGGATCTTGCCAGCAAGCAAAGCAATTCCATTCGACGGGGCTATGCTGCCGACGTATTTGAGGATGATCGCTTTTGCACGCGCGTGCGAGATCTGTGAAGTTCCAGCACGCGCGAGCGTGGCAGTCGCATCGCTCCGATGGCTGTAAATCTCATGCCCACTGACAAGGATGAAGAAGATTCCGATGACTCGAATACCTCATGCTGAGATGGTGGACGTATTCAGCCGTGCCCTCGAGGCTCGCTCAGTGGCAGCCGATCGTGCGCACAAGATCGCCGTCATTTTGACGGACAGCACCTGCGACGGTGTACCATCACATGGCCTGCATCGGTTCCCCGGGATCGTGGAGGACATCGAAACGGGTCGCATCGTTCCAAGTGCGGATGCCGAATGTGTCGGATCCTTCGGCGCCCTGGAACAATGGGATGCTCGCCAGGGGCCTGGTGTTCTCACGGCGACAACGGCCATGGCACGTGCCGTGGAGATTGCGCAAGTCTCGACCATGGGATGCGTCGCTTTACGCAATGCCAATCACTGGATGCGTGCCGCCACGTATGGTCTACAGGCAGCGGCGGCGGGGTGCCTGGCCTTCAGTTGGACCAACACGACACCTTTGATGCCACCGCACGGTTCTGCTGAGAAACGCATCGGCAACAATCCACTGTGCATTGCAGTTCCCGTCGCCAATGGTGATCCGGTTTTGCTCGATATGGCACTCAGCCAGTTTTCGGGAGGACGCACCGATACGCTCCGGCGCACGGGCGGCAAGTTCTCTGTGCCAGGTGGCTACGATACTCAAGGCAATCTGACCACCGATCCAGGTGAAGTGCGACAATCAGGTCGCCCCTTGCCGATCGGCTATTGGAAGGGCAGTGGCCTGGCCCTGTGTCTCGATCTGCTGGCGACCCTTCTGTCAGGTGGACTGGCGACGTGGCAGATCACGGGGTCCGGTGCGGATGTCGGTGTTGGCTGCGTGCAGATCTTCATCGCCTTTGACCTGGCTTCCATCGACGACGGGCGATCGGCAGAGGAGACGGTTGCTACCATCCTTGCCGACTTTGGCTCGGCCGTCCCCTTGGCAGGGGAGCAAGTCACCTATCCCGGTCAGCGCTCCGCCGCGACCCGCCGCGAGAATCTCGCACAGGGCATTCCCGTGGACGACGAGATATGGGAAGCATCGCGTCACCTTGCTGGCATGTAGTAACCTTGACTACGGAATGATGACGAGCAGCTCTTCCATGTAGGGGTCACCCATCACATCCGCCGCCCGCTCAAGAAGCGTCATACCCAGTTCACTGAAGCTCTTGAGCGGAGCGTCACCCGTCAGCTGCGTCGAGAACCACATGGCGGGCAGTTCGTCGTCTTCCTCTACGCTGGACGTGACGTCGAGGGCCGCGTCATTGAGATCAAAAGCGAATCGATCCGCTGGGCCACACCCAAGGATGCGCCAGCGCATCTCGCCCTGCGACTCTGCCCCCCAGCGCTCGCCATCGGCGCAACGGAAACGATACGTCAGTCGGAACCCTTGCGACTTCGCACTGAAGTGGACGATTTGCACGGGCCAACCCGTGGGACTCGTAAGCAGCGCATTCACAGGGTAATTACGCACGGGCAGCGTGGCGCTCTTGTTGATGGGCACGAAATGGTAAGTCCGCGGTGACTCCCACAAGCCCTCCGGATCATCGACGGCGGCGATCCAGTCGAGCATATCCTGCTGAAACCTGCGACGATCCGGACCGGTGCTGTCCGCTTTGTGCTGACCACCGAGATTGCAGCAGATATTCCACAGGCCGACGCCATCGGCGCCAAAACCGTAAATGTTCGCTGCTGCGCCCCGCGCCTCATCCGGCTGCAACACCATCCCCCCGTAACTCGGATTGTTCTTGTAGGCGGCGGTGGAGCGCCCTTTCATGTGCGGCTTCGCCGACCAGCCGGCGGCCATCATATTGCCCATGCGTACATGGTGGGTACAGCGATTGTCCTGGCAGATCTCAGCAAACTCGTCCACAGGCAGCTGCGGGTTGGTGCAGTTGAAGTCACACTGGATCAGATAGTCGATCCAGTCCTCGGCGACCCAGTCGGCCGGCTGTAGTCCGGCGAGAAGGTTCAGATGAATCGATTCGAGGACCTGCACGCCGAGTAGAAAACGCGGCCTTCCCCGTGCTTGCGCGACCTCATCAAGCATCTGGCGCACGTCGCCCACGAACTGCGTCATTATTGACGCCTTCGCCGGTGCTTGGTTGCGCGCAAAGAACTTCGCCCAACGTGTAAAATCGAGCTCGATGCCATCGATGTCGTAACCCTCGGCGAGCTCCTTGAGGATGGCCAACCGATGTGCCCGCACTTCGGCGAAGGAATAGTCCAGCGCCCTCTCCGGCACGCCATCATCACGACGGATCACCCACTCTGGATGGTTCAGCAGAGCCTGCGATATCTGCGGATCCGCCGGATCGGAAAACAACCCGTGCGTGTCATTCATACGCACACTGGCAACAAACTCTACGCCGTGTTGGCGCGCTTGCTCCGCCACTACATGCAGAACATCCGTCTTCTGGTCGTGTAGTTCGCGAATTGCGACAACCGCCTGATTCGGCGGCTCGTCAAAGCGTTCGCCGTAGATCTCCCCTGCCTGTGTCTGATGCATGCAGATATCGGGGAAGGCGATACACCAGACATATGTATCGATGTTCAGCGCCTTGAGTGGCTTGTCGACCCACGCCTCCAGATCGGTACGGGCCGACCCGGGTCGGGTTTCAGACACCCCCTGGCTGTCATCGTTGTAGATGAGTCGTCTCATAGCGGCGAAACTTGCGCCGATCGTGCTAAGCCGTCAACGTAGGCGCATGGATCTGAACACCGAGCACATCACGACACATCGTGCGCACCTCAGCGGTGCCGACAACGACCTCTCCGCTCGCTACCTGCGCATGCTCGAGCGCTGGCTACCTGTGGGCGTCGAGCTCTTCAACGAGTGGCCCCAGCGCCCGCGTGCCGGTCACTTCCTCAGTGGCGCCCACTGGTACGGACTGGAAACGGTAGGCCCTGCCTTTGCCCTCGCCGTGGCGGCCAGTGCGCCCGACCTCGACACGGCGACAGCGGGCGTCTCGCGCGATCAGCTGCGCGAGATGGCCTTGGCTGCTGTGCGCTATCTCTGCTTCACCCATGACACGGGGCCTGCCGACTGTGTCCGACCCGATCATGGTCTTGGCGACCCGCGAAACTTCGGCACCAAGTGGGGCGAACGCGGCACGACCTATTTCAAGGAGAGTCAGTGCGGCCGCACAACGGCACCCCTCGTGGCAGCCTGTCTGCTGCTGGGCGATATCGTCGACGACGAGACGCGGCAGATGGTCGGCGCCATGCAGGCAGACTATCTCGAGCGGTTCTCTACCATGCCACCGCGCAACGGCATCTACATCGACACACAGATGGAAGAGAATGGCTGGACGGCGGAGGGTCTCACGGGCGCCCACCTGTTTCTTGAGAATCATCCGCAGGCGCAAGAGTGGGATGCCCACTGTCGTGGCTGGATGTTCTCCACCTGTGCAACGCCACAGGACGCGAAGAATCTCGCCGCCATGGGTGACACAACGGTTGCTGCACACACCGCAAAGATCGTCACCACGCTACCCGACTATTGGGCCGAAAATCACGGCATGGTGCATCCGTCGTACACGGCGGCTGGCGTGAAGTTCACCGTCTACATCGGCAACCTGCTGGGCCTGTGGGGTCGTGACGTACCACCGCAGTTACTGTGGAATCGAGATCGTGTCTATCAGAATCTGAAGGTAGCCACCGATGACGGTGGCTACGTGCAGCCCATCCAGGGCATGGACTGGCCTTATCTGTCGCCCGTGGGCAACGAGATGATCCACGCCGTCGCCTCCGTCCTGTTCGACGATCCGGAAGCGGCAGCCCTACAACGGCGCGGCCTGCGAATGGCCGAATTGCGCCAGCAGGGCAATGGTGGACGCCTCGTGAATGCAGAAGTCGCGGACCGAGCCCGAGAAAAGGATCGTGCCACAGTGCTGCGTGAGGCGGGCATCGCCGAAGTCGCCCATCTCTATCTGTTCCACCGCCTCTTTGGTGCGGGTGCCAACCCGGTGCCCGAAGCTGAATTGTCGACTCGGCTCGCAGGTGTGCGGCACTATCCCCATGCTGGTTTTATCCACCATCGACATACGCAGGGACAGACGTCCCTGTCATGGCGCAACGTCATCATGGCCCTGCCTCTGACACAGGAAGGGATCTACACGATTGCACCGGCGCGAGACACGTGGCTCGCCCAACCGGTCGTGGCGGATGAACCTGATTGCCAGGATCTGCAGCGTCTGCACGTGATTGAGCGAGAAGATGCTTTCGCCGTAGCCATGTCCATCGACCGGTGTCAGGGCTCCTTGCAGCAGCAGGTCCTGTTCGCCAGCCTACCCGACGGACGCGCACTCTCCTACGAGCGACTCCTGGCAACACGTGACTGTCGGCTTGAGTCACTCGAACAGGGTTTCATCCGCATTACGAATGAGACCTTTCCGCTGCTGGATAACGGCTGTCGTGGTGAGCGTGTCCTCTACGGCGAATCAGGAGATACGACCTACCGAGGCTGGATCGGCGACGATCCATCGGATGACATCGTCGACGAACTCAGGGGGCCCAGCTGGCTGAACATCGATGACCGATTGGGTATCCGCTGCGCGGGCAGTGGCACCGGTCAGTACCGCAATCGACATCACTACGAGGCATACCAGGTCATCGCTGATGATCTGGTGATATCCAGCGAAAAGCCACGCGCCCTGTATCAAGGTGACACGGCTGGCGTCCTGGCTGCACTGGTCTGTCCCGGTCAGCGCCATGGGGCAACAGCAACAGCCGTTTTTCAACTCATCGAAGCAGAGGACTCGATCGCACTGCTCACGGACGACGCGTTGACGGCGACGAACTTTGGCGAAGAAACGGTCGATGTGCTGTTCCCCCTGTCGATGTCCCAATCCGCCGAGTCAGGGTCGGCTGAGTCAGGGTCGAGCATATTCGAGTCGGTCCCGGTCTTTGCAGGTATGACCACCGTCGTTGCCAGTGACCTTTCGTTGCATGTTGAATTGCGGCCAGGTCATCCGGTTCTGTCGAGGCTTGTGGTGACGGCAACCGTCGCAGGAAGCTGTCGACTGGAGGCGACAGGCAACGGCATCTATGCAACCGCTTCTACAGACTGCGACCTGTCCCTCAGTGATGACACACGCCACCTTGCGGCGGGGGAATCCACCCTCTTCGAGATCCCCACTGCCAGAAAGAGCCACCCATGACAACGAAAGTTCTCTTCGCCTGGAGCAGTGGCAAAGACAGCGCCCTGTCTCTGCATCGATTACTCAACGATGAACAGATCGAGGTCACGGGACTACTGACGACGGTGACGGAAGGATACGATCGTGTGAGCATGCACGGCGTCCGTCGAACACTGCTCGAACAGCAGGCTGCCAGCATTGGACTTCCCCTGAGCGTCGTCAGCATTCCACAACAGTGTACGAATGACGACTACGAGTCGCGCATGCGTGCGGCTATGACCGAGCAGAAGCAAAGTGGTATCGACGCCGTCGGTTTCGGTGACATCTTCCTGGAGGATCTGCGCCACTATAGGGAGCAGAAACTCGCCGAACTCGAACTACCGGCCCTGTTCCCTATCTGGCAGGAAGCGACGACAGATCTCGCACAGCAACTGATCGAGTTGGGTTTCGCTGCAACAATCACCTGCGCCGATTCTCAGGCCTTCGAAGGCACGGGCGTCTCGGCTGAGGACATCGTGGGTCGACGCATCGATGCGAGCCTGTTGCGGGATCTGCCAGCAGGCATCGATCCCTGCGGCGAGAATGGCGAATTTCACAGCTTCGTGCACGCCGGACCCATCTTCCGCGAGCCCATTCCCGTGAGCACGGGCGAGAAGGTGCTGCGCGACGAGCGTTTCTGGTATTGCGACGTACTTCCAGCCTGAGCGCCGTTGCTCCCTTGCCAGAATAGCAGTGTTTGGACGTGTGTATGGGCAACGACACGCCGACCTCTACCAAAGCATTGGAGACAGATGAGACTCCCATCGATGTGCCGAGACGTCCTCGCCGCCGCCCTGCTCACCATCGCACTCACAGCGACCAACACCCACGCCGCCTCCGGCCCTCTGGTGCGTCTGTCCCTCGACGGTGGTATCGCCAACACGGGCAGCGCCGACATTGCCCCCACCAGCGGCGAACCAGGTGACTTTGACGCCGGCATCGTAGGGCTATCTCTCGATCTGACCGGTGCTGCCGTCAATCGCTATCCAGTAGACCTCGGCGAAGTCGAGCCTCTCAAGGGTGACGGCAATCTTTCTGTCGAAGTGTGGGTACAGATGAATCCGGGCGCCCAGGACGACAACCGCATCGTCAGTTGTATGGACGGCTTCAGCGGCTGGCGTGGTACAACAGACGAGACGAAGGGCTGGGCCATCCGCTCGCGCGCCAATGGCAGTTGGGAATGGCAGATCCTCGGACCGGGCCACCACACGGAAGAAGGCCCAAAGAAGAAGGCCGCCACCACGGTAGGTATGATGTTCCGCGGCATCGATCGCGACAATCCAAGCTACTCCTATCAAGCCACACCCGAACGGCAACCGATCAACGATGGCCAGTGGCATCAACTCGCCTTCACCCTCGATCGGCAGATTGAGGAAGCGCGGCTCTACTACGACGGCCGCAATGTCGCCATCTACGACACGGGCTGGCTCGGCAGCATCGCCGATTCAAGTCACACCGTCGTCGGTGGCATCCTCGCCCGCTGGCATGGCGAACGTGAAAGCTTCACCGGTCGCATCGACGAGGTGCGCATGTGGGATCAAGTGATTGATGCAAGCCAGATCAAGGCCAACTACGAGACCATCTCCGGGGCCAAGGTCGACGAACCGAGTCTGGGCACGGATGACTTGAAGGTGTTGACCTTCAACATCTGGCACGGCGGAAAATCTCACGGCGAGAGCGTCGGCGTGGAGCGCACGATCGATGTGATCCGTGAGAGTGGCGCCGACATCATCGCCATGCAGGAGACCTACGGTGCCGGTGCCATCATCGCCGATTCCCTCGATTACTACTTCTACCTGCGCAGTTCGATGAGCGCCGACGACAACACAAACCACTCCATCATGAGTCGCTTTCCGATCACCGACGTGGACAATGTCTTCAAGCCCTTCATGGCGGGTGGCGCCAATATCGCGATCAATCCTGACCAGGAGATCGCCTTCTACACGGTATGGAACAACTATCAGTCTACCCGCCCACGCCGACCCTGGCGTGCACCAGAGGTCACGGCTCAGCAGCTGATCGATGGTGAGAAGATCGCCGGTGACAGCTGGGAGTATCCACCTCTGCCACGCTACGAGCAGACGAAGGAGATCCTGCGGCAGATCGCCCCCGTCCTCGCAGCAGCCGACAAAGTGCCTGTTTTCGTCTCAGGTGACTGGAACAGCTACTCTCACCTCGACTGGACCGAAGCGACAGCCGATCAGCATGGCGGCCTCGCCGTCGAGTGGCCCGTGAGCAAGGAGATCGAAAACCAGGGGTTGATCGATGCTTATCGTGAACTGCATAGCCGCGTGCGTTTAGAAGAGGGCCGCCGCATCGATCGCGTGTATTACAAGGGCAACGGCTTCCAGGCCATCGACGCCCACATGTATCGCTGGCACCCGGTGAAGTGGCCTTCCGATCACCCCGCCGTGATCGTCACCTTTCGACAGAATCAGTAGCAGCAGCTTCAGTCGGCGCGCCGGGCAATGGCCCGGCGCGCCCTTTTGCTCGGTGGCAAAACGCCGAGTCGTTCACACTGTCGCGTAAAGGTCCGCGTCGCGATACCCAGCGCCTGACTGGCGTCCTTGTTCGTCTTGTAAACACGCGCTACGCGTTCGAGTTGATCCCGTGTGCTTTCGAGTTGATCGGGTGCCATCGACGACTTACCTGGTTTCGGCCTCAGCAAGCTGCGTTTCCAGAGCTCGCTTCTGGTCCAGATCAGGGAAATGCTCGACGCCGATCTCGTCACCATCGCACAGCGACAGAGCACGATCGACCATCCCCGCCAACTGCGCCACATTGTCCGGCCACGAGTACTCAACGAGTAGTTCCATCGCCTCTTTCGTCGCAATCTGCGGCGACCGTCCATCACGGTCGGCTCGACTCTTGATGAAATAGGCGACGAGGGTCGGAATATCCTCGGGTCGATCACGCAACGGTGGAGTCTGCAGCACGACGGCGCCGAGCCGGTAGTACAGCAGCGATTGAAAGGCTCCCTCGTCCACCTTCGCCTTCAGCCCCCCATGCGTGGCCCCCATGAGACGCACGTCGCTGAAGATGGGGCGCGGATTCCCCTCGCGGGAGAAGTAGCCATCTTCCAGATAGGCCGACAGCCGTCGTTGTATGTCGGGCGGACAGTCCTCCACCATGTCCAGAAACAGTGTGCCACCATTGGCCAGATCCATCAGCCCTTTTCGCGGTGCCTTGTCATCACGATCGACACCGAACAACTCCGCCCCCAGCGTGTCCGGTGACTCGCCACAGAATTGCGACAGGAAGGGATGGCTCGATCGTCGACTGTGCGCGTGAATCGCACGGGCAGTGAGCGTCTTTCCCGTTCCGGGTTCGCCTTGCACGAGCACATGTGAATCCATGGTGGCAATCTTCTTTAGTGTGCGCAGGAACTCCTGGTTCGGCGCACTGTCACCGATGATCTGCGGTATGTCCTGCGCCGTGGAATCTGGCACGGCTGCCTCGATCGAATCGAGCAATTCCTCCGCTTGTTCTACATCGAGTATGTGATCGTGCAGCATCTTGAGCACACGTCGTCTTGTGGAATGCATGAATCATCCTTTCGTGAGGCCGCGAGGGCACCCTACGATCGATTGAGCTTCTGCATGGCGGCGATCCCCTGCTGGGGTGTCATGTCACCACTCTCGATTGCATCGAGAATCTCCTCGCGCTCCTGCCGTGCAGCAGCAGGTGCGTGACCAAGAGCCTCGACGACCTGGTCCAGCTTCTTGCGGACCGTGGGATAGGAAATCCCGAGCTCGCGCTCGACCTCTTTGATATTGCCTCGCGCCAGCAGGAAGGCTTCGACAAATTCCTGTTGTTCATTCGTCAGAAGCACTAGCCTCGATGTAGGCAGCTGCCCCTCGATCGACACCTCGCAGTCATGACACTGGAGTCGAACGGGGACCAACTGCCCCTCACACAGAGGGCAACGGTTAATGGGAGTTGGCATAAGCCCTACCTCAATTTGTAGTTCATCAGCTGATGTTTAGAACCAGCATCCGCCGAATTGACATTGTCAATCACAATATTTGAGAAAGTTAATGTTTTGACTTGGAAAACTCACAAATGATCACTGCCACCCTCTTTGATCTGATGGGAACCCTCCTGATCGAGGATCCGAACAGTCCAGGAGACCACTTCGCCTCATTTCATCGATTGCTGAGTGAGGCGGGACTGTCGATGGATCGCGACGAATTGCTGAGATGTCTCAATGAAATACAGTCCGTCGCCGTAGCGGGGCCCACCACCCCCTTCGAGGACCGCCTGCTCCGGATGTTCGCGCGGGACGGGACGACCCTGTCAGCCGAACAAGCACGGGATCTGGCCAATGAGATCTGTCACGACAGTTGTGATGTACTTGCCCTCGACCCGGAGGCGATCGAGACGCTGGTCGCAATGCGCCAGATCGGACCCGTGGGGCTCGTGAGCAACTACGATCACCCGCCGAATGTCCATTACCTGCTCGAGCGCGATGGCATCCGCGACTACTTCGACGTCGTCGTGATTTCAGGGGAAATCGGCATCTGGAAGCCAGATCCCGGCATACTCCTCGCCGGCCTCGAACCACTCGGGCTCAGCGAGCCAACGACCGTCGTCTACGTCGGTGATTCCGCCGTCGATGTGCAGGCGGCACGGGCGGCGAAGATGCCGTCGATTCTGATCAGGCGTGAGGGTGGCCCCTCCGACCCTCTGCGCGAACAGCAGGAGGAACTCGTCGTGGAGGCGGACGTGACGATCAGCCGCTTGAGTCAGCTACCTGACGCGATTGCGTCTCTGTCCTGATCGACGCAACCAAGGCATCCACCTCGTCAACCGACGTAAGACGCACGAAACGAACGTGCCCCCACTGCGGATCATCCATCATGGACAGATACTTTGCCCGCTTCACTCGATGCTGTGTCAGCGCCCACCACAGAAGCGAATCTGCCCTTCTCCACAGAGCCAGATGCTGCCAGAAGCTCTCGTAGTTCGTCCCCCACAGCAGTTCCTTGGTGCGCCACCTACGCCACGAACGCGACAGCACGCGCCACACGATCAGCGCTAGCGGTGGATCGAGCCAGATCGCCGTTTCCAACCTTGGCCAGAAAACCTCCTGTGAGAAGCTGGCATAGGAACCAGCTGTGACCCAACCGTCACCTGCAGTGGCCGCCGCTATCTGACGCTTGAACTCTTCCGGGTTCGTGTCGTGGAGACCAACCCAATTCGGCTGCCAGTTGATTGCGTCCAACTCGACGAAGGGTACGCCGAGCAGCTCGGCCAACTGCTCGGCGAGGGTACTTTTCCCGGATCCCGTGTTGCCAATGACGGCAATACGTTGGCCGATCAGAGACGGGGAGGCATTCGTCAAATCCGAAGCCTTCCTCGCTTGTGATTCGCATCGGGTTCCAACGCCATGACTTAGACCACCGGATCATCGGTGCGGAATTTTTCAAGAATCCGTGCCTGTTCTACTTCGACGGCACTCATTGGCATGGGCCCAAGTGCTTCCATCGCGTCGACCAGTGCCTGCCACGCCGCTGGTGACATGTTCGACTCGAAGCGTGCCATGAGTTGATCGCTCCCTGTCTTGAGCGCGACAGCCAGACGATCACGACCGAGGCGGAAGATCACCTGTCGGATTTCGTGATCCGCAAGCGCGGCGAAATCTTCGAAGTTCTGTATCGGGTGAAGCTTGCCCAGTTCCATCTCGAGGGTTTCCCAATCCGCGAACCCGTAGTCAACGGCGACCACCCTCTGGACCTCGGCAAGGGTCACGTCCGCCTGTGTGATCTGTTCATTCGACATCTCTGCAACACGCGGCAGGCTCTGGCGAATGCGGTCCATGGGCCAGCCCCCGCCACGACTGATCATCCACAGAAACCACTCTGCTTCGCGGCGAACATTCGGCAGCCCTGGGCGCACGAAAAGAGTGCCCCAGCCCTCTCGAGGCGACTCGCCAGCCTCTGATAGCAACTGCTTCCAGTTGCTGAGGCCCTGCTCCACGGCGATCACATGTTGTGCTTCCTGCAGTGTGACCTCGGCACTGAGCACTTCCTGGTCAGCCACCTGAGACAGTCGTGGCAGACTCCGGCGAACACGTCGGACACTATCGGCAGTGTCCACTCCTTCAGCACCGCTCTTCAGTTGTTTGAGCAGGCTCTTGGCCTGCTTTCGCAGATTCTCAACATTCAGTTCAGCCATCGTCACGTCACCTGCCAGTCGTCGCACTCGCCTTGTGGGGAAGGGGGGCGCTGCGGCGAACCCGCAGCGCCCCCGGTTCTTAGACGAAAGCGTCGTCTCCCGACGCATCCTTGAACTTGTTGACGATCTGCAACTGCACCACTTCGACCTCGGACAGGCGCATAGGCCCGAGATACTCCATGTATTGGGTCAGCGCCTGGCGTTCTTGGGTGGACATATTGCTAAGGAGTTTGTCCTTGACCGGCTCCTCGGCCGCCTTGAGGGCAATGGTCAGATCATCACGACCTACACGGGCGATGATCTCTTTGGCTTGATCATCGTCGAGGCCGGCGATATCTGCGAACTTCGAAAGATGGATAGGGATAGGCATACTTCACCCTCTCTCTGGATTCGCCTGGGCTCGCTCCCTGACAGGCGGGAAAGAAGGTGGAAACCTTCGTGGTCGTTCGTTGGGTGGGCATAGCCCTTCTCGCGAGCTGAAGGCGCCCCAAGCGCCTATGTCCAGAGAATACTCGAAAGACGTGGGTGATTACAAGTAATATCTGGGGCTGAACCGAAGGATTGCCCAATATCACAGACTGAGAAAGGCGCTGATCGTATCGTCTTCCGTCACGCAGATCACATCCTGATCCCGTGCAAGCAAATGACGAATCTCTCCATCGACGTGCGCAGATCCCAGCACGTCTCCGGCCGCACCAAGCCACAGCAACTGTCCTTCTTCTGTGGCCATCACTATTTCGTCGCCACAGCGGGTGGCAGACCGAATCCACTCACTCA
Source organism: Gemmatimonadota bacterium (assembly GCA_018660835.1). Taxonomy (GTDB): domain Bacteria; phylum Latescibacterota; class UBA2968; order UBA8231; family UBA8231; genus UBA12574. The sequence continues at coordinate 35,472 of JABJJN010000007.1, read as the reverse complement.
CATGTCGCATGGAGAGAATCTCTCCCGTCAGCGATAGCAAGTAGAGATCACCGTGCTCGCTCGCCGCGAGCACACCCGCCTCTGTCACTTCCAGCGCGACGACCTTACCGACGATATTGAGTTGCCACACTTCGTCGCCTGCCAACGAGTCGACAGCAAAGATCCAACCATCCTCCGTGCCATAGATGATTTCCTGACGTCCGTCACCATCAACATCACACAGTCGCATCTGCGTCAGACCGATTCCACGTCGTGGTGTCGTCGCGTTGCCTTCTGCCCCCACCTGCTCAAGGGTCGACCAGCGAAAGGTGCCATCGAACTCATGTACCGTCAGGGGCGTCGAGTACGTGTTGCCTACGATCACCTCGGCGCGTCCATCATTATCTACATCTGCCGCCTCGACAGCAGTGATCACATGATATCGGAACCACTGAGTCCACTTCGGGGTACCGTCGGGCTTGAAGACATTGACGAACCACCCCGCCGTACCGACGAGAACACTGAGGTCACCATCGCCCTCCAGATCCGCCACGCGCAACACCGTTACCGCAGCGGCGGAGTCATACAGATTCTTCAACGGTCGACGCCATCGCTCTGCACCGCCCGCTGCATCGATCACGACCACCTCTGCGCTGGCCAGACCTGCGATAACCTCAGGCGCCCCATCACCGTCGATGTCCGCCGTGAGCAGGACGGATGCAGCAGACGGCAACTGCACTCGCCACAACTCGGAACCGTCGTCTGTTGAGACACAAACGAGATCACCCTTGGTATCCGCCACGACCATACGATACTCGTCCTCGTCGTCGAAGAGAACGAGAGCGGCAACAGACTCGACGATCCTCTGTCGCCAAATGAGATCTGCAATTGGCTGCGTCTCGACAGAGCGCCGAGTAACTGACAAGGTGGGCCGACTCAAGATCATTCCATCATCCGGTGCCTCACCTTCGGGGTGGTGTTCTATCTGATCTGCCACAGCCTTTCCCGCCCCATTAACGATCGCACCGATCTCGTCGATACCGACGAGTCTCGTCTCACCTTCGTCGCAAATCCGCAACTGGCCGTCAGCACAGCGCTCCACTCGCAGATCATCGTGAGGTGTGAAGACATGTAGAAAGAACATCGATTCCCCCTGCCGGAGGCGCCGATTCAACTTCTGGTGCACGACATGGACATTGCCACTGTGATGCGGATAACCACCCCACGCCGCCCCATCGTCAACGATCTCCATTGATGACTCATCCGCTTCCAGTGTGTGACCACTGTGCAGAAATAGCTCTACACCATCCTGTTGCAGGCCCACTCGGTCGACTGCTTCCGTCACATCACCGACGACACGCCAATAGCAGCGACAGCGGAAATCTCCGGCCTCAGTGCAGCGCAACTCATCAACGACGACGATGTAGCGACCGCTACGCCAGACCAGATTTCGTCGCCAATCCATCCCGTTGTAACCGGCAACCTCACTCTGTACGACGCCACCCTCTTCATCGGCATGCTCTTCCAGCAGACGGGCCAGCGGCGGGATCACGATGCCGTCTCCAGGCGAATCGAATACCCCCACCCCATCCCGCTGAATGCTGATGCTATTGTGGAACTTTGGCGCCGCACGGATATAGTCACCGTCCGCAAGCCAGGCCCTGTTTTTCCAGGAAAGCCCCAGGATCGCATTGGTGTCTTCGTGGCCATGGCACATGGTGCCGACACCTTCAAGCAACAGATACTCATCATCCTCAGTGAAGCCGGGTCGGATGGAGAGTTTGTCGAAGTAGCGACTGCCTGCCGTGGGTTGGTGCGCCACCGGGACATTGGCGGCGACGAAATTCCTCGCTGAATCCGGCAAGTCCAGAGCCGCCACGCCGAGTAGATCCCTGGGCAGCATCGGTTCGACACCGGGAAGCGTGAATCCATCCTCGCTACGATTCACACTCGACCGCCACGTGTCGATCGCTTGATGGAGACTGGGCGCCTTGCCCTCTGCAAGCCAGTTAAGTAGCCAGAGATGGGCCGGGTCCTGCGTGCGCCACAGCGACGCGAGCAGTGGCCAGAGGTGATCGCGCCAACCGGCGTTGTCGAAGGCCGCGTAGCCGCTGCTGTCACCGTACCCCACTTCGCTGCGAAGATTGTCGGTCGTGATCGCCAGCAGTCGACACAGATCTGCCACGTGACCCTCATCGAGGTAGCGGTGATCGTCGCTCAGCAACCAGTAGTCGAGGGTATGATGTGGTGTGTGCCAGACGTAACCGACACCGGCGTCGTCATTCGGTTTGTACCCCAACGCCTGTCCTGCGAAGATGCGTTCCACCCGGGCGCTGACGTCGGCGAATTCAGTGACGCCGTAGCGACGGGACAGATACTGGTGACCCACTGCCAGATTCAGCCCGACGAAGGTTGTGTGATTCTGCCGCGGCATGTCGTCGGGATTGACCTCTTCCTGCAAATAGAAGAGTCCTGCAAGATGACGTAACAGTTCGATGAACATCTCCACGACGGCTTGTCGATCCTGCTCGGTGTAGAGAGGATGATCTTCCACCAGATCCCACAGGCGGATGAATTGGTCGAGATGAAAGAAGTCGTGGTAGTCATGCGGATCTCTACCTCGTTGTTCGCGCCACTGATCGACTGACCCGGCGAAAATGCCCTTGATCAAGTGACCCCAGACGTCTCCATCATCGAGATACTGGTGCCACAGATAGGACTTGAGTTTTCCGCCGCGAAAAGGTGACGCCACCCAACCACCGTGCCACGTGGCCAGATCCTTGGCGATGAGATCATCTACTTCTGACGCCACTGGTTGCTTCGGTCCGGAGGCCAGTTGCTGGATGTGAACTCGATTCAGGACGCCGTCACTGGCCTCGACACACTTCGTCAGCTCTGCCACCGCGTCACGCAGACCCTTGTCGCTACTGGCACCCGTGACGATCGCATTGTACCCAGCGCCAACGGGATCACGGATCGAGCGAACCAGATAGTCGTCATTCCCCGGAAACAGAGTATCCACAAAACAGCAGCGGGCATTGTAGAGACGAGTAATGGCGGCATTGTTCGCCAGGTGGCCGCAGGCGATAACGTGCGTCTCTGCAAAATCGGCGACATCGAAGTCGTGCTGCCCCAGGACGGGAGATTCACATGCGTCGGCGAGCCGGCGGACACTGGTGTCCCCGGTGAGATGATCCGGCACGACAACGATGGTATCTGTAACGGTTGTCGGCTGAAAGGCACGTGCTTTCAGTAGAGACATATCGACACAACTCCCGTGATTCGTCGTCGATCACCGTGGACGATCATGAGTCCAGGTCACTAGGTGTCGTAGCCACTGATACGACCAATACTGCGTCGCTCGGGCCGCACAGTCGCACTCGTCGCGGGCTCCTGCTGGCGTTGGCGAACCCTATCGACCCATGCCGCTTCCGCGTTTTCAAGAGCCTGCACGCCGTGCTGGTCTTCCGCGTGACGTACAGCGGCCATCATCGGCGGAATGATACTCCCCCAGCAGACATAGGTGAAACTCATGACTTGCGCCCGCGCCGGGAAATGTTCCCGAAGGTAGTAGCGACAGTAGGCCGCATAGTCGAGTTGGCCCGTCAGCTCATAGGCATAGGCGATGATCGCCGCATTGAAGTAAGGATCGAGTTGTTCGTTGCCATCCACATCGAGCACTTCGAAGAGATCGTTCACGTGGTACACATATCGATCGGCGATCGCCAGCAGAGCCTGTCTGTAGATCGGATCACTGACGCCAAACAACTGCACCGCATCGTAGAGAAGTTGCGGCGTCATGCCACCCGCCTGCCGCAGATGCCAGCCTGCCTGCTCGACCTCGGCCTCGTCACCTTCTTCACCGGCGGTGAACACACTCTGCATAAAACAACCAGGTTCAGGCATAACGAGTAGTAGCCACTTCAGAGACCGCTGCGCCAATTCCACATATCGTTCATCCCAGGTGGCCTGATAGAATTCCAGGAGATTCGCCAGGGGCGATGTGTACTCTCGCACGAGAGCAGCCGACCGATTCGCCAGGATGCCACAGGGCTCCTGCTGCGACAGAGCCCAATCGGCGACTTCGCGGCAGACATCGAAGATCCGCCGATTGCCCGTCTGATAGTATTGCAGCATGAGCCCGGCGATACAGGTATGCGAGGGAGACGGACCGCCCGTCCAGTGATGACAATTGTGGTAGTGCATCGTACCCACATGAGATGGTTCGGTATGGGCATGGATGATGTCGATGTCGGCCATATGGCGACCATAGGCGTCAGCCGCAATGAAGTGCTGTCGATCACCCGAATGCAGGAAAAAGCCCCACAGGGCCAACACTTGATCATTCGCTTCATTGTTGTAGGAACGCGCGCAATATTTCATGCGTTCAATCGCATCGGGCAGATCGCGAACCACGTCCCAGAGAGCGGCATTGGTTCCTGAGTGCGAACACATCAGATCACCATAGTCGATCATCCCATACGTGCGCAGAATGCGTCGTGGCTCAGCAACGACCCGCTCAAATAGTTGTTCGAGCCCGGCCTCTGCCACAGGGAATCGCTGCGTATCTGCCGCCGCAAAGACGCGCGCTGCCTTCGTCGCACTTGCATACTCGCTGTCGACAACCGCCAGCAGCGGTTCTTGCACAGCTGCAGCGAATGGCTCGGCTGTAATCGTTTCAGCATGGCCGTCGAGGCGTAGAACGAAGCGGGTCGTACGCGCAGCACCACGCCCATTGTCAGTGTGGGTGTCGTTGTAGCTCGCAGGACGATCCGGAGCATAGCGAGCGACCATCTCCTCCACCCACTCAATCTCTTCAGGTGTCGTCGCGGCGAGACTTTTTAGATTCAGAGGCGCTGTGGGATTCTCTTCGACAATGCGCCGAAATTCCGCTTCATCTCGTGTCCGCGCGAAACGGACTGCCGTCTCCTTGAAGGGCGTCGCGAAGGACAGTGGCCCGGCGTCTTGCGGCCAGATCTGTAGATCGAATCCATTGCTCGTCAGATCAACTGCCTTCGGATACTCCCGCCACATATCAGCCACGACGAGAGTTGCCGTCGCCTTGTCTCCGACGATCTGCGACCAGCCCTTCGTGCGTCCAACGGACTGGCCAGTCTCTCGGCGAGTATGATCATCTACGCCATTCGATCCATCGATAGGCGGCTCTGATACACCGTCTGTATGGTAGATGACCGCTTCTTCATCAGAAACCTGCACGAAACGTGCCCCCGTGGAGACCTCAACGCCCGCGCCCGCACTGCAGCCTGTTCCATCCTGTGCAGACTCCCCCACCGCACCAAAGCCAAAGCGCTGCACAGAGCCCAGCTGCAACCCGACATCCACACCGAGTCGTTGTAACTCGACGGCCTCAGGATCAGCGTCGAAAACGAAGGTGTGGGCAAATCGGATCTCCGAGCGTCCTGCGAACATCTCCAAACGCAGCGCATAGGGAGACATCGTCTTACCACTCGCCTCACCATGATGACCACGGATGCACACAGCTACTCTCAAGGGGCCGGCAGTTTCAATCTCGATGGTCGGCATTGGGCCAAGAGAGGACCGCCAGTCGACATCTACTTGATCCCGCAGGTATAGATCGAAGCCAGTGCCGTCATGCCCACTGGTGCCTAGCAGATCACACTCGACTCCATCTTCACGCAGGAGAAGGGCGGCCACAGGCGTCGCAGAATCCCGCACAAGTGTCAGTTGCACAGGGCCTGTTTCGACGGTCAGCGTCTTGCCCTTTTCTTCCACTCCCACTGGTGCCCCATGCGGCGGCGAGACCTCGACACCATCGCCAAACTCCAGAAACAGTTGTCTCTCGATGCCAGCGGCTATATCGACTTGAAAATCCACGAGGAGCCATTTCACCCAGCGACGATCGGCAGCCCACGTGGCGAGGCATTCGGTCTGCAGTGGCAGTACGACACCATTCGCGTCGACGAGACGGATCTGCTCATTGAGCGCCAGTTCGCCATCGGCAAAGGGAACACCCTGGGTAACGGGCCACGATGCCCGATCGACACTTGCCGATTCGGTTACGGAGAGGGAAATACGTTTCAAGATTTCCTCAGTTGAATGGCATCGCTGCAAACATCGAGATACCTTCCCGGTCGACCTTCAGGGATTTCGACATGCGGACGGACCCAATGAATCAGGAAGTAGTCATATCAGATCTGGGCACTTGTCTGCCGGCGTCCAGCCTATGTCCCGAATGGTGCGACGGCAAGTGGATGCTCCTCGACTATGAGACCGACATTGGCATCTCCGGTCGCATGCTCTACTACACGTACTACCCCGTTTTCCAAGCCGCCATGCGTCGACCACAAGGCGAGATTTTTGTGAATCCGCCCCCGGTTACCTTGCCACTGAATGTATCAGGACGCTACGACATTCATCTGGGCATGCACTATGCGTCGACGGCGCGCCTCGATGGGCCGCAGATACTCGTGCGTCTTGCCGGCGACGATGCCTATGCCACGATCGGTCGCGAGCAATGTCAGCCGAAGGACGGAGATTTCGCCGAAAAGAGCGGCTTCGGAATTTTCGACATGGCCGAGGTCTTCTGGCGCACTGCGGATTTAGGTGATCAGGATTTGATCATCGCTCCCCCTGTCGACTACTACGGCACGGATCAATACTTCGCGAACCTTGCCTATGTGCGACTCGTACCCGTCGACGATGAACGACCTGCTCGTTTCGCATCGCACCGTTCGGAGGATGGCCCAGACCCAAGTCCAGCCTCGACTTCCGATACGAGCCCCAGCACGAGCCAACAGAATCTTGACCTAGTCACAGAGAATCGACTCGTCGCCTACTACGGTGGACCACCTCGCACGAGGACCGCGGCGATCGACTGGATCGACTGTTTCGCGGATACCGACTTCGGTCTCGTTCTGTGGGGAACGGGAGGAGATGCTGACTCTGAAGTCGCCCGGACTGCCATCGAACGCGCCCATGAACACGGATTGCAGATCTATGCGAGTGTGCGCTTTTCAGGACTCAAGATGGACAACTACCTACCCATCCACGAGATCTACGCCGAATACAGTCTTGGTTCCTCCATCGTCACCGATCATCCCGAGTGGCGTAAGCTGAGCCCGCAGGGACTGCCTACAAACAGTATGAGTCTCGCCTTCCCCGAAGTGCAGGATTTCTGGCTCGCCGAGATCGAGCGTGTTCTCGCCTGGGGCTTCGATGGCATCAATATCGTCACGGCAAGATGTTTTCCCTTCGTCCTCTACGAAGATCCCGTGGTCCAGACTTTCATCGATCAGTTTGGCGAGGACCCACGTTCCCTACCTGCCGACGATGAACGCTGGATTCACCATCGTGCTCAGATCGTCACGGATTTCATTCGCCGTATTCGCCACCTCGCCGACAGCGTCGGTGCACAGCGGGGCACGAAGCTTGGCACGGCATACCACACGATGAACAGTCCTGCCAACAGTCTCTTCTTTACCATCGACGCAGCGACTTGGATGCAGGAGGGTCTGATGGATCACTGTATCGTGCACCCATGCCACTCCGCTGCACCAGGCATGCCAGATCCAGGCGCCATCGAGGCAGACCTCCTCGCGCAGTTTGTCAGTGCACGAGGTGAGTCCCCATGCCGCATCTATGCCGACATCTATCCTCGCCGCATGCCCGCGGAAGGGTATCGGCTCAAAGCGCTGGAATACTACGCTGCTGGCATCGACGGACTCAGCCTCTGGGACACGCATGCGCGACGCACCCGTGCCAGCGAGTGGAGCATGATTCGTCGGCTTGGCCACCGTGAGCAACTCGAGCAGTGGCGCGAGGATACGGATGGTTTGTTTCGGCGCAGCACATTGAGCACGTTACAGGGGATCACCACAGACCGCGCCTATTCATTCACCGACGGCTGAGAAACAACGATGCCCTTTTCCTACTGTCTCAACACAAGCACCATCCGCAGCGAAGGCACCTCAATTCTGGACATGATCGACGCAACCGCCGATGCCGGCTGGGATGGCATCGAACCGTGGGTCAGGGAACTTGACGATTGGGTCGCAGGTGGTGGCACACTCGATCAGGTGCGTGCTCGAGCCGAAGAGCGAGACCTCGCCATCGTCAACCTGATCGGCTTTCCCGAGTGGGCTGTACCAGAAGAGGATCGCCGCACTGCCGGTTTCACCGAGGCGGCTCGCTGTTTCGAGATGGCCAGTGCCCTCGGATGCCCCCACGTCGCCGCTCCCCCCTTCGGCATCCACGATCGGGTCGTCGACATTCTGCCCGTTGCTGAGCGCTTCGCCGACCTTGTTGATCTCGCCGCCAAATCAGGCGTATCACCACTGCTGGAGTATTGGGGAATCGCCCAGACCCTCGGCCGCACGGGCGAGGTCCTGCTAGTCGCCGCTGAGTGTGGACGCTCTGGTGTACAACTTCTGGCAGACGTCTTTCACATGTACAAAGGCAGTGGCCATCATGTGGGGTTCGAGCACTTCGGTAACCGTCGACTGGGCCTCGTTCATGTCAACGACTACCCTGCAACTCCGGCTCGCGCCGATATCACCGATGCCGACCGCGTCTATCCCGGCGATGGTCTGGCACCCTGGCAGCAGATCGTCACAGCCCTCGACGGCATCGGTTTTGAGGGGATGCTCTCCCTCGAACTGTTCAACGAGAGTTACTGGGCCAAGGGTCCAGAAGTGGTCGCACGCGAAGGTCTGGCAAAACTGAAGGCGTGTGTCGAAGCAGCGTAGCGACCTACGCCCTCAGCCGCGACGTGGTTTATCGCGTAAAATCTCGCGTGCGGCATTGTGTCCGGGAATCCCTGTGACGCCACCACCAGGATGTGTGCCCGAACCGCACATGTACAAGCCGCCAAGGGGGCCACGATACTGCGCAATCGACGGCAAAGGTCGCGCCCAGAACAGCTGGTCGAGTCCCATGGCCCCATGGAAGATGCAGCCCTCCGTCAGAGCATAACGTTCCTCGAGATCATCCGGCGTCAGGATCTGCTTGTGCACAACGGCACCCGGTACATTGGGCGCGAATTCACCGAGCTTGGTGATGATTCGATCCAGAAAGGCAGGTCCCTCTTCTTTCCACGTCGTGCCCACAAGTTTCTTGGGTCCATACATGGCAAAGATGTTCATCACGTGATGGTCGGGATGCTCCGGCGGTACAAGTGTCTTGTCATAGACGGATGGAATCGTGCATTCGAGAATGGGTTCACGCGACCAGCGCCCGTGTTTTGCATCCTCCCAGGCACGCTCCATGTAGGCGAGATTCTCGCAGATATGGATCGTACCAGCGTGTTGCCGTGCTTGCGACACACCAGGAAGTGCCGTGAAGTCAGGTAGCTCTGAGAGCACCAGATTCACCTTGGTCGTGGCTCCTTTCATCTTGTAGTTGCGGATCTGCTCGACGAATTCCGCCTCCAGATGCTCCTCATCGAGCAAGCCGAGATACGTGATTCGCGGATCGACAGCAGACACCACGGTGGGCGCCTCGATCACTTCACCATTGGCGAGTTCTACACCACGCACCTTCCCACGATCCACAAGAATTCGCACCACAGGTTCACCGGTGATGAAGTCAACGGGATCGTGACGCGCCTGCGTCGAGGCGACAATCGATGCTGGAATCCCACCCATGCCACCACGCACGTAGGCCCAGCGCCCGCGATGATAGGTCCCCGCCGCGTCCGTGATGCCGCCCATCACGTGGTGCAGCAACACATAGGCGGTACCCGGTGATTCAACACCCGCATAGGCGCCGATGATACCATCCGTTGCGAGCGTCGACTGCAGGGCATCCGACTCAAACCAGTCACGGACAAAGTCAGCGACACTCGCCGAGGCCAGTTGCAGCGCCGGCAGGAAGTCACGGCTTAGCCCCTTGGCCATCTTGCCCATGCTCAGTAGTCGCCAAAGATTGCGCGGATCACGCGATCGAGGATCGGGCGGTGTCATCAGCAACAACGGCTCGATCTGCTCGGCAATCCGCGTCAGCATCGCCTCGTATTCGGCATAGCGCTTGGCATCACGCTGCGAGAACTTGGCGATCTGCTTCTGCGTATCCGCCTGCTCAAGACAGGAGAATAGATGTGAGCCATCGGCGAAGGCCGTAAATGAAGGTGGATCTCGCACGAGGAACTCCAACCCGTGCGCATGCAGATCCAGATCGCGGATGATATTGGGATGGAACAGGCTCGCTACGTAGGAGGCAGCAGAGATCTTGTAGCCGGGGAAGATGTCTTCCTCCGTGACACTACAGCCGCCGAGGATGTCCCGTCGTTCCAGCACCAGCGTGCGGTAGCCGGCTTTGCCCAGATAGGCTGCCGTGACCAGGCCATTGTGGCCGCCGCCAATGATGATTGCGTCGTAGGATGAACTCATGCAGGGAACGATAGGCCCTGCACCGATTGCCGTCGACTGGTCTTGGGCGTTCTGCTCTTAGGCGGACCGCCTAGGTGCTCGCAGACGCCTGCAGGGGCAGCTCGATCGTCACCTCAGTGCCTGCGCCAAGGACGCTCGCCACACGCAGATCGCCACCCAGATCGCGCACCGTGCTGTAGTCCATGGGCAAGCCCATGCCCAGCTTCACGCGGCCATCGTCACGACGGAACTGGAAATCAAATAGTGCATCCAGTGTCTCTTGTGGCATCCCCGGCCCGTCGTCGGCGATCTCCACATACACCGTCTCATCTTCCAACCGTGTACTGATGCGAATCAGCCCTGAACCGTCGAGAGCGGTGAGCCCATTTTTCAATAAATTCATGAAGACCTGGTTCAGTCGACTCGGTGCGGTGTAGACGGCAGGCAGTTCGCCAAAATCGCGCTGCACAGTGATGGTCTCGCCCATCTCACTCGCAAGCAGCACGAGCGTGCTGTCGATCGCCTCATGCAGGTCCGTCATCTGGTATTCCGCCTCGTCGAGACGAGCAAAAGCGCGCAGGCTTTTCACGACCGTCGAAATCCGTTCAGCCGCCTCCTGCGCTGTCGCATTGGATGCCCCGAGACCCTTGATCGCTTTCGATAAGCGCTCATCGCCAGAAGCGTCGACGCCCTCCTCTACTCGTTCGATGCAGCGTCGTGACAGATCCAGTGCACTGCCAATGGCACCGACGGGGGTATTCATTTCATGGGCAATCCCGGCAACGAGCTTGCCAAGTCCCGCCATCTTCTCCTGCATAAGCAATTGCTGTTGCGTTGCACTCAGATCCGCCAGCGCCTGCTCAAGGGCCTGGTTCTGGGACTCCAACCGTTCGAAATCAAGATATCGTAGATAACCATGAGACAGAGCCGACGTCATATCGTGTAACAGCGACATGTCTTCGTCGTTCAGTTCCTTGTGGCGGACGGAGACCCAACCATGCTCGAAGGGCAGCACCGACATGGCCCAATCCTCGTTGGCAAAGGGCATGGGCGCACTGAAACCACATTCATCATAGAAATCCTGTAGTGCCGCGGCGGTTTCTTCCGCCGTGCGAATCAGAGTCTGTACCTCACCTGCCCGCCAGCGCTCGAGATCTTCCTCCCATGAATCATCGAGAGGTAGAGTGAGCATCAGTACACTGGTATTCTCGTCGTATTCCTCGAGATTGGACTCCCACGTGATTCCATACTTCTTCGGATTCTCCATGGCAGAAAACCAGACGATTTGCTGCGTCTCTTCATTGACGAAGAAGAAACCCATCGCCGAAACATTCAGTTTGAATTCCAGCGCCTGGTGATACGTGAGCAGCGCCACGTCCTTGAGACCGGACACACCTCGCATCGACAAGACTTCCGCACGCAGCCGCTCAATCGCCTGCTCTCGGGCGAATCTCGTGCGCTCACGCGCCAATTCAGCCTCAAGAGACTCAATCGTCGGCTCATGCAGCCTGGAGGATGGCGTATTGTGGGATGAAGTCATGCGCAGAGATTTCTTCGACGTGGATTTTCGGGAGAACCATCCTGTTCACCGACGGCAGGATGCATCTGAATAAGGGTGAGTGATCTTGCCAATAAAGATGGATGCTCTGATCCAGACCAGCGATTCACAAGGTCTTCACCGTTGACAGCGTCAGAGCGGAAGGTTTCTTACACCCACCAAGGCAACCCGCACCCTAAACTGAAAGGAGATCTGTGTGGCCGACGTGACCATCTACCACAACCCCAATTGAGGCAAGTCGAGAGGCGTCCTGGAAATCCTGGCCGCCCGCAACGTCGAGTTCGACGTCATCGAATACATCGAAAATCCTCCGAGCGAAGCAGACTACCGCCATTTCATCGCCCTACTGGACGTCGAGCCTGCTGATATGCTGCACAGTGGATCCTTCAGCAAGCTCGGTCGCAACATCGACCAGATCAGCGATAACGATGCGCTTGTTGCGCTGCTTCTCGAGCATCCAGAGGTGATGAATCGGCCCATCTGCATTCGTGGAGACAAAGCCGTCATCGCCAGACCAGCAGAATTGGTCGAGCAGATTCTCGACTAACTCATGTTCTATCGCCCCGAAGACGGCCACGGCCTGCCGCGAGATCCCTTCAACTATCTCGTCGTCCCACGCCCCATCGGCTGGATCTCAACACGCAGCGCCGACGGTGTCGACAATCTGGCGCCCTATTCGTTCTTCAACGCCGTTGCCTACAGCCCACCCCAGGTGATGTTCGCTGCCACCACCGGACATCAGCAGGGGGGTGGGCTCAAGGATAGCGTCGCCAATGCGCAAGAAATGGGTGAATTCGTCGTGAATCTGGCGACCTGGGACCTGCGTGAGCAGATGAATGGCTCGTCGACGTCTGCCCCGAGAGATGTCGATGAATTCGACATCGTCGGCCTGACCAAGGCGGCATCGACGATTGTTACACCGCCAAGAGTCGCCGAGAGTCCCGTACATCTCGAATGCCGCACCACGCAGGTGCTGACACTGCCATGTGATGATGAAGAGGACGACAACACCGTCGTCTTCGGTCAGGTCGTCGGCATCCACATTGACGAGCGTGTCCTTACACAAGGCCACGTTGACGTGGCCAAACTCAGACCCATCGGCCGCCTCGGTGCCCTCGACTACGTCGACGTGCGCGAAGCCTTCGAGATCAAACGTCCAGTCTGGACTGAGAAGTAGGGAGAGCTACTTGCCAACCTGCTCGAAGTCCACCTTCGTTGGATCCGTCACCCACGAAGAAGCCTCCAGCACCTCGATCGATACAAGCAGACCATCCTCCCCATAGTCGAAGACAACACCACGCCCCTGGTCACTGTCGATGACGGCTACGTCGTCGCGAAGGATGACATTCAGTGTATCGGTCTGTTGATCGTAGGTGACTTTCATTTCTGACGACTCCAAACCTTCTTGTTTCACTGCAATGACAGGATCTCTCGGCACGAGATTCGCAATGTAGCCTACTCGCACTTGCAGCACCACCGCCAAGGGGACACCTTCCTATTAAAATCAGATACCCACATGAAGGTGCACAATGTTTCTGAAACAGTATTACCTCGGTTGCCTCGCCCACGCATCCTACCTGGTCGGCGACGAGCAGACCAAGAACGCCATCGTCGTGGATCCCCAGCGTGATATTGGTCAGTACCTCACGGATGCCGACGCCCAGGGCCTGACAATCCGGCATGTCGTTCTCACGCACATGCACGCCGACTTCGTCGCCGGCCATCTGGAGCTGCGCGATCGATGCGGTGCCACAATCCACGTCGGTCACGCCGCCAAGACCGAATACGCCTCGGTGCCCATGGGCGATGACGATGAGATCGCTTTCGGCCAGGTTCGTGTGGTTTTTCTTGACACACCCGGACACAGCCCGGACTCGATTTGCCTGCTCGTCTACGACCTGGCACAGAGTACCGACAAGCCACACGCTGTGCTCACGGGCGACACACTCTTCATCGGCGATGTGGGTAGACCGGACCTGCGGGCCTCTCCTGGGCTCACCGCCGAAAGTCTCGGCGGCATGCTCTACGACTCCCTGCACGGAAAGCTGATGCAGCGAGTTCCCGACGACGCCCTCGTCTACCCAGCGCACGGCGCCGGCTCACTGTGCGGCAAAAGCCTCAGCGAAGAGACATATTCCACCATGGGCACGCAGCGCATGTACAACTACGCCCTGCAACCGATGGAGAAGGACGACTTCATCCGCATCGTCAGCGCCGACCAGCCAGAGGCGCCGGACTATTTCAGTTACGATGTCATGATGAACACCAAGGAACACCCGACCCTCGACGAGAGTCTCGAGGGCAGTCTCAAACCCCTCGAGCTGGACGAGGTGCTCACCCTGCGTGACGGGCAGGCTCAGGTGCTCGACGTGCGCGAAGGCGACGACTATGCCGGTGCCCACCTGATAGGCAGTATCAATGTCGGCCTCGACGGCAAATTCGCCACGTGGGCAGGCGCCCTCCTGACGCCCGATCGCCCCATCGTCATCATCGCCCCTCCTGGGGCCGAGGAAGAGGCAGCCACGCGCCTGGGACGCATCGGTTTCGACGACGTTGCCGGGTATCTACGAAGTGGTATGATGTCCCTGAATGATCGCCCCGACCTGCTGGGTCGTCTCGAACGCATTACCGTCCTCACACTGAAAGAGCAACGGGACGAAGGTCAGGCGCCGGTCGTCATCGACGTGCGCGGTGCCGGCGAGCGTGAGACAAGCCACATTCCCGATTCGACGAACATTCCCCTGCAGCAACTGCACAAGCAAGTAGGTAGATTACCGAGAGACCGCCCGATCATCGTCCACTGCGCCGGTGGTTATCGATCGACCATCGCCGGCAGCGTGCTGATGCATTATGGCTTTGAGCAGGTGATGGATCTGGTGGGCGGAATCACCGCGTGGGAGGCGGCCGGATTACAGACGGCAGTGTGAGGATGTGACTGACACAGTGAGAGCCTCTTCTGCGCAGACACCAGCCCACCGGCCACGCATTGCCGCCATCATCTCCATCTACCACAAGTACGCCCACGCCCAGCACATCTGCGACCGCTTCCTCGACGGCTATGGCTGGAATGGTCACCACCACCACCCGGCAATGGATCTCGTCTCTCTCTATGTCGATCAGAGAGACGAGACAGATCTTAGCCAGGAACGCACCGAACGCTTCCCGCAACTGACTATCTACTCCAGCATCGCCGATGCCCTGACCCAGGGCGGCCCAGACCTGGCAGTCGATGGCGTGCTGCTGATTGCCGAGCACGGCGACTACCCGCGCAACGAGCGGGGCCAGAAGCTCTATCCGCGCTACGAGTTCTTCCAGCAAATCACGTCTGTCTTCCGCACGACAGGCAAGACAGCACCCGTCTTCTGCGACAAACACCTCTCTTATGATTGGAATCGAGCGAGGCAGATGTACGATACCTCGCAAGAATTGGGCTTCGCCTTCATGGCCGGGTCGTCCTTACCTGTGACGAGCAGGGTCCCCGCCATCGATATTCCTCTCGGTGCCTCAGTTGAAGAAGCGATGTGCATGGCGAGTGCCGGAGACGACGGGGGCGATATTCATGCCCTCGAGGCCATGCAGGCGATGGTCGAGCGTCGGTCGGGTGGAGAGAGCGGCGTAAAATGGCTACAGGACTACCGCGGCGACGCCTTCTGGGAGGCCCATGCCGCCGGTGCCTGGTCAGCCGATCTGTTTGCCGCCTGCCTGTGTAGAAGTCATCAACTCGCACCTGCACGACCGGGATTCAATCACCACTACCCCACCATCGACGAGATGAAATCCCTCGCCGCGAAACCGTGGGCCTATCAATACGAACACCTCGACGGCCTGCGCTGCACGATGATGATTCTCAATGGACTTGTGGGGGATTTCTGCTTCGCCGCTCGAATCGCCGATCAGATGGAGTTGCTCTCAACCCAGGTCTATCTGCCCATGCCACCGGCCCACACGACGCTGGCCAATTTTTTCTCGCCCCAGGTGAACAACATCGAGCAGATGTTTGCGAGCGGTCGCGCGAGCTACCCCGTCGAGCGGACGCTGCTGACAACGGGATTGGCGATCGCCGGCGTCGACAGTCGAGAGCGTGAGGAGAGGGTCGATACACGTCACCTTAACATTGCGTATCAACCGAATCCCGAGTCGACCTTTTGGCGAACGTAGTCGAGGGAACCGGGGCCCAACGCGAGCCCCCGCCACGATCTGGCCATCTGGCCCGATCCATCCACGCTCACTAGATTGCCCACATGACAACTCAGCCCCCCAACATTGTCCTCATCGTCACTGACCAACAACGCGGCGACGCACTGAGCCTGGCCGGCCATCCTGCCCTGCGCACGCCGAATCTCGACTTTATTGGCGCCACGGGCACCCGTTTCCGCCGCGCCTATAGCGAGGTTCCCTCCTGCATTCCCGCACGCCATGTGTTGATGTCAGGTCAGTCACCCGAAACGGTGGGCATGCTTGGCTTCTACTATCGCAATGCCACCTGCCCCTGGACACCGGAGTCGACCCTGCCCGGCACTCTGCACGACGCCGGCTACGAGACCCGCATGGTGGGCAAGCTGCATCTGCAGCCGCAGCGTCAACGCTTCGGATTTGATGCGATGGAACTGGCCGACGGTGTCGGCGGCGAGAATGACTACGTCGATTGGTTGCGACAACGAGGCGTGCCGCGTCACCTCGAACCCGCCGCCCACGGTATCGGCAGTTGCAGTTGGCTCGCCAAACCGCATCATCTACGCGAAGAGCAGACCTATCCCGCATGGGCCGTCGATCGCTCCCTCGATTTCCTCAGGAAACGTGATCCCTCGACGCCGTTCTTTCTGAATCTCTCCATCTTCTCACCGCACCCACCATTGACGCCCTCTACTGCCTACTTCGACCACTACGATCGCATGCAGCTCGGCGACTTGGGCGAACCCGACATCGGCGATTGGGTCGAACCTTTCGACGGGCCGATCAATGGCCTCGATCCGGTGGGTGGCGAGCAACGCGTCCATCTCGATCCACTGACGATGCACCGATGCCGCGCCGGCTACTTCGGCCTGATCCACGAACTCGATGCTCAGATCGGTCGTCTGCTCAGTGCCCTGCGTGGCCAGCTGGAGAATACGGTCATCCTTTTCACCAGCGATCACGGTGAGATGCTCGGCGACCATCACTTGTTCGGCAAGTGCGAGCCCTTCGAAGGCTCAGCAAACGTGCCCTTTCTGCTGCGTTTGCCTGGCCCGGCAGGTAAGACGCCGGACGACGGTCTCAAGGGACAGATCTGCGACCGACCCGTGGGCCTACAGGATGTCATGCCCACCCTGCTCGACTTGGCGGGAATTACAGTGCCCGACGCCTGTACGGGCCGTAGTGTCGCCGCTTTGGCCCGAGGTGAACAGTCTGCCGACTGGCGGGATTGTCTCCATGGCGAGCACAGCGGTTATCGCACCTACGAAGAGGGGTTCCACTATCTCGTTGATGATCGCTACAAATACATCTGGCGCTCTCAGACGGGACAGGAGTTGCTCTTCGACCTGATGGAAGATCCGTGCGAAGAGCACGATCTGAGTCAGGACGCCGACATCACCACGTGGCGGCGACGCATGGCAAAGCAACTCGCCCACCGTCCAGAGGGCTTCAGCGACGGTGAGCAGCTCATCGCCGGCCAACCGCACCGAGCCTTCGTGCCTGGCAAAGGACCTGAGGTTGCATGGGGAGATGTGGGCAGATGAGCGACCGGCTCTCAGGCCGCCACGCTCTCATAACCGGCGGCGCCGGTTCCATGGGCAGCGCCACGGCACGACTATACGCCAGTGAGGGTGCCAGTGTCTGCGTCGCAGATGTTGATCTCGTACGAGCGCAAGCCCTGGCCACTGAATTACTCGAACTAGGGAATCCGGCCCTGGGTGTCGAGCTC
This sequence comes from Gemmatimonadota bacterium, assembly GCA_018660835.1. Classification (GTDB taxonomy): domain Bacteria; phylum Latescibacterota; class UBA2968; order UBA8231; family UBA8231; genus UBA12574. Next base: position 17,687 of record JABJJN010000007.1, on the reverse strand, counting down.
GATGTACGAGACAGCACTCAGTGGCAGCGAGCGGTGACCGCCGCTGAAACACACTTCGACCAACCCGTAGACATCCTCTGCCACTTGGCGGGCGCCAATTTCCGCGTCTCCTTCGACGAACAGACAGAGCAGATGTGGCGCGACATCCTCGACGCGAACCTCACGGCGAACTTTCTCGGCACAAAGGCCGTCGTGGCGGGTATGCGACGTGCGGGACGAGGCGTGATCCTGCACGTGGGCTCCCTCGGGTCTATCCGCCAGGGCGCGGGCAGCCCGGCCTACGGCGTCAGTAAAGCGGGACTCGTCGCGCTCACACGCAGCACCGCTGCTAGTTATGCCGCCGACAACATTCGTTGCATCCTCATCAGTCCCGGACACGTGGACACCAACTTCCTTCGGGGCAACGACGACCACAGCCCCAACGACTGGACCACGAGCATCGAGAATCCTGACAACTACGAGAGGCGCCGCCAGGCGACCCCCCTCGGACGGCTGTGTACCCCCGATGACGTCGCCCGCACCTTCCTTTTCGCCGCATCCGATGACGCTTCAATGATCACAGGATCCATGATCACCGTCGACGGTGGCGCTGGGATCTGACAGTCAACGCGGCAGAACCGAAAAAGTGCGGCCAGGCAAAACGCCAGACCGCACTTCCACAGTGAGCAACCGCACGACCAAGCATGCCAGCGACCTCACACGCTCGCATGCCCGCCAGGCAATCGTGTCAGCGACTCAACCACGTCTGAGATGTTTTCTCCACTGGCCCTCACGCCAGTTGTCCATCGACGCTTTCACGCCGAAGGTCGCCGCCACGCCGAGAATCAGCGTGATGACTGCCAGCAGGATGTGGTGGGGAGTCATCCGCTGCCTCCATGTTGTGAGTTGAGTCATCCGACCTCCGTCAGTTCCGATTGTTGTCGTCGTATCTCGCTACGATCATTGACCAAACGCATCCCCTCAACGAAGGGCTCTGCCATTTCTGCCACCCAGAAACGGGCACTCTCCGTATCCGCCAACTCTTCTTCACGCAGATCAAAACCAAGCATGCCCTCGGATAGGGGATGATCGATCGCCAGCGCCGTTTCCTCGCCCTGCACGGGCAACTCTTCGCGTGTCTGGCGGCACATCACCTGATTCTCTCTCCAACTCGCCATCAGAGCACAGACAGGTCTTGTCGCCACAGCTCGACGTTCGCCTGTCTGGATCTCGCCTTGGCCATAGACGGCATAGCAGTGTCTCACCCCCTTGTCACTCGTGAACAGCGTCAAGGATAGGGCCGTCAATGTGGGGCGCACACTCTGCAGATCTCGCAGACAATAGCCGAGTAACTCAGGCAGGCGCTCGTGATAGCCAACATAGAGAAAGTGCATCGCCACGCGACCTCGCAGTTGGGCGATGGGCTGCAGCGCCGTGCTTGGATTGTCGATCGCGTCTCCAATCATCGCGTGGGGCTCCAGATTCAGAACGACACAGATCTCCTGAATCAGATGCCACGATGGATTGGGCAACATGCCGCGTTCGAGACGCGAGACAGCACTTTGGTCGATGTGCAGTTGTCTGGCCAGGGCAACTTGGCTCAGCCCCAGGCGCTGGCGCGCTATACGGAAGTGGTAGCCGCAGTAGTCCTGGGGTGCATTCGCAGATCCAACTGTGCCAGAACCGTTCGCAGCAGAACCGTTCGTGCCATTTCCATTTGTTCGTAGCATCATCACAGGTATCGTCACGGGGCATTCCGATGGACACGTGACAAAATTAAAGCACTGAATACCTGCCTCTGGCAAGAGGATTGTGCGAAAAACCTAAACTTTTCCTCTTATTTCGACTCATTCTCCAAACGCTGAACTCTTTCGGTGAGTCTGGCCAGCTCCGACTCGATGTTGCTACTGGTACCACTTGGCTGATTTCGGATCCGCTCGAGGTGCGTGCCGATTTCGTCCGCCAGGTGGTGCATCAAATCGGACAGATGATCATCTCTCTCTTCAGCTGAGCCAGTGAGGGCGATCTGGATCGCCCCACCTGGAAAAAGCCACTCCAGGACTTGGGTGTCTGGCACGATGGGTGCCTCATCGTATGACAGTACCTGCACCAGCCCCAGGCGATCCTGCTGTGACGATGATCGACCGTCTTCGACCATCTTCGTCCAGCGAATGTACCGAGCCTCATCGGGACGCAGCCCGGCTTCGCCAAAGGCCCGCATTCCCACTCGAGCCGAATACGTACGCGCCTCACCAGAGGGATGTGCCCCCACGAGCACGCTCATTCCCACCACATCAGGCCGCAACCGATGGATATCGGTCAGTAAATAGGAGAACGCTTCGCCAAGGCGATCCCACAGGCCAAGGTGGCTCATGTGAGTGGAGACACGGCCTCGTAGGACACGCGCCATGTGATAGGACACGTGTGTAAAAGCTTCCGGATAGACTTCGAGGGCTTCGCACACCCTACCGACCAGATCGATCGTCCACACGGGCGCCTGATCGGTGCCGCCTTCCAGAGCAGAGACCTGAGATCGACTCAAACCGACGAGCTCGCCGAGTTCCTTCTGTCGGAGCCCGCGGTGGGTGCGTGCGCAGCGCACCATCTTGCCGAGGCGCTCTTTTTCTGTCGTTTCTTTGACCATGGCTCAACAATGTCGTGAGAAGTGGGGCAGGTGCAAAGAAAAAAGGTCCCGGAGAAATCTCCGGGACCTCAGTTCCTGACAGCTTGTGCGATTGTGCCTACAAAGAGCGGACAGGATCCTTAATACGCACGAGCGCAATGTCGAAGAGCTGATTCGATGCGCCGACGGTAGTGATATTGTCTGTCATCGTCGCCGTATAGAAGTCACGGGACACCTCGATCTGGAAGACGCCGGGCAACACCTGAACCGTCGCCTGACCATCACTATTGGTGAAGATCCGCGCCGTCGAACGTCCCTCGATGCGCCTCGCCTCTACCTCGGCCCCGACGATTGGCCGCAGAGTAGACGCATCACGGACCGTCACAGTGAACTCGTGAACATCCTGCGCCACCTGATCACTCACTTCAAAGAGACCCGAGCGGAACCAGGCCGTCTGACCCGCCGTATAGAAGATGGCGAGGGAGCCCTTCTCTACGGGATCACCTTCGGCGAAGAAAATAAAGTCGCCCGTAACGATGCCTTCATTGCCAGCCATCGTACGCGACGTTTCATGAAAATCGTAGCGGAGATCAGCAGCGCGATTCGGCAACTTGGCGGCGGTGACAGAGAAGTGTGACGCCAGATTGTCACGTACGTCGCGAGTCAGGTCGACGTTGATGTCACCCGCGTCGAGAGCTGCAGGACCCGTTGCTCGATTGTTGCCATTGTCGCTGTCGCTACAAGCGGCAAGCAGTGCGCTCGCCGCGACGAGCGCGATGGTGAGGGACTTACGCATTTGGTATCTCCAGGGTAAGGTGCCAGCAACCTTCACATCGTGCGTCAGTCGCTTGAGCGGTATGTGCTCGTTTGATTGCAGATGGGTGATCGCTTCGCGATCCAAACCCCTCTGCTCACCGCCACTATTGCACACTTCGTGCCACGGATCCACCCAGATCTCGCCCTGCATCGTACATCGTGTATAATCAATTAGTTACATCACATTGTGCCCTCGCCTTCAAATATTCCTGATCAGTCATAAATCTGCTCGAATTCTATCCAGGCCCCTTCCTGACTCCATACAGAGCCCAGCATAAGCGGCTTATTTACAATGACATACACATCTATTGATCAATCATGATGCAGCGAATGCCACGCGATGGCCAGATGTTGGTCAATGCAGGCTGATGGCGGGCCAAGCCAGATTTGCAGATCCAGTGGACGTGATTTCGCCAGAACTGTTCCTTTGCCAGAGATGGGCCTCAGTTAGCTGACGAGACTCCGGCGACGCTCGGCCAACCATCTTCGCAACACGCAGCAAATCATCAGAGACCTACATCACGCGAGTCACTCATGAATCCGATCCAATCGATCCCTCTCGAGGGTGGTGCCGTATCAATCGAGGGTGGCATTTCCAATGAACAGACTGACGCCGGATTGCATCCCTGGCGTCTGCCCGTCGCCGAACGCGATCTATTCGAGAAGAGTCCCACCAACAAAGCATCCATGCCCGCCGGCATTCGCCTGACCCTTGTCAGTGATACATCGAGTGTACGCCTCGACGTGGTCCCGCCGCCCGTCGAATCAGATCCTCCGTGGGTCTTCGACCTGCTCGTCGATGGCCGGTTACACGGCCGGATTCCACCCGCCATCGATGCAGATGTGATCCAATTCGATGACATCCCATCCGGCGAGCACAGACTCGAACTCTATCTGCCGAGCCAATACGTACCCGTTGTGTTGCGTGGTTTGTCTATTGATGAGGGGGCGAGTGCATCAGCCTGGAAAGATGATCGCCAGCGCATCGTCTTCTACGGCAGCTCGATCACCCACTGTCGCCACGCCGCCGGCCCCTCCGAAACGTGGCCTGCCATCGTCGCCAACCGCAGTAACCTGCATCTGACCAGTCTCGGCCTGGGTGGCGATTGTCACCTCGACCCGATGTTCGCTCGCCTGATTCGTGATCTGCCTGCCGATGCGATCGGCCTCAAACTCGGGATCAACATGATGGGTGGCTCCGTGAGTGATCGCACTTTCCGCGCCTTCGCCATCGGCCTCATCAAGACCATCCGCGACGGCCATCCCGCGACCCCGCTGGCGGTTGTATCACCCATTTGCCATCCGCCACGAGAAGAGACACCCAACGTCGTGGACATGACCCTGCAAATCATGCGACAACGGCTGGCAGAAGCCGTGGATGTGTTGCAGGGATATGGCGATCAGAACATCCACTATATCGATGGATTGGATCTGATGGGACCCGACGACGTGCACCTCTACATCGATGGCATCCATCCCAGCGCCGCGGGCTATCGCTTTCTCGCCGACGCTTATCTGCGCGAGGTCATGCCGAAACTGGGGTTCTAAGTTGTGTGGTCGTCGGAACAGAGCTGACACGAATCGGTGACATCCTGAACAGATGTCTGCTGGCATTCTCGAGGGCATGCTCGCTGGCACCTCCTTCGCATAAAGGTCCCACGAAACTGATTGTATCTGCTTCTTCGACCATTATCTTTGAGGATACCATGACTGAGAATCTGACAGCCCGCGATGCTTTCCAGCAGTTCGACGTCCGTCTCAGCCGTGTCGAGACAGATCTACGAGAGTTACGCTCGGACATAAACGGCCGATTCGACTACTTGATAGGTCGCGTCGAGGCGAGATTCGACTCAGCCGATACTCGGACGGACGGAATCTACAAGATCCTCTACGGGGTTCTCATCAGCATCGCCGGCATGGCGATCACCGTCGCCCTCGGTGTCGCGGGTCTCTGGTTCAAGGCGTGACCACCCTCAGTTGATCTTCAGCGCTCACGTCTCTCCCTGTTCCCTACCTGCATGTTCCTTCGCTCCCTCCTGAGTAATCGCCAGAATCTTGTCTGCAAAACGGACAGCGGAGTCGTCCTCTGGTTCATAGCCAATCACATCCTTCGCATTCTGAATACTCCAGAATCGATGCGTATTGCCACTGATCCCATAGAAGACCTGGTAGGGTATCCCATTTGCGTCTTCGATACTCTGAGTCTCAATGCTCTTCACCACCAATTGCACTTCATCGCGCACACTCAGATACGCACCCAGGGCGCGGTGCATCTTCTTCAGGTCTCCCTTGCAGCCATCGATGTCCGTCTCGCGTGGTCCACCGATGCGTAGCTGCACGTTCTCCAGTTTGCGACCGCCGACACCGCCACAGGCGAAGACAAAACCAAGACTCTCATACGAAACCTTCGCCCACCCATAGAAATTGTCCGACAAAGGAATCATCTCAGGTGTGACGAATTCCATCTTGTCACCCCAGATGAGATGTTCGTAGTAGTCCGCGGCGTGATTGGAACTCATCACTACCAAGCGCCGCACATCGGCTTCCTGGCAAACCTGCATGACATTGTAAGCCATGCGCACATTGTCGTTTTCCATCCAGAAACGGTCCGGATCGTAGTAGTCGAATTGACCATCCTGGATGAAGGCGCAGTGCAGGACCGCATCTGCCCCCTCGAAGTGTTTTCGATATTTGTCGCGGTCCCGATCAAGCAGGTCTACCTCGATGATGTCTTTGATGTGCTCGCCGTGGCGATCCGTCGACTTCACGTCGAGTAAGGTCAGATCGAAGTGCTGGGCCAGATCCGGCAAGATCCGCATGGCAATCGTGCCGGTCGCACCGGTGACGACGAGTCTTCGACGGGGCATGTGTTCCTCTCTTCAATTTTTTTTCGTCCATGCAGGCAGATTCGACCCATGCACACGGACCGGTGTGCTTCAGCGCCGCGTGAATGTATTGTAGAGGCATGTTTTCACCCACTCCCCGTGATCGTGCGATCACATCTGAATTCTGGCTGCTGTTCGCTGTGATGGTCCTTCTTGGGCCAGATGCGGTCATTGGCCAGATCTTTGTTCCCAGTGTGGCCATTCCTCCTCAGGCAGACCTACCCGTGATCCAGCGATCATCTGCCTTCGGTGATCTCGACAATGACGGCGACCTCGATCTATTCGCTCCCATCGACGGCGCCGCAACAATCGCCGATCCGCTGCCCGTCCTGAGGCGCAATGACGGCGGCAATTACGCGGACATCACCCTCGACGTCGGTCTCACTGTCACGGACGCGATCTACACAAACAATGCGATCTGGTTCGACTATGATCGCGACGGCTGGCTCGACGTCTACGTCGGCAGTTACTGGTTCTGCTGTATCGCCGGGTCACCGGCGGGCAAGGCAGCGCACCCGACGATCCGCAATCGACTCTATCGGAATTTCCAGGGAACGTTTTTCGAGGATGTCACGGATATTGCCGGTCTCGACATCCGCTTCGATCTCATCGGCGGCGGCACGCGGGGCGAGATGGGTGCCGCTGACTTCAACAACGATGGTTGGTCTGACATCTATCTGGGCGCTGGTGACCCCGGACTCTCCTACGTATTCCTCAACGACCGCGAAGGGCATTTCTGGGAAGCATCCGGAGACTTTATCAGCATCGGCGTTGCCCCTCATGCCTTCGACATCGGTGACGTCGACAACGATGGTGATCTCGACATCTTTCAGATTGCCGGTATTGATACAACGTTGGCGGCCTACCTGTTTCACAACGTCGGCGAAGGCCAGATCGATGACGTCACGATTGCTGCGGGTTTGGACGATCTGCCACTATCCAACAACACCGACGGCGGACTGATCGATGTCGACAACGACGGCGATCTGGATGTCGTGATTTGGGGGGAGGATGGCGTGCGGCTGAATGACGGGGACAGCAACTTTGATCGTCCGACGACAGCCACCTCGTTGCCCATGGTGGATGGGTTCCTGGCCTTCGATGACGCAGATGCCGACGGTGACCTCGATGCCGTGCTCTACGAGCACGATGATTCTCAGCCAGTCGTTTATCTCAACTCCACGATCGGTCCTGGCGCGCGCGAAGCAAATGCACACTGGCTGCAGTTCGATCTGACCGCTGTCGGTGACGAGGGCAGCGGCAGCGTGATCGGTAGCGATATCACGGTGACCACCGGTGGTCAGACACAGCGACGCGTGATTCGCGGCGCTCGCTCGGTTCCCCAACCGAACCGGGGTCGTCACTTCGGCCTCGGTTCCTGGGATTCCACAGATCGTATCCAGATTTCGTGGCCTGGGGGCGGCTCCACGATTCTCGACGGAATCCGGGCAAATCAGATTCTGGAAGTCTCAGAAAGTTCGGGACGCACAGATCCCACCGAACCGTCAGTAACACCTGACCAGGCCCAACTCTCGTCCCCCTTTCCGAATCCCTTTGCGGATCGAGTCTCCCTCAAGATCCAGTTGGCGGTGCAGATGGATGCTCGTGTCGAAGTGTTCGATGTACTCGGTCAAAATATCATCACACTCCTTGATGCCAGACTGCTTGCGGGATCTCATACTTTGAGTTGGGATGGTCAACGTGCAGGGGGCGCTCGTGTCGCCGACGGTGTGTATCTGGTCCGCATGGAAGCAGGCCGCCGAAAGTTTTCCCAAAAGATTCTGCTCTTGAAACGATAAGTCACCTTGGAGTCGCCGGAGATTGGGGTGATATTGTCGCAGGATCCCGTACCAACTCCACATTGGAAGGACCTGAAATGTGTCGGTGCCTAACACACCTTAGCCTGCTCGCAGCACTCTGCACGACAGCTGCGACAGCACAGGAGGACCCACCCGCTCTGAACGTTGAGTTTGTGGGAGAGATCCAACTCAACCGACCCGCCGGTCGTACCGAAGTCCCACCGACGAGCGATATGTACATCTCGGGCGACTATGGATACATCGGCACCTTAGCCGTCGGCGCGCACGAACTCTATATCGTCGACGTTTCCAATCCGGAAGAGATGACCCTGGTCGCAACCGTGCCAATCGTCGGCACTGCCCACGATGTGAAGGTCGCCGGGGATATCGCTGTCGTCTCCGGCCACCCCACGGGAACGGGCTTGGGTGGCATCACCGTCATCGACGTCTCGAATCCTCGTGAACCGGAGATCCTGAGCAGGCTCACCGAACCTTGTGGCGATGGAGTACACAACGCCTTTCTACATGCTGACCGTGCATATCTTGCCCATGCTTCGTGTCCAGGCCTCACAATTGTCGATCTCACCGACCCATCCAGTCCCGTGATCTCTGGAACCTGGAAAAACGAGACAGCAGGTTTCAGCAACATTATTCATGACATCTTCATCCGCGACGACATCGCCTACTTGAGCGATATCCCCCAGGGCGCTGGCGGTCTGGTGATTGCCGACGTATCTGATCCCGATCAATTGACCACTCTGTCCGCGATGAGAGTACCGGAGGGCACTCATAGTGCAGCCGCCGAGAATGGTTATGTGTACTACAACGCCGAGTTTAATCCGGACTCCTTCATGCGCGTCGCCGACGCCCGCGATCCGGCTCATCCGGTGGAGATCGGCTCCTTCCGATCCGAGGACTTCGTCACGGGCTCATTCCTCGGATCACACAATCCCTGGGTCGAAGATGGTCTGTTGTATTGGGCACACTACGACTCTGGATTGCGCATCTTCGATCTCCACGACCCCGCCAATCCTGTCGAGATCGGCTATTATGCCACGGGAAATACCTGGGGGGTCCAGCCCTATCGCGACGGTATCGTCATCATTTCGGAGAGCACCCTCTCCGGCTTGAGGGCTGTGCGTTTTACACCACCAACACATGCGATTCGCGAACTACGGGTCGGCTCCAACTCTTTCGTCAAGGGAAGAGACCAGAAACGGGAAGTTCAGATTGTGGCACGAACCGAGCCTTTCCTCGGTGGTGGTGCTGGAAGTCTTCCTGAAATCAGTCTTTCCTCTCCTGATCTGCCCGACCTTCCTCCGCTCCAGTTAACACTAGCTGACGAAGGTCAGTTCGTTGGTTCCCTGCAGATACCAGCGGACATCGCCATTGGACGACACGATCTTCGTGCGGTACTGGAGGACCAGCATGGACACATCTATCCGGCAACCACCAGTTTCACGGTGTACCCCGAAGAGGATCTCATCGTCACATCCGAAGGACTCGACTCCAGATGGGAGCAAACGTGGATTTCGAGCGCCGAGGTGAACTACGAAGCGACGGATGAAGTCTTCTCGGGGGAGACCTCTGTCGGCATCGATGCCCTTGGCTTCAACCTCCGGTGGTCGGCGACCGAACCGGTTCCAGCGGCGGCCTACAAGTCGCTTCGTTTTGCAATTCATCCCGGGAACACCGATCCAGGCCGTCGCCCGGCGCTAAGCGTCTATCTCAACGTGGCTACCTCGACGGTAAGAATCGTCGGCGATGAAATCCCGCTGATCGACCTGGAGAAAGCGGAATGGCAGGAAGTGGAGATCCCCCTGTCGGACTTTTTCGCGGGGGGTGACTTCGACATAGAAGACGTCCGCTTCATCGGAACGTTGCGCGGCACGTTCCACGTGGATGATATCCGCTTCGTCACCGGCGCCCCATCACCCGATACAGCCGTCCTCGAAACACGCCAGAGTACACAACCCACCGCCAACGTCCTCGGCCGTAACTACCCAAACCCCTTCAACGCCGAAACGATCATCCCCTATGAGCTGACCGAGGCCACGGACGTGACCCTCTCTGTCTTCAACCTCTCCGGCCAGCGTGTTGTCGACCTCGTACAGGGGATACGACCCGCCGGCACGTACCATGCCCGATGGGATGGCCGCGACGATGACGGCCATCACCTTGCGACCGGTACATATCTGATTCGACTACAGACTGGCTCCATCACGCAGACCCGCAAGCTGCTCCTGTTGCGTTGAAGCGATTCCGAGTCCCTCGACTCCGCGTCCTACTGTCGCGACCAAGACCTAGTCGTCGCCAGTCAGTTTCTCGAAGTTTCCTTCGGCTCTCAGTCGGCGCTGTCCGACTCGCCCTCGCTATCGTTGTTTCGGTACTGACAGGCTGCGGCGACGACAGCAATTCCACGGGGCCGTCCATCCCCTTCGGCACGCCCTACGACCTCGTCATCCCCGAAGGTTTCCCAGCACCAGAGATCCCCGAGGACAATGCCCTCTCTGTCGAGGGCGTCGAACTCGGTCGACGTCTGTTCTTCGACCCGATCCTCTCCATCGACAGCACCCGCTCCTGTGCCAGTTGCCACCGACCGCAGTTCGCCTTCAGTGATCAGGCTCGCTTCAGCCGCGGCGTCGATGGCCGCACGGCACGTAACTCGATGACCCTGGCGAATGCCGCGTGGATGCCGGCCCTGTTCTGGGATGGCCGCGCCGCCAGCCTGGAGGATCAGGCCCTGCAACCCGTCGTCGATGCAGATGAGATGGGCGAGACGTGGGCGAATGTGGAAGCCAAACTCTCGCGCCACCCTCGCTACCCGACTCTCTTCGAGGCAGCCTTTGGCCCGGGCAAGATTACTGCCGATCGCACCGTGAAAGCCATCGCTCAGTTCGAGCGCACATTGATCTCCGCCAACTCACGCTTCGATCGCTATGCCGCCGGCACGGACACCCTCACAGCACAGGAGTTGCTCGGTGTCGAACTCTTTTTCAACGAGATCGGCGACTGCTTCCATTGCCATGGCACAGTGCTGCTCACAGACAATCAGTTTCACAACAATGGTCTGCAGGCGACCATCAGCGACTCGGGTCTGGCGTCCGTTACGGGATCTGTCTACGATGCAGGCAAGTTTCGCTCGCCCACTCTGCGGAACATCGAGCACACGGCCCCCTACATGCATGACGGACGATTCCAGACATTGAGCGAAGCCATCGATCACTACGATGGCGGGCTGCAAAGCTCGCCGACCCTCGATCCCCTACTCGTTGGCAGGGAAACGCGGCTGACAGGTGAGCAGAAGGATGCGATCATCGCCTTCCTGCTCACGCTCTCCGATCCTGATTTTCTGATTCGCCCGTGACGTCGCAGGATCCGCCGGAGAAACGTCCGACTCGGTACGCCTCCCGGCGTAGTCGCCTGGTTCACAGTACCCCGTTCTACTACGGCTGGGTCATCGTTGCCCTCGGTGCCACCGGTGGCGTGATGACGAATCCGGGGCAGACACCCGGTTTCTCCGCATTTCTCAATCACTTCATCGAAGATCTGGGTCTGAGCCGATCCATCGTCAGCACCCTCTACACGGCAGCGACCCTCACTGCGAGTCTCTTCCTCCCCTGGGTCGGTCGTCTCTTCGATCGGCGCGGCTCACGGTTCATGATCTGCCTCTTCAGTCTGCTGTTGGGACTGGCCTGTATTTACATGAGTCTCGTGCGCAATGCCGTCATGTTGTTCTTCGGCTTTGTCGTATTGCGGCAATTCGGCCAGGGCTCACTGACGCTGGCCAGCAAGAACGTGATCAACCTTTGGTGGGTTCGGCGGCGTGGCAGAATCATGGGCATCGTCGGTGTCGTCGGTGCACTGCTGAGCGGTCTGTTCCCGTATCTGGCGAACACCCTCATCGATCAACATGGCTGGCGCTGGACGTACGTGATTCTCGGTGGAATCCTGCTCGGTGTGATGTTGCCACTGGGTTACATCTTCGCCCGCGATCGACCAGAGGATCATGGTCTGCTGCCCGATGGCGCAGGCCTGAAGCCCGACGACGACAACCCCACATCACAGAGCGCCGAGTCAGCCACATCCGATCAAGATTCATCGCCCCCCAAACGCGCCGAATCGACATCTGAGCCTCTCGAAGTGAATTGGACACTCGCCCAAGCCAAGCAATCGACGGCTTTCTGGGTCACTTGTGCCGCCATGTCCTGCGTCGCCATGCTCAATACGGGACTGTATTTCCACATCTTCTCCGTCTTTGAAGATGGCGGACTCTCTGCATCGACGGCGGCGACGGTCTTTGTTCCCATCGCCGCCACAAGTGCCGCGTTTCAGTTGATCACCGGCCTCGTCATCGGCCGCATCCCGCCGCGATTTCTCCTTGCAGCTTCACTGTTCATGGAAAGCGCCGTCCTCATCAGCGCCACGCATCTGAGTTCTGTGACGCACGCTTACGCTTTCGGAATTTTCTGGGGAATTCAGAGCGGCATTGAGATGCTCGTGATGGGTGTCATCTTCGCCAACTACTACGGCCGGCAGCATCTCGGCGCGATTGCCGGCTTCTCATCGACGCTGCTCGTGGCTGCGTCGGCCTTGGGACCGATGCCCTTCGGCATCGCGCGCGATCTGATGGGAGGTTACGGCCCCGTGCTGACGACGATGGCCATCTTACCCTTCTCCCTCGCCTTCGCCTGCCTCTTCTTCGGCAAACCAGCAGACCGTCCGCCAGAAGATTCCTAAAGGCACTACGGCCGACTCGGGCGGCCCGTCGCAACACGCGCAAGCATTACGCCATAGGCCCTGACTCAGACGTAGTCGCGTTTCCGTTTCGACTTGACCTGTTTGCCATATTCGCGCACCCACACCTCCTCTTCCGCCGATAACGGGCCCGCATCCAAAGCAGCGAGATTCTCGTCGAGTTCCTGTCGGTTTCCGGGCGCTGTCCACGTAGCATGCACATGTGGACTATTGAGGACGAAGCGATAACACATAGGGGCTGTAAGAGGTGGCATGGCAGCACCCACATGGGCACCCGGCCACGGAGGCATCTGAGCGCCTTGCAATGGCTTCAGCAGTTGCCGCCATGATGTGGCCGTATAGGAGATGACGATCGGATCCCGCTTCGCCAGGTGAGGAAACACATCGGTCTCCGCTCCGGGATGTTTCGCATTGTAGCGCAGCATGAAAGCATCGAGAATCGAATCCGCCGCCAGTCGACCCGCCCGCTCCCGATCGTGGATGCTCGTCCCGACACCACGCACAAGGCCTGCCTCACGCATGTCCGCGAGCGCATCCTGAATTGCCGGACTGAAACGCGACGTGCGTCCCAGCCACGGCATGAGGAAAAGATCCACCGTATCGATGCCAAGTTCGCGCCGCGCCTTCTCCACCGTTCGCCGCGCTCCACGTGCTGTGAGCACGAATGTGCCAAGCATGACCACCACATGCTTCTCACGCTCGCGCGCCAGCAGATCCTTCAACGGTGCCGTCGCCTTGCCGAAACTCCGACCATAGAGCCAAAGATTCACCCCCCGCTCTGCCGCATAGGTGATATCCTCTGACTCGAGGCCGCCATTGGCAGCAACTCCCATGCGCAAGACCTGATTGCCCAGATGAGGCAACGTCACCCTGTCATATGTTCGTTCCACTGTCACGACTGTGATTCTCCTTGCTCTCGATTTTGTGTTACTTGGACCTCAAGCTCGTAGTTCCTCACCACTGGATCAATGAAGCTTCCGATCAGCGATCTTGGACGGGCTCAAGCAACTGGATCTGCCTGTCACTGGACGTGGCTTTTCGCAGTTTCCAAATGATCTTGGCCGAAACCGCAGGGTGCACGAGTGAAGGACAGGTTCGTCGAGTATAGGGCCCGAAGGGCGGACGCCAGGACGGCGTCCGCTGATCGAGCCGCAGGATGCGGCATTCGATCAGCTCGTGAGACGAGCCGCAATCCGAAGCACCGCGCCCAAGGGTGTTGGCCAAGACCAACCTGGCGCACAAATGCCAAATGTCGATCTTCCGTCTCCATGAATGAGACGACAGATACCGACTTCTCGCCGCAGATCGCCACAGAGCTATCCCTGAAACCGGGACAAGTCGCTGCGACGATCACCCTCCTTGATGAGGGCGGCACCATCCCCTTCATCGCCCGCTACCGCAAGGAACAGACGGACTCTCTCGATGAGGTTGCCGTCACGGCGATCCGCGATCGAGTCGCACAGCTACGCGAACTCACCCAGCGTCGCACGACGGTCCTGGAATCCCTCGAGGAACAGGGAGTACTTACCGACGAACTCCGCACCAAGGTGAATGGCGCCTCCACCTTGAGTGCTCTCGAAGACATCTATCTGCCCTACCGACCCAAACGCCGCACGCGAGCGACCATGGCACGCGAACGGGGCCTCGAGCCACTGGCGACAAAGATCCTGCTGCAGCAGGACGGATCGATGCCGGAGAAACTCGCCGCCGACTTTGTCAACGCCGAGAAGGATGTCGCCACCGTCAACGATGCCCTCGCCGGTGCCCGCGACATCATCGCCGAATGGGTCAGCGAGAACCCGGAGGCTCGTGCCGAGATTCGCCGTCTCTTTCAGACACGTGGTGTCTTTCGCACACAGGTCGCCTCGGGCAAAGAGCAGGAGGCGCAGAAATTCCGCGACTATTTCGACTGGGAAGAGCCCGTCTCGCGGGCGCCATCGCACCGCATTCTCGCCATGCGGCGTGGTGAGAAGGAACGTCTACTGTCTTTCCGCATCATCGGCCCCGAGGCTGAATGCCTTGCCGCCCTCGAGCGTCGCTTCCTGCGTGGCAGTGGCGCTGCCAGCGATCAGGTGCGCCTCGCCATCGCCGACGGCTACAAACGTCTGCTCTCTCTCGGCATGGAGACAGAGCTACGTGTCGAGACAAAGCGACGCGCCGACGCCGAGGCGATACGTGTCTTCGCCGAGAATCTGCGCCAGCTGCTACTCGCTGCACCGCTGGGTGCACGCCATGTTCTGGCCCTCGACCCAGGACTTCGCACGGGCTGCAAACTCGTGTGCCTTGACCGTCAGGGAGGCCTCGTCCACGATGACGTCATTTTCCCTGATCGACACACGGCGAAGGCCGCCGACGTCCTGCGTCAGCTGTGTACACGACATACGATCGAAGCCATCGCCATCGGCAATGGCACGGGGGGACGCGAGACAGAACGCTTCGTCCGTGGTCTGGATTTGCCCGCCTCAATTCAGATCGTCATGGTCAACGAAGCGGGTGCGTCTGTCTATTCCGCTTCAGACGTTGCACGCGAAGAGTTCCCCGACCACGATCTGACCGTGCGTGGTTCCGTCTCCATCGGTCGTCGTCTCATGGACCCTCTGGCGGAACTGGTGAAGATCGATCCAAAGTCCATCGGCGTCGGTCAGTATCAGCACGATGTAGAGGAGCACGACCTGAAGGCCGGTCTCGATGACGTCGTCGTCAGTTGCGTAAATAGCGTCGGTGTGGATCTCAACACGGCGAGCCACAATTTGCTCGCCTATGTCTCCGGTCTGGGCCCACAGCTGGCTCGCAACATCATCGACCACCGGCGCGACAATGGCCCCTTCGGCAGCCGCCGCCAGTTACTTGAGGTGCCCCGACTCGGTAAACGCGCCTACGAATTGGCTGCCGGTTTTCTGCGCATCCGCGACGCCAAACATCCTCTCGATGCCAGTGCCGTCCACCCTGAGCGCTATGCCGTCGTCGATCGCATGGCCACCGATCTCAAGTGCACCGTCGCCGATCTGATCGCCCAACCTGAGCTGCGTGAACAGATTGACTTGCAGCAGTATGTCGATGGGGATCTTGGCATTCCGACGCTGCAGGACATCCTCGTAGAACTGGCACGACCAGGCCGCGATCCTCGTGAGCAATTCGAGGCTTTTGCCTTTGCCGATGGGATCGAAACCATGCAGGACCTCGAACAGGGCATGATTCTACCCGGCGTCGTGACAAACATCACCAACTTTGGCGCCTTCGTGGATGTCGGCGTGCATCAGGATGGTCTCATCCACGTGAGCCAACTCGCCGATCGCTATGTGAAGGATCCAAATGACGTCGTCAAAGTCGCACAGCAGATCAAAGTGCGGGTTCTCGACATCGATCTGGATCGCAAACGCATTGCCTTATCCATGAAACGCGATCCTGCAGAATCCGTCAGCGTGAAACCGACCACGCCGCCGTCGTGACAACCTCCACCGCCGTCTCGCCTTGCCACGAACGGCCCGGGAAGTAGGCCATCTCACCGCTTGCGCTCGCCTCACTACTGCCGCTCTTGCCACTGTCACCAGCGACAGCATAGCCCGGATCATTGGCCAGGACCAAGGTTGTTCCGGTTTCCGAGGCACCATCCATGCCAACGATCTGGTGCCCATGGTGGAAACCATCCGCTTCGGCGACAATCGCCCACAGCCCGGCCCCTTCGCCCAATGCCGATCCGGACAGATTCGTCACCAGAGCATCCACGTCACTTCCTGTTTCGCGTCGCTTCGTCGCCGCGACAAAACCTCGCTGTACGCCCTTGCCCGCTAGTTCGCGTCCACCCGCACTCAGCTTCGTGCCACCGACGAGACGCATTTCCACGACCTCATCACCCCGCATTCGCACAAAGCCGAGTCGCCCCTGCAGTTCAACATCGCCAGCACGAACCGTCGAATTCGCATCGGCTCCGACGAGCAGCAGATCCACCGTATCATCCCATGTGATCCGCACGGCAACGCCGTCGCTGCCAGCCTCCGCTTCGAGACGCTCTACACCATCCACGAAAGCGCCGTCCTCAGAAATCGTCTCAAGAACTGTCACGAAACGACTTGTCAGGGCCGCACCGTCATTGCTCTCGCGTCGATGCACAAGCACGGGCATGGTGAACTGATCCAGGGCGGCATCATCATCCTGTGCCCGCCGAACAGACGGCGCCTGCGCACTGAAGAGAATGTCATCACTGCCAAGCGCCGTACCATGCACCTTCACAGCGCCCGTCATCTCGGCGTCACTGGCAAAGGTGACCGTCCACGCGCCATCGATCGGTACCTGCTGCACATCGCGTAAAAAGGCGTAGCCGAGATTATGGCCACCCGCCTCACCCGGTGTGCTCTCTCCCGTCGGCAGACTTACTTCGACTCCTTCGGGCAACAACATCGGGCCAACCAACTGCATCGGTAGATCATGTTCGAGAGCCCCATCGTGATCGGCGTCTCCTGTCAGGACGTATTCATGACGTGAACCACCGACAACTGAAAACAGATCCACCACATACGCATCGTCGTCTGCACCGATCTGCACGAGCATGCGTTTGTATTCATCCACCAAATCAGGATAGGCACGCTCTCCTCGAGCTTCGACCACAGCGAGCAGATCACCATCGCCGGGCACAAACAGTGTGAGCGCCCCATCCGACGGATTCTCCAACGACCCCGCCTGCTGATCGATGCCATCGACGGTGACCGTATTGTGCGACAGCGTCGTCAGTGTCCACGCTCGATACCGCGTATGCGTGTAGCCCATGTCGCCAAGTCGTTCCTGTCCACGCGCAAAGAGTGTCATTCCTAACACATCACGATGCTGGTG
>JABJJN010000044.1 GCA_018660835.1 Gemmatimonadota bacterium | reverse complement strand
GTATCCCCACCTCATGGTTGAACTTGCCCGGACGGTACCGAGCGAGGTGGAATACTGTCAATCCTATCGCAGCAGCATCAGCTTCTGCGTCGCCACCTGATCGCCAGCGGCGAGCCGGTAGAAATACATCCCCGACGCCAGGTCCCGTCCCGCGTCATCTCTGCCATCCCAGTGAAGGGTGTAGCTGCCCGCCTCACGCAGACCACTGATAAGCGTCGCCACACGCTGACCCGACAGATTGAACAGACTCAGCTCCGCATCCCCCGACGTGGGTAGATCGAAGCGGATCGTCGTCTCAGGATTGAAGGGGTTCGGGTAATTCTGGGAGAGCGCGAAAGACTGGGGCAGGCCCAGGGCCCGCACCTCAGCGACGGCGGTGGGCGCCACATGAGAGAGAGGCGAGGTGAAGGTGATGTCGTCGAGAAAGACGTCGCCCGCGAAGGCACCGGAGAAGGATATGCCAGTGATCCCTGGTTGGAAGCCTCCAAAGACCTCCATTGGCACGTCGACGACCTGCCAATCGCTTTTTGTCACATCCACGTAATCGAAGAGATCGACGGAACGGATACCGCCAACCAACTTCAAAGACAGCCGGGGCAGACTGCCCGTCACATTGGCAAGACGTATGGCCAACTGCAGCGATTTATAGCCGAAGGCGTTGAAATCAGGTGACTCCAAGCTGAGACTCCAGCGCCCCGCCACCTGCGCCGTGGCAGATCTCGTACCCGAGTGGACGTCGGTTCCCGACACGTCCGTCAGCGTCACATTACCACCGGCAGTGAAACCATTCGCCAGGCCATCCCTATAGACACTCAGCGCCTCGAACGGCACAACATCAACATTATCAACCAGCCCCATCCAGATCGGCCCGATAGACGTCGTCTGGTGGATGTCGACCTGCAAATGGTAACGCCGTCGCTCGCGAGCCGTGTAGGGAACCTCTGCTCTGAAGGTGCCATCGCCTTGATCAGTCAGCTCAATGACATCCCCACCCAGGTCGCGCAGGTTGGCCGTGACGGCCACGATTCGCGCATCCGGCTCGTACAGAGCGGGGCGAACTTCTATGGGAAATCGCCCCTCACCGACAGGCTGGGCGAGCGGTCGCAGTAGCCACTCAGGCCGCGTCGCCGGAACCGCCACGCCCTGTCCTTCGATGATGCGGATTTTCTGATCTGCGGAGATGTCGAAGAGCGAGTCGATCTGCCCCGAGGGCCAACGAATCTCCAGTGCATCAATCACGTCCGCCGTACCAAGACCAAAGTGGACGACCAGTTCATCCTGCTCAAAGCCGCGCCCACCGAGAAGCTCGCGCATTTGGCGCAGACTGCCCGTCGTCGCATAGACCCGTGCACCAATGGCGCTGCGATTGCTCTGTGTGCCCACCAGCTCGATCCTCAGCCAGTGATGAGCGTTGCCATGGTTGTGCAGCAGCAGGCTCCCGCTGCCGTCGAAGCCGATCACAAGGTCCTGGAATCCGTCCTCGTCATAGTCGAGAAAACTCGACACATTATCGCCCAAAAGACCCGATCCCTCTGAGTGATCTACGAAGATTCCGCTGCCATCATTCAGGAAGAGCCCGGAAGGCGAGATCGTGACCAGGTCCAGATCGGCATCGTTGTCGATATCTGCGAATCCCGCCGTCAGAACATCACCGGATGTCAGGCGTTCCAACCCGGCACTGGACGTGATGTCAATGAAGCTGCCGCCCCCCGTATTCAATAACAGGAACGACCGCTGCCGCCCATGGCCCGATCCCCCCGAAGCTTGCAGCAGATCGAGGTCGCCATCATTGTCGATATCACCAACGGCTAGGCCAAAGGCCTGGCCCGGGTCAGCGATCGCGTGGGTCGTCGCATCGACGAATCCACCGCCACCGTCACCAAAAAACAAGCGATTCTCACTGTTGAAGGCACCTACATACAGATCCGGCCAGCCATCATCATTGAAGTCACCCGCAGCCATGCCACCATTGGTCCCTCGGCCGCAGCCGGTCTCGGCATTAAAGTGCACACCCGCCTGCTCAGTCCAGTCGACGAAATGCCCATCGCCTGTGTTGCGGTAGAGGATGTTCCCCTTGCCCCGGTCAACATCGTCACAGTCCAGGTTGCCTGTGTAGAGGTCGAGGTGGCCATCGCGATCGAAATCAAGCCAGATGGCATTGTCCGTCGATTGGACGTCTACCAGGCCAATCTCGAAGGTCACATCAGTGAAGGTACCCGCGTCATTACGCAGCAATCGGTTCGTGATGCCCGGTCCAGTAAAGGACCCAACAGGGATATACAGATCCAGATCGCCATCGTTGTCGAAATCGGCGGTGATGCTACCACCACCAGCACGGTGTCCATACAGCGGAGGGTGATCAGGATCATCGATCACACGACGCACCTCGACGAACTGTTTCCCCTCATCGCTCTCCAGCAGAGCTGGTCGTTCGGAGCGAAGTGACAGAACAAGATCGAGCCATCCGTCGTTGGTGAAATCACTGACAGCCGTGCCACGACCTGACGGTGATGGCGATAGAATCGGTGCCCATTCAAACAACGGCTGACCGTCTACGCCTTGAGCGCACAGGAGCAGTCCCATATGCAGGACACAGACCAGTTGTCGTTTCATGTTAGCCCTTCATTCACCTATTCATCGCAGCAGCATCAGCTTCTGCGTCGCCACCTGATCGCCAGCGGCGAGCCGGTAGAAATACATCC
>JABJJN010000032.1 GCA_018660835.1 Gemmatimonadota bacterium | reverse complement strand
TTCCAATGATGATCTCAAAATCACCGAAGGACTGCGCCAGTACGGATTGTACGCTCTCGCGGAGCAGATCGACTCTGTCGTAGGTGGTAAGACCGATCGAAAAGAACGGTGAGCCGGTCATCGTATCACGATTCATTGGGCCGTCCCGCTTCCAGTTCGCCGATGTGCTTTCGCAGCGATGTGCACTCGGCATCAAGTCTCTCAACCAACACGCCACGCTCGTCCGCCGCTGTCGCCAGTTCTTCAATCACATGAAGACGCTCATCACAGGCCGACTGCAGAGTCTCATTTTGTTTGGATAACGATGTGGCTGTATCGGTCAGGAATCGGATGACCTCCTTCGCATCAGCCACACCTTCTGTAGCCAAATCTCCAAGGCGTTGCAGGGCGAACTCATCGAACTTGCCGCCGCTGTAGGTAACAAAATCGTGAAGGCCGTTGGACATGCACGGGCCACACAAGTCGTGCCGACTCTTCAAGCCGACGATTTCCTCGAGCGACGTGTCGACGAATGAGCTGATCCGGCCTTGGTCGAAGTCGCTGACGGCACAGCACAGAACGGTGTTTCCCGCTGCGTCGATCGTCACTTGATCGTCCAGTAGGCTGCAATTGGTACTCGGGTTGTGCTGCAACTGCGGTAGGATGTCCCTGGAATTGAGAAGCACAAGCCCGGAGAGTGACTTTGCAGGCTCACTCTCCTGAGCGACAGTCTCCTGTTGAATCATCTCAAGATTCTTCTCGATCGGCATGATGATCCCCCAGATTGAGCTGAAACTGAATCCCAGCTTCTGGGCGAAGTCACGCAGCGGCGCCTCGTCGGCAAGATTGTGGGCATACCTGTGGAACAGGACTTCGATCGAGGTACGTGAACCGACCTCCTCATGAAGGTCGGCCAGTATTCCCATATTCTTCTTGACCTCGTCGGCATCTCCTCCCGCGTGAGTGATCCCGTATGTGTCCTGCTTGAACCCTGACATGGAGATCCGAATACTCGTCGGATCAGCGCTCAGCACCTCACGCATCCATTTTGGTATCAGATTGAGATTCGTACTCAAACTCGGTCGCACACCGCGCTCCGCCGAGAGTTGGAGTATCTCGGGTAGTTCGGGATGGAGGAGAGGTTCATTCCACACATAGAGGTAGATGGCCTCTATGTCAGATTCAGATTGAGCCTTTGAAAGGATTCTCTCGTACAACTCGACGGACATACGCTGCCCCCGTCGCCACTGCGACACGTACCCATTTGGACATGAAGGGCAAACGAGATTACAGGTCGTATTGATCTCGATGTTGTAAACGAGTCTCTTACGCATCAGGACTCCCATGATTTGCTGTCGCCACGCTACCTACCAATCCCCGGCGATTCGTTCGGCAACCATCCGGTTGCCTCGATCACCGCAGTGACTGCCGTCGATGAAAATTTCGTCTTGTGATGAGAGATCATCAAAGACCCTGCTGCAGTCCACGAACTGGAATCCGTCCATCCTGCCTGCGAGGTCGCCAAGCGAATCTCTGATACTCTCGTAGCACGCTCTGTAGTACTCCACCTGTACCGGATGCCAAACGGCGAATCGCGTGGCTTCTCGCTCTGTGAGCTCCTTTTCGGTAACAGGCATGCAGGGCTGAAGCGCAAACACATATTTGGGGCATCCAGTTCTGGTCAGTGCTACAGCTGCGAGGTGCACGTTCGCAGACAACACGTCTGCGACCTCCTGCGGAGACGGCTCGGTATCCAGTTGTGGCTGAGATTCCTGGATACGACTATGACCGACAAACGCTCGTGAAAAATTGATGCACTCGTTGAAGTGTTCGTCACCATAGGTATTGAACCAGCGGACGTTCCTACGATTCCACGCCCAGTGAGCCTCGTTGAAGCCTGATAGACAAACGACCGCATCTGGCGCCATCACGGCCAGGACGTTCTCAATGAGTATCCGCTCATGGGTCGATGCCCACGCGGGGCACGCCGCGGTCGTGACGCTCGCTCGGTTGCGAACCTGATCGAGGTGAGCCTCGAGAAAGACTGCAACCGTACCATCATCTGGCACGCCAACACCAAATGCGGTCGAACCTCCAACGAGAAACACCCGATCCTCACCCGCCGGTTTTTCAATGGGAATGCTTGTAGGTGATCGAAAGTGTTGGTCATTGACCTGTACATGCTCACGTGACTGCCGCATCGGCATGACGCCTACGAAGGGCGTCGGTGTCAATTTGATATCCCACGGGTATTGCGGCAGTTCGCTCTCAGCCTTCCGGGGATCCGCATATGCCTGCGCCAGCGCTTGGACTTCCTGGGGATCGCTGACAAACTTGCCGAGTCTTTCGGCACTCTGTTTCTCGGCGATCCTGCGACGGAGTGACATCACAGAGGATGACCGTGTGACGGAAACCCGTCCGCAGATGAACATGATGATCGCCAGAGTCACGGCACCAGCGACAGTCGCTCCGCCCCACGTCGTGTCAAACATCTGATGCACGCCTGGAGACTTCCTGCTCGATGGCACTGAAAACGCCACGCCTATGGTTGACCGATGTGGCCTGAATGGTATGAATCATCACAGACCCAGGGGACCGAAGTCGACACCGGGGTAGTATGCGGCGAAAGATTTCACCCGCTCGACTTGAGCCTTGCTGAAGACTTCGGGGCCTCGCCCCGGAGTTCCTCGATTGAAGCGTGTGACATAGTAGTCGGCGTCGGTCCCGTCACGGTATGTCTTCGAGTCCAGCAACGCCTTGTCGATTTGCTGCCGTTCGACCGAGACGTCCAGGAAGGCGAAGACCTCCGCCAACGTAGTTGCGGGTTGCCCGGTGAGCTTGCCGTACTCGACGAGCAGTACGCGATCTGTTCCAACGAAACCTGATTTCATCCAACTGACATAGAAATTGAAATACCAGGGCGCGATCATATCGATGATGAAATCTGTTCGAGCACTGTGTTCCAGCTGATGCCATGATTCCATGTCCATGTACGCCATCGGAAAGAGCGGTCCCTCCCTCTCGATGTGATCGATCTTGCTGGCGAGCATGTCAAAGAGATCGCGGACTTGCAGAATGACCTTGACACCGGGTCTGCCGATGAAGGCCTCCGTTGCCAGGCTAAAGCGGCAGTGCTGATTCGGTGTAATCAAATCCGCCTTCTCCGCGTGGCTATCGAGCATCCGCAGGTCAATTTCCTGCTCTCGGCGTTCGTAGCAGGGAAGCAGGACCGCTTTGGGCCAACCAAGGCACTGTTCAAGTAACCAGGTAAGCCAGGTCGACCCTGACTTCGGGGCAGCAACGACCCAACAGTGTCTTCGAGATACGGAACCACTCGAGCGCAACTGCTCCTGATACTCGTGCTGGAGAGCCTGATTCTCTTGATTTGAAGACGCGAGTGGTTGCATCTCTGTGATTTCCTCTTTGGAGGAATCTCCGTTTTCGTCAGTTTGCGACATCGAGTCAGTACAGGGGATAGATATCGTCGGGAGGATCGTTCTGACGGTCACTGCTGAACCATCTGTAAACACTAAACAGCGAAATCAGCCCTACCACTATGAGGAGCCACCAGTACCAATCAAGGTCCGGAATGTGTGCCATTCCCGCTTCCACTAAATCGTCATCCCCGGGAGAAACAGTAATTCGAGCCCATTCACTAGAGTCGTGCCAAGCCAGAGAGAATAACGGTCACCTGCACTGGATCCGCCCATTCCTCTTGAATCCATGATTGCGGAGCCAGCAGCCGTCGCCGTCATCCTACGACAACCCTCGCCACATCTCCTCGTCTCTTCATGCTCCGCCTTCGATCGTGTCGCCAGACTCATACAGATCCCTCTGATACGCGGGGTTCAGCCGCATCGTGGATGCGGGCAGGCAGACCAAACATCCCGAGGAAAGGCGCGCGATTCGTCTCATAATCCCACTTTACATGCAGTGGTCCGAACCAGTCACTCCGATCGAGTTGCCTTCCTTGGTTGGCAGCAACGGGCACGCCGAAGCCAACATTAAGAGAGTAGGCTCCCGCTTCCAGCATGAAGTCGATTTCGAAAGTGACCGTGGCGAACAACGCCCCACTGGAACTCTGTGGAGCAGCCCCCAGCAGATACGTCCCGGTGCTCGTCACGATCTGATCATAGCGGTTCTTGATAACCAGTGAAATGTGTCCAGACGTCCCCGCAGGCGTTCTAAAACAAACCTGCACCAAGGCGGTCTCTCCCATACCAACATGGCTGACTGGTTGACCATCGGTTCCCAGAACATTGACGGCCAACAAGTGTCTGTCTGCTTCGAGATCATCCGCGACCGACCAGAGTGCCCCCTGCTTGATCTTGGATAGTGTCGACCTCTCGACCTCGCCAGTTGGCTCCGGAGCGACGGAAATGGAGTCCGCCTGCGTGAGAGGTGCGTTCAATTCGGACATGTACTCATATACGACGCTGCGAGTATCACCGAAACAGATGGCCTCTCCTCTCCGGAGATACAGGGCCTTTGCACACAGAGACTTTACGGTGCCCATGTCATGGGATACCAAAACCAGAGTCAGTCCTTGATCTCTTAGCTGTCGCAGACGACCAAAACACTTCTGTTGGAAGAAGTAGTCTCCCACGCTGAGTGCCTCGTCAACCACCAGCACATCTGGTTCCAAGGCGATCTGGACTGAGAATGCCAGACGTACGAGCATACCAGTGGAGTAGGTGCGGACAGGCCTGTCGATAGCGTCGCCGATTTCCGCGAATGCGACGATATCGTCGAATCTATTCTCTAGCTCGGTACGCGTCAGGCCCATCAGCAGGCCATTCATGAAGACGTTTTCCCGCCCTGTGTAGTCCGGAGAAAAACCACTGCCCAGTTCAAGTAACGCGGTGATTCGCCCACTGACATGCACTTCCCCGGCAGACGGCATCAAGGTCCGCGAGATGATCTCAAGCAGCGTGCTTTTGCCGCTGCCATTGCGACCGATGATTGCTACGGCTTCGCCGCGATTCACCTCGAAGGACACGTCGTGCAATGCTCGTATTCCCGGCTCGCGACTGGCAGTTCCGGGCAGCATTGCCTTGGAAAGGCGAGCCCACGGACTGCGCGGCAGAGAGTATGTCTTGCTGACTCCCCTGACTGTGATGGCTGCGTCGCTCATCGTTTCTGCGCCGCAAAGAAGGACCGAAACCAAACTGCAAAAACCCAGTAGAGCCACCATTTCCACGGCACTCTGCCATAGTGACTTCGTACGACTTGGATCGCCTCCTGATAGTGTCGCTTTCTCTGCGTCCTGGTCTTGGAACTGTCATGACTGCGATTCAGAGCCACCAGTTCCTCTTCAAATCCGAGAGGTCCAAATCGACGGTACAGTCTCCACCAGAGATCGTAGTCCATCGCCAGCTCAAAATCTTCGTTCAAACCGCCAACTGCCTCCCAGGCCGATCGACGAATGAGTGTCGCTGGCTGAGAAATGAAACATCGCACCGCCAGACGCCGTTCATTGAAGGGCTCGACCCAGACGTTTGATCTGTTTGTCAGGCTCGAATCCGCGTCCTCCGCCAGTGCGTAAGCCGCGGGCCACTCGTGGTGAGCCTCCAGTGCATCGACCAGGACCCGCAAGCCTCCGGGAAGGTAACAGTCATCACTGTTCAGCCACCCCACATACGGAGCAGTGCCCTTTTCGATGGACTCATTGATTGCCGCCGCTTGCCCACTGTCGGGATGACTTCTCCAGCCTGACAGGCGTGGCTCCCATTGCCGGATAACATCTACTGATGTGTCGGTCGATCCCCCGTCAGCAACGAATACTTCGACAGGGACTTCCTGCGAAAAAATGGACTCAAGCGCATCGGTGAGATATCGCCCCTGATTGAGGCTTGGCACCGCAATTGTCACTACTGGAGTTTTGCTGTCGACATTCATATGAGGTCTGCGAACATCGGTCGAAGACGACGGAAGAAGAGATAGCAGGCGGCGCTGAAGAAGACACCAGAAGCAAAGTAGATGGCCAGTCCCAAAAGATCAGGCGTCGCGCCAACCAGTAAAACGAGTCGAAGTTGCTGGACGATGAATGTCAGCGGATTGAGCAACAGAATGCTCTGATGGACTCCACCAATGATGTCAATACTGTAGAACACGGGTGTCACAAAAAGCATCGCGTGGGCAACCAAATCAGCAATCTGCTTGAGATCTCGCGTGACAGTGCCGAGTGCGCTAAAGAGCCATCCTACACCGAACAAAGCGGGAAAGAAGGCCAGAAGAATCAGAGGGGCATACAGTACTGAAACAGTGGGGAAGCCGACGATAAGAGTATAGCTGACAAGCCACACGCACAGGCTGATGAACGCCCGCCCCGTCGATGCGATGGCCAAGACGCAGGCGAGCAGTTCGAGAGGGAAAACAACCTTCTTGACGAAGTTCGGATTGTCAGTAATCAGAGTTGGTGCACTCCGAAAGCACTCGGCAAACAGATTGAACACGATCAGACCGGCAAAGAGCATGAACCCATAGGTCTCCACGTCTCCCTCCCCTCCCCATCTCGCTCTCAGCACAACACCAAATGCAAAGGTGTAGACAGCAAGAAGAAACAGGGGCTGTATGAGTAACCAAGCGCCACCGCCTAGTGTGCCTCGTTGACTGGCCCCGAATTCCCTCCGAACCAACTCCGATAGCAGCCCCCACCTGGCCAAGGGCACGCGCAGTTGCATCATCATCCTGCACCTTCGGTGGTGCGGAGTTGCTTGCAGGCGAAGTCAAGTTCCTCGATGAGCTGAAGGCGCTGTTGAGCCACTTCCTGCAGTTCTTCGATAACCGTGCCGCGCTTCTGGCATTCCATCTCGATGACGTGGAGTTTCTCCGCCATACGAGTGACCTCTGCACGGGCTTCGTGCTCTCCTGAAACTTCCCCTGCCTGTAGTGTTTCCGCCGCCGCTGGCAGCGCCTCGAACCAGGAGCAGTCCTCTTCATATCCCATTCTGCTGAGTAGCTCCGGGAACAATGCTTCAAACAGTCTGCCGAGGTCACGATCAAAATGCTGCCGCCAGCCGGCCGCGACACCTGATCGGTAATGGCTATGAATGTTGATGTCACCCGGTTTCCGGCCACTGCGATTCTCGAATGAGTGACGTGAAACTGCCGCAGCAAGTACTTCGGGCGGGATATTCCACTCTAGAAAATCCACGATTGCCGCGAATTCATGTAGCGCATCAGCGCTCAACGACTCGTACTTGGTCACAAAGGAATCATCTATGCCTCCAGCCCAAGATCTCATGGCGTGCTCAATGTGGCGGCTATCGAATAGACACGTCAGCAAACGATCCCGCTCTGATAGAGATAGCAGAGGCCCACGAATCGCCGCAGTTACATTGTTCGGCGTGTGACTGTATGTGTATGAGTACATCATCGACACGAGTCGATCGCGTGGGTCGCGCAAGACGACGACAGCTTTCTGTCCTGTTTCTTTTTGCGTCAGCCAATCCTGCGCAGATCCATTGTAAACCGGTCCGACCAGGGTTCCGGGATCTTGCGCAGGCCATGTTTCGCGCTGCAGATCAACACCCGAGTTGCCCAGACCCACGCTGCTGTGTGCCACGATCTCGGGAGAGGTCAGCACATCGCGCACCCATTGACTTCCGCATTTGTGGAAAGTCATGTGTAGTATTTTTTGTCCACTTTTAGCCATCATACGGGCATCCTGGAAGTGGTTACTCTGGATGAGATCTTAATACGCCCCACGACCGCTCAGAACAATCGGTATGGTCTGCAGCATGATTCGTAGGTCGAGCCAGACAGACCAATTCTCGATGTAGTAGATATCCAGCTTGATCATGTCATCCAATGCGAGAGCGCGGCGGCCACTCACCTGAGTGAGTCCGGTGATACCCGGCAGCACATCGTGTCGACGCTTGTGCCACTCGCTGTAGTGGTCCACTTCATAGGGCACGTGCGGACGTGGGCCCACCAGGCTCATTTCACCTTTGATGACATTGATCAGTTGCGGCAGTTCATCGAGACTCAAACTGCGCATGAAGCGACCTATTGGCGTCACCCGGGGATCATTGCGCAACCTCAGGACAGGATCTGAACCGGCAACGTTCTTCATGCGCAGCTCCTCGAGCTGCTCTTCGGCGTCGTGTACCATCGAACGAAATTTATACATCCTGAATCGACGGCCGTCTTTGCCCACACGCTCCTGCGGAAAGAAGACGGTGCCCTTTGAGGACCAGGAAACCAGCACAGCGAGACACAGTCCGAGGGGAGCGCCTATCACCATCAGAACCGTAGACAGAAGCAGGTCCAGACTTCGCTTGGCGACCTGACTGCGAAGGCGTGACAGTCCTTCTTCAGGCGTGAACAATGGAAACCCGGCGACCTCTTCAACTCGCGCAGGTGACAACAACAGACTCGGCACGTCGGGGATGGAGCGGAACTCGATACTTGATTGCGCACACAGTTTCATCAGGCGCGCGATATCATCGGACGTCGGCTTGTTCAGGGCTGCCACCATCTGATGTATTCTCACCTCGTGCAAGATCACAGGTAACTCCGCCAAACATCCGAGAATCGTCAGTTCGCCAACGTCAGCGTCTTCCCCATTCTCTTCGTCCGCCACGAAGCCAACCACCTTGTAACGTGAGTGGCGCATGGCGTCGACGGCCTGTTGGAATCTCACACTTGTCGGGTTCACTCCCACAACAAGCACGTTTGTGATTCCCAAGCCCTGCCCGAACAGCACACGCTCAAAGGTGCGCCAGCAGAGCCTCCAGCCGCTGAGAAACAGCAGCGCCAGAATCCACGAGATACCGATCGTCAGCCGCGAGTAGCTTTGCTCTTCGACGCCGGAGACGCCGCCGCGAATGAGAAAGCTGATGGCCGCCACAAGAAGGAAAGCCAGCGCCGAACCGCGAAAGATGGACGCAATGTCATCCCACTCTAGTGATGCATTGCCCTTCCTGTAGACCCCCGAGGCTTGCAGGGCGACGACACTGACGACACCAACCACGATAGCGAAACGAATGTAGACTTCCAGTGATGGAACCAGGCGATCGGGGAGGAAGGTCAGGGAGAATCGCAACCAGAAGGCTACCATGAAGGCAGCGCCGGTTGCGAATGCGTCCAGAATCATCGCTACCCAGGCCCCACCGAAGACTCGCAGGCTCAACCCAGACTCCTTGCCGATGCGCCGGTCTGCCGGTCGTC
Source organism: Gemmatimonadota bacterium (assembly GCA_018660835.1). Taxonomy (GTDB): domain Bacteria; phylum Latescibacterota; class UBA2968; order UBA8231; family UBA8231; genus UBA12574. The sequence goes on along the minus strand of JABJJN010000032.1, from coordinate 1,939 downwards.
AGCCACAATTTCGTCATACAGCTGGATCGTCTGGTCGAGGATGGTGTCGGTGCCAAAGGAGGTTTCCGCCCGACGGCGAGCACTGGACCCGAGTTGCCTTTGGATATCGACATCTCCCACAACACGGGCGATCGCCGCCGCTAGCGCTTTGGCGTCACGCGGAGGCACAACATAGCCGGTCTCACCGTCGATATTGATGTGACTGGTTCCTGACCCTATGTCTGTTGAGATCACTGGGCGGCCGCAGGCCATCGCTTCGGCGAGAACGATACCAAAGGACTCGGCACGGCTGATCGATGGCAGTACGAAACATTCGCATGCGTGGTAGAGGGCTTTGAGTTCATCATCATCAATCTTGCCAACCAGATCAACTCGATCTTCGAGCCCAAGGGACACAATCGCTTGTCGGCACTTGGCTTGCTCGGGGCCTGTGCCAGCAATCACCAGGCGGACATCGTTCAGTTGTGATATCGCCTCGACCAGGTATTCGATCCCCTTGTAGTGCACGAGCCTGCCGCAGAATAATACGAAGCGTCCGTGGCGCTTCCGGGCGGCGGCGATCTCGCCATCCTGGACCGCCTGCATCCGGTCGATGTCAACTGGATAAGGAATCGTGTGGCAGAGGTGTCCGAACCTTGTCAGCAACTCAGAGCTTGCTGCGTAGGCGGGGGAACTGGCGATGACGGCGCTCACTCTCTGGAACAGCCTGTGAGCAAATGGCATATAGATCCGCTGAAATGGATGCTTGCGCAGGATATCACTGTGATAGGACAAGACGGTCGGGATCTGGGGATGGAGTGCCAGATACATCAGTTCCATCCAGGGGTTGGGGAAATTCAGATGGACCACGTCGCAGTCAGCTGTTGCCTGTCTCAGTCTTGCGGGCAGTGTAAGAGACAGGGGTGCCCTGGCCAGATTGATATGCCGTTTAAGCCTGTGCACGGTGACACCGTCGACGATCTCAGTTCGCGCCTCACTGTTTTCATCGGAGAATGCGATGACCTCGACATTGTGGCGCCGCTGTACCAGACCTGTGCACAACAGATGACTGTAGCGTTCAATGCCACCCTCAGAGGGAGCATAGTATTTGGTAAGGAACAGAATGTTCAAGCGCGTTCCTCCGCTGTGACCCGTGCCAGCGCCAGCCCTACGCCGATGATCGTCCAGAACAATACACGGATGGATGGATCGTACAATGCATCCCATGTCAGCATATTGATGGAGAGCCCGACCACTGCGGCCAGCGAAGCAATCGCCAAGTCTCTGGAGGGTCCTCGTGGCAGCCGTCGATACAGTCGCCAGAGATTCTTGCCGACGGCACATAGCAATCCGAGTGCACAGGCGAATCCGGCTATGCCAGTTTCGGCAGCAAACATCAGGTACATATTCTCTGTCGTGCGCGCCGGATGCGTCTCCCTTGAGGGTGACGACGAGTGCCGATACCTGTCGTAGACCCGAGTGAAGTTCCCCAAGCCGACACCTAGAAGGGGATGTGCTTTCAGGACGTTGCCGGTCGTCAAGTACTGCGAAATACGGTACGGCTCCGTTAACCGAAGCTGTGACGGCGCAACCATCATCGCACGTTGATGCACTTTGCCCACCTGGGCCTCGAGCCAACCGTCTGATCCCGCACCCTTCATTAGCCAGGATGCCAGGGCTATCCCAAGGACGATCAAGACGGCGACGATGATCCCTTGGTCGCGTGTCGATGACCGCAAACGGGCCCAGGCCAACCACAACACCATCACGATCAAGGGGCAAAGTCCGAGCCAGGTTCCACGGCTCTGGGTCATGACGGCGGTGCAGATCCCGATGGCGCTGACCACAGCGAATGTGGTTCGTATAGCGGAAGTCTTGGAATGGCGAGAAGCCCATATCAACAGCGGCAGGCACAGCAGCAGGTAGGCCCCAGTCGATATCGGGTTGCCGAAGGGGGCCG
>JABJJN010000105.1 GCA_018660835.1 Gemmatimonadota bacterium | reverse complement strand
TGGACGAGTTCAGATCGTGTGGCCGAACTCTATGGGGCCGATTTGGATGCGCGTGCAGAAGGCAGTGGTGAAAACTGGCCGGCTGCATTGGTGAGCCTGATCGAGGCTATGTCTAGAGGTGACTTCAAACCTCTGTCACTGCGTGGCAACGCCGATTTTCAGATCACGCGGGGATTACTCGGCGTGTCGATGTAGTTCGCCAGGTTCAGCAGGATGGGTCAGGAGATCTCGGGCATCTCTACTTGCAATTCTGCTGCTACCTCGCCGATGCTATCCCAGACAGGCTGTGGCAACTCAATGCCACTGGCCATCCGTTGCTTGTGGGTTTCCTGTTCGATCTCACCAGGCGCATAGATCTTGTCGACACCTGGCAGTGGACGAGCTGAGCAGACCCACTCGGCGAGGCCCTCAACTTCCTCGGTATAGGTTTCGAGATCGGTAAAAGCGGAGATGTCGATGGCGAGTACCATCACGCCACCGCCGCCGCCATCTTCTTTCGTGCAGCCTGCATGCGAGAGGGGGCCCACGAGCATCTCGACCATCATGGCCAAGCCGTGGCCCTTGTGGCCAAATTGCCGACCTCCCAAAGGCAGAACACCTGTTGATGTATCCCGGTATTTCTCGGCATCGGTGACATCGTTGCCCTCCTGGTCGATTACCCAGCCCTCGGGCAAAGGTTCGCCACGGATGATCTTCTGCTCGATCTTGCCGCCTGCAACGACGGTCATCGTCATGTCGAGCATGAAGGGGGGCAGACCATTGCCGCGGGGCGCCGCAAAGGCAATGGGTTCGGGGCGCAGGCGGCGATCCGCACTGCCGTGCGGAGCCAGAAATAGCCCGCCTCCGTTCAACCAAACCATACCGAGCATGCCCTGTTCGGCAATGCGGGGTGGGTAGTCACCGAGTCGGCCAATATGACTGACGGACTTGAGGCCAATGAATCCGAAGGTCGTCGTCCGTGCCTTTTCGATCGCCAGATCGACGGCACGCGTAACGGCAACGATGCCATTTCCACCCTTTCCATCGTATAGCGCGATCGCCGGGTTCTCGCGAATGAGATCACGATCTTCCCAGGGCACATACCCCTTCTTCATGGACCGGGCGTAGGATGGGAGGAACCAGGTGCCATGCGAATCGTGTCCGAACAGATGGCTGTCGACGAGGTGATCGGCGACGATCTTTGCATCGTCTGCTGGAATGCCAGTGGCTGAGAAGATGTCGATGGCCAGGCGACGCAGTGTATCCTGGGGGACGATAGGCATAGCAGATGACTCCAGTCTTGGGGCTTGTGCGGCGACCGAGCAGAACGATCGCGCCGCATCACCGTTGACAGTTTACGCTGTATGGCGCTGCATCAATTCGGCGAAGTATCCGAACAGATGATCACTATCATGAGGTCCGGGGGAAGCTTCTGGATGACACTGTATCGAGAAGATCGGACGGTCTCGGTGCTGGAAGCCTTCGACACATCCGTCATTGAGATTGTTGCGCGTAATCTCCAGCATGGGCGGCAACGACTCGCTTCTGACTCCCCATCCGTGATTCTCTGATGTGATCAGAATGCGTTGGCTCGCGTGCTCCTTGATGGGCTGATTGGCGCCGCGATGGCCGAATTTGAGTTTGTAGATCTCAGCGCCGAAAGCCAGTCCAAGGATCTCGTGGCCGAGACAGATGCCGAACATGGGCAGGTTCGCCGTGGCAATCAGTTTCTTCGTCGTTTCGATGGCGTAATCCAGTGGCCGTGGGTCGCCCGGGCCATTCGACAGGAAGATACCATCTGGCTCGTGGGCCAAGGCCTCTTCTGCCGTCGTGGCGGCGGGGACAACTGTCACCCGGCAACCCGCCTCGCTGAGTTTGCGGACAATACTACGCTTCATGCCGAAGTCAAAGGCCACCACATGAGCCCGCTGCTGAGTCTGTGATTCCACGACGTACGTGTCCGCACACGTCACTTCCTTCGCAAGATCCTTCCCTTCCAGTCCTTCCCAGGAACGCGCCCGTTCTATCAATGCATCGGCCTCTGTCTCGGTTGTAGAGACGGCGGCCTTCATCGCTCCCTCAGTGCGTACATGGCGTGTCAATTGCCGTGTATCGATACCCTCAACGCCAATGACGCCGTGCTCCTCGAGATATTCGATCAGGCCTCCCGTGGCGCGTTGATTGGAGGGGCGGTGACAACACTGCTTCATGATGAATGCACGCACGTGCGGTTGCGACGATTCATTGTCCTCGGGTGTTACGCCATAGTTCCCTATGTGCGGATAGGTCATGGTCACCATCTGTCCCGCATACGACGGGTCCGTCAGGATCTCCTGATAACCTGTCATGCTGGTGTTGAAGACCATTTCACCGAAGACTTCGCCGTCGCCGGCGACACAGTGACCCTCGAAAACCGTTCCATCCGCGAGGGCGACGAGAGCGGGGCGTTTTGGTGACATCATCAGCTGCGAGTGCCTGGTGGGTAGGGGGGTGATTTCGGTCGGGTAATATACGGGACCACCTGCGGACGTCGAGAGCAGGGCACAAAAAAAGAGGAGTTCCCAGGGCTGGGAACTCCTCTCGTTGCTGTAGGAAGGCTTTACTGCAGGTACGGGATGAATCGCCTACTTCATGTGCTTGCTTACGAGCTTGGTCATCTCAAACATGCTGACCTGCTTCTTACCACCAAAAACACTGCGAAGCTTCTCGTCGGCGTTGATCATCCGTCTGTTCTGCGAGTCCTGCAGGTTGTTCTTCTTGATGTAAACCCAGAGCTTCTTGACGACCTGGGTCCGTGGTAGCGGTTTAGAACCAACCACGGCCCCTAGGGCTGCGTCCGGCTGTAATGGACGCATAAACGAGGGATTGGGCTTACGCTTTACCTTCTTACCTTTTTTTTTTGCTGCCTTTTTCTTGGCAGCGGGCTTCTTCTTAGCAGCCTTCTTCGCCGCCTTTTTCGGTGCCGCTTTCTTCTTGGCAGCTTTCTTCGCCGCCTTCTTCTTCGGTGCGGCCTTCTTCTTAGCAGCTTTCTTCGCCGCCTTTTTCGGTGCCGCTTTCTTCTTAGCAGCTTTCTTCGCCGCCTTCTTCTTCGGTGCGGCCTTCTTCTTAGCAGCCTTCTTTGCTGTCTTCTTCTTGGCAGCAGCCTTTTTCTTCGGTGCCGCCTTTTTCTTAGCAGCTGTCTTCTTTGCTGCTTTCTTCTTCGCCATCGTGCTTTCTCCTTTGTGCGCGTTTGGCAACTCGTCGAGGCACGTTGGCCTCTCGCAAGACGCTGTTCTCCCTAAATTTTCGTTGTCACGTAGACACCCGGTGGTCGTCTACATCTCCCGGGTTACACACTGTTCTCTCCCTCACAAGAATCAGCATGTTCTTCCTACGTAACACGTAGGAGAAAGATAGCAGGTGTTTTTTCGAAAGGTCAAGGAGAAAGTCTCCTGTTTTCAGAGAGGCGACAGTCTTCAACACGTGCATGACATGCCGAAAGAACACGACTTTGAAAGGCAAGAGTTTGCGACTTTGAAAAGGTCAAAGTCTGCGACTTTGAAGACGCCAAAGTTTCGACGATTCCTTTGACAGTATTTCGCACCCCGGCTATCATAGAATTCCGCTCCACACTATAGCCTTCTCTCTCGCTGCAAGACCTCAACAGGAGATCCATCGGTGACCACGGCCAAACCGTGTAGTGTCGGTATCGTGGGTGCTGGTAACATGGGCGGCAGCCTGTTGCACGGCCTACTTGATGCCGGCGTCGACCCAGCACGCCTGACGGCAGTCGATCAACGTCTCGACATTCTTGAACCTCTCGCAGCTCGCGGTGTTGTTACCGGAAGCGAGCTCGCACTGGCGTGCGATTCACGCGACATCGTGCTGGTAGGTGTGAAGCCACAGAGTGCACCCGGTGTCCTTGGCGCCCTGGCAGAGCATCTGCTACAAGGGCAACCGATTGTCTCCATCATGGCGGGCGTTACGACCGATCGCATTGTCGAGATGATCGGCACTGATCACCCCGTTGTGCGGGTCATGCCGCAGACACTCGTGCGCCTGCAAGCGGGGGCCACAGCGGTTGCAGGAGGGCAGCACGCCACCGCAGAACATGTGAAGATGGTGGTCGATCTGTTTGCCCTCGTCGGCAGCAGTGTTGAGGTGGCGGAGTCTCAGCTCGACGCCGTAACCGGTTTGTCGGGTAGTGGACCTGCCTATGTATATACGGTGATTGAAGCCCTCGCCGATGGTGGTGTGAAGGCGGGGTTGCCACGCGAAACGGCGTTGCAACTGGCTGCCCAGACCGTTGCGGGTGCAGGACGGATGGTCCTCGAAACCGGTGACCATCCGGCGGCGCTGCGTGATCAGGTGACCTCTCCCGGTGGGACGACCATCGCGGGACTCGCACAGTTAGAGGCGGCAGGGGTACGTCATGCGTTCATCGCTGCTGTCGAAGCTGCAACGCAGCGTTCGCAGGAACTGGGCCGGCCCGAGGAGGATGGATCATGATTGCCGTGATCGATTATGGCATGGGCAATTTGCGCAGTGTTGAGAAAGCCTTTCAGTATCTTGGGCACGACGCAAAGATCATTACCGATGCTGGCCAACTTGCCGATGCTGACCATCTCGTGCTTCCCGGCGATGCAGCTTTCGGCGACGCCATGCGTAATCTGCGTGAAGGTGGGTGGGATCAGCGGATCCACGATCATGTGGACACCGGTCGACCCTTCCTGGGAATCTGCGTCGGCTTGCAGTTGATGTTCGGTGGCTCTGAAGAGATGGGTCAGCACACGGGCCTCGGACTTTTGCCCGGCAAGTGTGTGCGTTTTCCTACGTCAGAGAAGGTGCCCCAGATCGGCTGGAATCAGATCGAGCGACAGGTTGCCTCGCCGCTGCTGGAAGGTGTCGAGGATGGCAGTTTCTTCTACTTCGTGCACTCCTACTATGTGGAAGCCGAGCAGGCGACGGACCAACTGGCGACAACGGACTATGGCATCCAATACACCAGTATTGCTGGCCGCGACAATGTCTATGGCGTTCAGTTCCATCCCGAAAAGAGCCAGAAGATCGGCCTGAGATTGCTGACCAATTTTGCTTCCTTCAACTGATCGGTTGTAGCGTTTTGTTAGCCAAACGCATCATCCCCTGCCTGGATGTGAAGAACGGGCGCAATGTGCGCGGTGTACGCTTCTCTGCCGACCAGGACGCAGGTGATCCGGTAGAATTGGCAACTCGCTACGATCAGGAAGGGGCGGACGAACTCGTCTTCTACGACATCACCGCGTCGTCGGATGGGCGTGAGATTGTCATGGACCTGGTGCGCGAAGTGTCGGAGCGAGTCTTTATCCCTCTTACGGTGGGTGGTGGCATTCGCACCTTTGCGGATGTGCGCGAGATCCTCAAGGGCGGCGCCGACAAAGTGTCCATCAACTCCGCCGCAGTCCTCGATTCCACAATTATTTCGCAAAGTGCCGCCAGTTTCGGATCCCAGTGCATCGTCGGCGCCATCGACGTCTTGAGAACGGATGCTGATACGGCGTCCCCAAGCTGGGAGGTCTATATCAATGGTGGTCGCAAGGCAACGGGTCTCGATGCCCTCGAATGGGTGGACGAACTCGTCGAGCGTGGCGTCGGTGAGCTGGTCCTCAACAGTATCGATGCAGACGGCACCCGTGATGGCTATGACATCGAACTGAATCAGGCCGTCGCCCGTCGTGTCGACGTACCGATCGTGGCTTCTGGCGGCGCGGGGACAACAGAGCACATACTCGAAGTGCTGACCGTGGGAGAAGCGAATGCGGCGCTGGCGGCGTCGATCTTTCATTTCGAGGTCTACAGCATCCCGCAGGTGAAATCCTTTCTTTCGGACCGGGGTGTCGTCGTTCGTCCGTATGCCGCCTGATTGGTCGGTCCTGTGACAACCGCCGCAACATTCCAGCGTCCGCAGCAATTGGCAGATGTGCGCCGTCTTGTCGTCAAGATTGGCTCCAGTAGTCTTACCGGCGCCGATGGTCAATTGCACCGGCCGACCATTCGACGACTCGTCGGTGACCTGGCTTTGCTGCATGCACAGGGTCTCGAAGTGATCCTCGTATCTTCAGGTGCCGTCGCTGCCGGCATGGGACGGCTCGGCATGGCGGAGCGTCCCACTGCGATTGCCGAACTGCAGGCCGTCGCAGCTGTGGGGCAGAATCTCCTCGTCCATACCTATGAGAGCCTCTTTCGTCGGCACGATGTGCCTGTCGGACAGGTTCTGTTGACAGCGGGAGACATCCTCGACGACCGCCAGCGATACAATCATGTGCGCACCACGCTACGCCAGCTGTTTAAACTTGGCGTCGTTCCCGTGATCAATGAGAACGACTCGGTTGCCGTCGCTGAGTTGAGACGCTCTCTTGGTGATAACGACATGCTTGCTGCCTACGTGGCCAATCTGGTTCAGGCACAGTTGCTGGTCATCCTTTCCGATGTCGAAGGTGTCTACAGTCGCTATGTTGCCGGCAAAGGGGAGGGACTGCTGACGGATGTGGCACCCGACCAGGAACTCGGTCCCCAAGGCGGGGGTAACCGACTTGGCCGGGGCGGGATTGAGACGAAATTGCGTGCGGCGCGACTCCTCACCACTTGCGGCGAGATGACGATTGTCGCGCATGCGCGCAAACATCGCTTGCCCGAAATCCTCGCTGGCAAAAATGTAGGAACCCTGTTTCTGCCGCGTGGCAAACGGATGGGTAGTCGCAAGCGGTGGATCGGTTTTGCCTCGCCTCCACGTGGCACGGTGACCGTTGACGATGGTGCCGTGAAAGCGATCGCCCGCCTTGGCAGATCCCTCCTACCGGCGGGGGTTGTGGGCTGCGAGGGTGGATTTGCAGCGGGCGATGTCGTTCGTATCGCAGATGGTCAAGGTCGTGAGGTGGCGCGCGGTCTGTGTCGCTATGGCTGCGACGACCTCGAGCGGATCAGTGGGCAGCGCTCTGCTGTCGTTGAGAAAACACTCGGCCAGAAGGCGCTGGAGGTGATTCATCGTGACGACCTCGTGCTGATGTAACATGGCAAAGCTCGCTTCGCGCACTGCACCACTGGCTGAGCGTCAGACGCGTCGGTGGTGGGGACTGTCATTCTTGCTGGCGATGATCATCGGCTGGGCGTACATCTTCTTTACAGGACAAGGTGGTTGGCTCGAACTGCAGGAGGAACGTCAGATCCTCACTGATCTTGAGGCTGAGGTGTTGATGTTGGAAGCGACCAACGACAGTCTGCGCAATGTGCTGTGGCGGATGGAGAACGACTCCGCCTTTGTCGAACGCATGGCGCGCGAGCAATACGGTCTTGTGCTGCCCGGAGAGCACTTATACAGGCTGATCAAACCGGATACGACCGACTCGATCTCATCAGTCAACGACTGACATAGCGGGACGACACGATGGCCAGAGTGATCGTCAAGACGGCTGCCGTTGTCCTGCGAACCTTTCGCATGGGCGAGACGAGCAAGCTCGTCACGCTCTACAGCGAGAATCATGGCAAGCTCAAGGTCATGGCCAAAGGGGCACGCAAGCCGAAAAGCAAATACGGCGGTTGCCTCGAGGTGACAAATGAGATTCAGATCGTGTGTTATTTACGTGACGATCGGGATCTGCAGACCCTGTCAGATGCTGAGGTGGTGCGCACCCACCCGCAGTTGCTCACGGATCTGACGCGTTTGGCCTACGCCGGGGCGGCATCGGAAATGCTTGATCGATTGACGATCGAGCACGAAGCAAATGAGCGTCTTTATGCGTGTCTCACCGGCGTCCTTGCGGGACTGGAAGAGGTCGCGCCGGCGCAGCTAGAGTCGTTGTTCTGGTATTTTCAGCTGCGCGTGGCGGCAGCACTTGGCTATCGTCCCGAGTTGGTTGCGTGCACGAGTTGTGGCGGCGAACTGACGCCGCAGGCGTGCTGGTTCAGTCCCGCTCTCGGTGGTGGGGTGTGTCATAGTTGCTCCCGAGAGGCGATCGCTACTGCAGCTGATGTCAATGAAGGTGGGGGAACCACGATCTTCGGTACCTCGACGCGCCGTGTGAGTGGCGAGAGTCTGCAATTTCTGGCGGTGCTACAAGCAATGCGAACCTATTCGCGGGACGAACTGCCGGCGGCACCAGCACGCAGCGGTGAGATCCGTAACATGCTACGCGGTTTTCTTGAATACCATGCCGGGGCCAGTGGACGCCTGCGTTCACTCGAATTCCTCGATGCCCTCGGCCCCTATCAGCCGCCTCATAACACGGCGACTGCGAACGATAAGGACTGATATGTCAGATGTAATGGAAAAGCTCGTCTCCCTGTGCAAACGGAAGGGGTTCATCTTCCAGAGTTCGGAGATCTATGGTGGTCTGAATGGCTGCTGGGATTACGGACCTCTCGGCGTCGAGTTGCTGCGCAATATCAAGGAGTCCTGGTGGCGCTCGATGACCTACCGTGACGATGTGGAGGGGATCGATGCGTCGATCCTCATGCATCCAAAGGTGTGGGAGGCGTCCGGTCATGTTGAGGGATTCAACGATCCTATGGTGGAAGACGGCAAAACGAACGAGCGCTTCCGGTTAGATCACTTGCTCGAAGAGGCCGGCGTAGAATGCACTGATCTGAGCTTCGATGAGATGGCGGCCAAGATTGGCGAACTGGGGCTCAAGAGCCCTAAAGGCAACGAGCTGACGCCACCACGCCAGTTCAACATGATGTTCAAGACACACGTGGGCCCCGTCGAGGATACGGCGAGTGTCGTCTATCTGCGACCCGAGACGGCGCAGGGCATCTTCGTCAATTATCTCAATGTGCAGCAGGCCATGCGGCAGAAGCTGCCCTTTGGTATCGCGCAGATCGGCAAGGCCTTTCGCAACGAGATCACGACGAAGAACTTTCTCTTCCGCACGCGTGAATTCGAGCAGATGGAGATGCAGTATTTTGTCCGGCCTGGCGAAGAAGACCAATGGTTCGATTACTGGAAACAGGAGCGTCGTAAGTGGTTCACCGAGGCTCTGGGGATCCCTGACAGCCGTCTGCGCTGGCACGAGCATGGCAGTGGCGAACTCGCACATTACGCTCGGCAGGCTTTCGACATCCACTTCGAATTTCCCTTCGGCTGGGACGAAGTGGAGGGGATCCACAATCGTGGACAGTTCGACCTGGGGCAGCACGAAGAGTTCTCCGGTAAGCAGTTGAAGTATTTCGATGAAGGGACGCGCGAAAAGGTGTTGCCCGCAGTCGTGGAGACCTCGATCGGCGCGAGTCGCTCAACCATGATGGTTCTCGCCAACGCCTACGATGAGGAACAGGTGAAGGAGGATACGCGTACTGTGATGCGCTTCCATCCGCAGATCGCTCCCATCAAGGTGGCGATTCTGCCGCTTGTGAAGAGAGATGGCATGCCCGACGTCGCGCGTCGGATCGAAGCCGACCTGCGCCACCATCTGCGCGTTTTTTACGATGAGGGTGGGGCCATCGGCCGCCGCTATCGTCGGATGGACGAGGTGGGAACGCCTTTCTGTGTCACCATCGATTCGGACACGCTCGAAGATGAGACGGTCACCGTGCGTGAACGTGATTCCATGGAACAGAATCGCGTCAAAATCGCTGATCTGCTAGGTGAGCTCACCAAAAGGATGGCCATCTGGAAGCACCCGGCTGCCTGAGCTTCGGGCCCGAAGGTCCTCTCTTGTATCCTTATATATGGGCCCGTATATTCTTGTCTTGTTCGGGACCGCCACCGCACCAGGGCCCGAGGAGTCATGCTCGTCGGCTCCTGATGGGGCACGGTGTGTTTCTTTGTGCGTCCCGGTCAGGCTGTGTAGCTGATCGGGTAGAAGGTCCCACCTAGCGAGAGTGGCGGAACTGGCAGACGCGCCAGATTTAGGATCTGGTGCCCGAAAGGGCTTGGGGGTTCGAGTCCCCCCTTTCGCACGGACCCATCCAGGCAGGGCGCATTTCGAAGTTTCGAGGTGACTGCGCCACACTTTCACAAGAAGCGATTAGTGCAGACCAACGTCATCGAAACCGGTAAATGGGAACGCGATCTAGAGATCGAAGTTCCCGCGGAGCGCATGTCCAAGGAGATGTCCTCCGCCCTGCGTACGTATCAGAAGCGTCTCGAAGTGCCCGGCTTCCGCAAGGGTAAGGTGCCTCTGAATCTCATCGAGCAGCGCTACGGACCAGCTATTCGTAGTGGAGTCATTGAAGATCTACTGCCCAAGCTTCTGCAAGAGGCAACGCAGACGGCCGGGATCAATCCAGCTGGTACGCCACGTATCACCAAGCTCGAGCACGAGCCTGGATCTGCCTTGAATTTCACGGCAAGTCTGGATATCTGGCCAGAGGTCGAACTCGACAGCTATGAGGGACTCGACATCAGCCGCGTCGTTCACGAGATCACCGATGACGAGATGGACGAGCAGCTCGCCGAGTTGCGCAATCGTCAGGCGACGGAGCGTTCTGTCGAGCGGGCCCTGGAGAAGGGGGATGTACTGATCGCCGATCTGCAGCGTCTCGACGACAATGGCGAACCTGTCGAGGGCGATCGTTATGAAGAGCGCTACTTCCATGTCGGCAATGCAGAGGCGCCGAGCCCCGAATTCGAAGAGGCACTTGTTGGTATCAACGCCGGTGAAGAGCGCACCATCGACTTTACCTACCGTGATGACCTACCCAATGAGGAACTGGCAGGCAAAGAAGAGCACTTTCTGGTTACAGCCAGAGAGGTGCGCGAACGCTCCCTGCCTGAGCTGGATGACGAATTCGCCAAGGACGTGGGTGAGCAGTTCGAAAATCTCGATCAACTCAAGGATCATGTTCGCGAGCAAATGACGCAGCGTTGGGATTTCATGGCGCGGCAGCAGATGCGTGGTGAACTCATGGACGGATTGCTCGAGAAACACGAAATCGAATTTCCTGAGGGTCTGATCGCCAATTACCTGGAATCGATTCGTCGGGAGCGCGAGAGTCAGGCCCAGGGGCAGGGTCAGCAGGCTGGTCAGGATCACGACCATGACCATGACCACGACCACGACCACGATCATGACCACGATCATGACCACGATCATGACCACGACCACGACCACGACCACGACCACGAGTCTGAAGATCGCCTCGCAAAGTTCAGCGACGAGGAGCGTCAGTCGGGAGAACGGCGCCTGAAGTCTTACCTATTGATGGAAGCGCTGCGTTCCAAGATCACCGTCGAAGTCTCTGATGAAGAGTTCGACACGTATCTGGAGGGGCGTGCGGGAGAAATGGGACTGTCCGCAGAAGATCTCAAGCGTTCTCCTCGAGTCGGCGATCTGCGCCGCGATTTAGAAGAAGACAAGATCTTTGAGCAACTCGAATCGACGGCGAACATTACCGAGAAGAAGGTGTAGAGAATATGTCCCTCATCCCGATGGTTATTGAGCAAACCGGACGTGGCGAACGCTCCTACGACATTTACTCTCGTCTGTTGAAAGAGCGCATCGTTTTCATCGGTACGCCGATCAATGATGGGATCGCAAATCTGATCATCGCGCAGATGCTCTTCCTGGCTTCCGAAGATCCCAAGAAGGATATATCTCTCTATATCAACACACCCGGCGGTTCGGTGACGGCCGGTCTGGCGATCTACGATACCATGCAATACATCACTGCTGACGTCGCCACGATCTGTATTGGTCAAGCATCCAGTATGGGGGCCGTGTTGTTGACAGGAGGTACCAAGGGCAAGCGCCAGAGCCTACCCAATGCCCGGATGCTTTTGCACCAGCCCATGGGTGGTATCGGAGGGCAGGCGTCGGATATGGAAATCCATGCCCGTGAGATTATTAAGATCCGAACCCAGTTGAATGAGATCATCGCCGAATGCACGGGTCGCGACCTCGAGCAGATCAAACAAGATACAGAGCGAGATTTCTTCATGAGTCCCGAAGAATCGCGTGAATACGGTCTGATCGACGAGATCATCCAACCCTCGACTCTATCTGTGTCGACTCCGGCGGAGGCCGCCGGTTAAGGTTTTCAGCCCATGAGACGTCGTCCCGCAAAGAGCGAACCTCGCTGTTCCTTCTGCGCTCGCAGCGCCAGCCAGGTCGATAAGATCATCACCGGCCCGTCTGTGCATATCTGCAACGAGTGCGTGAAGCTGTGCAACGATGTGCTGTCAGAGGACAAGAAGCAGACCCTGCCCTGGGAGACGGGTACTCTACCGAAGCCCCTTGAGATCAAGGACTTCCTCGATGAGTACGTGATCGGTCAGGATCGTGCCAAGAAGATCCTCTCCGTCGCCGTCTACAATCACTACAAACGGATTCGATCCAATGTGAATCTCGACGGCGTTGAGCTCGATAAGAGCAATATTCTGCTCGTCGGGCCCACGGGAACTGGCAAGACGCTCCTGGCACAGACCCTGGCCAAGGTCCTGCAAGTGCCCTTTTCCATTGCTGACGCAACAATCCTCACTGAAGCAGGATATGTTGGTGAGGACGTAGAAAACTTGCTCGTCGGCCTGTTGCAGGCTGCCGACTATGATGTCGCCCGGGCAGAAAAGGGCATCGTCTATCTCGATGAGATCGACAAGATTGCTCGTAAATCATCGACTCCCGCAGTCAGTCGTGATGTCTCGGGTGAGGGAGTGCAGCAGGCGCTTCTGAAAATTCTTGAGGGGACTGTTGCCAATATTCCACCCAAGGGCGGCCGGAAGCATCCAGAGCAGCCCATGATCCAGATCAATACGAGCAATATCCTCTTCGTCTGTGGTGGTGCCTTCGAGGGCCTGGAGAAGGTGATTTCTGCACGTATCGGCAAGCGCACGATGGGTTTCGGCTCTGATGATGCCGGGCAGGAATCGGATGATTCACTCGCAGTACTGTCTGAAGTTCAACCTGAGGACCTGCTGCAATTCGGTCTGATTCCTGAGTTCGTCGGTCGTGTCCCTGTCGTCTCTAATCTTGATACACTCAGCGAGGGCGATCTATTCCGTATCCTCACTGAACCGAAGAACGCGATTATTCGTCAGGTGAGTCGATTGTTCGAGATTGACGACGTGAATCTCAGCTTCACAGAAGATGCACTGCACAGGGTGGTGGATCTGACGGTACAGAAAGGCACCGGAGCTCGAGGTCTCCGATCCGTCATTGAGCAAGCATTGATGGACGTCATGTACGACACACCGTCGCACGAAGAGATCACCGAGGTTGTTGTGACAGCTGAGATGATCGACGCTGGTGTTGAGCACGACGAAGACGAAGACGAGTACCTACGCAAGAGCGCCTGAGCGTGCTCTTGTGTAACGGTAAGGTGCTGGGATATGCGGGTCGATACGGTCGAGTTCGTGATGGGCGCTGTCGGCGTCGATACGGCACCCGACGATGGTCTGGCGGAAATTGCCTTTGCCGGTAGGTCCAATGTTGGCAAGTCATCACTGATCAATCGGCTTATTCAGCGCAAGAGCCTGGCCCGCACCAGTTCAACACCCGGAAAAACACAGCAGCTCAACTACTATCGCGTCAACGAACGAGTGTATTTCGTCGACCTGCCCGGATACGGATTCGTCCATGGTGGACAGGATCTGCGACGATCCCTTGGCAAGCTAACCGATGGCTATCTGCACAAACGCAAGCAACTGCGTGCAGTGGTGCAATTGATCGACGCGCGCCACGGCCCAAGCGATCTCGATCTGCAATTGATAGAGACCCTGCGAGAATTATCGCAGCCATTCCTGTTGGTCTTCACCAAGATCGACAAGCTGACTCGTGGAAAGCTCAATCAGCAGATGAAACGCCTCGAGAAGGAAGGTCGCCTTGCCGACCTTGATTACCTGCCATTCTCGTCGGAGACAGGTGAGGGGCGAAGTGATCTGTGGCGGTGGATTGCAGACACAACATCAGAGACCAGTGCAGCGAATCAAGTAACGAAAGATGGCAAGAACCAGTGAGGGTTCTCATTAGCGACAAGGTCGACACGGGATGTGTTGGCATTCTGGAAGAAGGCGGTGAGATCAGCGTCGATGTGAGGACTGATCTGACGCCCGAGCAACTGCTCGAGACTATCGGTGACTACGACGGGCTCATCGTTCGCAGCGCAACGAAGGTCACCGCGCAGGTCCTCGAGCGAGCGAGTCGCTTGCGTGCCATCGGCCGTGCGGGTGCAGGCGTGGACAATATCGACTCCGATGCCGCGACACGCGCCGGGGTGGTCGTGATGAATACACCTGGCGGCAACTCGGTCAGTACGGCAGAGCACACTATTTCGATGATGATGTCTCTCGCACGAAATATCCCTCAGGCGAATATCTCGGTGAAGGATGGAAAGTGGGACAAGTCCGCTTTCACTGGTGTCGAGCTGACGGGAAAGACCATCGGTGTTTTTGGGCTCGGCCAGGTCGGCCGTGAGGTTGCCAAGCGTGCATCGGCCCTCGGCATGCGAGTGCTTGCTTATGATCCGCCCTTTACCCCTGAGGTCGCACAGTCCTATGGTGCTGTGCTGCTCTCGGCTGAGGAAATCTGGCCTGAGGCAGACTTCCTCACATTCCATGTTCCACTGACCGAGCAGACACGCCACCGTCTCTCAACCGCTGAACTGACGCAGTGCAAAGACGGTGTCCGCGTCATCAACTGTGCCCGGGGTGGAATCGTCGATGAAGCGGCTTTGCTCGATGGACTTGAATCCGGCAAGGTGGCGGGTGTCGCGACGGACGTCTTTGAAGAGGAACCACCGGTTCCCGGTTCGGCCCTCGTTGCCCACGATCGTGTCATTTGCACGCCACATCTGGCGGCGTCTACGAAGGAAGCACAGGTCAACGTGGCGCTGCAGGTTGCCAAGCAGATACGCGAAGTCCTCGTGGATGGTGTCATTCGCAATGCCGTCAATGTCCCTTCGATCGCACCAGATCTGTACGAGAAGTTGCGCCCATGGTTGGAGTTGGGAGAATGTCTTGGGCGCATGCAGGGCCAGTTGTCCGGCGGTGACGTAGAGCGAATCACCGTAGAATTTCGCGGCGAGGTCGCCTCACACACGACGTCCCCACTGACGTCCGCCGTATTGAAGGGGATCATGGAGTCCTTCGGTAGCGCTGGATCAGTCAACTTCGTCAATGCACCAGTGCTGGCGCAGGAGCGCGGCATTGGCATCGACGAATTGCGCAGTTCGGAGCCAGAGGACTATACAAGTCTCATCAGCGTGATTTTTCAGCACGGTGAACGCCGACGCGTTGTCTCCGGTACGCTCTTTGGTAAGCGCGATCCACGCATCGTGCGTTTCGATGACTATGTCCTCGACGCCGTGCCGGAAGGCCACATGCTGTTTTATCTCAACGACGACGTGCCTGGCATTATTGGCCGTATTGGCACCTTGCTGGGCACACATGACGTCAACATTGCACAACTGTCTCTTGGTCGAGATGCACAGGGCGCCAGCGCCCTCACCGTATTCAACCTGGACAGCCGAATTTCAGACGAGCTGCTTGCACAGATTCTCGGAGACGACCACATCACGTGGGCGCGTCGCGTGACTCTGTGACAAGCCGTACAAGCAAATAGAAAGGGAATCCTATGCCCGCAACGATCGTTCTCGGTGCTCAATGGGGCGACGAGGGCAAAGCCAAGATTGTCGATTTTCTTGGCGCCGAAGCCGAGGTTGTCGTCCGCTTTCAAGGTGGAGCGAATGCCGGTCACACTGTGAAAGTTGGTGACCAGACCTACATCTTCCACGCGCTACCTGTGGGTGGCATCAATCCGAACACTCAGTGCATCGTCGGCAACGGTGTCGTTCTGGATCTGGCAGCCTTCTTCGAGGAACTCGATGACCTGACTGCACGTGGTCTCGATATGGGAGAGGGGCGTGTCTTCGTCAGCAACTGTGCCCATGTGGTGATGCCTTACCACAAAGCATTGGATCAGGCCGCCGAAGCCAGCAAAGGAAGCGCTGCCATCGGTACCACCGGTCGTGGCATCGGACCTGCCTACCGGGACAAGATTGATCGCAGTCACGGCATGCGCGTGATGGACCTGATGGATACGGACCGACTCCGTGAACGTCTCGATACCGCTCTGGCAGAGAAGAATCAACTGCTGACACAGATCTACGGTGCAGCGCCTCTCGACGCCGAAGAAATTGCTCGCGAGTATCTGGCTTTTGCAGAGAGATTGCGTCCCATGGTCACTGATACAAGCATCTTACTGAACAAGGCTCTCGATGAGGGCAAACGAGTGCTCTTCGAAGGTGCACAGGGTACCCTTCTCGATGTCGATCACGGGACGTATCCCTTTGTGACTTCTTCCAATACGACTGCAGGAGGTGCTTGTACGGGTGCCGGCGTCGGTCCCACCCGGATCGATGAGATCATCGGTGTCACCAAGGCCTACATGACGCGCGTTGGCAATGGTCCTTTTCCGACAGAGCTTCACGATGAAGAAGGTGAACGAATTCGTGAACTTGGTCAGGAATATGGTGCCACCACGGGACGCGCGCGTAGATGTGGTTGGTTCGACGCGACCATCGCGCGGATGTCGGCACGAGTGAATGGACTCACAAGCCTGGCGCTGACGCGGATGGACATTCTTGACACCGTTGAGAGTCTTAAGGTGTGTACGGCATACAAGCTCGGTGATGAGGTGCTTGAGGAGTTTCCAGCAGATCCTCGTGTTCTCGACAAGTGCACGCCGATCTACGAAGAGATTGATGGCTGGTGTGCGCCGACGACAGAAGCACGCTCCTACGACGACCTGCCTGAGAAGGCCAAGGCCTATGTTCGGAAAATCGAAGAGCTCAGTCGTACGTCGGTGTCGCTTATCTCGGTCGGGCCTGAACGAGATGCAACGATCCGTGTCGGCTGATCGCCACATCCGATCGCCACAACAGGTGATGGTCCATAGACGATGAACCTGACAAACCGACCCAGTGCGGCTGACAAGGTGGCGAGATTACGCGCGTCGATTGCGACGGGAACTGTCACGATGCCAGGGTGCTTCAATGCCCCCGTCGCAATGATGGCGCAGCAATTGGGTTTTGAGGCGATCTACATCTCCGGGGCTGGCATTATCAATGGTCTGGCTGGCTTCCCAGACATCGCACTGCTTGGCATGGAAGAAGTGGCTCGTACCGCAGCCTATGTTGCTCGCAGCGTCGATGTGCCAGCCATATGTGACGCAGACACCGGATTCGGCGAAGTCCTGCAAGTGATGCATACGGTGCAGACCTTTGAATCTGCCGGTGTCGCAGGAATACATCTCGAAGACCAGGTCATGCCGAAGCGTTGTGGCCATCTGGATGGCAAGCGTCTGGTGTCGAGTCAGGATATGGAGCGCAAGCTCACCGCCGCCGCAACGGCCAGGGCGAATCCCGATTTCCTCCTCATAGCGCGGACAGATGCCCGCGCTGTGGAGGGCTTTGATGCCGCTGTTGAGCGTGGTCTGCGTTATCTGGATGCGGGAGCCGATGCAATCTTCATCGAAGCCCTGCAGACAGAAGAGGAATTCGGCCGTTATGCCGAACTTGTGCAGGCGCCATTGCTGGCAAATATGACCGAATTTGGCAAGACGCCGATGCTCTCTGTCGATGAATTCTCTCGTCTCGGCTATCGCATGGTCATTTTCCCGATGACGGCGTTTCGGGTCATGATGAAGGCCGTTGAGGGTGTGCTCACGGACCTGCGTGACAAGGGGAGCGCAAGCGACTGGATGGAGCGGATGCAAACCCGTGCGGAGCTCTATGACTTACTCGACTACGAAGCCTACAACGATCTGGATCAGCGAATTGCTGGGGATCACGACGCCACGACAGAGTGATCTGCCAGCGGGCCCAACATCTGCCCGCAACACGGCAATCGAGTGACACAGGAGATAAATATGTCAGAAGCCAACAGCTACAGTCCTGGCCTTGCGGGGGTCATCGCCGGCGAGTCTGCGATTTCGTGCATTGACGTAGAACGCAACAAGCTCAACATGCGTGGCTACGACCTGGTTGATCTCACGGAGGGAGGTGCAAGTTTTGAGGAAGTCGCCTATCTCCTGCTACACGATGATTTGCCAAGTCTTGGCCAGTTGGCCGCCTTCAATGATGCGCTGCTGATCGAACGACAACTACCTGATGCCGTGGCGCATCTGCTGCGCACGGCGCCGGCAAAGGCACATCCCATGGCCTTGCTGCGCACGGCCGTCTCTGCTCTCGCCTACAGTGATGCAGATTCTCTCGCCGGTGACACGTCACATGAAGCCAATGTGCGCAAGGCTGTGCGACTGTTAGCGAAAGTTCCTCTGATCATCGCTGCCGGCCACCGTCTGGCTCAAGGCCAGGAACCGGTTGAACCGCGCGACGATCTGAGTCTGGCGGCTAATCTTCTTTACATGATCAGCGGTGAAGAGCCCAAGGCCTACGCCATCGAGGCGATGAATGTTTCGCTGATCCTATACAGCGAACATGGATACAACGCATCAGCCTTCGCTGCACGTGTTGCGGCATCCACATTGGCAGACATGCATGCGGCGATTACAGCTGGTGTTGCGACGCTCGGCGGTCCTTTGCACGGCGGTGCCAATGAGGCGGCCATGGAAATGATGCTTGAGATTGGCACCCCCGACAATGCTCGTACCTGGATCCTGGATGCGCTGCAAAGCAAGCGCAAGATCATGGGATTTGGTCACCGCGAGTACAAGAGCGGAGACTCCAGAGTACCAGCCATGAAGCAGGCCGGTTTGAGTGTCAGTCAGGAGACGGGAGAGGATCGTTGGCGTCAGATCGCCGAAATCTCCGAAGAGACCATGCTGGCAGAGAAGGGCATCTTCCCAAATCTCGACCTGCCCTGCGCCTATGCCTACTACGGTCTCGACATACCGATTCCGCTATTCACTCCCATTTTTGTGGCCAGTCGAATTTCTGGTTGGGCGGCACACGTCATTGAGCAGCAGGACAACAATCGTCTCATACGACCCAATCATATCTACACGGGGCCTGTGGGCCGCACATATAAATCAGTCGGCGACCGGTAGGGGAGTACGATGCACGTTGTGGAACTCAGTAGTGTGGCGCAATTCTCGGATGAGAAATTTCAGAAGATCGGTCTCTTCGAATCGCCCCGAATGTTCAGTGATATCTACTGTTTTGAGCCAGGGCAATCGCAGGCTCTGCACAGTCATGAGGACAACGACAAGATCTACTATGTCGTCGAGGGCAAGGGCTCCTTCACGGTGGGCACCGAATCACAAGAATTGTCAACGGGATGGGCCGTTCTGTGTCCTCCCGGCGAAGACCATGGAGTTCTCAACGATTCCGATGCCCGTCTCGTCGTGCTCGTCTTCATGGCGCCTCACCCGCATCCGCCGGCCTGATCCTCGTGTCCCGACCGCTGGTGAATCCCGCCTAACCAAGCAACCGTTGGCGTAGTCGTAGCAAAAGTGTCTGGACCGGGGCTGACTGAACGTCTCGATAGCTCCAGGGCAGTGGTCGGTATTCCCCTTTTTCAAACAGCAGCGTTACTTCAGCGAACAAGGAGGGAGCGATCGCAATGCGATGGCCACTGGCCTTGGTGGTGGCAAGGATCAGACTGTTGGCCGATACCAGGCCTGGATCCACATTGATTGTTCGGTGCCAATGGCCATCTATCTGGTGTGCCACTTCTCGTTCGACCTTCAGGGTGTCGAGTTTGGCCGCTGCAAGACTCGAAGGTATCACTGGGTCGCCAAAGCAAGCGAAGCACTTCTGCAGTCCCCCGCCCATTTCAGATCGGTAGTACGCAGAGAATGCCTCGAAGTCGTAGACGGCGGATCGATCTGTCATCGCGCCAAAGATCTCCTCGAGTCGAGAGCATGCGTCGAGGACGGCTCCCTCGCTATCAGCCATCACACCACACACGAGGGCGGCAGGTGTCTCTACTTGCAGGCTCAAAGGCATTGAGTCGAATCGATCTCCAGGTGGATCTGACGTACACGTATGAGGAAGAATAGAGTAGGATAGGGAACTGATTCAGGCCATACGCCACGGGCCAGCCCAGTGTCGCCGTCTTGCCCTAAGTGCTGGGCTGATCTACCCTTTCGCCCGCCCATTCCAGCAGCCATTCATGATCGGGAGTTGCTCATGAATATCGACGAACTTGATACGCCACATCTTGTAGTTGACCTCGATGGACTAGAGGATAACCTCGATCGCTACCAGACCTATTTCAGTAAACATGGTATCGGTCTGCGTCCGCACATCAAGACCCATAAGTGCCTGGCGATTGCGCATATGCAGATCGCTCGAGGGGCTTTCGGCATCACATGCCAGAAACTGGGTGAAGCGGAAGTGATGGTGAATGGTGGCGTAGACCAGGATGTGCTGATCCCATTCAATATCATTGGCGAACAGAAACTACGACGGCTGGTGGCACTGACGAAGCGTACTCGCTTGACCGTCGCCGCCGATTCCGAGACCACGATTCGTGGTATCAGTGCAGCAACATCAAAAGCGGGTGTCGACGTAGGCGTGATCATTGAGCTGGACGTGGGGGCGCGCGCCGGTGTGGAGACGCCGGAGCTGGGCGCGGAGCTGGCCGCACTGGCACACTCCTTGCCCGGTATCGACTTCCGTGGTGTGATGGCGATGCCGACGCCGCCAGAGAATCGGCCCTTCATTCAACAGACCCTGGCGTTGCTCGACGCTCGCGGTCTGCCGCACCCAATAGTCAGTGGTGGGTCGACGCCGGCGTCTTTCACGTCTCACGAGATTCCTGAACTGACCGAATTCAGAGCGGGTGAGTACCCTGTAGGCGGCATGAAACATTTGAGTATCAAGACGCACACGGTGGCACAGTGTGCGGCCCGTGTTCTGGCAACGGTCGTGAGTCGTCCGACAGCAACACGCGCGATTCTGGACGCTGGCAGCAAGTCGATGAGTGCTGCAATCTTCAGCGATGGCAGCGACAGCGGTTCTATGGGGCACGTGGTTGAATTCCCCGAGGCCCACTTCAACGGCGCCTCAGAAGAACACGGGAATCTCGATGTCTCAGGCTGTGACCCACAGCCGCAGATTGGTGACCGTGTTCAAGTGATCCCCGTACATCCTTGTCCCTGTTTCAACGAACATGACGTCATGGCCGCCGTGCGTGGCGACCAGGTCGAGGCGATCTGGCCGGTCCATGCGCGCGGCATGATCCGCTAACAATGGAAGAATCAAGATGACTCCACCGCCGTCTATTTCCCAAGCGACACTGGATCAATTGCTGGTGCCCAGTACTGCGACACTGACATCGGTATTGAAGGGGCATGGGCTTGGCAACACGTTCATGCACAATGTGACGCCGCTACAACCAGACATGAAGATGGCCGGTCGCGCGTATACCCTCAGATACATTCCCGCCCGGGAGGATCTGAATGACATTCCTATGGACAACCTCACCGACAAGCAGCGTATAGGCATCGAGGAGATGGAAGTGGGGGACGTGCTGGTCATTGATGCACGTGGCGAAACACGCGCAGGTACGATGGGTTCGATTCTGGCGGAACGCATGCATCAGAAGGGAGTCGCCGGCGTCGTCACAGATGGAGCATATCGTGACAGTCCCGCCATTGCTGCGTCCGGTATGCCAGCCTTCGCCCGTGCCATGAATGCTCACACGAACAAGACCGTGCACTATCCCAGTGAAATTCAGGTGCCTGTAGGATGCGGTGAGGTGGCGGTTTTTCCCGGAGATATCATCGTAGGCGACGGCGAAGGGGTCGTCGTCGTCCCTGCCCATCTGGCGGCGCAGGTAGGCGATGCAGCGTCTGAGATGGAGGATAAAGAAGACTTTATTCTGGAGAAGATCCGCTCAGGCGCTTCCATCGTTGGCACCTATCCGCCGGATGAGAAAACGCTGGCAGAGTTCGAAGCCTGGAAGAAGGCTCGCTCTTAAGGGTTAGGCCGAGCCGTCCTGAGCTGTAAGCATGGCGGCGCCAAAGACGCCCGCACTGTCACCCAGCTGATTGCGCACGATGCGTGTGTGTGGGACGTCGTTGAAGACCCATTTGCTCAGGGATTCAACGCCGCGTGAATAGAGGGCATCTACATTGCTGACGCCGCCGCCCAATACGACGATATCTGGGTCGAGGATATTGATCACTGACGCGACACAGCGGGCAAACCAATCACACAGGTGTGTAATGACGGCTTCGGCCTGCGTATCTGTTGCGGCAATGGCAGCAATCTCAGTGAGCGAAAGCGTTCGCCCCGTCGCTTCGGTGTAGCGGGCCTCAAGATGAGGACCTGCAAGCAGGGTCTCCACACAGCCGCGCAGACCGCAGTAGCACGGGCGGCCGTCGGGATCCATGACATTGTGTCCCCATTCGCCGGCGATTCCCTGGCATCCAAAGAGGGCGCGGCCATCGATGACGACGCCACCACCCACGCCTGTGCCCAGAATGATGCCAAATACAGTGTGGGCTCCACGACCAGCGCCTAGTCTGGCTTCGGCAAGAGCAAAGCAATTCGCATCATTCGCAAGCGTGACATCGATCCCAAGATCTGACTGCAGATCACTCTGCAGGGGTTGGTCGATGAGGCAGGTCGTATTCGAGTTCTTCAGTCGCAGTGTCTGCGGGTCGAGTACGCCAGGTGTACCTACGCCAAGTACATCAGGCTCGTCGCCGACGCTGGCAGACATCTGCTCGACAAGTCTCACGATCTGCCCGCGTACATGCTCGTAGCCACGATCACGCTCCGTTGGCACGCGCATACGACACAGAGGTTCCGTCGATGTAGCCGTAGGTAGCACGACGCCCTCGATCTTTGTGCCACCCAGATCGACTCCCCAGAATCGCTTGCTCATCCGTCACTTCCTCGCATTAACCAGCATCAGCTGCCGTTGGCACTTCAAGGTCGGCCAACTCAAGGTGACCTTCGATGACTCGCATACTCTTCCACTTGCCGCCGCGGAAACGAAGATAAAACAGGCCGCATCCGGAGATCAGGAAGAAACAGATAAACGACCATACGGTGAAGATTCCCGCATTGAACCAGGTCACCAGAATGACCGGTGGGACGACCATGAATGTGCAGCCCAGAGCGAAGGAACCATACATCACATACTTCGTGTCCCCCGCACCTTTCAAGGCAGCGGTGAACATCATAAACCCAGCATCAAAGACACAGTAGATCGAGACGATCCGAAGTAGGGACCGTGCCATCACTCGGGCCGCCTCAAAATCTGCGCCAGATGCGCCAGCCCCATAGGGCATGAGAAACAGATCAGGAAGCAACAGGAAGAGCAAAGACATGAATCCCATATAGGCAATGGCAATATGAACACCCGTCCACGTGCAATACTGAGCACCCTCTGGATCGTCGGCTCCCAGCCGTTGGCCGACTAGACTAGACAGTGCAATGCCGGCACCTATGAGGGGCATGAAGGCGAGACTGTTGATGTTGAAGGCGAGGTTGGTCGCCGTCAGTTCAAGCGTGCCGATGCGCCCGACAATGAGGATAAAAAAGGTAAAGGCGAACATATCGAGCATGAAGCTGATGCCATTTGGACCACCATAGCGAAGCAGCCGACGGAACAGATCGCCGTCGAAGCGCCAGCCGGAGAATGTGGCAAAACGCTGCCGATATCTTGGGCGTGCCAGTAGAACCAGATAGAGAAGACAGGCAAAGGCGGCGGATGCATTCGTCGCCCAGGCAGCGCCACGAATGCCCATCTCTGGTGCGCCAAAATGGCCGAAAATCAATGAGTAGTCGACGACGATATTAAGGACCGTTGCTGCGGCGCTGACACCGAGAATCGACCAAGTACGGCCGCGCCCGCTGTAAAAGCACGACAAGGACGTCGAAAGAATCAGGGGCGCCATCCCATAACACAGAACCCGAAAGTAGACGGTCTCGTGTGAACGAATCGCTTGTTCGTGGCCAATGAGGTCAAAGATGGGTGTTGCAAACCAGGCGAAGGCCAGGCCGACCAATCCGGCGGCAATGGCCAGATAGTTTCCCTGCCAGACCGAGGGGCCGACGCGATCATCTCGACCGGCGCCACTGTATTGAGCGACGAAGGTGTTCACATAGGCGGCGAGTCCCATGAAGAAGCTGACGGCGATGAAGTTCACCATCCCCGAAGGCAGCGCCGCCGCCAGGGCATCGGTGGAATACCATGTCAGATAAATGCGATCGACGAAATGTTGAATGCTCCAACTCGCCGTCGACAGAATCATGGGGAAGGCGATACGTAGAAACTCCGCATACCCGCCCGGGGCACGCCAGCGGGCACGCAATCTGTCAGTCACGAGGCGGATCCAACTCGATCGACTCGGCAGATCTGCGTGCTCCGGCGAGTATTTTCACCGACTACCGGGCTCCAAAGGCGGCGACATCGATCACCTGACCACCACGCTTGGCTGATTCCCAACATGCAAGCACCGGTGCCAGGGACTTGAGGCCGTCGGCGTAGTCATTGAGCAACGCCGTCGGATCATGCCGCTGAACGGCGTCAAGAAATACGCGATCCTGCTCATGCCAGGGGTCGAAGTCGTCTGCTTCGTAGACGATTTCGCCATTCTGCTCAATCCGTTCATAGCGAAAGACCGACAGATAGCCGCCCTCGTAGTAGATGGTGAACCACGGTTCATTCGGTGGTGGCGTAGCCATGGCTGACACAAAACTCAACTGCGCTGTCGCGCCCGTCGTAAAGGCCAGTTGAAACACACTCGACAGAGGCGTGGTGTAGTGTGCCGGGTCGTGGTAGAAGGCTTGTGCCTTGGCCACATCAAGTCCCGTCATGAACCGCAGATAGTCGACGGCATGAACACCCCAATCGAAGGCGCGACTGCCTGCCTTGGCCATCCAGTGCCCCCAGGCGCGATCCTGGTCACGGCGCCGCTCTTGTGATGGCAGACCGCCAGGGCTTTGGAAGCGGGCGTGTACGATCTGCTTGTCTGCTAGCAGGCGTCGAGCTTCCTGGAATAGTGGCCGATAGCGTTCACGAAAGCAGACCGTGCTCAGACCGCCGCCCGCATCGACGGCGGCAGCGATCTGGCGGGCGACACGCATGCTCGTCGACTGCGGTTTCTCACTGAATAAGTGAATACCCGACCGCGCTGCCGTTGCCTCGATATCGGTGCGTGCGAAGGCCGGCACGCAGGAATACAGGACGTCAAGTTTTTCAGTTGCCAACATTTGGTGGCCGTCGGTGTATCTCGTCTCGATGCCGAATTCCTCCCCCGCCGTAGCCACGGCCTCAGCGTGGGTGTCACACAGGCAAACGATCTGTGCACCGAGGTCGAGAAGATGGGGAATGTGTGTACGACGGGCCCAGCCTCCTGTGCCAAAAATGCCGACGCGCAGGGCGGGCTCGGTTGCTGTCATGGGGTGATTCCTTATTTTGGACGCTTAGTGAAGGAACCTAATCTCCTGCGATGGATCGACATGGGCAAGAAGAAAGACAAGAGCGAAAAGAAGACACAGCACGAGGCATACGGGGTCACGGTTCTGCGTGCGGCCCATCCGGAGATTCGCGGTCTCAAGAGAGACCATGAACCGGAGATCCACGGAGACAAGCTGTGGAACTCGAGTTATCTGATCATGGACTACTTACAGCATCAAGGAATGCCACCCGAATCGCATGTTCTTGAGGTTGGCTGCGGCTGGGGGCTGCTCGGTATCTATTGCGCCAAGCAGTTCGGAGCGGAAGTGACGGGAGTTGACGCGGATCCGAATGTATTTCCCTATCTCCATGCACAGGCAGAGGCGAATCAGGTCGTGATCAAGACGCGTAAATCCCGTTTCGAGAGTCTTAGACGGGGACACCTGGAAGGCTACGATTTGATGGTCGGTGGTGATATCTGTTTCTGGGATGAACTGATCGATCCGGTCTACAAGCTTGCACGGCGCGCCGTGAAAGCCGGTGTAGATCAGATTATCATCGCTGATCCTGGTCGGCCCCCTTTTGATACGGTCTGCGAGATGGCAGTGAAGAAACTCGGGGGAGAGGTCATCCAGTGGGAGGTGAAATCACCGACCAAAGCGAAGGGATGGCTGCTGATCATTGGTGGGTTGCCGACGATGACACTGGCCTGAGCTGATGGCAGACTCACAGCAAACCACGCGCGTTCGCAAGGCACTGCAAAAGGGCTTGGTGATTCCGGCGCATCCGCTGGCACTTGACGACAAGGGTCGCCTCGATGAGCGCCGCCAGCGAGCCCTGACTCGCTATTACATCGACGCCGGATCAGGTGGTCTTGCCGTCGCTGTGCATACGACACAATTCGAGATTCGTCAGGAGGGGTTGCTGCAGCCTGTTCTGCAATTGGCAGCCGATGTCGTGACCGATGTCGGTGTCGGCTCTGACTTTGTACGGATTGCCGGTGCGATCGGTCCAACGTCTCAGGCCGTTGCTGAAGCGATACTGGCTCGTGAGTGTGGATACGATGCCGTCTTGTTGAGTCTGGCGGCTCTCGGCGACGCAACGGATGACGAACTGATCGACCACTGCCAGGCTGTCGCCGACGAAATGCCTGTCGTTGGTTTCTATCTACAACCAGCTGTGGGTGGCCGCCTTCTCAGTTTCGACTTCTGGCGTCGTTTTGCTGCGATCAATGATGTCGTAGCTATCAAGATGGCACCTTTCAATCGCTATCAGACCATCGATGTGCTACGCGGTGTCGCTGCGTCAGGTCGGGGACATGATATCGCCCTCTACACGGGCAACGACGACAACATCGTTTTGGATCTGCTCACCAACCATCGCCTGGCCGGAGCCGATGGTGCGGCGATTGATCTGCGGATTGTCGGCGGTTTGCTCGGACATTGGGCCGTGTGGACAAAGAGGGCGGTTGAGTTGTTGCAGAGGTGCCACAAGTTGGTCGGCAAGGACCAAGTGCCTGCGGAAATGTTGACGCAGGCGATCGAAGTGACTGATAGCAACGCCGCTTTCTTTGACGTTGCCAACGGTTTCGTCGGTTGTATCGCCGGAATCCACGAGATCCTGCGCCGACAGGGACTTCTCACGTCTATCCGCTGCCTGAATCCGGATGAACGTCTGTCGCCAGGGCAAAGCGACGAGATTGACCGTGTCTATGCCGCCTATCCCCATCTCAACGACGACGCTTTCGTCGCCGAGAACATCGATCGCTGGCTTAGCTGATCTCTGGATGACGCCCAGGCCTAGAACCAGTTGGCCTTGTCGACAATGTTGAGCAATTCTTCGTTGTCTCTGAGACGACGGCAATTCTCGATCAACAGGTCACGCCGTCGGTCGTCCAGATAGGGCCCATCTCCCGCCATATGCGGTGTGAGAATGAAATTTGGTGCACGCCACAGGGGATGATCAGCAGGTAGCGGCTCAATTTCGAATACGTCGAGAGCTGCCCCGCCGATGGTCCCATTCGAAAGCGCCGCAGCAAGATCATCGAGTACTACGTTCGAGCCACGTCCGATGTTGATGAGAATGCTCGAGTTCTTCATCTTCCCCATGAGAGACTGATTCATCAGGCCCTGCGTGCTCGGTGTTTGCGGCGCTGTCATGATGACAAAATCGCCACGACCGATGTGCTCTTCCAGTGCATCGGGGCGAATCAGTTCATGTACCCCTGCCGGAGGAGTTTCGACTCGCGGATCGACACCTATCACATGCACGCCAAAGTGAGCAAGATGTCTTGCCGTCTCAGCACCAATTCCACCTACACCGATCACGACAGCTGTCGCCTCAGGTAGGTGGATTGTATCAGCACGCTGCTCAGCCTGGGCCCAAATGCCCTGGCCCTGCAGGGGCATGTAAACGTGCAGGCCACGTGCAAAACTCAGGACATAGGACATGATCTGCATGGAGATGTGATCAGAGTAGATCCCACGAATGTTCGTAACCGTTACGTTGCTTTCGACCAACTCATGGAAATAGAACTCCGGGCGCGGCCCCGCGGCAGGTGCGGCGAGCCACTCGAGTCGGGGGGCAGCCGCAAGGAGTTCGGCATCGAGTGTGCCGAAGGCACCACGGGCGTCGGACAGTTCGGCACAGGCCATCTCGCGGTCGTCACAGACGGTGACAGAAATACCTGGCAGAGCCGTTCGAATCGCTTCGGCCCAGACACGCTGTCGATCACCAGCAGGTGGTAGGAAAACGAATTTGTACGACATCAACTGAACCTTCCAATAGGGGATGGCTACTGCGAGCGCGAGGCCAGCGGCCTGCCCAGGGACATTGTCGCCATCCTGAATGAGTGGATTGCGGCGCAATATACAGGAGACCGAAGATCATGGCACGAATACCCATCGCTTTGCAGCTGTATTCCGTACGAGAAGACTGTGCGAATGACTTGCCCGGCACCCTTAAGGCAGTCGCCGACATGGGCTACGAAGGTGTTGAATTCGCGGGATACCACGACCGCAGTGCCGACGAGCTAAGGCAAATGTGTGACGAATTGAAGCTGGCCTCTGTTGGTACCCATACTGGCATCGACACACTGCTGGGTGATCAACTCGAGGAAACGGTTAAATTCAATCGCACGCTGGGGCACAAGTATCTGATCGTTCCCGGGCTGGCCGAAGAGTATCGAGCGACGCCGGATGCCTGGCGCCAGACGGCAGCCACCTTCAACGACATCGCTGCGAAGGCAGCCGCCTTAGACGCACAGGTTGGCTATCACAATCATCGAATCGAGTTTGAGGATCTCGACGGCGAGATCCCCTGGGACATCTTCTGTGGCGGGACCACTCAGAGTGTTATTACACAGCTCGATGTCGGTCATTGCATGCGGGGTGGTGGAGACCCGGTTGCGTCCCTGCACAAGTACGCCGGTCGCGCGCAACTGGTACACGTCAAGGAATACGATCCAGCTGATGAGACGACAGTTGTCGGTGAGGGCATCGTGCCTTGGGAGAAAGTCTTCGAAGCCTGCGAGACCGTGGGGGCCACCGAATGGTATGTCGTCGAACACGAGCGATATGCCGCAGCGCCGCTGGAATGTGTTGAGACTTGCCTGCGGAATCTGCAGAAGATCCGCGGCGAATAGCTATTCTTCGCCCGCCAGGATGGGGTGAAGCTGATGTGCCCAGGGACCACCGATGGTCATTTCGTCGCTGGCACCGGCTGCGTCCTTGCCGCCCGTGAAGGCCGTGTCCGCGGGAATATAGATGACCGCATGAGCACGCCGCGGCAAGTCGGTCTGATTTGGTCCCGCGTAATGGAAGTTGCAGCCATGATGAAAAGTGACTCCGCCTGCCTCCATCTCCATGGGAACGGGCGCTGCGACTGGGTGTCCGCTTTTGCGCATCTTATCGACGATACTATCGTCGGCGTCGGTCAATTGGATCGGTTCAAGGAGGCCGAACTTGTGTGATCCTGGAACGAAGTGAAGGCAACCATTGGCAATGGTGACGTCATCTACTGCAATCCAGGCTGAGAAAGCACCGATGGGATCCATGGGCCAATAAGGGGCATCCTGGTGCCAATTTGTGGCACGACTGTCTTGCCCTGCGGGTTTGATCATCGCGTGGTCGTGGTAAATTCTCACGTGGCGGCTGCCAGCCAACTGCCGACCCGTCTCCGCGAGTCGTTTGGAAAAGGAGTATGCCTTGGCGCCAGGGGAGTCGACCCAGAGATTGACCATCTGGTTGAAGACTTTCTCATAGTCGTCGGAGAGACGTCCGCCGCCCTGGGCGCCAACGATGCGTTCACGATTGCTGGCGATTGCCGCATCGATTGCCGTACGAAGTTCGTCCATTTCGGCACTCGAGAAAAAGTTCTTGAACTGGATGAAGCCCTGTTCGCGAAAGGTCTCAATGTCCTGGTTCGCTACGTGCAAATCCTTGTTGTTTGTCATCTTCTGTTTCTCAGCCTGGGGTATCCATGGATAAGGAGGTCGTCTCGCGCGACGCTACATTGCGCCTCGGATTCCTCGCTTCGGGTGGGGGCACCAATCTACAAGCGATCCTCGATGCCTGCGAGACGGGTCGCTTGGATGGTGATCCTCGAATCGTCATCAGCAACAATTCCAGTGCCGGTGCCCTGGAACGGGCGCGTGCCGCCAACATCGAGACGCGTCATCTGAGTGGCCGAACCCATCCCGATCCGGACACCCTCGATGCCGCCATTTGCAGCGCCCTGCAAAATCTCGATGTCGATATTATCTGTCTCGCCGGATACATGAAAAAACTTGGTTCGCGTACGCTCGCCGCCTTCCAGCGGCGGATTCTCAATGTGCATCCCGCGTTGCTACCTCGCCATGGCGGGCAAGGTTTCTACGGCTCGCGTGTGCACGCCGCGGTGCTCGCCGCAGGCGACTCGGTCAGTGGCGTGACAGTTCATCTCGTGGACGAAGAATACGACCATGGCCCCGTCGTCGACCAGCAGACGGTGCCGGTTCATCGTGATGATACGGTGGAGACCCTGGCCACTCGTGTGCTGGCCGTCGAGCACGAAATCTATCCGCTCACCCTGCAGAAAATCGCCAGCGGCAAGATCAACCTGGATACAATCACCTGATCGTTCAGTTCCGATCGATCTCACATTAGCCTAGCAGACACGCAAGCCTGGTTGAACCGCTTTTGCCCTGCCAATGCTTGCCAGTGATGACATCAGGGTCATCACACCGCTCACGCCTTGCATTGGATTCTCGCGACGGATCTGGACCTCGACACCACCGCCCTTGGCAGTGAGTTCGATGATGGATGCTTCGAGGTCAGGATCGGCCACCAAGACGCAGTGCGTGCGGTCGAAGCCAATCCCAGCGAGGGCCACGGCAGCGTGGGAATTCACATTGCGTGGATACCGTGGACAAATCTCGCGCGCCGGACCTTCAAAAAGCGTGGTACGAGTCGTGATGTCTCCGGCGTCATGATCGGGGTCGTTGGACAGATCCAGAGATCGCACGGGCTTGTCCATGCGAATCGTTACCTCTTCCCAGGTTTCGCGGCCTTCCTCCAACGCGTCCAGACCGATCACAGCACCATGAGGAACGAAGATGCGCGTGCCACTCTTGGCTGCCGTATTGCGCAGGCGATCGTCGAGTTCAGCATCGGCGAAGGCTGTCAGTGACAGGGGCATATAGTCCGTCTCCTGCAAGAACGACTCACCGTGCAGCCGCGTGACGTCCGGGTGGGCCAATTCGACGATCAGGTCGACGCCACACCCGGCGAAGTCGCCGACGTCTTCCAACACGATGTCCGTTGGCAGTTCGGCGACAGCCTCGGCACTGCGATTGTGTACGAAGCCGATCTGCAAGCCGAGTTCAGGACGTGTTACAATCTGCTCATAGATATAGCGACCGATATAGCCATAGCCGATCAGTCCGATCCGCGGAGAGGTTGGAGCCATCATCGACTGTCTCTTTCGTTCATGCGCCAGCGCCACACGCGTAGCGCCGGGGGTCTCCCAGGCGCCTGGCCAGCTGTTGAGTGGTCAGGGAGGTCGTAGATGCGACCCAGTCTATCTCGGCGGCCAGTGGTGATGCAAAGATGCCAGGGTCATCAGCGCCGAGCACGAGAGCCACATCGCTGTCGAGGAATCGGTGTACCGGGTGGTCGGCAGCGCCCGGGACACTCCCGAGGCGCATGTTGGAACTGGGGCAAGACTCGATGACAGCGTTGCATTGGCTGAGTTTCGCCAACACAAAGTCCTGGCGGCGGCGAATCTGCTCGAGTCGGCTTTCGTCATATGTGTTTCTGACGGATGCCTCAGGCGCCAGCGAGCGCAGATCCTCGCGCTCGCTGGTGAGGGCACGGACATCTACCTTAACACCAGCATCTTCAAGCTCGGCCCGCAGACGCAGGTCATAGTCGATCTGATCGATCCGTTCTGTGACGAGTTCCACCTCATGTGCGTTCTGCTGTCGTGCCACGGCAACGGTGGGGTCCAGACCCAACGCTGTGCAGTGGCCAAGACGTTTGGCACCCAGTTCGGCCGCTTCGTGACACCATCGCATCGCACTCTCGAGAGACTTGTCGAAGTAGATCTCTCCCACGTGATAGAGGATTTCCAGCTGCGGGCCGTCAAGCGCTGCTTCATCTTCGTGGAAGCGGCGAAAGAAGTCACGCGTCGTACGGGGAGGATGCCCCTCCTCGAAATGGCAGAAATCAAACCCAACGACTGAGCTTGCCAGGTCAGGCTCGTCGGTCAGCCACTGGCGTACGATGACATACGCGTCCAGTGGCTGCCAACGAGGGATAGAGGGAACGTAGCGGGCGGTAAATCCCGGTTGGCAGGCTGCGGCAATGACCCGCGCATTTTGGTGGTGAAAGTCGATAAAGCGCTCAGGGTTCTCGATGCCACAGGGTGCCATGGCGCGAAACTCTACGTAGTCGATGCCTTGCTGTCGGTGGCCATCGACGGCTCGCGCGATGCAGTCATCGTAGCTGTCGATCTGATAGTGATGACGCAGAGTCGCCAGGGCGAGACTGAATTTCGCCATGAAGCGTGCGAAATCTGCGCCGTCTGCCTCTGTGTAGACATAGTGTTCGTGGATACTGCGGATGGCTGCCTCATCTCCTGACGCAGCGCGACGAATCCAGGCAGCCGGTTCTGGCTGGATATCAAAGGCATCCTGGTAGGATTCTATGTAGATCGACCAGTCGATCTGATCCGCGTGGGGGCCGGCCAGATGAATCAGATCATCCACGGTATAACAGCCACCGATGTGGACGTGAAGTTCGCACGTCTTGGCTGCCTTCAATGGGTCGCTGGACATGCTCCCTACTCGATCAACTGTTGGTGTTAGTGAATATCGACGCCCGCTTCGGCGGCAATTCGTAGAGCATTCGCCGCGGCCAATGGGTATCTCTCATTGGGCAAATGTTCAAGTAACATGTAGCCGTTGGGGTGAATTTCATGCCAGCGGCGCATGAGATGACCCAGATCGAGGTCTCCTTCACCCGGAACTTCCTCATCGATATGGATGACGAAACCGTCACGGACCTTGGCGTCCTTCAAGTGCCCAACACAGGAGATGGAACCCATGGATGCGAAGATCTGATCGATACGCGCAGGGGAGTCATACACCTGATGCAGGCCTTGGAAGTGATTGACGCAATCCATCACAACCTGCAATCGCGGCGAGCCGATCTCCCCGAGGATTGCAGCATTCGTCTCGGGAGAATTCATGATCGTCAACAGATGCGTCTCCACGACAACGGTCACTCCGGCCGCCTCTGCATCTTCGGCCACATGGCGTAGGCTACTCAGCAGCAGGTCGCGTGATTCGGGCGAGTGATTGCGTGGGTCCGGGCTGTAGGAGCCCCGCTCGCTCAGACTCCCGGTACGGATGAGACAGCAGCCGGCGCCGAGATCGGCGGCGACCCGGAGTCCATCCTGGATCGTGCTACGAAGTCCGTCACGGATCTGTTGGGATGGATCGAAGAGACATTCGCCAAAACCGATGCCAAACTGCGCAAGATCCATGTTTGCTGCGGCAAATAGATCGCGCACCGAGTGGGCCTCTACGGCGGTGACGCCACCGAGCATCGCCCCGGGAGCGTGAAAGGCACCTGCTGTCAATTTCAGATCGGCGATGGCCGCCAGATGTTCGTTGGTGATGTCACGGAAGTCAGCCGGCAACATGCCGACTACGCCTAGACGCATGTCAGATTCTCACAGCAATGAGGTAGATGAGTTGCGGCTGGTAAGCTATCGCACAGGAGTGGCGGAGTAAATCGAAGCCAATTCGTGGCGAATGCCTCCATGGTCCGATATCTTTTGCAGCTTCCGTTCCTCTTTCCGGATCTACAGTGGCGATGAGTTTTCCCATGCAGCTGGCAGTCTCTGCCGTTTCTGGTCTGTACACCTCTCTATGGGGAACCTTCAAGGACTCTCCTTATGAGGGATTGAAGCCGAAGACATTCCCTAGAAGTATCTATTTCAACGTCATCATCTTCCTGGTTCTGTACTTTGTCCCGCCCTTTGATGCGCGCCTGCAGGGTCTGAGTCTCTTTCAACTGTTTTTCCTGACGATGGGCCTCGAAC
This sequence comes from Gemmatimonadota bacterium, assembly GCA_018660835.1. Lineage (GTDB taxonomy): Bacteria > Latescibacterota > UBA2968 > UBA8231 > UBA8231 > UBA12574. The sequence continues at coordinate 11,068 of JABJJN010000105.1, read as the reverse complement.
GCTTCCTCGCTGAGATCTACAAGGGATTCTTTCGCACCGAGGACCAGGACAAGTATTTCGTTCCATCGCGTATCACGTTCTTTGGGCACCACGTGGGCAGCGATCTCTTACGATATGTGACGGGTGTCGCGATCGTCGGCGTCGTATTTGCCGTGTTGTGGATTGACGTCACGATAGAACGCTTTGTGCCGATCGCCCTCACGGCGTACGCAACGGGATTGCTTGTCTCTCTGGGAGGTGCCTACAAGGATGCCCCCTTTGAAGGATTCAAGCCGCTGAAGTTCCAACGCTCCGGTTTTGTCCTGGCTCTGCTTAGTCCCGTCTTCTACTACAGCAACGATCCTGCGGCACCGATCTCTCTAGGTTTCCTCGTGTACATGAATGGCGGCCTGGAGCGATTCGTCGTCGAATACTACAAGACATATATCCAGCGGAACATGTCCGGGAAGTTCCGTCCGGATATCGATCGAATTCAGAAACATCTCGACGAACGAGAGCGTTATCACTACGCAGCACTGGTGATCATCGCCGGCCTGATTGGGCTCTATATACAGGCGTTGCTGGTCCTTGCCGGGGCCGACGCAGCGACTGTCTGAGCTCCCCATCGCTTACGACGCCGTCATCATCGGCTCTGGTTTTGGCGGAGCATTCAGTGCACTGGCTCTCGTAGAAGCCGGATTGCGTGTGCTGATGTTGGAGCGTGGCTTGCCCGTCGCACGCGATGAGGACGACTGGGATCCGCGGAAAATTCTGCTCGAAGGCCGCTATGCCGGCCCTTCGCCGCTACAGATACGCCAGTATGGCGCCAGACAACCTGCGCCTATCTATCCAATGCAGATGCTGGGGGGGAATTCCGTTCTCTATGGAGGTGCGTCCCTGCGCCTGCGTCCGCGGGATGTCGAGACGTGGCCGATCAGCTATGACGATCTCGAGGCTCACTACACGCGGGCAGAAGACCTGTTAGGTGTCCATGGTCTACAGGGCGAGGATCCCTATGAGCCACCACGAAGCACTGCCTATGGTGCGGCGCCACCGGAACTGACGGCACCGGCGAAGCGGATTCATGAAGCGGCAACCGATTTGGGGTGGCGACCCTTTCGTCTACCGATGGCGATCAACTTTACTGACGAAAGCCGCTCTCGCTGTGTGTTGTGCAACACGTGTGACGGCTTTCCCTGTCGCATCGAGGCCAAGAACGATCTGACGGCGACGGTTCTGCGGCTTGCGGTGACGTCGGGTTTGGAGATTCGGCCAGGTGCGGTTGTGGGGAACATCGAATTCACCGGCCAACGAGCTCGTGTCGTCGAGGGTATCGACGCAGCATCGGGGGAATCCTTCCGTGTCGAAGCAGATCGAGTCGTCGTTGCTGCAGGGGCTCTCGGTTCGCCGGCCATTCTGCTGCGCTCGGGCGTCCATGAGATCTCATCTGGTGGCGATTGGATCGGCCGTCGTTTGATGCGCCACTGTAATGCCGTGCTGACCGGTGTTTTTCCCTTCGCGACCAATCCGGAGCAGCTTTTTCACAAGCAACTGTGTCTGACCGATTTCTATGAGGATGTACGCGAGGAACTGGGGACGTCGGTTGGTACGATCCAGGATATCTACACACCATCTGCCGACGTGATTTCACACTTCGCCCCCTTCGGACTCAAGACGGCTGCGGCGCGCTTCACCAGATACATGCAGAATCTTCTCGTGGTCGCCGAAGATGATCCTGGCAGCGAGAATCGAGTCACCCTCACAGCAGAGCGAGATGCGTATGGGCATCAGATCGCGCGGATTGATCACGAGTACACCGATGCCGACCTGCGGCGTCGCGACTATCTGGTCGGGAAAGCACGCCGTATTCTGCGCCAGGCGGGGGCCTGGATAACGCGCCGTCACGAAATCGACAGCTTCTCCCATGGCCTCGGCACGGCATTGATGGGAGAATCACCCTCGTCGAGTGCCCTCGATGCGAATTGCCGCGTCTGGGGAACGGCGGGACTGTGGGTTGTGGACGGATCCTGCTTTGTCACGTCCGCAGGAGTGAATCCAAGTCTCACGATTGCCGCCAATGCACTTCGCGTCGCTCCTGACATTATGGCGGGGCAATGACCATCACACCTGTGACCATTGGTATCAGCGGTTGTGGCGCAATCGGCGGACTACATGCCAGCCAATTGCACAAGCAGGGCGTCGATCTGTGTTTCCACAATCGCAGTCGCCTCGCCGCTGAGAATTTCGCAGAGAAATTCAACGGCTCGACAGCAGACCATTTCGAGGAGCTGCTGCAGCGCTGTGACGCCGTGGTGATCGCCACACCACCCGAGGTGCACACAGAAGCCGTCCTTGCGGCTCTTGCAGCAGGCCGCAGCGTGCTCGTGGAAAAACCACTCTGCGTCACGCCGCAAGAGTTGCAGTTAATCGAGGTGGCAGCCAGCAACAGTTCAGCGATCCTCATGGTCGCCGAGAACTATTACTACAAACCCTCGACGCTCTTGTTGCGTGAGACGATAGGTTGGGGTGGCATCGGTACAGTTGCGCAACTTCGGTTGGGCAAATGCTCCCAGCAGGTTGCCGTGGGCTGGAAGTCTGCCCATGGAGCGCTATTGGAGGGGGGAATCCACTTCGTCGCTCTCGCTGCAGACCTCATGGATGCTGCGTCATCACCGCAGACGGAATCGCCGCCAATTGTGTCACCCTCTCGTGTTGTGGCGAAGTTTCCCACCTGGGATGGTACGCCAGAGCGCCAGGCGCTCGTGAATCTCACCTACGGTGATATCAACGCCGAACTGCATTACGCCTGGGATGTTCCCGCCTTACTGAAGGGAACTCTCCAACACTGCCGCGCAGATGGCAGCGACGGACGGATTCTCTTTGAATGCAATGGCATCTATGTCGATGTGCGGGGACCGGGGCGAAAGGGCTTGAGTTTTCCGGGATTCAAAGATCTGATGGGCTATCGTACGATGACGGAGGAGTTTCTCGCATGTGTACGCGGTGAGTTGGAGGCCCCCTATTCGAATCTTCAACGTGCCCGGCGCGACCTTGGCATCGTCTGGCAGGCCTATGAGCAGTTGCCAGAATGACTGATACTCGTAGGCTCACAGAAGTGCGCCCGTATATTCATCCCTCCCTCTCGTCCAACCAGCTATGACAAAACAAACCTCTCAATCCCCCGGCGTTTCCGTCGATGCCCTCGGTCGCCCATTGCGCTCACTGCGGGTCAGCGTCATCGACCGGTGTGATCTTCGCTGTGCATACTGCATGCCGGAAGAAGACTACACGTGGTTGCCCAAAGAGGGCATTCTCACCTTTGACGAGATTCTGCGCCTCGTCGACGCCTTTGTCTCACGGGGCGTCCGGCGGGTGCGACTAACGGGTGGCGAACCGCTCCTGCGCTCGGGGCTTGTTGATCTGATCCGCGATCTGGCGAGGCGGTCGGGTGTTGAGGATCTGGCCCTGACGACAAATGCCACGCAGTTGGCACGCTGGGCGGGGCCCCTGCGCGATGCCGGGTTGAAGCGCATTACTGTCAGCCTTGATTCTCTGAAGCCTGGGCGTTTCGAAACGCTCACCCGACGGGCTGCACTCGACGATGTCCTCAAGGGGATTCGTGCCGCCAGTGAAGTCGGCTTTGATGAACTGAAACTCAATACCGTCGTCATGCAGGATTTCAACGATGACGAACTCATCGATCTCGTCGATTTTGCCACTGATCATGGCGCGCAGGCGAGATTTATCGAATACATGGATGTCGGGGGCGCCACTCTGTGGTCTGCAGAGCGCGTTGTGACGCGCGAGGACATCCTAACGAGATTGGCCGCTCATTTCGGGCCCGTTACACCTGAACCATCTCGGGGGGCGGCGCCGGCAGAATCTTTCACGTTGCCCAATGGGGCCCGTGTCGGGATCATCGCCTCCACGACGCAGCCATTCTGTCGAACCTGCGATCGCAGTCGCCTGACGGCGGATGGCTTTTGGTATCTGTGCCTCTACGCAGGTGATGGCATCGATCTGCGCTCGATGCTGCGCGAAGGAGCCACAGCAGAGCAGCTGACGACCCGCATTGCACAGGTCTGGGGGCAGCGTGATGATCGCGGTGCTGAGCAGCGTCTCGATGTCCCCGAACGTGGGGCGCTCTATCAGATCCAGGAGTTGCGCCAGGATCCACGGCGCGAGATGCACACGCGCGGCGGTTGATTTCTCATGGACTACTTCCGTGGCAAGCGTTTCCTCGACACACTTCCCGACTGGGAGCGTGGGCGCCCCGCACTGGGGCCAGTGGAAGACTATCTGCCTCGTGTCCGCAGCCTCCTGTGTCGCCTGGGTGACCCGCAGGAGGGCGTGCGCAGTGTCATCGTCGGCGGCACCAATGGCAAAGGGACGGTTGCCGGCCTGCTGGCGAGTTTGCTGCAGGCTACCGGACTGCGATGCGGGCTGTATACGTCGCCCCATCTGCACAGCCAGCGCGAGCGCATTCGCGTCGACGGTCAACTTCTGTCAAAAGATGACTGGGCTGACGGACTCACTCGCCTTTACGATGCTACACGTGGATTCGCCACGGAGGAACTTGGCGAATTCTCTCGGTTCGAAGCCCTTACGGCCCTTGCTGCCGATCTGTTCGCGCGGCATGAGGTGGATATCGCCATTTACGAAGTGGGTCTGGGTGGTCGGTATGACAGCACCAATGCCTGGGATCACGATCTGGCTGTCCTGACCAGAATCAGCCTCGATCACTGTGAAATTCTGGGAAACAGTCTCATCGAGATCACTGATGAGAAGCTACCCATCGCCCGTCCTGGTCAGCCGCTGTTCACGATGGCAGCACAGGACAGGAATGTGCTCGATCACATGCGCCAGCACTGCGCCAAGGCCGAGATTCCCATATCCGTTGTGGACAGGTCGCAGAAGGTGATGCCGCTGGCAGCCAGCGACGAGCGCCCCTGCACATTCGTCGACAATGCGCGACTATCTCTTGCTGTGGCCAAGTATCTGCAACCTGCCATCACGGCCAGAATCGCCACGGACACGATCGATCACTTCTCTCATGCGGGTCGATTTGAGGTCGTTCGCCGTGAGCCGGTACTGGTCCTCGACGGGGCACACAACCCCGCCGCTGCCCAGGCCCTCGCAGAAGCTCTCCTTCCCCTTGGCGCGCGCTGGTGTTTCGTCGTTGCCTTGCTGCGGGGGCACGATGCAGCCGGCGTTCTTGCGGCGCTGTCGAAGGTGGCGAGTCGTTTCGTCCTCACGCAGGTCGACCATCCCAAGGCGATGAGCGCTGAGGCCCTGGCGGCGATCGCACCGCAGGGGATCGAGACGCAAGTAAACCTCAGCATTGAGGAAGCCTTGCGTGAGGCTGGAAATACCGGGCCAGTCTGCGTCACGGGATCCCTCTACCTGATCGCGCGAACGCGTGAAATTCTACATCTGCCCCACGAGGCGGAGGGCATCAGTGAAGATGTGGCCCAGGAGAGTCTGATCTGCCTGGAAGCGGCGTGCCGGCGCAAGGGGTTACAGATGCAGCCTGTGTCCGCCGACGGCAACGTCAGGCGTCTGGAGGGAGGCGTCCGACCACTTCTGTTCTATCGCAACAAACATCCCTTTAATGACTACGTTGCCGCCCGTCTGGCCGAAGACAAGGGCTATCAGCAAGAGATCTTTGAGGCGGCGCACCTGCTCGTGCCCAAGGCTTTGCAGGTCTTCAATCCCTATGCAGATGATCGTTTCAGTCGCTACAAGACACACGACAATGTGCAGCAGATGATTGACGATGTGGACAGCCAGTTGAGCTATCCCGTCGTGATCAAGAAGCCACGCAGCTCCGTGTCACAGGGAGTGTATCCGGAAGTGGATGGCGCTGCTGCCGGGCGGCGACTGCAGAGTTTGTTCGAGAATGCTGGATTCCTCGACAATCTGCTGCTGATCCAGGCCTTCGTGTCCGGCGCAGAATATCGAGTTCTCGCCACGGGGGGGGAGTTGCTCCTGGCCTATGGCAAACAGAGCGACAGCGAGGGGGCCGTCGACGGTGATCTGAATCCCCTTCATCACAGCTCTGGCCGCGCCGTGCGAGTCGATGATGCCGATCTGCTATCCCGAATGTCTGACCTCGCAAGCCGTATCGCGCAGGTCATCGATCTTGGGTTCTACGCCATCGATGTGATCGATGCGGCGGATGGACTCACGATCCTGGAACTGAATCCGAATCCGTTCTGCTATTTCTACAATCGCAGCAATGGCCGCGAAGACTTCATCCGCCTCTATGAGGGGCTCATCGACAGGTTCGTACGATGAACAAACGACATCAGCTGGCGACACGTCTGATCCACGACAGTGAAGAGCCTCGCATCGAAGGATCCGTGACGCTACCTATTTTTCAGAGTGCCACCTATCGAGCCGCGACGCCGGAAGAGGGCACAGCCTATGACGACATCCGCTATTTGAGGCTGAGCAATTCTCCGAACCACCAACGTCTGGCTGGTAAGCTCGCCGGATTGTGCGAGGCGGAGGCGGCGTTGGTCACCGGCTCTGGTATGGCGGCAATCAGCACGGCGATTCTGAGTCTCGTGCGGGCGGGAGATCATATCCTCGCTCAGGATTGTCTCTACGGTGGGACACTCAGCTTTCTTCAGGAAGAAGCGGCAGACATGGGGATCGATGTGGACTTCGTCGATATCGAAGATCCCGCTGCGTGGACAAAAGCGCTGCGGCCTGAAACCCGCATCTTCTACGTCGAGACCATGAGCAATCCGCTACTTCAGGTGCCTGATCTACCAGCCGTCGTCGACTTCTGCCGACAGCATTCACTGATCTCTCTCATCGACAATACCTTTGCTTCTCCTGCAATCTTTCAGCCCCTGTCGATGGGCATCGACGTCGAATTGCACAGTGCCACCAAGTATCTCAATGGCCACTCGGATATTGTCGCAGGCTGTGTGGCGTCTTCGGCAGAGCATATTGCACGGATCACACACCGACTCAACCATCTTGGCGGAATTCTCGATCCGCACGCCTGTTTTCTTTTGCATCGTGGACTCAAGACACTGGATCTGCGTATGACGCAGCAATGTCACAATGCGCAATTTCTCGCCGAGCGCCTGCACGAGCACGATAAAGTGGCGGCCGTTCACTATCCCGGGCTTCCTGAGCATGCGGCTCACACGCGCGCCTCACGGTGGTTCAGAGGGCAGGGGGGCGGGGTTCTGAGTTTTGCCATCAAGGGAGATGGTGAGCAGGCTCAACGAGTTCTGGATCGGTTGGCTCTCGCCGTGGATGCACCGAGTCTGGGAGGGGTCGAATCTCTGGTCTGTCGCCCCGCTGTCACCTCCCATGCGGGCCAGACAGCGCAACAACGTCTGGCTCTCGGGATTGGCGACGAGCTGATTCGCGTCGCAGTGGGCATTGAGGCCGCCGAAGATCTCTGGGATGACTTCTCCCAGGCATTAGCAGCTATCTGAGGCCAGGCCGTAAGTCGGTCGTTTGACAGGTTTCCAACAATAGAAAAAAACAACGACTTACAACTTCGACTGGCATTTTCCTCAAGAGACCATGTCGAGTGCCGATGACATGTGTAGGCCCGCGATGGATCGGCCGGTCTCCGCGGGTCCGAACACCTCCTAATCCTCCTTAGGGCAACCCCCGTCGGATGGTGTGGTTTTACTTACACCACCGACGGGGGTACTTGTTTGTGATCCGCTGTGTCTAGAGGATTCCGTACTCGTCGAAGACCTCACGCGGCGATCGACCCGAGGCTAGAACGTCTCGCACTGTGTTCTCTCCTGCGAGTTTTTCCTGCGCCTTCACAAGGACCTCATCCTTGATGGCGGCAGGAATCGAAATGACCCCCTCATAGTCAGCGAGGATGAAGTCACCGGGCTGAATCGTCACGCCACCGCAAGTGATCGGTACCTGCACGGCCGTTGGCAGAATACGACCCGCTGAATCCAGTGGTGAATAGCCCCGGCTGAAACAGCTGAATCCCATGTCATTCATCAATCGAATGTCTCGCACCAGTCCATCCGTCACCATTGCCTGTACCCCACGGGCAGCGGCAGCCGTCGACAACAACTCACCCCAGAGTCCGGACTTCAACTCGCCATTGGTTGCTACGACGATCACGTCTCCGGCGCTGACCAGGTCATAGGCTTCGAAGATCTTGCCGTAGGGATCGTCACTCTTCTCGTCACTTTCATGGGCATCCAGGGTGACTGCAGGCCCGGCAAACCAGTTGTCATCGCGCGCCGGTCGCAGGTCATAGGAGAGCGCCTGATCGCGATAGCCCATGCCGTCCATGATATCACAGGCCAGGGCGGTATAGATGTTGTTCCACAGCGAATTATTCATTGTTGTTCTCCTTCGATTTTTCTTGAGCCTCCTCGTCCGCCGCCTCGCGGCAGGAACAGGGCGACCAGGGAAGTGACAAGTGGTAGCAGAACCAGCCAGGACAAGGTCTCGGCGATTCCGATACGATCGGCGACCCAGCCGATGGGGCCAAGAGCCAGACCCGCCAGGCCCCAGCTAAAGCCAAGGGGCAGGCTGGAGGCCAGCCCCGATTGCTGTGGGGCCAACTCCTGGGCGAGAGCGACAAGGATCGAATTGGATGACAGCAACAGCCCGCCACCGATGGCGAGGGCGACGTAGCTGAGTGGTCCCTGCATATGGAGGAAGGCGTACAGGGCGGGTGCAGAAAGTGCCAGTGATCCCCAAACAAGTGGTTTTGGCGTGACCTGATCGGCGAGATAGCCAAACAGCAGCGCACCCACGACACCGGAGATGTTGTAGACCGCCAGCGGAATGCCGATAGCGGCGGTCCCCATGCCCTGCTCTTTGGAGAGCACAGCCAGAAAGAAACCAAATCCAAGACCCGTCACAGACCGCAGAACGACAACGGCAACGATGATGGCCAGGCCACCAGCGACATCGCTCAGGCCGCTGACCTGCTGCGCCGGCGCATCGTCAGCCAAGTGCGGATTGTCGAGTGGGATCCAGCGCCAGACCAGAAATAGAAAGATGAGTCCCGGGATGGTGACCACGGGCAGAAATTCAAGACCAATGCGCTCGGCATAGAAAGGCATCCACAGCGGCGTAACACCGAGGCCCAGGGTGCCACCAAAGATGAACAATGCGATACCGAACGCACGTCGGTCGCCACTGAGTTCTCCCGCCAGAGAGAAGACCTGGGGGTGAAATGCGGCGACGCCAAAGCCGCCAATCGTCAGCGCTGCGACGAGGGTGTAGTACGAAGGGGCTATTCCCATTAATGGCGTAAAGATGGCTGCCAGTCCGAGGCCGCCGATCACGAGCCATCGGCGTCGCATCCTGTCTGCCCACATCCCTAACAGGGGTTGGGAAAGGTTGCATGCTGAGACGATGGTGCCAAGGATGCCGGCACTGGCCAGACTCAACCCCAGACGATCGATGACCAGTGGCAGGACCGGTGCCAGCATGGTCGCATAGGAATCCACACAGAAGTGGGCGAGGCTGACCAGCAGTAGTTGCGCTCTTCGCATACGCTACCCCGTCGCCATCGTCTGTTTGAGGCGACGACATAGCTGCCAGGCACACATGGTTCCAATCGCCGCCGATCCAGCGCCCAACGTAAAGGGGATGGCAGGATCGATCTGCACCAGCCAACCTCCAAGAAGCGAGCCGGTGACCATCGCCGCACTCCAGACGAAGTGGCCCAGGCCAACGAGGCGATTCTTCTCCGCAGCGGTTGCCACTTCGGCGATCAGCACCGGAACCAGCGTCGACACGGCCCACGCTGTGGTGGTCAACGCTGTGCCAAAGACAAACAACAACGGTACAGAATCGGTTGAGACGGATAGGAAGAGGGCGCTGACAACGATTCCAATCGCTGAGACAAGCAGGGGCGCCTTGCGACCGAAGCGATCGCGCACCAGACCTGTCAGCAATTGACCACCTGCCGCAAAGGCCAGCGATACAGAGGCATAGAAGGCGGTCGTCGCCGCTGAGCCACTGGCGCGGAAGATGAGCAGAGGAAGGATGAGTGACGCCATGCCCCAGAATGTCGTGATCGACAAGCGCAGCCCGATCAACAGGTGAACATTTCTCTGACGCAGTAAGGGCCGGTAGGACGACCACAAAGCCATTCGCTGTCGCTTGCCGTCCGCTGCTCGCGGTTGTCCTTGCGTGGCGGGCAACAGCAGGATGCCGAGGACGACGACGATTCCTACTGTCACCATCATCACCGAACCCAATTCACTGAAGGCCCAATCGTCCTTCACCAGGCCGGTCATGAAACTTCCGATCGAGTTGCCGAGGGTGCCGCTGAGGAAGTAGAGTGCACCACCGAGCCCGAGTCGTGCGGGACCGGCTGCTGCGATCAGATAACTCTGCCCCGCCGTGCTCAATGGGCCCTGGGCGGCACCAATGACGAGCACGAGAGCCGTCAGTGTCAGGACCTGGGTGTTGTGGAAGACGAGGCCGGTGAGGACGCTGCCGGCGAGTCCGATCAACAGAGTCGCCTTCAGACCGAGCAGATCACACATTCTGCCACCGATCACTGCGAAAACGCCTCCGAGAACCAGGGCGATGGCGCGTAGATAGGCGGTGAACAGGGGCAGACGCTGCAGGTCTGCCTCCACGTAGACTGGCAGGAGTGACTGATAGGGCGCAGCGGCGACGCCGGCGAGAAAGGACAGCACGCAGAGCACGACAAAGGCCCGACTCCACAATCCAGAGGAAGTCGGGCCTGACGTCTGGCAGTCGCCAGCTCTTGTGCCCGCTTCCTCGGTAGCGGAAGCGGGCTCTGTACTGGTGTCGTCCCCTGAGGCGGACGTCACTTCTTCGACGCAGCCACGTCGTTTTTCAGCACACCGATCTTGGAGATCTCTATCTCCACACGGTCACCATCCTTGAGGAAGGTCCCCGTCGTGGCACCCACACCCGAAATTGTTCCGGTGCTGATAATGTCACCTGGTTCGAGGGTGATGATGGCAGAGATATACTCGATGATATCGGCCACGTAGTAGAGCATCTGGCCCGTGTTGTTGTGCTGCTTGCGCGAGCCATTGATGAAGGTGCTGATATCGAGATCCTGAGGGTTCTTGATCTCGTCTGTCGT
>JABJJN010000104.1 GCA_018660835.1 Gemmatimonadota bacterium | reverse complement strand
GGATGCGCCTGCAGGCATGGGGTTTGCGAGTGTCTCAGGGAGAACCGGGCACGTGCTTACCCCTCCGTGCCGGAGTCACGGATTCGCAGCCGCCCACGAATACTGAGGAAGGCACGATGAATGTCCATAGCCTGCCAGGCCGGAGAGTTCGACCTGACGATGATTCGTCGCCTCAACCGTACTGGAGTGTGCCTGTGAAAGTTCTGCTCGTGGAGGATTCCACCCCTCTAAGGGGCATCATCAAACAAATGCTGGCTCAACTTGGCTACGACGACATTGTCGAGGCAGCCGACGGGCTTGAGGCGTGGGATCATCTCGAGGGGACGAGTTTTGGTCTGCTGCTGACGGACTGGAACATGCCGAACATGTCCGGTTTTGAGCTGCTGCAGCTCGTGCGTCAGACCCCGCAAACGGCTGAATTGCCCGTCGTGATGCTGACGACGCGTAGCAATAAGGAAGACATCATCAGCGCCGTGAAGGCGGGTGTGAACAACTATGTCACCAAGCCTTGCAAGCCGTCAGATCTGAAAACAAGGATCGACAAGGCGATCCGCCAACAGAAAGAGAAACCGGCCAAGGCGACCGTCTTACCCGCCGGTGGCGATCTGGTGCAGGCAGCCGAAATCATCCGTGGGCAGCGCAGGTTCCAGCCCAGTCACCAGGGACCTTGTGTGCTTTTCTACGAGTCCAACGGAGACTACGACGATCTTGAGAAGGGCAGGGAGTCGCCGATTCTGACTCAGTACAGTGCTGTCCGAGAGGTTTTCGCCAAGATCAATGCCGAGTACCCCGGCCTTGAGATCGGTTACAATATCGAAACCGAGACGAAAGAGATTCTGCAGGTCCTGGCGGAAAAGTCGGGACTTGTGCGGATGCTGATGATTGCCATCAACCACCAGAGTGGTCACTCGCTGCTGCGGCGCCTGCGTTTTAGGGTCGAGGACGCGATACCCACCTTCGCGGTGTGTGATAGTTTCATGGGCTTGGAGGCCGAACAACGGGACACGATCTCCGACATGGGAGTGGAGATTCTGGAACGTCGGCAACTGCATCTTGGTAGTGTTACGATGCTGACAGAAGAGAATGCGGTTCCGGAGGTCCAGACGTCTCGCAGCGGTCTGGCTTATCTGGAATTGAAGAAGGGCACAGGGCCCTCGCCGACCCGGGGTGATGCGGTGACTGTGCACTGCGTTGGCAGACTCCAGAGTGGAAGAATCATCGTCGACACTTTGAAGAAGGGCGAACCCCGCACATTCCAGATCGGTGATGGGAGTGTCGTGGCTGGCATGGATGAAGCGGTGCGGATGATGCAGTCTGAGGGCCGTGCACTGGCGATTGTCCCTCCCAACCTTGCCTATGGCACTTCTGGCAATGGCAAGACAATTCCGGAGGACGCCACGATCAGCTTTCAGCTCCAACTGCTGAAAGTGGTTACGCCTCCTGAGGACCCCCTTGTGAAATGAATCAATTCTGACACTACTCATCGAGTGATGCGTAGCACCACAACATCCGGGGGTCTGGTCTCGCCGCTATGGCAGATCTGGGCCCCCGGGATTTTTTTTTTCCCACATCGAAGACAAGGATGTGGGCCCTAAGTGCGTATAAGAAGTGAAGTTACGGAAAATTCAGCCGAAGAATCAAAGACCGACCACACCGAACAGAAGCAGATCTCATAGGATCCACGATGAAGATGAAGACGAGAGTATTGCTGGCTTTCCTGGTGACCGGCCTCCTGCCGATCATCATCGTCGCCTACCTGGCCCTGCGTCAGTCAGAAATGGCGCTCATGGATCAGGCGTACGACCACTTGATCGCGGTCCGTGAGACGAAGAAGGCTCAGTTGAGTGAGCTCATCGGCCGGCGCGCCAGTGACATCATCGTCCTGAGTCGCACCAGAGATGTGATGGCCGCGTATCAGACGTTGAAGGACTACCACGATGCAGAGGGCGTCGGACCGCGAGATCCATTCCCAACCGGTACAGCACAATACCAGAAGCTGCGCCAGGCGGTGGCCCCCTTCCTCGATGCCTATCGGGAGATGTACGGCTACTACGACCTGTTCGTCGTGTGCCGAGCCCACGGCCACGTCATGTATTCGTCGGCTCAGGAGTCGGATCTCGGTGAGAATCTCAACGTCGGCGAATTGCGGGACAGTGGCCTGGGACAATTGTGGCAGCGGGTACGCGAGAGGAAGGAGGCGGCATTCATCGACATGCAGCCGTATGCGCCATCAGGGGGCCAACCGACGACCTTCATCGGCACCCCCGTGATGGACGGGGAGGACTTTGTTGGTCTTGTGGCATTGCAGATTTCCCGCGAAGACGTCAACACCGTCATGCAGGAACGCTCCGGCATGGGCCGCAGCGGTGAGACCTATCTGGTGGGCACGGATCTGCGCATGCGCTCGGATTCCTACATCGATCCGGTCGGTCACAGTGTCCAGGCCTCTTTCCGTGGCTCGATTGCTGCAAACGGTGTGGATACCCAAGCCTCGAGACAGGCCCTGGCTGGTAACACAGGCCACGGCCTGATCGTCGACTACAATGGCAACCATGTTCTGTCGGCCTACTCCCCGCTGGAGGTCATGGGGACGAGGTGGGCGATCATCGCTGAAATCGATCTGGCAGAGGTGCGTGAACCGGTCGTGGCCTTGCGAACGCGCCTGTTGCTGGTGGCGTCGGTGGTTGCCATCGCCGTCATCGCCGTGGCCCTGTGGCTGTCGGCCAGCATCACCGGCCCGATTGTTCGTATTGCCGGCATTGCCCAGCGTGTCGCCAAGGGAGATGTAGACCAGAAGGTCGATATCCAGTCGAACGACGAGATCGGTCTGCTGGCCAATTCGTTCAGTGATCTGGTCGACTATACCTCAGACATGGCAGGGGCGGCACGAGATCTCGCGGCCGGTGACCTGACGATCACCACCTCACCCCGCTCTGAAGCGGACATCCTTGGTCAGAGCTTCGTGGCCATGACCGATCGACTGCGTCAGGCCTTTTCGAGGCTCAGGGGACAGGCAGCGACGCTCACCAGTGCCTCAGAGCAGATGTCGACGATGGCGAGTCACGTTGCCGCCGGTGCCGGTGAAGTTTCCAATGGGGCCTGCTCTGCGGCTACCGCCGCAGAGCAGGTCAGTGCGGGTATGAGCAGCCTGTCTGCTGCTGCGACGCAATCGACGGAGAGTATCACGACGATGGCGTCATCGACGGAAGAGATGACGGCAACGATTGCGGAGATCTCTCGCAATGCGGGCGGAGCTCGGCAGGTGGTAGAACAGGCTGTCGAGGCCGTCGCCCTGGCCTCGCAGAGGATGCACGAACTGCACGAGAATGCTCGAGAGATCGGGGCGGTGATCAGCGTCATCGTCGATATCGCCGATCAGACCAAGTTGTTGGCCTTGAATGCAACGATCGAGGCGGCAAGTGCTGGTGATGCAGGTAAGGGATTCGCAGTGGTCGCCGGTGAGGTGAAGGAGCTTGCGCGCCAGACTGCGGAGGCCACGGGCCGAATCTGTACGAGCATCGAGGCCAGTCAGGCTTCGACAGAGAAGGCGATGGAGCAGATCGATCGCATCGAGCGTGTGATCGGTGACGTCGATGAGTCTGTCGCCAGTATTGCGGTGGCTGTCGAGGAGCAGTCAGTGACGACACGTGATATCGCCACAAATATCAATCAGGCGGCTCAGGGTGTTGGATCGGTGACGGAGAATGTTGCGCAGATGGCGACGGCATCCACAGACATTGCCCAACAGATTGTCACGGTGAAGGATGCCAGCGACTCCTTGCGGCAGGAGGTCGACCGAGCCCGCGAGCAAGCCCGCGAACTGGCGGATCTCGGCGCTGATGTCGAACGGCTCGTAGCGCAATACCGTCTCCCCGAAGGCGAAGTAGACCAGGGCGAGTGAGGATGAATCTGCGGCAGAAGCTCGTCGGATTCAGTTTCCTCCAGGTATCACTCATCGGCGCCGTTCTCCTGGTCGCTTACGCGCAGGATGCCCAGCAGAGGATCCGTCAGGCAACAATCGACAAGGCCCGAGCCATTGTGGTTGCCACCGAGTCCTCGCGTGAAGATATGGCGAAGAAGTGGGAGCAAGGCGTCATCACGATCGAGTTGCTGCAAGGCTGGGCCCGGGATGGTGACATCGATCGTGTGATCGCTGCTGTTCCTGTGGTGACCGCACTTCAGCAGGTGATGTCGAATTCCTCCGAAGGGGGCTACGAATTCCGCGTACCGAAGTTTCAGCCGCGCAATCCGGAGAACGAGCCTGACGCATACGAGGCAGCCGTCCTGCGTCGTCTCTCAACGGGCGAACTCGAGGAATACTACGATCTCGATGAGTCGATAAATTCGATCCGCTATTTCCGACCCATCCGCCTCACACAGGAGTGCATGCTCTGCCATGGGGATCCGGCGACCTCAAGAGAGGTCTGGGGCAACGACGAGGGGCGCGACCCGACCGGGACACGCATGGAGAACTGGAAGGTCGGCGAGGTACACGGCGCATTTGAGATCATTCAGTCCCTGGACGGCGCCGATGCCGAACTACGCCAGACGTTGTGGCGCGCAGCCGGTATCATCGGTGCCCTCGGTCTGGGCAGTCTGGCGCTGTTCTTCGTTCTCATCTCCCGCAGCATCAATCGGCCCCTCGATGAGGTGATGCGAGCAACTCGCCAGGTCGCTCTCGGGCAGATGGCGGCTGCAGAGGTCAGCGTGACATCCAACGACGAGATCGGGCAACTCGCCGACACCGTCCGCGACATGGTCACCTACACGCGCGAAATCTCAGCCGCCGCAGACAGACTGGCTCAAGGAGACCTGACTGGCGATGTCGAGTCGCGGTCCCCAGACGATGTGCTGTCACAGAGCTTTCAGCGACTGATCATCAGCCTCAGGGAAGTCTTCGGTCATCTAGGTAAGCAAGCCGACAGTCTGGGCGAGGCCTCCGATCAGTTGTTGGGTGTGGCAACGCAGACCGTCGGTCATGTCGAGGCGGCCACGACCAATGTCACGTCCGTCGCGGCTGCGGCCGAGCAAATGAGTGTGAACATGACATCCGTCTCCCAGGCGGCAAGCGAATCGACGGGAAATATCACGACTGTGGCGACGGCCACGGAGGAAATGACGGCGACCATTACGGATATCTCACGCAGTGCCCAGCACGCGCGCCAGGTCGCCGAAAGCGCCGTGGATACCGTGGGGAATGCCGCCCATCGTGTGGATGAACTGGGTAAAGCAGCGCATCGGATTGGCCGAGTCGTTGAAGTCATCGTCGACATTGCCGATCAGACGAAGTTGCTGGCTCTGAATGCGACAATCGAAGCGGCCAGTGCCGGCGACGCGGGCAAGGGCTTCGCTGTGGTCGCCAATGAGGTCAAAGAATTGGCCAAGCAGACAGCTGATGCGACAGAGGAGATCCGCGCCAGTATCCTCGCCATCCAGGAGACGACATCCGGTACGGTGTCCGAAATCGGTGAGATCGGCGGCGTGATTGGTGAGGTCAATGAGAATGTCGGCAGTATTGCGGCAGCGGTGGAAGAGCAGGCGGTCACGACGCGAGGCATTGCGCAGAATGTGTCGGCCGCAGCTGGGGCCGTCGTGTCTGTGACGGAGAATGTGTCAGAGGCGGCCACGGCTTCTGCCAGTATCGCGAGTGAGATCACC
Organism: Gemmatimonadota bacterium; assembly: GCA_018660835.1. Taxonomy (GTDB): domain Bacteria; phylum Latescibacterota; class UBA2968; order UBA8231; family UBA8231; genus UBA12574. Next base: position 4,643 of record JABJJN010000104.1, on the reverse strand, counting down.
AGTGTTGAAAATGAAACGGGCCAGGTCAGTGTGGCGATGGAGGGTGTGAATGATCAGGCTCAAGCGTTGGCCCGAATGGGGACGCAACTTCGCGATATCGTTGGTCGATACAAGCTGAAGAGAGACGAATAGATCATGTCCATCCGATGCTTGTCTTCTAACGACAAACACGAGGCGCAGCCATGAGCGAGTTTGACGAAGGTGTTGTTCGCGCCTTCCTGGATGACGCCCTCGAGCAGCTTTCGACCTTTGGTGACGATCTGCTCAGTATCGAGTCTGCCGGTGCCAATGCTGACCCGGAGTTGGTGAACCGAGCCTTTCGGTCCGTGCACTCGATCAAGGGTGGGGCCGGATTCCTGGCACTCGATCGAATTACCGAATTGTCGCACAGCATGGAAGAGGTTCTCAACAAGGTGCGCAACGAAGGCTTGTTGCTGACTTCCGATCGCGCCAGTGTGCTGCTGCAGGCGGCCGATGCCCTCACCGACATGCTCACGAACCACGAGACAAGCAACGAGACGGACATCTCAAGCCACGAGAGGGCGTTGCAGGCCCTCCTCACCGGCGAGGCGTCAGCTGGTCCAGTAGAGCCGCCAGTAGAGTCGACCGACGTGTTCGAGGAGGAAGAAGATCTCCTGGCGCCTCCCGCACCTCCGGCGCCGACAGTGGAAGAAGGTCCAGTCTTCTCGACGACCGAAGATGAAGCTCGAAGGGTGCTGGAAACCCTCGACTATCTCTACCAGTTGGAATACCGACGGGGAGAGGATGCGGCCTTCGAAGATCTTCCATCACTGGCCGACGAACTCAAGGCGACAGGAGAGGTGCTCGAGCATCGCCTGATCGAGGGGAGACTATTCATCCTCTTTGCCACCGCTATCGACCCTGAGGTCGTTGGTGCCCTCGTCGAATTACCCGATGAGCAGATCACTCACTTGAGTCCCGAGGACTTCGCAGGGGAGATAGCCGCCAGCCCCGATGAAGACGCTCCTGCCGAGGACACGACCGACGCAGTGGCGGCTGAAGACGGCGACATGACGCCCGAAGCGATGCTGATTGTCGATGATCCTGCCGCGCAGGGACGCCTTGTCGATGAGGAAGTAGGGCTCTTCGAAGAAGAAGAGGAGGAGGGTGGTGGTGAACACGGACTCTGGGCTGATGATGGTCTTGCCGAGGTGGATACAGGTGAAGGGGATACAGGTGACGACGAGGATCTTCTTGCCGTCGCGCCACCCCAGCCCGCTGAAGCCCCCCAGGTCCCGACCGTGGCGGCGCCGACCACCGTGTCGAGAACCACGGAATTGCCTCCCATCCGTCCCGTGGTCACGGAGACAAGTCTGCGGGTGCATGTTGAGTTGCTCGATGAATTGCTGAATCTGGCCGAGGAGTTGGTGCTGACGCGGAATCAGCTGATCCAGCAGGTCGAGAAGGGTGACCTGAGCCTGATTGAGGGCTCCACGCAACGTCTGGATCACGTCACCACCGATCTGCAGGAAACCATCGTCTCCACGAGGATGCAGCCGGTCGGCACCATCTTTGGCAAGTTTCGCCGCATTGTCCGTGATCTGGCCACGACACTGGGCAAGGAGGTGGACCTGCAGATCGAAGGGGAAGATGTCGAACTGGACAAGACAATCATCGAGGCCCTTGGTGATCCGCTTACCCACCTGATCCGCAACGCCATGGACCACGGCATTGAGGAGCCTCAGGTCCGACACGAGGCAGGAAAGTCATTGCCAGCCCGTCTTCGGTTGCGCGCCGTTCATCAGGCCGGTCAGGTACTGATCGAGATCAGTGATGACGGTGCGGGGATCCACCCAGATCGAATCAGTGACAAGGCGTTGTCACTCGGGCTCTATGATCGCAATCAACTGGAGGCGATGAGTGAGCGGGATCTCGTCCGCCTCGTCTTCCATTCGGGCTTTTCGACCAAGGACGAGGTGACCGACCTGTCCGGGCGTGGAGTCGGTATGGATGTCGTCCACACCAATCTCACGCGTCTTGGTGGTGTGGTTGATATCGAGTCTACCGCTGGCGTTGGAACGACGGTGCGGATCAATCTTCCTCTGACCCTGGCGATCATTCCGAGTTTGCTGGTCGCGCTCGGCGAAGATCAGTTCGCCATCCCACAAGACAATCTCGCTGAACTGGTGCGGATCCCAGCAGCTCAGCGAACACAACGAATTGAGTGGATCGACAAGGCTCAGGTTCTGCGCCTGCGCGGCCGCCTGCTGCCACTGATCAGTCTGCGTCAGGTCCTGGGAATCGAGGTCAGTGGTGATGAGAGTCAGGCCGTCTATGTGGCGGTGCTCAAGGCCGGGGATCTCCGCTTTGGACTGCTCGTGGACGAGTTGCTGGACTCCAAGGAGATCGTCGTCAAACCTCTCGACTCCATCCTCAGTCAGAGTGGCATCTATGCGGGGGCGACGATCCTCGGCGATGGTAGTGTCGCGCTGATCCTGGATGTGATCGGTCTACGGCACTCGCTGGATCTGGAAGAGATCGAAGAGCAACATGCGCCGCAGGAGGTTGAAGAGGCATTCCGCAGTGATGCTCAGCAACTCCTGCTGGTTGAAAATGCTCCCGGTGAACAGTGTGCGATTCCGATGAAACTGGTCTCTCGGATCGAACGGGTTTCGGCGGCACAACTGGAAGAGGCGGGTGGCCGGGCGACATTCCAATACCGGGGAGGACACCTCGTTCTGATGTCCCTGGAACAGGCGGCCAATGTCCAGGCGCTTCCTGAGGCAGAATGGATGTTTGTCGTCATTTTCAGTGTTGCCGGCGGCGAACTTGGCCTGCTTGTGTCCGATGTCCTGGATATCGTTATCGGTGTCTTCGACATCACGACGAAGGGATTCATGCAACCAGGCATCGGTGGGTCGACGATCATCGATGGACGATCGACACTTATCGTCGATCTGTACGGACTGGTTCGGAAGATCGATCCGGCGTGGGTCGAATCACAGACGAAGGATCTGCATGGCGATGCGACCATTCTGCTCGCCGAAGACACGCCCTTCTTCCGAGAACAGATGCGGCGCTGTCTCGAGGATGCCGGATATCAGCTCTATATCGCCGAGGACGGGGCCAGAGCATGGGAGTTGCTCCAAGAGCATGCGGGGGAGATTGATATCGTTGTCACCGATATGGAGATGCCTCACCTCGACGGTCTCAGCCTGACGCGCAAAATCCGGGCCGATGAGCGCTTTGCTCACCTGCCAGTCGCGGTGGTGACCTCTCTGAGTGACGAGGCGGATGAGCAACGGGGTCTGGCGGCTGGCGTCGACGCCTACCTGATCAAGCTTGACCAGGATAAGTTGTTGCAGGCGATCAGTGGTTTCCTCACAAGAGCGGAGGCCTCCTGATGCCGCATCAGGTTGCAGTAGAAGAGACAGCTGAATACGTGTTGTTCGAGGTCGGGCCTTTGACCTGTGGTTTGCGGATTGAGCTGGTCCAGGAGATCGAGGACGACCTTGAGATCACACGTGTGCATCGGGCGCCGGATTGGGTGAGTGGTGTCATCAATCTCCGCGGTCAGTTGCTGACCATTATCGATCTGCGCACCAAGCTGGGCCTGCCCAGTGCCGCTCAGAAGGCGCACCACAAGGTCGTCGTCGTGAAAGGTGACGAGGGATTGATGGGGTTGCTGGTTGACAGCCTCGACGATGTTGTGACGGCTGATCTGGCGGATGTTGAGGCTCCCCCCAGTCACATCGAAGATGTGCCCGGTATCTTCTTTGAGGCGATCTACAAGATGCCCACCGGACTGGCGGCGTTGCTGGATCTGACGCAGGTTCTGGCAGCAGACTGATCACCGTTCTTCTTCTGGTGTGCGACCAGTCCCTCTGAGGAGTCTGGGTGGATTCCATGCAAGCGCTGGTTATCGACGATACCAGCGGTTACCGAGCGCTGTTGAGTGATGTCCTCTCCGGAATCACGGGGGTCGAAGTCCAGGGTGTCGCCGCCAGTGGCAAGACCGGTCTGAGCAGAGCCACTGCGCAGACCCCGGATCTTGTCCTTGTGGATGTCGGTCTGGCTGACATCGGTCTTCCCGAACTACTGAACGATCTTCGCGCGCTGGACGAGTCGATCGGGGTGATCCTGATCGATGTGGATGACCTGAAACCTGCGACCGTGACCCTGGCGCTGAAATTGTCGGCTTTGGGTGCTGTGGGTCGGCCTTCATTGCAGGATGAGAGGGGACGCGGTGATCTGGCGGCAGAGTTGCGCCGGATGATCGATGGGTTTCAGACGCGCCGACTGCTGCGTGGTACCCGAACTGGATCCACATCCCCCAGCAGGCCTGTCTCGACGTCAGATGCTCTGCCAGATAACACGACGTCCAAGCCCGCATCGCCGGCGATCCCGAAGGTCACCGAGACGTTGATCCCTGACTTGCCTCTGGAGGTGATTGGGATCGGTATCTCCACCGGTGGCCCGAATGCGCTTGCCGAACTGTTGCCCGCGCTGCCAGGTGACCTGCCGGTACCCATCCTCATTGTATCGTCGCCGCTCTCACCGAGCCGCGCTCGGTCATCGCCTACCTCGACGGCGTCGGCTTGCCCGCCAGAGCGCCACCCATCACACCGGCCCACCTGGATCGCCAACTCGAATTCGATGAAGCTGCCTGAGTCGCCGTCACT
>JABJJN010000033.1 GCA_018660835.1 Gemmatimonadota bacterium | reverse complement strand
GGGCCTCAAGGTAGCGGCGACCTTCTGGGCCTCGCGACAGGCCTCAACAAACGGCTCGTTGGGCGTTTCCCGGGAGATGATCAGGGGGGTGACTGCCTCGTCAATGAGAATGCTGTCGACTTCATCCACCACGGCGGTGTGAATGCCGCGCATCACTAGCCCCCTCTCCATATCCTGTAGACGTCCGGATAGAGCCTGGATCTGTCGTCGATTGGCGTTTTGCAGGGTATCCAATCGGAGCCGGTCCCGCAGAAAATCGGCCAGGATTTCTTTGGAGGTCGTGTAGGTGACGTCGCTTCGGTACTCTTCGCGGCGAGCCTGAGGGTCCATTTCGCCCGTTACTCTGCCCACCGAGACACCGCAGAACTTGAAGAGAGGTTCGAGCCATCTGGCATCCCGATCGGCGAGGTAGTCATTGACGGTGACGATGTGGCAAGGCCTGCCGATCCATCCCCACACGACGGCAATCAGGCCGGCAGTCAACGTCTTACCCTCACCTGTGGCCATTTCCACTACGGTTCCGCGATAGAGGGCAAGGGCACCGGCCAGTTGGACCAGGTGGGACCGCAGACCCAGACGACGGTCGGCAACTTCCCGTATGGCTGCCATGGCACTCGGGAGTTGCTCTTCGAATCCTGGTCTGTTGCGCCGAAAGACCTCGCGAAAATCCACCAGGCTCGCCCGCAAAGCGCCGTCGGTCTTGTCTTTCCACAGCGGCGCCGCAGCATCGATCTCTTCGGCAGCAGCAAGGAGTTTCGCGGTCTGGGAGGTTCTTCGCCTGTACTTTCCTTCCAGGTTGTAGACCCAGGCGTCCAGACCCGACAGAATGGGGTCGGGTGTTCTTATCTCCGTCCGCCGATAGTCCTCCGTGAGCCCGCTCATATCTGATAACGTTCTTGCAGTAACTGGCTCAATCGGCGCCAGCCCTGCCAAGCCAGGGATTTGGGTTCCAGAGAAAATCGAATCTTACCCGAGCGTCCGTGCAGCAGGGAGACCTCAGGTGCTGACTGTACCAGCGCCCGCACTTGGTAGAAAGGCTCAGAAGTCTTGACGCCCTGAGCGTCCCGAGTGTCGATGGCGATATCACCGCCGCCGGCGAAACCAAGTGCAACGGAAGGCAGTTGGGTCTGCGCCATGGGAATGGTCGCGTACTGGGCCACGGCCATGGGTAGCTCAGCCTGACCGACCAGTTTCACCTGCGTATCCCTGATGCCTTGAGCAAAAAGATCGGATACATCCGCCTGCGATACCACAGAGAGAAAGTAGAAGTGGTCGTCGTTGATTAACTCGCCCAGGGGAGCGCCCCGGCTGATCCACATACCGATTCGATCGTCCAGGTCGGGGGCCACCCATATGCCGCTTGCATCGGCTTTCACCACGAGGTCTTCCTGCTCCTGCTCGAGCCGTTCCAGTCTTTTCTCGTAGAAGTCGATCCGGTCTTCGATGGGGTCTAAATCAGCCTGTTGGCTGAACATCGCCCTGCGGTGTTGTGCAGCAGCTTCATCAAGACCAGCCTGGCTTTCTCTGATTTCAAGAGCCAGCTCGGGATTCACCAGACGCAAGAGAGAATCGCCTGAATGTACCCGTGCCCCCGAGGGCGTGACGACCTCCGCAATCTGTCCCGAGGCCCGGCTTACGGCAACCACGTAGTCAGTGGACTTCAGCACTCCAGGCGCCATGAAGCTGTTCGGCAAGGGCAAGAGAAACAACAGAAAAACGATGACAGAAAAGGTAGCACTGCACACGCCGATCGCCCGCGGGCGCGTACGGTAGAGCCGCGGGCTGGACGCCAGATAGCGAAACAGACCAATGATGGGCACAAATACCCAGGACACAATGCAGATGACGGCCATGATCATGCCAGCCAGCAGGAACCGGTCTGCCACAAAGAGCAGAATGACGGAGAACACAAAAATGCGGTAGATGCCACTCAGGATGCCGAATGTGGTAAACCAGATCTCTTCACGGCGCGTCGTGGCCGGGGTTTCGACGTTCCTGCACCCAAAGGCGTGATGTTCCACCAGATATCTGAGATGCCGCGAAGAATGCTGATGCAGATTCGGCATGTCCATCAGATCGGACAGAATGTAGTAGCCGTCAAACCGCAACAGAGGGTTGATATTGAACAGGACCGTCGTCACGGAGGCGACAAAAACCATGTTGTAGGCGAGCGAGTGAATGACGCCGGGACCAGTGTTAGCCCAGATGACAATGGCACAGGCGGCTACGAATACTTCGAAGATCATGCCGGCGGCGCCCACAAACACTCGTTGCCACTTGTTGCGGAAGGCCCAGGCTGCACTGGCGTCCATATAGGGCAGTGGGCTGAAGATCAGAAACATGATCCCCATGGTATGCACTTCCCCACCGAAGCGGCGCACGGCGAAGGCATGTCCGAATTCGTGTAGCGTCTTGACGATGACGAGCCCCAGGTACAAAAACACGAGATTGGACGGCGCCATGATACCCTCGCTCGCGACCTGCAATTCAGCAAAGTTGTCAATGGCGACTTTCACGCCTACCGCCACCGCACCACACCACACCACGGCGGCGACAGGACTGATCAACAGGCGTATGAAGCCCGCCAGGCGCTGCAGCATGGCATCCGGGTCAAACAGGGGAACGCGGAAGAACATGATACTCTTCAGATTGGCCTTCAGGATCCGCTGCTTTTTCTCTTTGTAGCGTTCAAACAGCTTCTCGCTGTTGGGAGGCAGATTGTAATGCAGCAGATTTGCGTGGTAGAGTTGCGCCAGCAATTCGACGACATCTCCCTGGCCCGGTGCGTTCTCGGGGTCCCTGCCCTGGGTCTCCTGCCATACCTCTTCAATCGTGCGGCTGCTACTCAGGCGCGAAACAAAGTCGTAGGTCGCAGGCCTGAGACGGTAGAACTGGTTGCTCAAGGGATTCTGCACGACGTGCCACGTCTCGCCGCGCAATACCTGCCGCCGGATCACGACGTTCGGCCGCAGAGAGATGCGCTGGTCGGCAACTCGATACCAGGATTCGTGGAATAGATTTGCCTGGTCAGTCATTCTCGATTACTACCACCGTTGAGCACCGGCCGCGTCTGCACCACTGGAGAGAAGGACGTAGTCCTTCTTAACTCCGGCCCTTGACTCACCGCTTGGATCATTGCCACTGCTAAGCGCCGGTCTACCACCAGAAACGAAGCCGTAGAAAGTCCACGGTGCGGTGCGTGAAGATCCACAACAGCGTGCGGTCGCGAGCATTCAACTTGGAGATGCCCGTCATGCCCGGTCTCCACCACGACGAAAACCCATCGGGTAACTCGCAGCGCACCAAAAAGACGTTGCCCTCTTCTTTGGCCACTGCCGATGGTTCGATTCGAACCACCTTGATCCTGTATGTTTCTCCTGGCTGGCTGGCCAGCGCTATTTCGCCGTCCATGGCTAGATCCACCTCGTGGATTTCGGCTTCTTCGACTTCCAGCTCCGCATAAATGCGATCGGTACGGCCTACGCGGAACAGAATGTCTCCCTTTGCCACCGGCGATCCGACCATCTCCGTCAGGTCCCCTTCCACCACAATGCCTGCAAAGGGAGACGTGATGACGGACTGGGCAAGACGGTGACGCACGAGATCGAGACGAGCAGCGGCCTGTTCGAGAAGAGCCGCGCCGATGCGCATGTCCGCCAGAGCCTGGTCAGCACGGGATTTTTCGAGCTCTCGTTGAAACCGGTTTTTCTCGGCCGCCAGTGCCGCTTCCTCCAGAAACAGATCGCTCTGGTCCAGGACCAATAGCGTATCACCCTCGGCCACCTCGTCACCGACTCGCACATCGACCTGTTCGATATATCCTTCGATGGGAGCAGTCAGGAACGAAACATCCTCTGTGCGGAGAATGACAGGGGATTTCAGACGGTAGGTAAACGGCACGAAACAGAACAAGGCCAACACGATGGTCAGCAAACCCGTCAGGGCCTTGCCCCACGTGTGCTTGAAGCCCATGAGAGGGTCCAGCTTCCTACGTAGAAATGCTGCCAACCGCGCCCCGAACCAGCGATCATGCTCCTTCAGATCTTGAAGCCGCCGGACGGCCTGGTCGCAGTACAGGCGCAGGAGACGCACCTCTACCTCGGTGAAGGCCTCAGTCGCCCGTTCGAATGTGCACACGGCGATCACCTCGCCGGCAAGACGCAGAGGCACCGAGCAGACGTGATCAACCTGCTTGGCACGCGCGTAGGATTCGTGATCGCGTGTGATGAACTGGCCGTCTTGGGCGGGAAGGAGCAGGATATCGGCGTCCTGATCAAAGGACTCCTCCATCACCCGTTCCAACTGCTGAACGGCGTCCATCTTCTTATCAAAATCGTCCACGTGGCTGATGGCCTGCACGCGGATGTAACCGTCTTTGAGCCATCCGAGGCTGACGTGCTCACACTGGTGGCGCGAGGCCAGCTCGTTGCAGAATGTCATCGCCGCGGACAGGAATCTGTCCTGTTCGTTCATTAGCGTCATCAGGTCGAGGACCCCGGTGAACTGCTCGCGCCGAGCGATCTCCTCGAACGTCGACCGGTACAACTGGTAGTTGACGGGCAGGTCGTTCAGCAGCCGTAGGATCTTGACACTTTCCCAGGCTGTGGACCGGTCGGACTCTCTGAAATGGAACAGGGCCAGACAGAATTGGGTGGTAACGCCGGTCTTCATGCGCACGGCGCACCAGTGCGGTTCCTCCCCTTCCAGCAGGGCGCTTTCGTGCTCTTGGCAGGCAATCGCTGCCGCGTCCAGCTTTGTCCTCAGCGCCTGGGCGAGAGGGTTCTTACGATGCGAAGTGGGAGAAAAGGCGATCGCCTGCCAGTCGGTGCCTTCCTCCGAACCGCGGACGGCGATCAGGCCGCTTTCGGCCAGACAGGCAGTGCGCAAGGCCTCCAAATACCGGGGCCAGAAGTGAACTGGCTCCAGGTTCTCGACACGAATCTGCTGCAGGCTCTCCAGGCAGTTCAGCAAGTGGCTGTTCGTGTCTTCAACGCGGGTCGTACTCATTTACTCTTGGTAACTCCCCTTATCACACGTACGTGGCGGCCCCGTCATGCCATTGCTTCCCGGTGAAGTGTCCCGGTGCTTCGATTGCAATCCAAGCAGGGCCTGGCGACCAGAAGAGCCGGCATTCTGCTCAACCCATTCAGTGATTCGATTGGAATGCCCGAGGCCGCGGAAGACGCCAATTCTACGGCTTATCCCGTGCCAAAACAAATATTTACGTCTGTGTTGGGGTCAAGCCAGATAGCGCGGTCAACGTAGTCGCACGTTTGTGCGAACCGCCTTGAGAATGGCTGAAAAACAGAAGCGCGAGGGGCTCCGCGCTTATCGTAGCAGCGACTCGGAGATGATGAACTCCTCCGTCACCACAGGCTCGGCTCCGCTCCGAACCGAGCAGAAATACTGGAGCGTGAAATCGGCGGCGTATTTCTGTGTTTCGCAGTCGTAGGACACGCTGTTGGTGGCGAGGACCCAGTAGAGTTCCTCGACAGCTGTCCCCGGCGATCCAGAGTCGTAGAGCCGAGAGAAAACCTTGTCGACGGAGACGTGTCTTCCTGCACTGCAGTGGACGTCGATCGTTTCCTGTGTCAGCTCGGGCTGGGAGGCCCGGATTCGCTGGATCTCTTCCTGGAGAGTCGGCTCCTCGCTGATGCGCAGTCGCGCGAAGCTGAACCGGGCCCGCGAGCGCGGCAAGGTGACGACGTTCCCGTGCACGGCAAGCTCGTCGCCGGCGCTGGTTATGAACCCGACAGGACCGTCTGTGACCGGGGTGTCAGGCGTTCTGGTTTCTGCGGTGTTGCTCAGCGGCGTCAACCCGGCAGGCAGCTCCGAGGATCCCGAGGTGACCAGTTCTGCAGACAGGCCGTGGAGAGTGGCCGCGTCGATCTCGAGTTGCACGCTCTCCAGTTCGGCGGGTACTTCGATGTCGACGGCCAACTCGGCCGCCCTGCCAGACTGCAAGTAACCCACGACATCGCCCGGGGAGACAGTGCCGTCTGCAAGGCCCGCCATGATCGATCGGATGGCTCCGCCGTAGAGCGCCAGGTAGTCCTTCGACACGGGGTCGAGTTGAGTGGATCGAGCCAGGATAAGGGGCATCACCTCACCGAACGTATCCGAGAACTGGAACATGTCGGCTAAGTCGATGCGACCATCGCGACTCAGATCGAAGACTGCATTCTCTGGCGTCAAAGGCTGGAAGGCGACGGCGGCAAAGGCAAAGAAGTCCTCCATGTCGACGACACGGTCGCCGTTGAAGTCCGCAAATGCCACAGGGCTTGAGAATCCGAGGACGGAAATCGGGTCGACGGCCAGAGCGGGTCCGACTGAAGGCTCGATGTCCACGAACCTGAGACTCGCCATGTGATTCTCGGCTCGCATGGGTGAGAACGTGACCGTGAACTCCTGGCTCATACCGGGCTCAAGGGTGAATCTCTGGGGTACGACAACGAAGGCTCGCTCGTCGACGCTGATCGCACCGCGCACGGGGACCGTGCCGGGGTTCTCGACGATGAAGAATAGTTGAGCACTCTCGCCACGCAGGACGGTGCCGAAATTCAGCCTCTCCGTATCATGCTCCAAGGCAGCCCACAGACTACGCCCCGTCATCGGCGTGAGAACCCGTCCGAGATTCGTCGTCAGTTCGAGGGCTGTCGCCTGTGGCTGGTCACCGCGTCTGGCGTCGAAGCGCACAAAGAACGTCTCGAGGTCACCCGGAGCGATCGTCACGGGCAGATCGGGTGAAAGCATGGCGAACATCGGGGAGTCGATCTCGAACCCGCTCAAAACCAGGGGTACGTCGGTCGGATTGCTGAGGCCGAAACTACGCTCGGCACTGCGTCCGGCGAGCACATTGCCAAAGCCCAGAGCCACCGGATCCGGCCTGATGACCGGCGGCGGCACTTCGTTGACGACGATAGTAAACGACTGAGTCTGGACGGTTCCAGCGCCATCCGTCGCCGTCGCCGTCAGCGAATACTCACCTGCCTGCTCGAAATCCGGCTGCCAGCGCCACTCACCATTTTCGAGACTTGCTCCCGAGAGCTCTGGCTCCACCGTCAGTTCCAGGACCTCCGCCACAGACGGCGGGAGGAGAGCAACGGTGACACTCTGCCCCTGGTCGATGGTCTGCTCGGCGATCGCTGGCAGTTCGTACACGGCGATCGGAATGCGTTGCTCTCCGCGTCCGCCGATTGCGCGGATAAACACTACGGCTTCGTGCGTACCTGCCTGGCTGTAGGTGACGGTCACCGGTCCCTCAGGATCGATCACCACCGTCGTTTCGTCGTCCGCCAGTTCGAGCACCCGTTGTGTGATGAAACCCGTCGACGAATCGGTGAACGTGACCCGCAACGGTGCCAGTCCCACCACCGCCGACGTCCGCAGGTCGATCACGGGTGCAGGTGGATTAGCAATGTTGAGAGTACCTGTCACCGTGCCCTCGTAGGTTGGATCGTTGATCACGGCGACGACACTGAAGTCACCGGGGCCGACGGGGGGATTGGCCGACCCGTCGTAGGTGACGATCACGTTGAGGCCGGTAGGCACCGTGGCGGCGGTGACGGATCGAGCATCGCCATTGTAGGTGAAACTCAGGCCGGACAGGGTGACTGCTGCCTGAATTTTGGTCCCGATCGTCACATAGTTAGCGTCGGCGGCGGACACGGCCGTTCCGAGTGGGTCACCGCTGGTGGCGACGCCAGTGGCGGCGAACCCGACGCGGAAAGCGTGCCCGTCTGTCGGGCTGGAGGAGACGACCGCCGAGATAAGATAGAACACCTGCGTAGCACTTCCCGGCACGTGCGGAGTGCCTGCAGCGATCGTCGTCGCCGAGCCGATGTTGATCGTGGTTTCGTTGCCGATCTGGGTGTCACCGCCATCCAGGATGGCATCCGTGCTCGTGTAGAGGCGCAATTCGGCGAAGTCGGCGGCTGCCAGCCCGGTGGCCGCAGTCAGATCCGACAGCGTGATGTCGATGCTGTTGACGCTGGACGTGCCGTCGCCGGTGATGCCGATGCTGTACACCTGCGCCTCGTCGTCGGCATCCGCCGTCGACACCCCTGACAGGCCCGCCGCCACCGTCGTCTCAGCCAGCCCCAAGATGGTGATGTTGTTGGCATCGACAGCAGACACGGTCGTGCCCAGGAACCCGAGGCTCGTGGTGACCCCGTTGGCAGCAAAGCCGACACGCAAGGCGTGTCCCCCCGTTGGGCTGGAGGCGACGACTGCCGAGACTATGTAGAACACCTGCGTAGCACTTCCCGGCACGTCCGGGGTACCTGCGGCGATCGTCGTCGCCGAGCCAATGTTGATCGAGGTTTCGTTGCCAATCTGGGTATCGCCGCCGTCCAGCGTGGCGTCCGTGCTGCTGTAGAGGCGCAACTCGGCAATGTCGGCGGCAGCCAGCCCCGTCGCCGCGGTCAGATCCGACAGCGTGATGTCGACGCCGAAGACCGCAGACACGCCATCGCCGGTGATGCCGATGCTGTACACCTGTACCTCGTCGTTCGCCGCCGCCGTGGACGCACCCGACAGACCAGCGGCGGTCGTGCTTTCCGTTAGCCGCAGGATCGTCACACTGTTGGCGTCGGCGGCGGCCACGGCCGTGCCCAGCGGAGTGCCACTGGTGATCACACCGTTGGCAGCAAAACCGACGCGGAAGACGTGGCCCCCCGTCGGGCCGGAGGCGACCACCGCCGAGATCAGGTAGAACACCTCCGTACCATTGCCCGGCACGTCTGGCGTGCCTGCGGTGATCGTCGTCGCCGAACCGATGTTGATCGTGGGTTCGTTGCCAATCTGGGTGTCACCGCCGTCCAGGATGGCGTCCGTGCTCGTGTAGAGGCGCAGCTCGGCGAAATCGGCAGCAGCCAGCCCGGTAGCGGCGGTCAGATCCGACAACGTGATGTCGATGCTGTTGACGCTGGACGTGCCGTCGCCGGTGATGCCGATGGCGAAGATCTGCACCTCGTCGCTGGCCACCGCCGGTGCAGCCCCAAACAGCCCCGCCGCCGCCGTCGATTCGGTTAGCGATGTCTCGATGGATAGGGCTAGATCGGTGGCGCCAAACCCAGCTGAGAGCAGGAATTCATCGTTACTGCCGTCGGTGTTCACGCGTCTCAGCGAGGGAGCCCCCGTGTCGATGTAGTACACCTTACCGGCGGCGGCGTCGAGAGCGACCCCGTGGGGACTGAAGAGCCCGGTGACCAGATTCGTCTGACCGGAACCGTCGTTGGCTGCACTCTGGATCTTGTCGTTGTCGACCCAGTAGAGACTGCCAACCGCAACGCCGAGGGGGCTCGTCAATCCCGTAACGACAGCTGCATTGGAGGTACCGTCCAAGTTCGCGCTCCGAATTTCGGTGCCATCCGTCCAGTACATCTTGCCGCCCGAGACGTCCAGATCGAGGTGCCTCGGAGTGGTGAGACCGGTGACGAGATCTTCGCTGTTACTGCCATCCAGATCGGCGCGCTGGATCTTGGTGGTTCCCTGATCGATCCAGTACATCTTCCCTCCTGCCTCGTCGACCTGGATGCCGACGGGCGTGGTCTGCCCGATGACGAGATCTTCGGGCGAAGTGAAGTCGACGTTGGCCCGCCGCACCTTGCCTGTGCCATTGTCGGTCCAGTAGATCTTGCCGCCGGCCACGGCGAGGTCACCGACACTCACGACTTCGGGCGTGACGATCGCCTCGCTCGATGAGCCGTCGAGGTTGGCGCGCTGCACCTTGTCCGACGCAGTCGGCTCGATCCAGTACACCTTGCTATTCGTTAGGTCCAGGCCGATGCCGATGGGCCCTACGAGACCGGTGACGATGTCGACGGCACCAGTCCCGTCGAGGTTCGCCCTCACCAGCCTTTGGCCAGATTGGTCAGTCCAGTAGATCTTGCCGCCCACCGCATCGACGGCCATGAAATCGCCCACATCGAAAATGAGATTTTCGTACGCGCTGCCGTCCAGGTTGGCGCGATCGATCTGGCCGAAGCCGTCGATCCAGTAGACCTTGCTGTTCGTCAGATCCAGGCCGATGGCTGACACACCACCGAACATGTTGATGCGCAGGTCCTCTATGTTGGACCCGTCGAGATCGGCGCGCTGCACCTTGCCGTCGACAGTATCGGTCCAGTAGAACTTGCCAACCGCCCCGTCCACGGCGATCGCCACCGGTCCGCTGAGGCCCGTGAGTTGCGTCTCCACGTTGCTGCCGTCGAGATCGGCGCGCCCGATCTCACCCCCGTTGAGGTCGGTCCAGTACATCTTGCTGTTTACGAGATCCAGCGCAACGTCGGAGGGCCCGGCGAGGCCGCTGACGAGCTCCTCCTGGCTTGTCCCGTCCGTATTGGCCCGGAAGATCTTACCGAGAATGGCGTCGACCCAGTAGATCTTCCCGCTCGCGGCATCTACGTCCATGCCATTGGGAGCCGGCATGCCTTCGTAGACCGTGGCGGAGTTGCTGCCGTCGAGCTCCGCTTCCATGATCGTCGCGTTGCTATTCGTGACCCAGTAGACCTTCGACTGCCCGAGAGCGGGCTGCCCGACAAGCAGCACGAGTGCCGCAAGCAGGAGTACACGCGTAGTGCAGCGTCGATCCTGCGGCGCGCCTACCAAGGCAGCGGACAGGCCTGTGATGCCTGAGAGCAGAGATCGAATTGAGGGCATATGTATCACGTTCCAGACCAAATCAAGCCGCCAGCGCGGGCGGGATCGGGTTGAACGGATCCGTGGGATCCTGGCTTGTGGGCTCAGTGGAACCAGTGAACACCAGACCGATGCCGAATTCGAAGCCGAAGTAAATCAGATCGTAATCGAACTCGTCGACCGAACCGTCAACGTTGGCGTCGAGGGCCAAGCCACTACCAAGCCACTCCTCAACAGTTGGCAGCGGAGGATCGAGCGGGCCGAAGCCTAGAAGCAGATCGTAGTCGAATATGTCGATCGAACCATCGTCGTTGGCGTCGAACTCCAATCCACTGAGCATCCATTCGTCAAACGTCAGCAACAGGTCAGGGCCGAGAGGGTCGAAGCCGAAAAGCAGATCGTAGTCAAACTCGTCGATGAAATTATCACCGTCCGCATCGAATGCCAATCCACTAAACAGCCATTCCTCAAACGTCGGCAACAGGCCGGGACCAAGCGGGCCAAAGCCAAAAAGCAGATCGTAGTCGAGTCCGTCGGTCAGAAAATCACCATTGGCATCGAACGCGAATCCACTGTCCAGCCATTCCTGAAACGTTGGCAACAGGTCAGGGCCGAGGGGGCCGAATCCGAACAGGAAATCATAGTCGAGGGCGTCCGTCGACCCGTCACCGTTCGCGTCGAATGCCAAGCCGCGATCCTGCCACTCCTCAAACGTTGGTTGCGGCTCAGGTTCAGGTTCGGGCTCAGGTTCTGGTTCTGGTTCTGGTTCCGGTTCGGGCTCCGGTTCCGGCAAGACCAGATTATCATCCGCATTCAGCAGATTGCTGCCGAGACCACCATCGAGGTTGTCTCGACCCGTGCCGCCAACCAGCCAATCATTGCCCAGATCACCGAAGATTACGTCATCGCCGTCAGTGGGTAGTTGGCCAACGCCTGCTTGCAGCAAATGCTTGTCGAAGGGCGCGCCAATATCCAGCGGATCGAAGTTCAGCAGGAACTCGTCGCCACTTCCATCTGTTGTAAACACGCCATTGGCATCGACGAGGATCTTGCCCGACGGATCGTCTGCATTGAAAGCGGCAAACTCACCGGCTCGATTGTGCTTTGCCGAATTGCTCCATCCGAGGACATCGCCTGGATTGGATGGAGCATGGTAAAACTGTGACAGCGCTTCCGCACCGGAAATCGCATCATCTCCCGAACCACCGTGCAGGAAGTCGTCACCCAATCCTCCGTAAATGATATCGTCGGCACTTAGCGCGTCGTACGACGGATCACCACTTGGGTCCACGTTGAAAGGCATGAGAATCGCCGTCTTCTTCAACGCACCTGAAACGTTGATGATCGCCTGCTGTCTGCTGTCCGAGGTCTCGATTTCGATGTCGAGCTCGTCCGGCCCAAGACCGGCTATACCGTAGAGCGTCTCGGCACGTCCATCGTTGCGACTGGTATAAATACGGCCGTCATCGCCCAACACGCCATCTTGCCCCGCTCCACCGGAAATCCAGTCGTTGCCGTAGCCGCCGATCAGATCATCATCCTGGCCCTCACCGTATATGACATCATCCCCCACCAACCCGTAGATGGTGTCGTCCCCGGCTTCGCCGTGAATCTCATCGGCGGCGCCAATGTTTCTAAGACTACCATCCGGGTCAAAGTCCGGACCGCCCAGAGTGTAATCCTCTCCGTCGGTACCGCCCGTCCATTCCGTTGCCCGCACGACGACTCTCAGATGGCCACGGCGGCTGCCGTCCTCGTCAGGCGTCTGATCGTAGATGAAGGTCAGATAAGGGCCCGCCGCATCAACCAGGCGATAGATGTTGCCATTGTCGCCGATAATGGTATCCGCGTCCCTCGAGTGGGCATTGGCGTCATTCAGGATCTGGCCGTTCACCAGCGTCGCGTCGCCCAGATCGTTTCTGCCGATGTTGGTCCCGGCTCCGCCGAAAATCAGATCCGAGCTGTCCGCCCGACTGGCCTGGGTACCAAGACCAAACAGGGCGGAGTTGCCGCCGATGATGTCGTCCTGACCCAGATTACCAAAGATCAGATCGTCGTCCTGGCCACCCTCGATATAGTCGTCGCCGTCGCCGCGTGCCTCGACTGACTGCGGAGTCACCGCCGACGTCGTGCCATTCAGTGCAGAGGCCTCGAGGATCGCCAACAGGGCCAGCGGCGCGTTGTCCAGATCTGTCGGATCGATCACGGCCTGCGACAGGTGGAACCCGCCGGCGAACAGTCTGCCCGCTTCCCAAACGTCGTAGAAGAGAGAGCCGTCTCCCTGGAGGGTGTCCGCGCCACGCTGGCCGAAGATCATGTCGTCCTGCGGGCCACCGGCGATGTAGTTGTCGCCGTACGACCGGTTGAGCTCGTCCTGCGCCAGGGGTTCGGCGTCGACCCGGCTCGTCTGGCCGTCGTGAACAATGATGGCGAAATCACCCCAGAATGGCGCCGCTTCACCCCAGTTCGGATCGGCATACTGGTTCTCCCGATCAATCAGGAGGTCGCCGTCAGCCGCGTAAATTTCGGGCCCGACCGGCGTTCGGAAGCGTGGGTTCGTCGCGACACCGTCACTCCATGGCGAGCCTTGGCTCCACGACGCGGGACCATCAAGTGTGACATGATTGCCGACCAATATGTCTCTGCCGAAACCACCGTCCAGCATGTCGTCGAGAGAGCCGCCAATGACGATGTCGTCGTCGTGCTGTCCAAGCAGCACATCGCTACCACCCGGGATCAACTGGCCATCTGGTGTGAGGAAGACGGACTCGATGAAGTCGACCACCGCTTCGCCTGCAGCGGCATGGCCTGGGTCGAAAGTGACGATTCCTTCGTCGCCGACCAGCAAGTCGCCTCCCGTTCCGCCCTCGACCCAGTCGTTGCCCGAGCCGGCGAAGACGATGTCGTCGCCACCCCCTGAGAAGATGACCGAATCACCAGAGGACAGCAGGACATCATTGTCGTCCTGATACGCAGTCTGGATCATGGACGGAATACTCGTGCCTGGGTGGAACAGGATCTGACCGTCTCGCAGGATGACGTCGGCACCGTCACCGGAGGTCAGCCGGTCACTGCCGGATCCAGACAGGATGTAATCGCGCCCGGTGCCACTGGTGATCGTGTGCTCGCCACCCTGAGCAAAACTGCCTGCACCGTCGGTGAAGTGTGTGGAGATTTCCTCCAGGTCTGACAACTGATTCTGGTAGTGAATCTTGCCCTCGTCGCCGATCACGATGTTGGCACCATCCGACACATCGATCGTCTCGTTACCCAAACCGCCGATCGCCACGTCACTGCCGATGCCTGTGGTAATCACATCGTCGCCAACCGCCGCCTCCACCGCACGGACCGGTGAGTTGCCGCTACCATTCAGATACCGGCTCTCAATCCGATCCCGCAGACCGGTTGTTAACTGGTAGGTGATCGCGCCGTCATCACCGAACACAATGTTGTCACCATCTGAGGCGTTGATCGTATCGTCACCCAAACCGGCGATCACGATGTCAGCACCCACGCCGGTCCGTATCCTCTCATTGCCGCCTTGTACGAGCCTTTCGGCCGGCTCCAGCAACAGACCCGACACCTCGTCCAGCACCGATGCGTTGGCCGTGTCTCGCTGATCCTGATACAGAATGAAGCCCTCGTCGCCGAAGACGATGTTATCGCCGTCGCCGGCCATGATCGTCTCGGTTCCCAGACCACCGATCAGCACATCGCTGCCTGTGCCGGCACTGATCCTGTCGTTCCCAGCCTGGGCATCCGTCGCGTCCACCGCCGCATACCCAGTCCAATTCAGGTAGCGACTCGTGATTCGGTACCGAAGATCGGTGCCGGTCTGGTATGTGATCCCACCCTCGTCACCCAACACGATGTTGGTCCCGTTGGACGCGTGAACGATATCGTTACCCAGGCCGGCGATCACGATATCGTCGCCGCCACCGGTGGTGATCGTCTCGCTGCCCCCCTGCAGTGTTCTCACTGTGGCCCGAGCGACTGGATTGTCCAGATAGAGGCTGGAAACTTCATACAGGAGAGATACACCACGCGTCACGAACTGATCCTGATACTGCACGAAGCCTTCGTCACCCAGCACGATGTTGTCGCCGGTGGCGCCCGCGAGCGTGCCGCTGCCCAGACCGCCGATGATCACATCGCTGCCGGCACCAGCCGTGATGTCATCGTTGCCGACCACAGCGGCTGAGGAATCCAATACGGACAGGCCGTCGCCATCCAGATACTGGCTGCGAATCCGGTCGCGGATTCCGCTGCCGACCTGGAATGTGACTCTGCCTTCATCACCGAGAGCGATGTTGTTCCCGCTGCCGATCGAAATCGTGTCATCGCCAAGGCCACCGATGACGACGTCGTCACCCGTGACGATATCCACCGCGAGACGCCCCCTGTCTGTCTGGATCGTATCGTCGCCGCCCTGGACGAAGTCCTGCGCGCCGTCGAGATACAGGCTCGCGATCTCGCCGAGGACGGGTTCACGCGCGTGGTATTGGAGGAAACCCTCGTCACCGAGGACGATGGTGTGTCCGGCAAGGGTTGTCATCATGTCCTTCCCCAGACCGCCGATCATCACATCCGTGCCGAAACGAGTGCTAATCGTGTCGTTGCCGACGGTGGCATCAGCGGCATCCAGCGCTGAGCGGCCCAGTCCGTCCAGATACCGGCTGGTAATGCGATCCCTCAGGCCAGCCTCGCCGGTCTGGAAGGTGATCCCACCCTCGTCGCCGAAGACGAG
>JABJJN010000038.1 GCA_018660835.1 Gemmatimonadota bacterium | reverse complement strand
TCGAGTTGCTTGCCATTGATCCCGGCTTCGATCGTCGCTTGTAGGTTTTCCTCATCGACCTCGAGAATGCGATGCATGCGACTCATGTCGACGGAGACGATGGGGCGCTCTTCATCGACTGGGCAAGCGAGCGCGCCGCTGACGTTGGTTCCGCCTCCGTAGGGCACCAGGCAGATGTCGAACTCATTCGCCAGTCCTACGAGATGGCGAACGTCGTCCTCGCTCTGCGGGTAGACGACAAGATCAACAACACGAGCAAGACTTCCCAGATACAGTAGTCGATAGATCTCGTCGACACTCAGCTGGCCATGACTATGCACCAGTCGTTCATCGTCACTGCTGGCGATCTGCTCCGCCACTAGCGCTTCGCCTAACCCCTTTTCGAACCCTTCATGCTGGCGTCGGGGCGGCAGTTCGCCGCGCTCGACCTCGGGCATGATCCCTTCTGGTGTGATCGAAATTCCGAGGACCTCCTCCGCAAAGGGCACGAAGTAAGGCATACTGTAGCCCGCCAGTGGATAGCGCGATCCCGTCACACGAACACTGCGTGGGCCATCGAATTCGAAACGCGTGTCCTTGTATCCCCATTTGTGCGGCTGGCGTTCGCCATCCGAGGGATCATAGAACACATCCTCATCACCTCCCGAGCCCTTGTGACGCCAAAACAGAATCACGAGCACGACGATGACAGCAAATCCAATGATGACAGGCGCTTCGAGCATGAAGAACTCCGGGCGATCGAAAAGCGTAATGAGATAGCATGACTGCAGGGTGTCTGGCAGCAACGTAGAGACCTAAGTTAGTCTGCCTGAGTCATTCGCTCCACGACCATTTGGGAGATTTTGAGGAGACCCTATGTCAGAAGACACCCATACACCGGACATTGTTCGCCCACCACAGGCAATCGTCGACGGCTTGCGCGAGGTAGGCGCGGCAACCTGCGGTGGTGAACTGAAGAAACTGGGAATCGTTGATCCAACCATCCTGGGTCCAACCGCTTTCACACCTGGCAAGGTGGTGGCAGGTCCCGCACTTACACTCCAGTTCTTGCCCATTCGCGAAGACGTCTACAACCAGGACGAGTACTCGGGACCAGAACAACAGTTACATCGTCATGCCCTGTATCACACGCAGCCTGGTGATGTCATCTGCGTCGATGCCCGTGGCAACATGAAGAGTGGGGTCTTCGGCAACATGATGCTCACCTTCTTCCAGGGCCGCGGCGGCCAAGGTGTCGTCATCGACGGCTGTATCCGCGACTTCCCCATTGTGAAACGCGATCTGGATCTGGGTCTTTGGCTGCGTGGTGTGACGCCCAACTTCCATACCCAAACCGCGATTTATCCCTATGCGGTCAATGTGCCTATCGGCATGAATGACACACTCGTCATGCCTGGTGACATCATCGTTGCAGATGATGATGGCGTCGTCGCCGTACCTGCCAAACTGGGTGCTGAACTTCTGGATCTCTCGTCTGAGCACGCGGAGTGGGAGGAATTCAGTCGCCAGAGATTGCTGGCCGGTGGTCACCTGAAGCGCTACTACCCACTGTCGGATGAGGCGCGCCCAGAATACGAGGAATGGAAGAAGACCCAGGAATAGGGCGATGTGACTTCCTCCAGGCACCACGGATGGCCCGGTGGCATTTGGCGCGTCTCGAATGAATGAAAAGGCGGTTTCTCCCAGGAGAGATCGCCTTTTTTCTTGCAGGACCCGCTGCCAGGTGCGTAGGCAGTCGACTCCGTGATGTGCGATAGACTGGGTGCAGCACACTTGACGGACTGACCGGTCAGTCTAGTTTACGCCGCGCCTATGTCGCTGAATCCTTTCGCTCCTTTCTCTGCTTATCTGCGCCCATACCGGCAGCGAATCGCCCTCGGTCTCGGTCTGCTATTGATCGCGCAGGTGATCACGACCGTGCTCCCCCTGCTGCTGAAGGAGGCGATCGATACGGCCGAACTGACCCTATCGGAGTCAACCGGAGGGGCAGCAGTCGATGCCATCGACGAGTCGGCGACGCTGTCACATACTGCCACCATTGCTGTCATCATCGGTGGCCTGTCACTACTTCAGTACTTTCTGAACTTCGCCATGCGCTGGTCGTTTACGAGCCTCTCCAGATTCGTGGAACGTGACCTGCGAATGCGCTTCATCCATCAGCTGCTGCTATTGCCCCTGTCTTTCTTCAGCCGGCAACGCGTCGG
This sequence comes from Gemmatimonadota bacterium, assembly GCA_018660835.1. Taxonomy (GTDB): domain Bacteria; phylum Latescibacterota; class UBA2968; order UBA8231; family UBA8231; genus UBA12574. Next base: position 2,897 of record JABJJN010000038.1, on the reverse strand, counting down.
CGACCTGATGACGCGAGCCACGAGCGATGTCGAGATGGTGCAGAGATTTCTGCACCATGGCTTCCGGATGACCCTGTTCGGCATCCTCACCTTCTTCTTGTCTCTCGTTGTGATGTGTGCCCTGGACTGGCGCCTCGCCCTGATCTCTCTGGCACCCATGCCGTTGTTGATCATAGTGACCAATCGGGTGCACGGACGCTTCCATGCCGGCTATCGTGCGATTCAGGAGCAATTCGCCACACTCAGTGCCCGCATCCAGGAGAATCTGGCGGGCGTGCGCGTCGTAAAAGCTTTTGCTCGTGAACAACGAGAGATCGCTGAGTTCTCCCAGGAGAATGATGAATACGTTGAGCGCAACCAGACGATGGTCGTCGTGCGATCCCTCTTCTACCCTTTCACGGGCATCCTCAATGGTATCTCTCTAGCCGTTGTACTGTGGCTGGGTGGACTGCGAGTGATTGACGGATCGCTGAGTCTTGGTGCCTTCGTTGCCTTCAATGCGTATCTGATCCGCATGAGTCGCCCCATGTATATGCTGGGTCGCATGGTAGACGAGTTTCAGCGCGCCGGCGCCTCCATGGCCCGTATCGAGCGTATTCTGCAGGAAGAACCTGAAATACGCGACCGCGATGGACGCGACGTAAGGGGTGAAATCGAGTTCCGTGATGTTGTGCTTAAATATGGCGAGTCCGTGGCCCTGGATAGAGTCTCCTTCCGTGTTGAGGCGGGTAAAACGCTTGCCGTCGTCGGCCGCGTCGGTTCCGGTAAAAGCACGGTGGCAAAACTGATCCCCCGCCTGCTGACCCCCTCAGAGGGAATGATTCTCATCGACGGTGTCCCCCTCGAGCAGATTCCTCTCGCCAGCCTGCGCGACGCGATTGGTTTTGTTCCGCAGGACGGTTTCCTGTTTTCTGAGACGCTGAGGACTAACATCAATCTGGGCGCGCCAACGTCAGCCAACGGGCAGGCGACCGCGACGACGCCTGAGATCGATCCAGAAGATGACGCCGATAAGGAGGGCGCGGATCTCGTAAGCTGGGCGGCGACAGTTTCGCAATTGAGTGCCGACCTACCGGATCTACCCGAGGGACTGGAAACAGTCGTTGGTGAGCGTGGTGTGACCCTGTCAGGCGGCCAACGGCAGCGCACAGCTCTCGCACGCGCCGTCGTGAGGGAACCGAGCATACTCATTCTCGATGACGCACTGGCAAGTGTCGATACGCACACGGAGGACGCGATTCTCCAGGGCTTGCGAAAAGTGATGGAGACACGCACGACCATCATCATCGCGCACCGCTTGTCTAGCGTACGAGATGCGGACCATATCCTCGTCCTCGACGAAGGAAGAATCGCCGAAGAGGGTACACATCAACAATTGCTTGATGCAGGCGGGATGTATGCTGACATGCATCGCCGTCAGAGTATGGCACAAGAGCTAACGGAACTCTGATGGCGACACCTGCGCCCACCGACGAATCGACCGTTACTGGACGCCTGGATCTGCGCCTGCTGAGACGGCTGCTCGCCTATCTGAAACCCTACGGTGGGTGGGTCGGCTTGACACTCGTTCTTATCCTGTTCAGCTCCGTCGCTCGGCAAGCGGGCCCCTATCTGACCAAGATCGCCGTCGACGAACACATGGTTCCTGAGAAAGCCGAAGGACTTGGATGGATCCTGGTTGGCTTCATCGCTCTGTTGGTTGCCCAGTTTGCGCTCGGCTACGTGCAAAGCTGGACGACAAACATGATCGGCCAGTGGACGATGCGAGATGTCCGCCTGCAGATTTTTCGCCATCTGCAGCGGCTACCTCTGAAATACTTTGACCGCACGCCCGTCGGTCGGCTCATGGCCCGCAACACGAGTGATGTGGACGCCCTCAATGAGTTGTATACCGATGGGGTCGTCTCACTGATCTCCGAATCGGTCACGGTCTTGTCGATCCTCGGATTCATCTTCTATATGGACGTGCAGCTCGGCTGGCTTACCTGTATCTGCCTGCCCATCTCCTTCATCGCAACGTCCTGGTTACAGCGTCGCACCTATCAGGCTTACCGTGAAGCACGAACCCTCTTCGCGCGCTTTGCCGCCTCTTTGCAGGAATCGATTTCGGGGATCGATGTGGTTCAGCTCTTCGGTTGTGAGACCCAGCGCGCCGAGGCGATGGATGATGCGAACGATCGATATCTCGATGCACGGCTGACCAGTTCCCTCTATCACTGCGCCTATTTCCCCATGATGGAGCTCAGTGGCGGCATCATGTTGGCCCTGGTGTTGTGGATCGGCACGGGCCGGGTGCTCGAACAGGAGATGGCCTGGGGCGTCCTCGTCGCGATGATGCAATACGTGCCACGATTCTTTATGCCCCTGCGCGACATTGCCGAACGCTTCAATACACTGCAGATCGCCATGGCGTCATCAGAGCGGATCTTTGAGATCCTGGATAGCGAACCTGAGCCGTCCGGGAACCAGCCACCACCACCTGAGCAACTACAGGGCATCATCGAGTTCCGCAATGTCTGGTTTGCCTATGATGAGCAGGACTGGGTTCTGCGCGATGTCTCCTTTCTCGTGGAAGCCGGTTCAAGCCTCGCCCTTGTCGGTGCCACCGGTGCCGGCAAGAGCACGGTCATCGGTCTGCTTTGCAGATTCTACGATGTGCAGCGTGGCGAGGTCCTGGTGGATGGCGTCGACGTGCGACAATGGGACGTCCAGGACTTGCGACGTCGGATCGGCCTCGTGCAGCAGGATGTATTTCTCTTTGCCGGGACCATCGGTAGCAATATCGGACTGGGCCTGGGAGACAACGGCTCGCATCAGGCCGGATCAACAGAGAATTACGACACTCTGATCAGACAGGCGGCTCGCCACGCCAATGCCGACCGCTTCATCGAGCGACT
>JABJJN010000075.1 GCA_018660835.1 Gemmatimonadota bacterium | reverse complement strand
TGCGCCAGACGATGGCTGACGTGGAAGATCTGCTGCGTCCCATCGCGGTGCGACAGCGTGTTGATCTCAAGTGGTGGATTTCAGCCTGGGAACGATATGCTCAGGCACATGGCGAGCTGACGCAGGCAGATCTACATGTATTTCTCTATCTGATTCTGCGCCGGATCTGCCGCAGACTGGCGAAATCGGATGTTTCGAGCGAGGGTTTCCAGCTGTGGCTCATTCAGACAGCTGTTGATGCCCTCGGCGAGCTGCGCAATTTCAGATCGGAACGATCCTGACACGTATTCGTAATCTCGGCATTCTCGCCCACGTCGATGCGGGCAAGACGACACTGACAGAAAGTCTGCTGCTGCACAGCGGTAGTATCGCTGATGCGGGCTACGTGGATCGCGGCACAAGTCGATCGGATGTCCTTGATGTTGAGCGACGTCGCGGTATCTCCGTGCGTTCATCTGCACTGTGCTTCGACTGGCAGGGGCTGCAGATCAATCTGATCGACACGCCGGGACATGTCGATTTCGGTGCCGAGGTCGAGCGCTCGCTGCGTGTGCTCGATGCGGCAGTCCTCGTCGTGTGCTGTGTCGCCGGCGTGCAGACGCAGACAGAGGTCATCTGGCGCGCCCTGCGCCAGCGGGACATTCCCGTGCTGCTCTTTGTCAATAAGATCGATCGCATGGGAGCAGATCCTGATGCTGTTCGCCAGCAACTGCAACGCGAGCTATCTGCGCAGGTCGTCGAACTCGACGATGTGACCGCTGCCGGGGATCTTGCTGCCTCTGTTGCACCTGCGACAGGGGACCGGCAGGTGGCGCTGTGCGACGCAGTTGCCGCAGAGGACGACGCCTTGCTGGAGCGGTATCTGGCGGAGGAGACGATCAGTGACGCGCAGGTATGGGAGAGTCTGGCCACCAGTGTTGCGGCGCGGCGACTGTTTCCGGTGTTGTGTGGCAGTGCCAAGAGTGGCGCCGGCGTCGAGACGCTACTCAAGGCGGTCGACGATCTATTGCCCGACGCGCCGAATAGTTCGGAAGATGCCGCATCCGCTGTCGTCTTCCGCCGCGATCGGGATGACCGCCTTGGTCAGGTGGCGGCGGTGCGCGTCTTTGCGGGTCGATTGCGGGTACGGGATCGAATTCTGAATCGCACAGCGGATCGCGAGGAGCAAATCACCCAGATCAAACGACTCGCTCTCGATCGTCTCGTGGATACCACAGAACTGCAAGCGGGGGATATCGGTTTTCTCGTGGGTCTACCCGAGGCCAAGATCGGCGATGTGCTCGGGGAGGACGGCCCTGTGCCCGACGTGGTGAGCTGGTCCGAGCCGCTGCTGTCGGTGCAAGTATCCGCCGACGATGCGGCCCAGGTGCCGGCGTTGCTGGCGGCGCTGCAACAGTTGGCAAGTGAAGACCCTCTTTTGGATCTGCGCTGGCACGCAGAAGAACGCGAACTGCACGTGCGGATCATGGGCGCGATCCAGACAGAAATTCTCAGCGAGATCCTGCACACGCGATTCGGTCTCGACATACATATCCATGAGCCGACCGTCATTTACCGCGAAACCCCCGCCATGCCAGCAGACGGGGCCGAGAGTTATACCATGCCCAAGCCATGCTGGGCGATCGTCGGTCTCCATGTCGAACCGGGTGCTCCAGGCAGTGGCGTCGAGTTTCGCTCCCAGGTTGGCAAGAGTGATATCCATCCGAAATACCAGAACGAGATCCGGCAGTATTTACCGACCGCTCTGCAGCAGGGAATTAAGGGCTGGGAGGTCACAGATCTGCGCATTACGCTCATGGAGGGAAGTCACCATTTGCTGCATACCCGCTCCGGTGATTTCAAACTCGCCACACACATGGCGATCATGAAGGCTCTGCAAGCGGGAGATACGACGCTGCTGGAGCCGATGCTCGCATTTCGGATCCAGGGCCCGCATCAGCTGATCGGTCGTGTGACGGCTGACATCATCGACATGCGCGGGCAGATGGAACCAGCCCAGATAGAGAGCGAGACCTTCACGCTGTGTGGTCGTGTCCCTCTGGCGACGTCGATGGACTACGTGATTCGTCTCAGCTCGCTCAGCAGTGGGCGAGCGTCCCTGTCGACACAATATGACGGCTTCGATCCGGTCCGGACTGAGCTGGGAGCCGTCCGACCTTATCGTGGGATCTCGCCTCTCGATCGAGCGAAGTTCATCCTCTGGTGGCGTGGAGCCATTACCGATGCGACGACGTAGAAGCGTCGTGGCGAATCTCAGAGATCTGCGGGAATTGCCCAGAGCACGAACTCGACACTATTCGTGTACGGCGTCCACTCGTCATCAATGAGCACGCGTGTCGTCCAGTCGTTGTCCGCAGACGGCTGTTCGACAACGGTATACATGCCGTATCCCTCGATCGGCTCGACGACCAGATTCCAACCGGGTTTCGCTGGCAGCACGCGCTCAACACGGTGCTCCACGTCGTCCAGTTCGCGGCCGTGATACCACTTTATCTCCACCGTCTCGCCACGCAGTGTGAGGTGGTGGATGCCCTTGCTGCTGCCAGCACGAAAATGCAGCAGTAGAATGCCGTCTTCCCGATGGCGAAGCGGATCCTGCTGCACCGGTGGCAGTGGTTTCGCGTCGATGAGTTCTACGAGTGCACCTAAAGCAGAACGAGCGGCCGTGCGCGCTTGTCGTGGCAGGTCACGCATCTTTGGGATCTGAGCGAGCTGCCGTTCGCCATCCTCATCGAGGCTACCCATCTGCGTGGGTAGTAGAGTCTCCATCTGTCGGACCAGGCGCTCGATCTCCAGATAGCCGGTGGCCGCCGTACGCAGCAGGGCGGCTCGGTGTTCATCTGTTTCCTGGTCGGCTGCCCACGTGAAGTAGCGACCGGACCCGCCATGTCTGTCGGCGATGTGTTCGTAGAGATCGCCGATCTCGCGAAAGGCGCGGGCGATTTCCTCCTGTGTCGCCCATTCCCGTGTCCACGGGTAGCGTTCCCATTCGATGACCCAATCGTCCCACGCAGCGAGTCCGACAGCTGCATAACGTTTGCCCCAGTCGCCTGAGCCGACTTCCCGTCTGCTCGCCTCTGTCGCTTTCTGCACCAATGCATAGGCCCATTCGTCAACGAGGGAGGGCGCCCCTTCGTCGACGTTTGGTGTCGCAACGATGACTGGACACAAGGCCCAACTGCGGTTGATGAGATGACCCCAGGATCCACCCCATTCATCCGTGTGGACCCAACCGAACACGTCTACTCCCGAGGCGTCTGTTCGCAGCGTGTGCAACTGCAACCCGGATGCGGTTTCCCGGTAACCATTCACGACAATCCAAGCGTGTCCATCATCGATCCCGGGGATCATCGCTGCGTAACCCTGAGCAAGCCAGCTCTTCATGGTCTGCAAGGCTTCGCCATGGCCAAAGCCATAGCTGATGCCGTATTTCAAGCCAACCCAGTCGAAATACCTGGTAATCCCCGGCCAGTCCTCAGGATACCAGTCATGGTTGATTGGCATGCGGGCAAACCAGGCGTGCGCACTGTGAAATGCGGCATTGGCTGAACTGTCGGTGATCATCGGCTCAACACCCGAAATCGATGCAAGAGCATCCAGGAAACGAGTGCTGCGAGCAGGTGAGATTGCCACATAGACCGAGTCTGGTATCGTCGAAGTCAGTTCCGGTGCCAGCAACCCGTCGATGGTGATCTCATGTTTTGTCGATGGCTGCCAACCATCATCGAAGTAGTCGACGGGGGGCAGTGAGCGTGCGTCGACCTGACGCTCGATTGTTTCTCCGCCATAGCGAATCCCAGGATACCGATTTCCAGCGTAGCGTTTATCGTCGATCGGCTCGCAGATGTTGATGGAGAAATCAAAACGTCCGCGTCCCTGCTCGGCACGCACAAGCAGGGCGTGTTCACCCGCTTCGACGAAGCCAGGGATCCGATCGCCTCCCAGGCGGTGATTGCGGCGGCCTTCATGAGTGTAGATCTGCTCGCCGTCGATCCAGACCGTCAGCGCGTCGTCGGATCCGATCCAGTAGCGGACCGAATCGCTTGTGGCCATCGCAAAGGTGGTCCAGGCGTAGGCTGAGCGGTTCACGGGGTCGTCGAAGTAGCGATCCAGGTCGATCCGATCATCGGAGAAATAGGCGATGTCGGACCAGCCATCCTGGCCGGCGCGCGGCTGCAGTTGGCGACGTTCCGCATCGCTAAACCGATGGTCTCGCGGCAGGGGGCCGAGAATTGTCCAGCGACGTGGGCCCATACCGTAATCGGCGTGCTGCGTCCATGCACCCCCGCCATAGTCAGACCCCGCCTTCATGAAGCGCTGCGTCAATGCCTCGAGATCACCATCGACGCGTACCCTTTCGATGAAGCGAGGCCCGAGACCCCGCTGCCACGCATTCTCGGCGTATTCCATGTCGTCCGGGTTGAAACCCATGAGTCGGGCGATCACCAGATCTGTACCTACGGGATCGCTGCCGGCGACGATGAGATTCGAACGCCGTGGTGAACCTGAGAACGCGCCGCCCTCGACATTACGAATCATGTCACAGATGCACAGGTCCTCGGTCTCCACCGAGAGCAGGTCGACGAAGGTCTCATCGACGATCTGGGGTACGTGGTCGATGCCATCGTGTTGGTCAGTGCCGCTGGCCCGATCCCACCCGTAGACCGCACCGGGAAGGATACCAAAACGATTCTTCAGACAGCCCGTCATCTTGGCACCGTGCGGCTTGGCGACGGGTAGATTGATCCAGGCATCGGCACGAGTAATTGTATGGGGGAGGATGTATTCGTCGTCTGCCATCCCACCCCCCTCGACGACCAGTGTGTCGAGAGCGTCGAAACTCAGATCGTGGACGTCGACGTCGATTCCGCGTGCTCTCAGTTCGTCGAGAATCGGGTAATAACCTGAGATTTCCCAGCCATCGACGATGTCGATACTGCCGCGAATGTCGACGGCGCTGCAATCCTGCAGCGAGGGGTGCAGCCAGCCCGCCGTGGCCTCGGAGATCATGATCTTCGCCTTCGGGGCGACCTCGTGAACAAGCAGTGCCACAGCGCGCACGACACGGCTGTCTGTGATCACTCCTGATCCGGAAGCGCGTGGGATCGTCACATTCGGCTTCAGGGCGACGAGCGACGCATCTGCTGGGACATAGAGCGCCATGCCACCGATCCGTTCGACGGCGAGACGTACCATCTGCTCTATCTGGATCGCTGTCAGTGAATCAGTTCGGTCGGCAGGACTGACCATGGCGGCGTCATCTGAGGCGACGACGCTGGCGACGATGTCACCGTCGACGATGCCACTGTTCGTCATGACACGGTCGAGAGCTTGCGCCCACAGATTGGTCACGTCCGCTATGCAGGCGACAAGAGCACAACTGAGCAGAATGGACTTCGAGCGTTTCACATGTGACCTGACATTGAGACTGGATTGCCATGCGCTAAGGAAGCGATGTACCAGAGCCTGGGATTGCGCCATGTAGATGGCACGGGACTGCAATCCGCTCAGGGTCGCCAGCATGGCGCTACAATGTCAAGAATTTGCGTGCTCCTAGCGCTACTGTTTCCTGGACAGACCCACTGAAAGAGTGGGGGCTGCAATGGCATTGCGCAGCCGAGATGCGACCATAGCCGACACGGACAACTGCAGATCCTGTCCCAAGGACATGCCAACCTTGGGCCCATAGATCAGATAACGGCGATCATTCCCATACAGTCCCCCTGCTCCACCGCGGACCGATTCATCTCCATTGTCCAGAGATTCAAGGGTCTGCGCGCGCAGCGAAAAGGACCAGCGACGCCAGGACATGCCCGCCTCGGCGCGAACTGATACATCGTCAGCATAACCACTGTGCCGCAGACCGTAGGCGATTTCCAGTCCCAGGTAACCCGGTAGTGGATACAGCGACCGACCAAAGAGCAGAGAAAGCTGCTGGTCAAATTCACCATCCCCCGTCAGCAGTCCATTGGGATGGCTGTCGTCACCCAGAGGCAATCCAAGGGTCAATGCCGCACTGACAACCCCGGCGGGTGAATCGAGCAGTCGATAGCGCACACCGAGTTCGGCGTCAGCAATGCCCTGAACAGCATCGCCGCCGAAATAGACGAAATCGCTGTCGCGGCCAATCTGTTCGTTGAGGGTGATGCGTTTGAACAGTGGTGCGTAGCCTACCAGGGTCACGTTGTCCAGCAGGCCGTATTCTGCGTACAGGCTCACAGTATACTCAGACAGTGTCGGGATCAGCGTGGCGAATCCATCCCGATCCCGATAGTCATCTCCACGCAGCATCTGGGTCGAGATCTCGTAGTATCCGTGGGTCTTTGGCTGCGTCCAGGCACCCGCCTGAACCGCGCCGGCGGTGAAGGCGATGAGGGCAAACTGTAGCGCGATCACTCCAAGCGAATGGTTCAGCACATTTCTGACTCTCATCACTTCAACTCCGCGAAACCGAAACTCACGTTGAAGGGCACGCAGTGCACGATGACCCAGCCGTAGTCGCCAAGTTCCGCGTCTTCCGGTAGATCGTACGTCTGAGATCCCGCAACATCCTTCAGAATCCCCACGTTGATGCTCTCAGGAGCGACTCGATCAACGGGACTGAGGAAGACCTCAAGGCGTGGGCCATGATCGATGATGAAATCGTCGAGGAATGTCAGAATGAGCTGCCCCTCGTTGTCGGGACCAAGATGGGCGGTCCCTTCCGCCTTGTATCCACCGCGACTCATAAAGGTTCCCACGAGCTCGGTGCCAAGAATCGAAATGGCGACGGCGGGACTTTGGATCCCACCTGTTGCGGCCCGGACGGAGACGCTACCCGCAGAAAGTGCCACGGCGACGCCGTCCTCGTCGATGCTGAGAATCTCTGGATCCGACGAAGTCCACGTGTAGCCCTCCGCCGTCAGAGATCCACCGGAGGCATTCAATGCGCTCGCGACAAGAACAAGGGTGTCGCCAATCGCAAGATCAGCCATTGTGGGTGTGACGCGAACCAGGGCCAACTGGGTCGTCGGGTCGGCAACCACGGTGATCAGGACGGTCGCCGTCGCAAGAATCGAATCAGCGTCGTCGTGGGCGACACTCGCGACGATGGAGGTCTGCCCCTCGGCCACGGCATCCAGGGTGCCATCCGCATGCACAGCAACGATCTCAGGGCTCGAACTCGACCAGGAAATTGTGACGTCATCGTCCATGAGGCCCAGTTCGTCGAAAAAAGATGCCTCCAGTGCGACCTGCTGACCGATCTGCAGAGCCGTCATGGAAGGCGTCACTTCGAGACGCGGCGGTAGGAGTATTACCGGATCGGCGATGGTATCGGTGCCCACGCAGCCACTGAACACGATGGTCGCGGCGAGGGCGACGGAGACAACTCTGGGAATGATCAAATCATCTCTTCTTGAGTGGGTGGTACCTTGTGTAAATATACAGAGGAGGAATCGATGGCAAAGGCATGTCTTGACCCTACCCCACTGCCGCGTCGTGATTGACGGGGCCAGCAACTGAACCAGCGAAGGAGAGGACGATGCGTACTCTACGACTTGGATCCACAGATCTTGAAGTGTCAGCCGTGGCCTATGGGGGCATGAGTCTGACGGCCGACCGCGCCGCAGAAGGGAAGGCGACGGTGGCGATGGCCTTTGAGCAGGGGGTGACACTCTTCGACACGGCAGATGTGTACGGAACAGGTGAGGCAGAAACCATTCTTGGCCAGGCCTTGAAAGAGGCTGCTATTGCCAGGGAGGACGTGGTGATTGCAAGCAAGTGTGGGATCGTCTTTCCAGGTATGGAGCCCGCCTACCAATACAAGGCATATGATCTGTCCAAAGACTATCTCATCAAGAGCTGTGAAGCCTCACTTGAGCGGCTTGGAGTAGATTATCTCGATCTGTATCAACCACACCGGGTCGATTACCTCACGCATCCAGAGGAGACGGCGGCAGGACTGGAGCAACTGCAAGCGGACGGAAAAATTCGACACGCCGGTGTCAGTAACCATACGGCTGATGAGATTCGCGCCCTGTCGGCTTATACGCGCCTTGAGTCTCTGCAGACACAGTTCAGTCTGTTGCATCTGGAACCACTCGAAACGGGTCTGACCGCCGTGTGCTGTGAGCAGCAGATGAGTATCCTGTGCTGGACTCCCCTGCAAAAGGGCATACTGGCGGGGGCGGTGAAAGGCTCGGCTTCTAGTGACTGGCAGCAACAGCGTGAGGCCGGCGTTGCGAGCCAGATTGCGGGCATGGCGGATGCCTTGGGCGTCACATCCGGACAACTGGCTCTGGCCTGGCTGATGCAGCTTCCCGGTGGTGTGATCCCTCTGGTGGGCACGGCGGACGCGAATCACATGACCGAAGCGATTCAAGCGGCCGAGATCACGATCAATCGAGACGACTGGTACGAACTCATGGTGATCGGCAGAGGTCGTCCCATGCCCTGGCAACAACGCCCCTTCACGTATTTCAAGGAACGCTGACCAAGTCCATGGCACTGGTTTCACTCAATGACGTGGCTCTGGCATACGATGAGCCCTTGTTCACTGCCGTTCAACTGCAAATCGAACCGGGCGAGCGTTTGTGCCTGCTGGGTCGCAATGGCGCTGGCAAATCCTCACTGTTCCGCATCATCACAGGCGAACTCAAGCCCGACAACGGAACATTGCACTGGCAGCCTCAGACTCGCGTGGCATTGCTGACGCAGGAGGTGCCTGGGGATCTGAGTGGAACGATCCGTGATGTCGTGGCAGCAGCTGTCCCCGAACACAAGACGGGTCCCCCCATTGTGGACATCGTGCTCTCCAAGATGCAGCTACCACCGGACGCCGACTTTGGCACGCTGTCTGTCGGCATGAAGCGACGCGCGCTGCTGGCGCGAGCGCTGGCGACTGAACCGGATCTGCTGCTACTGGATGAGCCGACGAACCATCTCGACATCGCTGCCATTGTCTGGCTTGAAGAGTTTCTGCTGAAGCGGCGGGGTGCCCTGCTGTTTATCACGCATGATCGAGCTCTGACCCGGCGTCTGGCGACACGAATTCTTGAGATCGACCGCGGTCGTCTGTTCAACTGGAGCTGCGACTATCCAACCTATCTGCAGCGTCGCGAGGCGCAGCTGGAGGCGGAGCAGGCAAAGCAGGGGACCTTCGATCATCGGCTGCGTGAGGAGGAGGCGTGGCTGCGACAGGGCGTCAAAGCTCGCCGAACCCGCAACGAGGGACGAGTACGGGCCCTGTTGCGGATGCGTGAAGAACGTCGGCACGTACGCGAAGGACTTGGCGGCGTTCGTCTCAAGATTCAGCAGGGAGACAAGAGCAGCAAACGGGTCATTGACGTGCAGGATCTAAGCTTCGGCTTCGACGACACCCCCATCGTCGATGGTTTCACGACGGAGATTCTTCGCGGCGACAAGATCTGTCTTCTTGGGCCGAATGGAGCGGGGAAGACCACCTTCCTGCGTTTGTTACTCGGTGAGTTGGAACCACAGTCAGGGCGCATAAAACACGGATTGCGATTGCAGGTCGCCTATTTCGATCAGATGCGCGCGCAGTTGGATGAGGAGAAGACCGTCTTCGACAGTGTCGCCAATGGCTCTGATCGTGTCGACGTCGATGGCAAGACAAAGCATGTTTTTGCCTACTTGCAGGACTTCCTGTTCACCAAGCAGCAGGCGATGAACAAGGTCGCCGTGCTGTCGGGGGGCGAACGCAACAGATTGCTGCTGGCTAAACTCTTTGCGACACCGGCGAATGTGTTGGCTCTCGATGAACCGACGAATGACCTGGACGCGGAGACCCTCGATGTGCTGGAAGCCATGCTGGTCACCTTTTCGGGCACGGTCCTGGTTGTGAGCCACGATCGCACCTTTCTCGACAATGTCGCGACAGGTACGATTGCCTTCGATGGTTCCGGCAAGATGAAGGAATACATCGGCGGATATTCTGATTGGTTGCGGCAGCAGCCCGCGGCTTCTTCCTCATCCCCCAAGCAGTCAGCAAATACCCAACTTTCTGCATCCTCATCACCACGAGCTCGAGTACGACCGCGCAAACTCAGCTACAAGGAAGGGCGTGAGCTCGACGAACTGCCTGATCGCATCGATCACCTGGAGACAGAAGTACAAACGCTGCAGGACGCGCTGGCTCTGCCAGAGACCTATACAAATGGCACGGATGTGGCCGCTGCACAGAAGCAACTGTCGGCGTCGGAAGAAGAGCTCACAGCTGCTATGACACGCTGGGAAGAGCTCGAACAGGTGCGCAGCGCATGAGGCTGAAATCTGAGTCTGCAAGACACGAGGAGTAAGGACGCATGGATAGATTCGCCAGAGATCGTGATTGGAGTGGCCAGACCCCGGTGGGGTATCCGGAGCCCGCCTGGGAAGTCATCGATCCGAGTTTCGATGGGGTTCAGGGCAACTCGACCTTGTTGCGGATCTGGCATGGGACGGGTCATGACGCGGCACAGTGGACGGAGGGGCCCGTCTGGATGGGTGATTGGGGATGTCTGATTTTCAGTGATATCCCGAATCACCGAACCCTGCGTTGGAGCGAGGACGATGGCCACGTCAGCGTCTTTCAGTCTGAGTCCAACTACGCCAATGGTCACACGCGCGATCTGCAGGGGCGTCTGGTCGCCTGCGAACACGACTCACGTCGGGTCACCAGACGAGAATACGACGGCACGTGGACGGTGTTGGCTGATGCCTGTGATGGCAAACCACTCAATGCACCGAATGATGCTGCTGTCCACGCCGATGGATCCGTATGGTTCACCGATCCGGGATACGGGACCCTCTGGGACTATGAGGGACATCGAGCGGTGCATGAACTACCGACTCGCGTCTACCGCGTTGACGGTGAAACCGGGGAGTTGAGTGTGATCGCCGAAGAGCCGATGCGCCGACCCAATGGCATCTGCTTTTCCCCATCTCACGACAAGGTTTATGTCGTCGATACGGGGAAGACGGACGGCGATTACCCGGCCAATGTCGTAGAGTTTGATGTCGCCGCCGATGGCCGCACGGTCAAGAATCCGCGGGTTTTCGCCGACTACTCGCCGGGTATGACGGACGGAATCCGCAGTGACATGTCAGGCAATCTGTGGTGCAGTTGGGGTTGGGGTGGTGCGGACACGAATGGTGTGCGTGTGCATGCACCAGATGGCACGTTGCTTGCCATTCTGCACACACCTGAAGCCATCGGTAATCTGTGTTTTGGTGGCACGAAGAAGAACCGGCTGTTCATGGCAGGCAGCACATCGATCTATGCGCTTTATGTGAACGCCACGGGTGCAGCACTCAGCTAGAGAGTGGGTCAGGGAAGGACGACCTTGCCCATCAACTGCGTGATGTGCGCTGCATAGGTGACGTCCATTCTGCCCATGATCTTGGCAACCTGTTGGGGTTGCAGTTCGGCCATCAGGAGTGCGACCAACGTATCGGGTACACTGCCTTCCGACAGGATGGCTGCCGCATCATCTGGTTTGATCTTGTTGAAGGAGGGGGCCAACATGTCCAACTGTTGCTGCATGAGCCGCGAAGCCACGCTGTCGTCGACAACCTGCTGCGCAGCCACTTGCTGCTGTAGATTCGCCTGCAACTGAAGGACCTGTGCCGTCGTCGTCGCCAGACTGACACGCTCATCATTCAAGCTATCGAGTTGCGCCTCATAGGATTGGCGGTAGCCCTCTACCATGGCCGTCAGACGAGTCAGTTCATCCTCTGCGTCGACCAGATCTGCGGCCAACCGGCTCGAATCCTCACCTGGTTGTAACAAGGCAGCCAATTCCTGTGGCGTGCTGACAATGTTCGTGTAGAACAACATCGCCACCACAGCGGCGCCAAAGGACACGAACATGCCGACGATCAGCAGTGGGGCCAGGAGGAATTTCACAGAGACGTCACCCGATCAGGAGCCATGGACCAGTCAAGGACACTGGTCTCTATCCTGTACAGATCGGCAGAAATGTTGCCCCCTTCACATATGTCTTGGTCACTTCTGTCTTGGACGACAGCGAGTCGCCCCTGGGCAACGCTCCATGGCACAATTCCATGGGGCGTGATGCCATGCCGGCGGTGGCACGGCAGAGGGGCTATGGACGGCGGCGGTCAATGGTCCTTATCTACACGCCATAGCTCGATCTGAAGGGGTGATTTCTTGAGCAATTCTCTGGCACAGACAGCGGATCGAGTCGATGCCGACACCACATGCACATCCTTCAAGGAATAACATGAGCGAATTCATCCGTTGGGGTATTCTCAGCACCGCTGGAATCGCCGCCTCTGCTTTTGTACCAGCAGTCGGCCAGACGTCTCGCGGGCAACTCGTTGGCGTTGCCAGTCGCGACAAGACCAGGGCTGACGCCTTCGCAGCAGAACACAAAATCGAGCGCAGCTTCGGCAGCTACGAGGAGCTTCTGGCCTGCGACGACATTGATGCGATCTACAATCCGCTGCCCAATTCCATGCATGCAGAGTGGACCCAGCGGGCTGCAGAGGCGGGCAAGCACGTATTCTGTGAAAAACCCCTGGGTATCTCCGTCGCTGAATGTGAGAAGATGGTGGCAGATTGCGCCGATGCGGGTGTGTTGCTCTTCGAAGCATTCGTCTTCCTCTATCATCCGAAGTCGCTGAAGCTGCGGCAGGTCATCGATGCGGGGCAGATTGGACCTCTTGTGCAGATGCAGGCGAGTTTCACTTTCCCCTTGAAACGACCTACGGACAACATCCGCATGAACAAGGAGTTGGCCGGTGGAAGTCTGATGGATGTGGGCTGTTATCCGATCTCTTATGCGCGTTTCATCTTCGGCGAGGAGCCGATTTCTGTGCTGGCAGCCTGCCACATCGATGCCGAGTACGATGTCGATTCCCGGGCATCGATCATCCTCACCTTCTCAGGGAATCGCCACGCATCTCTACAACAGGGATTCGATGCACCCGGTGGCCAGCGTGCTGTCATTCACGGTGCGGATGGCTATATCGACGTTTTGCGGCCCAGCCACCCGCTCCCAGAGGATCACTTCGTCGTCTATACAGGTGGCGACGAAGAAGTGGTGGAGGTGAACGCTGGCGTGCATTCCTTCGCGCCTGCCATCGAGCACTTCCATGATTGTCTGCTGGATGGCGTTGAGCCGATCTCGACGGGGGCGAATGCCGCAGGAACGCTCCGTATCATCGAGGCCGTCCTGGAGTCCTCTCGAACTGGACGGCGGATCGATCTCGTCTGAAGTTGCCGTAAACACCGAGAAAAGGGACGGCCATGCACATCGAACATGAACTCACGCCCGATGATGATACGGCGACGATCTTCATTGAGGGACTGGACAAAGATCTGCGTATTTTCCATGTCACCGATTCACACATGGCGGAGGGCGACGATCGTGATCCAGATGCTCTGGAGCACGTCACTTCCGTGGGGGGGCGCTTTGCCGAACGCACACCAGGCGGTGTGCCAGCGCAGGAGGTTTTTCGAAAAACGCTGCAGCGGGGCAAAGAGCAAGATCTTGATGCGGCGGCCTTTACGGGAGACATGATCCACTTTCCGTCCTACCGGGGGATCGAGGTGATCGCCGAAGGCATGGCTGAACTCGCCGTTCCCACGATCTACACGCTGGGCAATCACGACTGGCACTTTCCGCATCTACCGTGGAATAACGAGACACGTGCCGCGCACTATCCGCGGTTCCACTCCATCACCGACGGCAATCCCACGTGCCAGGCGATCGAGGTGGGAGGCGTCAGACTTATTGCGATCGATAACAGCAACTACCAGGTGACGGCGGACCAGGTCACTTTTCTCCGGCAGCAGTTGGGAAAAGGGCAGCCGAGTCTGCTGTTCATCCACATTCCCATCTGTATCGAGTCTCTTGTGCCTGCGGTGATGGAGATGTGGAAGGCACCGATCATGATGGCCGCTGATGAGGGTTGGTCGGAGCAGACGCGGGAGCAGTGGCGAGTTCCTGGCGACGAGGTGGCCACGCGCGAGTGTCACGAATTGCTCGTATCTGGGGACACAGCCAACCTCGCCGGGATCTTCTGCGGGCATGTGCATTTCCCGCATGCGGATGCGTATCGGGATGGGCGCTATCAGTACGTGACAACACCCGGATTCGCCGGCGGCTCGCGGATCATCGAACTCAAGGGACGCTGATGACGGTTGTCCCAGAGGATGCGATCAAATACCGGCAGATCGGCATCCCCGATGACTTCGTGTCCCTCGACGAAACGGGACGTAGATACGGGGGAGATATCCGTATCGGCGATCTCACCGGTGATGGAGTCGTCGATTTCGTTGTTTACCAGAGTCTTGGAGGGCTGAAGCCCTCTTTCATAGGTGCCTTCGATCTGGCCGGCAGACCCCTGTGGTCTTTGGGAGATCGAGAATTCTCCGCCGCGGATGAGGAGGGGGATGGGCTCCTGAACACGGTCTCTCCTGACCGTCCCGGGCCCGTCGTCGTCGCCGATATTGACGGGGATGGCGAGACCGAAGTGCTCTGCTTTTTTGCTGACGAGGGTATCGAGGCCACGAGCAAGTGGCATCTGCATGATGTTCGGTTGCTGCTGCTTGATGGTCGCACGGGGGAGATCAAAGCAGAGGCACAACCAGCCGCCCTGCGAGCGTGCGATGCCTACGTTGACGGCGAGATCCAGATCCCCAACTATGTTCACCAACGGCTGATTGTGGCGGATCTCGGGGCCAGTCCCGGCTCAGCGAAGGACATTGTCGTCAAGGTGGGGCGCACGGTCGTCGCTTTCGATCATCGCCTGGAGGTCTTGTGGACCTACGACAACCCGTGGAATCACTATCCGCAGCATTCGGCCTATATCCCCTGTGTCGGCGACCTCGACGCGGATGGTTTTGACGAGATTGTCGGGGGTCACTTTGGTCTCGATCATGACGGCTCCGTGCTCTGGGAGAAGTATCTCGGCGACAACATGGACAGTGTACTCGTCGTCCCCTGGGACTCTGAGAGAAACCAACAGCAGGCAATTCTGTCAGCAGGAGGGCAGATACTCGACCACCAGGGCGCAAAATTGTTGGAACTGGGTATGGACACCGTGCCCCATGGGCAAGAGGTTCGTTGTGGACACTATCATGGTCAGGCGGCGGCACGGGAGATGGTCATCCGCTACAACGGGCACCATACAGATCTGATTGTCGTTTCTCATGGCGGTAGCGTGCGTGCACGTTTCCAGGTCGATGAATCTCCGAACAACACGGGACTCGAAACCATCCACTGGGGCCACCCAGGTCAGCCAGACTTAATCTTTACACCTTCGGCACTGTGGAATGGGGATGGCGAACGGGTTGTAAATTTCCCTGATTTGCCACCACCGGCGGGTGGCAAGATGGGTTGGTATCACTGTTTTCCGGCGGATGTGTGTGGGGACGAACGTGAGGAGGTGATCCTCTACGATCCCTATCAAGACACCGTCCATATCTATACGGCAGGGCCGTTCGATGCGTCGCAATACGCTGGCTACAGCCACACGGATAGACAAATCAACACGCGATTGATCGATTAGGAATTGGTCGACTAAGACACGCGACGACCGATGTAGATTCTTCACACTGAACACGCAGGGAGTCATCGATGAGTCAGGCTGGCAGTGCCGCTTCTGATCTGATCGTTGTGGGCAATTCATCGGACGATCCTTTCGCGATTGACGTGGCGTATGCCATGGGTCAGAGCGAGGATATCGCCGATCTGATCAGTATGAAGAGTTTCGCGAATTCGGAGTTCTGCCCCCGCTTTATCTCTGACGAACAAGATTTTGCCAACATCGGCAACAAGCTGCAGGGGAAGAATGTCGTCATCGTCAGCACGAGCAATTTGCTGATGAGTCGTCAGAGTCTGGCCATGCGAAATTTGCTGATCGCGCGAGCGGCCAAAGAGAATGGCGCGGCGGAAGTGGTTCTCGTCGAACCCGATCTCTACTACAGTGCCCAGGATCGCGGGCCACGCAACGATCTGGGGACAACAGACGCCGAGCGTTCTGAAGAAGATCGGAAGAAGTTTGATGGGCAGCCCTTCACGGCGAAGCTCTACGCGCAGATGCTGCGCTTGGCAGGCGTTGACCACGTAGTGACCGTCCACAATCACTCGTCGGCGGTGCAATCGATGTTCAGCGAGGTCTTTGAGGGTGGGTTTCACAACCTGATCCCTTACGAGATCTACATCGATTACCTGCTCAATTCCAACATTGTCAACTATGGCAAGGACGGTGCCGGTCTGGCCCTTTGTGCACCAGACGAAGGCGCTCGCGATTTCGTTCTTGAGATGTTCGCTGGCATGGGGCTGTCCAATGCTCGTTTCGTCCTGCTTGATAAAGAGCGAACCGGAGAGCGGGATGTGGCGATCACGCTCCACGCTGAGAGTGAATCCACCTTTGAGCAACTCGATGGACACGACATTGTGCTCTTCGACGATATGGTGCGAACTGGCTCGACGGTGGTGCAATCGTGCCAGTTCCTCAAACAGATCAATCCGGGTAAGACTGTTTTTGCCGTGAGTCACTTCTATGCAAGCGACGAGGGTCGGGAGAAGATGGCGAGTCCATCGATCGATGAGATCGTGACACTGAACACGATTCCCACGATCCTCAATCGTGATGTTCAAGGACGGCTGCGGCGCAAGATGGTGGTGCTGAAGATCGAGAAGTGGTTGGCGCGCAATCTCTGTGAGATTCTCAAGTTGCCGGAGCCACAGTCGAATAGTCTCTACCAGATCGACATGTCGTCGAAGAATGAACGATTCCAACGCAAGATCTGGCTGAGCGAGGAACTCAAAGAGTTGCCCAACTCCAAGTGATGGACTTGAACCTCCAAGTAATGGACTTGAGCTCTGAAGATGAGGCCGTTGTTGCCACGGCGAAGCGCGATGGGATCGCCGTGCTGTCGACTTTGCTCACGGCATCAGAGTTGGAGCCAATTCGTACCGAATTCGACCAGTTGCATCTCGACATGGGCAAAGGACCGGGGACGCCCGGTGTTCGCGACAGCATCTCTGGCGACGCAGTGCTCGCCTATCCGCATCTTGTCGCGCTGTACTCTCATCCACGCATCATCGCCGTCGCCCAGGCAATTCTCCAAGAGCCCGTACCGTGGGCCTGGCAAATCAAGACCAATCGTTATACGCCCGAACATGTCGGTGTGCGACGTCACACGGATGGCGTCGTCGGTGAGTTGTCGCCGCCATTCACCCGACTGTCCATGGCGGTGTTTCTTGATGATATCGATGCGGTGTCCGGTGCACTCACCTACGTTCCCGGGTCGCATCTGTGGCACTTCGCCGCTGTAGACCAGCCTGACAAGCAGTCGCCGACACAGGAGCAGATCGATACGGGAGATTACATCCCCGTCGCACTGCGTGCCGGCGATGTGGTAATACGAGTCCCCGAAGTGTGGCACGCTGTTATTCCCATCCATCACATGCGACGCTATGTCACGGCGAGTTATATGACTCGCGGTGAACTCAGTGCCCAAATGACCGAACGTATCGTGGCTGAGCGTGAACGACGAGTCGGCTCGCTCGATCACGTTCCCGAAGATCTTCGTCCATACTACGCTGTTGACTAAGGAGCCCTCGTTGGCAACGACAAATGACCCACAGGGTCTGGCAGTCTTACCGTTTCTGCAATCGGATCGTGCGGGCAGTATCTACGAAGCCATCGGTCTGGAACCGATCATCAATTGCAGAGGAACCTTCACCATCATTGGCGGATCCGTCGAACTGCCGGCGGTTCTACAGGCGATGGAGGCTGCCTCAGGCTACTTCGTGCAATATGACGAGTTGGCCGCCGCTGTCGGCGAGCGTCTGGCAGCGATCACGGGTGCCGAGTGGGGTCTGATCGCCTCTGGGTGTGCCGCCGCGATCAAACATGTGACCATCGCCTGTGTAACGGGTGGAAATCCCGAGAAGCTGATTCGTGTTCCAGATCTGACTGGATTCGAGAAGACCCAGGTGATTATCCCCATCACGTCGCGCAATGCCTACGATCATGCTGTGCGCAATGTCGGCGTGGAGGTCATTGAAGTAGCGACACCCGAGGAGTTGGAGCAGGCGATCAATCCACGCACGGCGATGATCTATATGGCCACCGGTCGGGGCTCTGAAGAGGATCAGGTATTGTCGTTGGAGAAGATGGCACAGATCGCGGCGCCACGGGGGATTCCCATTCTATGCGACGCAGCCGCGGAGAATCTGACGATTCCGAATGTGCATCTGCAGCGTGGTGCGACACTCGTCGCCTATAGTGGTGGCAAGGCGCTGTGTGGGCCGCAATGTGCAGGTTTCGTGATCGGTGACAAGGCATTGCTCACCTCAGCATGGCAGGCGAGTGCTCCCCACCACGGCCCCGGACGCGATGACAAGATCGGCAAGGAAGAGGTCATGGGGATGCTCGCCGCGGTCGAGTCGTGGGTTACCCGCGACCACGAGGGCGAATGGGCGAGTTGGCTGTCGATTCTTGAGACGATCTCTGCAACGCTCGATGGGATTGATAGTGTGACCATGTCAGTGGAGGAGCCACAAGGGCTCAACAATCGCGTGCCACGGCTGACAGTTCGATGGGATCCAGCGGTGCTGCATATCACCGGTGAACAGGTCGCCGAAGATTTCGCCCGCAAGAGTCCGCGCATCGCGATCGGTGCCGCTGACGGCGATGGCATGGCGAGTGTCAATGTGACGCCCAGCCAGATGCAGCCGGGAAATGCGGAGACCGTTGCCACACGGATCAAAGACATCCTGTGCGCTGAGCGTCCGCCACTGTCTGACGAACTGGCCGCCACGACTCTCGACCTGAGTGGAACATGGGATGTACGTGTCGACTACGCGACCAGCAGCAGCCATCACCGTTGGTCACTCTCGCAGGATGGCAACTGGGTTTCCGGTCTTCACGAGACCGACTACGCGACGCTGGAGATCCACGGCGTGGTAGAAGGGGATCAGGTGAAACTCGAGAGCAATATGCGCAAGCCGGGTAACTGGATCCCCTTTCTCTTCGGAGGCGCCTCTCAGGGTGAATCGATCACCGGTATGATTCACCTCGGCGAGTATCAGACGGCGACATTCACCGCCCAGCGTGCTGCGTCCGGCTCCAAGGGACGTCGAGTCACGATTCCGGGCGGTCCGCCTCTGGCCACGTAGGGCCCATGGTGGTCGTGGAATACGCAGTGTCGTTCATACCTCGGATGCGCGAGGGCCGGCGATGAGTTGCTCGAAATTTTTGCTCATCTCCATCGACTGCTGGCGCAGCGATGCACTGAGTCGGACGAATCCGTCTCTGTTGACGCCGAAGTTCGACGTCCTGACGAAGGGCTATGCCTTCGCCGAGAAGTTTTTCGTCACTGCACCGGCAACACGTCCCTCTCACACATCGTTATTCACCGGTCTCTATCCCTTCGAGCACGGTCTGTTTGGGCAGACGTATCTCAAGATGTTTTCCGGTGTGACCAACCTGCTGCAGACCTTCGCCGATGCGGGTTTCGAAGTGAGCGGACGCTCACAACGCCCTGAGGTGTTTCGCTTCCTCGATTTCGAACCGTTCATCGGCCCCCTCGATCCGGCCGTCCAGGATCAGACCTTGGCCTCGATCGAACCCACACTACAGATGCTGGAAGGGGCCGCCGTGGCACCGCAGCTTCGTTTTCTCCACTTCTGGTATACCCATGGTGGATACGGGCTCGCGGGGATGAATATGAAGCCAGGGCTGCGCGAGTTGGTCGACGCGGGACGCGAGCAGGAGGCGCTGCGCTACTACTACGCCGCAGCGACGCACGTGCAGGAATTCCTCCTCGTGGAGATCTTGAAACGGATCGATCTGACAGAGTGGACAGTCTTCATCTTCGGTGACCATGGAGAGGGATTCAATTCCGAGATCATGTCCCATGGTGATCTGATCCATGAGAAGGTGGCGCGTGTGCCCTTGCTGGCGCACATCCCGCACGAAGGATGGGCTCTGCCGGCGCGGACCCTGTCGATGATCGACCTGTTCCCGACGATCTGCGAACTGGCCGGTGTCGACACCGACTATCGAGGCTATGGACGCTCCCTGCTGCAGGCAGGTGACGAGGAGCGCTGGGCACTGACCGAACTGGACAGTCTCTTCGGCGTTGGGTTTCTGCACAAAGGCAATCTCGAGACGGAGCATCGACGCGTGACGTCCAGATTGTCGATTGATGGAAGCCAACTACCAGACAATCCGCAGGGCGTTCGCCAGTGGTCGCTGACAGATGGTCAGGAGTTCTTCCGCCAGGACGAGAGGGCGGGCGAACATGTGTTGCGGGATGTGATGAGTGGCGCGCCCCTCGACTGTGCAGACCCGGCGGCGTATGCCAGGATCTATCGGGATCTCGTCGAGGGCTCAGCTTATGGGGGACTGGGTGAGCAGGGGGAGACGACTGAAGAGAAGCAGGTCCTCGAACAGCGGCTGAAGGATCTGGGGTATTTGTAGGATATAGTATCTGTAGCATATAGACGTCGGCCCGGCGTAGTTCCAGCGGGATGGCTGATGGGACGTCTCGGCTATGATCGCAGGACGCCCCCCCAAGAAAAGAAGCGCTGGCCTGGACACCCAGGTCGGCGCTTTTCTGTGTCCGAGCGGTGGTGTTTCGACGCCGGAACCACCGTCAGATGCAAACTGTGGACTGCGCTTTTCTGCGCAACGACCTGTGCCTTTTAGGTGACACCCCGAAAACTCAGTGTTTCGGTCGGGATAGCCGGTGGGTCGGCTGTCCTGCGTTGGCGCGTGTGTCTTTTCGGTCAACACATCGTCAGTCGTTGAGGCCGGGCAGGCAGCCGCATCTGTCTGTCCTCGTTCCATCGTATTTCCCTGTCATTCAACGAGATAGGTCGCTCGTGTGGCCCATCCGGTCGCTTCGTGGTCGACGTGGCCGGGATCTTGCAATACGCACATCCGAAGACACACGCGATATGAGTGAACCCTCCATGATGCGGAGAATTCGGGGATGCGACATCCTGCCCGAGCGGCGCTGGTGACCTGCTTTGCCCTGGTTGTGATCTCCTGATAAGCCGCCCGGTGATGCTGCCGCGCAGTCGACGATCTCGTCACTGTATGGCACAAGGTTCAAACATGTGAACGGTTACCATCCCTCTAAAACATGATTTCCGGTGTTCCTCAGGAGGAATGATAGATGCGGTATTCGCAATTTTTACAACCCCTTGCTGTCTGCCTGAGCATATGCGCTCTCGCAAGGCCTATCTCGGCAGATCCTCCCCAATGGCAACTGGGCGATGTTTTTCTCGCTGTCGGCGGCGGCAGTTATGACGTGTTCAGCCCCGCTGGCGTTTTCAAACACAGCCTGCAGCAGGATGGTGGCGGTTACACCGGTGACTGCGGGTTTAGCCCCGACCTCAGCACACTCGTGACGACCAACTACACAAACTCGCGGCTGTTCATCTTTGAGGATGGTGCGAGTCATGCGGCCCTGAAGACCATCGAAACCGGCGAAGTGTCCCCCGGCGGCCATGCCGGTGCCGTCGTCTTCGACGACGCTGGTAACCTGTTCGTCGGACACCCAGATGGCAACAGCCTTATCCACAAGTATTCCGCTGCCGGGAGTCTCGTCGAGACTTATGATGTCGAGGTGGACAAGCGTGGCTCGAACTGGCTCGACTTGGCCGCAGACCAATCGACCGTGTATTACACGTCCCAAGGGCGATACATCCATCGCTATGAAGTGGCCACGCGGACGCAACTGGCCCCTTTCGCAGAACTGCCGGGTGAAGGACATGCCCAGGCCATACGCCTGCTGGCGCCCGGAGATGGAAGCGGCGGTCTGCTCGTAGCCGACGGTGTCAACATCAAGCGCCTCGACGAAAGGGGCAACGTGATGATGACCTATGACCTTCCTGATCGCGACAGTTGGTTTGCCATCAATCTCGACCCGGATGGTACCTCTGTGTGGGCGACCGACGCTGACTCTGATCAGATCGTGCGCTTCCATATCGGATCTGGTCTGGTGCAGAACACTTTCACGGCTGGCAGCGGTAGTACCGTGTTCGGTGTCTGTTTGAAGGGCGAAGTTACCGCTGCAGTGCGAGCAGCTGCCGCATTACCCATGAATTACACCATCGCGCAGAACACACCGAATCCCTTCAATCCTGAAACGCAGATCACCTTTCAGTTGCCCGAGGCGGGGGAGGTAGCCCTATCGATCTACAACCTGCTCGGACAGCAGATCCACACCCTGGTGCAAGATCACAGGCCTGCAGGACGCCATTCCGTGACATGGAATGGTCGCGATTCTGCCGGACGGTCTGTGTCGAGCGGCGTCTACTTCTACCGATTCGAGAGCGCCGGTCTGACCCAGACCCGTCGCATGCTCCTGCTCAAGTAGCCTCCCACAAGAAAGAAATCCGAACTATGAAACGATCAAACAGATGGCTGTGGATCTTCCCCGCGATGTTGCTTTCAGCGACAACGGTATGGGCTGGCAAGAAGGATCAGGATCCCTGCGGTGACTTCGTCAATCCCGGCAATGTGATCTACGCGTGCGCGAAGCCAGACGGGAAGTTGCGCTCTGTCTCATGTCCTGCTGAGTGTAAGCGCAATGAAACAGATCTGACGTGGAGCATCATGGGACCTGCAGGTCCTGCTGGCGCAGACGGCGTCGCTGGTCCACAGGGTCTATCTGGTGCCGATGGAGCGGCCGGCGCTGTCGGTCCCGCTGGTGCTGCTGGGAATGACGGTGCAGACGGCGCAGACGGCCTTGCTGGCGCACAGGGTCCAGCTGGTACCGATGGCTCTGATGGTGCCGCCGGTCCTGCTGGTAATGACGGTGCAGACGGCCTTGCCGGCCCACAGGGCTTGCCTGGTGCCGATGGCTCTGATGGCGCGACCGGAGCAACTGGTCCTGCTGGCAATGACGGTGCAGATGGCCTTGCTGGCGCACAGGGCCCAGTTGGTGCACAGGGCCCAGCTGGTGCCGATGGCTCTGATGGCGCGACTGGAGCAACTGGTCCTTCCGGCATTATTGGCAGTTTTCAAACCAAGAGTCACGTCCCCATAATGACCGCTTCTACCAGCCCTGAAGATATTGGCCTGGAAATCAATAACATTCCTGGCACATCTAAGATCCTGGTGATGGTCAATATCCTTGGGACCTGGTCCAATACTCAACAAGGCCACGGATTCTATCAGCTCAATATTATTGATGCTAACGGATGGGAACGGGGGATTTCTGAGGATCAACAACAGTATCCAAATGCGGCAGACAAGGATGCCATCTCGATGACTGCCCTGGTTGATCCCTCAGTGTATGGGCCCGGTCCATACACGCTAAAGGTCGTGTGGTGGACGCAGGCGGGTACGGAGCTGCGGGCGAGTTGGGGTAACACACCGCGCACTCTCATAGCGCTTGAACTATAGTTACGGTTGACTGCCTCCTCGGGAGACAGAAAACACCCAGAACATCGATGGGGCTCGTAGCCACGAT
>JABJJN010000103.1 GCA_018660835.1 Gemmatimonadota bacterium | reverse complement strand
CGTCTGGTCGAACTTGAGGAGCAGGCAGAGCAGATCGACAATGAGATCCTCAACCTGGACATGGAGATCGAGACCATAAAAGAAAAGGCCGTGAATGCGGACACGCTAAGTGCCTCACTCACGACCTTCAACGATCTCTACCAAGAGGCCACACCTGAAGAGCAACGCGAACTCATCCAGCTTCGCGTCAATCAGCTGGTGTGGACCCCTGACGAAATCCGCCTTTCACTCCTCGATGGGGAAGAGGCCGCCGTAACGGCGGTTCAGTGTAAGGCAACAAATGGTAGCCCGTACGGGATTCGAACCCGTGTTACCGGCGTGAGAGGCCAGCGTCCTAGGCCTCTAGACGAACGGGCCACAAATTCTTCTCACAGCACATAAAAATCAGCCTGCTCCGACGACCTGTCAATAGTCGAGTTGAGCAAGTTTATCCGGCGGCGACGCTCTCGCTCTTGCCATTTGGGCGATCACCGTCGGCGACCTTCGTCAACTTCACGGCGCAGACCTTGTATTCTGGGCAGCCGGTGAACTCGTCGACGGCATTACCGATCAGCAGATTGGTACGTGACTCGGGGAAGTGGAAGGTCATGAAGACGGTGCCTTTGTTGCTGGCCCGTGTGACCTCGGCGCGTACGGTCACTTTGCCGCGCCGACTCTCTATTTCGACGAAATCTCCTGTATACACGCCGATGCGCTTGGCGTCGCCGGGATGCAGGCGCAGGGTCTCTTCCTTGGCCTTGTGCAGCTTCACGAGATCTGTGCGGCGGGTCATGGTGCCGACGTTGTAGTGGTATAGTTGCCTGCCCGTGGTCAGCATCCAGGGGTAATCGTCGTCTGGTAATTCGCCAGGCTCCTGCCAGGGTGTCGAGGTGAGTCTCGCCTTGCCACGAATGAACTTGCCATCGAGGTGGACGATCTCTGTGCCTGGATCATCCGCATCGACACAAGGCCACTGCAGAAAGCCTTCCTCTTCTATTCTTTCGTAAGAGACGCCACGCCACATGGGGCTGAGGCTGGCCAATTCATCCATCACCTTCGATGGATCGACGCGACCTTCGGCGTCGGCAAAGCCGAGATCGACATCCATGCGACGGGCGATTTCGTGGGTGATTTCGCCATCGATGCGGGTGCCCTCCAAGGGATGCATGGCGGCACGCACACGTTGGATGCGACGATCGGAATTGACGAAGGTACCATCCTTCTCCAAAAAGGTCGTGCCTGGCAGGACAACGTCGGCCAACTCGGCCGTTGGATTCATGAAGATTTCCTGCACGACGAGGAAATCTAGTTTTTCGAGGGCACCGACGACATGGGTCGTGTCCGGATCAGATTGGGCGACGTCTTCGGCGAGGATATACATCGCCTTCAATGTGCCTGCGTGGGCAGCGTCGAACATGTCCGGAATGCGCAGACCGACATTATCCGGTGGTTCGACTCCCCACGTCACGGCATGTTCGGCTCGAGCGTCCGGATCGGTGACGGGGCGGTAGTCGGAGAAAACATTTGGCAAGGCACCGACGTCGGAAGCGCCCTGCACGTTGTTCTGGCCGCGAATGGGACAGGTGCCGGCACCGGGTCGTCCGATGTTGCCCGTCATGACGGCCATGTTGATGAGGCCGAAGACGGCATTGGAGCCGTGGCCCGCCTCGGTGACACCGAGTCCCCACAGGATCTGGCAGGCTGAGCCGGCGGCATAGACGGTGGCGGCGTCGCGTATCAGCTGCGCATCGACGTGGGCGATTTCGGCGGCCCACTCGGGGGTGCACGCGGCGACGGTGTTCTCGACCTCGTCGAGTCCCTCGGCACAGCGTGCGATGAAGTCCGTATCTACGTGACCGCGTTCGAGCAAGACGTGTTGCAGGGCATTGATGACAGCCACATTCGAACCGGGTCGCAAGGGGATGTGCACATCGGCCAAACGCGCCAGTTCGGTGTTGCGTGGATCGAGGACGATGAGTTTGGCGCCACTAAGCACAGCTTGTTTGATGCGAGCACCAAAGACGGGGTGTGCCTCTGTTGGATTGGCGCCGACGATCATCAACACGTCAGAGTGAAAGACATCCTGGAAACTGTTGGTGCCCGCACCGGTGCCCAGTGCCTGGCCCAAGGCGTAGGCAGAGGGCGAGTGGCAGACACGGGAACAGTTGTCGATGGAGTTCGTGCCCAAGGCGACGCGGGCGAACTTCTGCATCAGGTAGTTCTCTTCATTGGTGCAGCGCGAGGAGCTGATCATGGCTGCCGCATCCGGTCCATGTTCACGCACGATGCCGCCGAGTTTGGACGACACGAGATCGAAGGCCTCATCCCAGCTGGCTTCGCGGAATTCGCCATTCTCCTTGATCAGCGGTGTGCGCAGGCGATCGTCGGAGTGGGCGAATTGATGGGCGAAGCGACCCTTCACACAGGTGTGACCAAGATTGGCTGAGCCTTCTTTCGACGGCGTGATACGGATGGTCTCACCATCCTTCACATGTACGTCGAGGCTGCAACCGACACCGCAGTAGGAACAGGTGGTGGTGACGATGTCGTCGGGCAGGCCGTGATCACGTGTGCCGGGTTCTTCTAAGGCGGCGACGGGACACTCGAAGGCACACTGGCCACAGCTGACACAATCAGCTTCTTCGAAACCTGTGTCGTTGCCGGCGATGACGCGTGTGTCGTACCCACGACCGGACATCTGCAGGACGAAGGATCCCTGCACTTCATCACAGGCACGCACACAACGAGCGCAGCCGATGCACTTGTCCATCTCAAGTTTGATGAAGGGGTGCGAGTTGTCCTGCACGGGATTGTGCGTGCGGGGATTCTCGTAGCGCGGCGTCCGCAGGCCAACCTGTTGTGCCAGACTCTGCAATTCGCAGCGACCATTGGCTGTGCAGTCGAGACACTCCAGTGGGTGATCGGAGACGATCAGCTCGGTGATGTTCTTGCGCAATCGCGTCAGCAGCGGCGTTGCCGTCTTGTAGGCGGAGCCATCGGTGACCGGTGTATGACAGGAGGCGACCGGTTTGCGTCCTTCATGTTCAACCAGGCAGGTGCGGCAGGCGCCGTAGGGCTTCATGCGATCAGAATAGCAGAGAGTTGGTACCGATTTGCCGAGGGCGCGAATGGCATCGAGGACGGTGGCACCCGGAGCGACGTCGATGGGGATGCCATCGACGGTGGCATGCAGCGTCGGCTGCGGCTGCGGTTCATCCTGGCGTCGTGTCTCGACGGTGGCCCCTGATTCGGCACGACTGCGGCGATCCTGCTGCAGACTCTCCGTCAGGGTCGGCTTCACGATGATCGTCATGGGTTCCTCAGTCTGTGCCGCTGGCGGTAGCGGTTGCTGGCGGTAGCGGTTGCTGGCGGTACCTATCGAGTTCTTCGGGAAAGTGCTCTACCAAACTTTCGATGGGTGCTGGTGTCATGCCACCCATGGCGCAGAGCGATCCATACTTCATGGTTTCGCATAATTCGCCGAGCAAATGTAGGCGGTCATCGGTGACACCTGTTTCGATCATCTGGTCGAAGAGTTCGGTACCACGCACGGCGCCGATGCGGCAGGGGAAGCACTTGCCACAGCTCTCGACGGCGCAGAAGTGCATCAGGCCGCGACCGATCTTCACCAGATCATCGTCCTGCGAATACACGACGATGCCGCCGTGGCCGAGGATGGCACCCTGCGCGGCCATGGCTTCGAAATCGAGCGGCGTGTCGAGGAGCGACTCGGGCAGTAGACCGCCGAGTGGGCCGCCGACCTGCACGGCTTTCAGTGTCTGACCGCTGGCCATGCCCCCGGCGAGGTCGAAGATGATCTGCCGCAGGGTCATGCCGAGTTCGATCTCGTAGACGCCGGGTTTGGCGACGCGATGATTCAGACTGATTGCCTTGGTGCCGCGTGATTTTTCGTGACCGAGGGCGGCGTAGGCTTCCGCACCATGTTCGATGATCCACGGCAGAGTGTGAATGGTCTCGACATTGTTGACGGCCGTCGGACAGCGCCACAGTCCTTCCTGGGCCGGAAAGGGCGGACGCACACTGACCAGGGCAGGCACTCCTTCCAGCGACCGAAGCAGGGACGTTTCCTCACCGCAGATGTAGGCACCCTGGCCGCGCACGACGGTGATCGTGCACTCGAAGTCACTGCCGAAGAGGGGGGCAGCGATGATCCCCGCTTGCTGCGCTTCCTCTACGGCTGCTGCAAGAATGCGGCGCGCGCGTGGATATTCGTAGCGTGCATAGACGATGGCCTCACGGGCCCCCGTGGCATAGGCGGCGAGGAGAATGCCCTCGATCTGCGAATGCGGATCCGTTTCGATCAATTCTTTGTCGATGTAGGATCCTGCATCGCCTTCGTCGAAATTGACGACGACGAAACGACGACCGGAGCCGTCGGGTGCCTCACTGTCACGGACGGTCTGCAGTTTGATGCCCGTGGGGAAACCGGCACCACCGCGCCCCCGTAACTGGCTCGCCTTGATCTCGTCGATGACTTGCTGCGGCTGCAGTGTGGTGACGGCTTTCTGCAGCGCGCCGTAAACGCCTGCAGCCTGCGCGTCAGCCAGAGTGACTACCGGCTTGTCGGCGTTGCGCAGCACGACGCAGGGGGCGTCACCTTCAGGGCGGTAGATGGCGTTGGTTGGTTCTTCGAGGCCGTGGGCCGCGCCCGTCGCTGCATAGGCGAGGGCGGTGTCGGCGTCGGCGGGCTTGGCCAGAGAGACGGGCAGATCGTCGATCAGCGCATTGGGGCCCTGGCCACAGTAACCGAGGCAGGCAACATGCTCGAGACGGACGCCGTCAGCGGAAACTTCCCCTGCCGTTACAGCGAGATCGGTTTCGCAGCGCTCAATCAGCGCGTCACAACCGGCGGCCCGGCAGGCTTCTCCATTGCAGATTTTCAGGGTGCGCTGGGCGGGGGCCGTCTGCGACAGTTCGTCGTAGAACTCGGCCGTGGCGCGCACGTGGGCCGGTGGCAGGTTGTGCTCACGGGCAAGAGCCAGGATGTCGGCGTGCTCAATGTGGCCCTTTTCGGCGTGGATCCGTGCCAGGGCATCATACACCGTCTGTCCCTCACCGAGGAACTTATTCTGCAGGGCGATCAGGTTCCGCGACATGAAGTCTGTTCGGAAAAGTGGATAGGGAACATGTATCTATAAGGGCCTCCGCGCTGGGATGCTTCTCTACAATACCAGCTTGCTCCCAAGGCCACAACCACCGACCTAGTCTACTCTATCCGTTTGTCATCGAACGGTCCCGTTTCTCTGTCCCATTCTCATTGAGTCGTTGAGCCTGTCCCCCGATCTGGGTGGTGCTGACTGCCTATATCTGGCAGCGCCGTGCACGGCCGGGTACCCTGTGGCTGTATTGTTGTGATGTGTGGTGTTGCTGTCGTTGGGCTGGGGATTGTATCGATTTCGTCTGCTCGATGTACGCTCACTGGCGCTGGACATCGCCGTCGAGCGCATGCGTGACAGTCTGTTTGTCCTCGACGAGAAGGCACGACTCGTCGATCTGAATGCGCCGGCGAGTTCGCTGCTGCGCAGCAAGCAGGTCCCGGAGCCTGTGGGCATGCCCGTCGTCCAGCTGCTCCCGGGGTTGCAGGAGTTGCTCGAGCAACCGCGTGGCAGTGATGTCGAGTCTGTGATTAGAGTGGATGTCTGGGGGGCACCGCGTTCGCACGAGGAATTTTGCGCACCGGCTCGGTGGCGACTTCGAGTTGGAAAGCCGTCTCGGTGAGGGCGCTGAGTTCACGTTGACCGTGCCTGCGAAGCTGCCGGCCACGTCGTCGGTCGTGCTCCGTACCGGGAGGGGCGAACTTCGGTTGGATGGCTATCCCTGATCCCTTGCAGGGGCAGCGAGCAGCACCTACCATGCGGCGCAGGATCAAATTCAAATGATCGAGGAATTCAAATGATCATCGAGTGGAATCAGCACATCTTTCATCCCGACGAGGAACGCTTCCCCCTTCACGAGCGTGCATCCTATCGGCCCAATCTGTCGGACAAACCTGCAGATCCCCTTGCCCACTACATGGAGCACATGGCGGCAGAGGGGATTGATCGCGCCGTGTTGGTGCATCCGGAACCCTATGGCAATGATCACCGCCTGATTCTGGACTGCCTTGAGCGTGAACCGGAGCGCTTTGTGGGTACCACACTGCTGTATCCATCCGACGATGACGCGCCGCAGCGTCTGGGGGAATTGGTCGCCAGCGAGCCGCGTCTCATCTCAACACGTTTTCACGCCCATCGTGGCAAAGAACAATACCTTCACGATTTTGATGAAAAGGGTGTCCGCGCCTTATGGTCGAAGGCAGTGGATCTCGGTCTGATCATCGAACTCCACATTGGCCCCGACTATGCCGAGCAGGTTGCGGGCGTGTTGCGTGACATTCCGGATTCAGTGGTGCTCATCGATCATCTGGCGGAGCCATATATGGGCAACGCTGTGGAATTTGCGCACGTGCTCGACCTCGCTCATTTCGACAATGTCTATATGAAACTGTCCGGCGTCGGACACTTTGCCAAAGATGGACCGCTCTATGAGAGTGCGATTGCTTTCACCCGCCGTGTGATCGATGCCTTTGGCCCGCAACGAATGGTTTGGGGATCGGGCACACCAAAGATCGTGGACGCCCACATGGAGGCCTTCTCAGAGGCTGATCGAAACAAGGTGAAGGGTGGAAATCTTGCACGTTTGCTGGGATGGGAAGTGAAATGACCGAAGAAGAGCTCTACGAATTTGACCGCGTTGGCTACATCGTCATCGACAACATGCTCGATCCCAGTCAGGTCGCGTCGCTGCGCACCGCTGTTGACTGGGTCGAAGAGCACGCCGCAGCGAATGTCGACAAGCCACCACGCAAGAAGTCGCCCTGGGGTGCAGACTATCACGCGGATCCTGAGCACGGCTATCACGTGCAGGGTGCTCGCGAAGAGGGCAAGACGCTCATCATCGAGGATTTCTGGAATGCAGATCCGGCATTTGATCTGCTCCTCGATCATGAGCGCACGATGGACTACGTGGGTGGGATCGTGATGTCGCGTCCGACGATCAACAATTCTGAGATCCGCGTGCGGTATCGTGGCAACTCGAGTCCTCATCACGGGGGTGCGCGCGGCGAGGATCATAAGTATCGCTACCGCTTCACAAAGGGCCGCATCGACTGCATGATGGTGCGCATGATCTACTTCATCCACGACAACGATCACGATGGCGGCGCCTTTACGGTCATTCCAGGCACCCACAAGGTGAATCTCCCTCCTCCTTATGGGAATGATCCCGACACCGAACCCGGCACGGTCAGCCTCGAGGTGAAGGCGGGGGATGCGATCTTCTTTACGGAAGCGCTGCGACACGGCGGACGCACGAATCACTCCGATACGGTGCGCAAGACGATTCACGTGGGCTACGGGCCTTATTGGATGATGTCGCAGAATATCTCCACCATGGATGAGCGGCAGCACGTGACCGAGGCGACACGGCAGCGACTGACCAAGGCACAGTGCGAACTTCTGCAGCCGTGGCCTGATCCGGATTGACCAAGGGTATCTAAAGGCTGTGCAAGAAGGCCCACTTACTCACGACGAGATCAATCACTCCATCGCAGCGGCATCGAAGACCATCATTCTTTGCGCGCCAGAATCGGCTGCGTGATGGGGTGATGCTGCCGGATCAGACGTTGCGTCGGTTTCACGCCGGCCATGACACGGTCAAATTCTTCTACAGTGCCGTTCGCCAGCTGCCTGAGTATTTCCTCGATGCTTTGCTGGCCCGCGATAGCTCCGTCACCCTCGTGACTGGTCAGGGAATGCTTGCGTTCCAGAATGTTCGCAACTGGCGCCGTACATGCGGGACTGACACGTCGCACGATCTATCTACCCGAAAAAGTCCTCGAGATCGCCTTCAACAATGGCTACGACTACTGGTCGATCGGTGACGGCAGCCCTTGGAGAGGGCAGCGACATTTCGGAAGAACAGATCGACGGTGCTCTGGAAGATGCGGTCATGGCAGAGATGGTGCCGCGTGTAGCGTCGATCGTGGAGGTGCTGCCGGAACCCTACCACACAGGGACGAGTGGTCCTGTGTCGCCTGTACATCTGGCGATGGTGTTGGTG
Source organism: Gemmatimonadota bacterium (assembly GCA_018660835.1). Classification (GTDB taxonomy): domain Bacteria; phylum Latescibacterota; class UBA2968; order UBA8231; family UBA8231; genus UBA12574. The sequence goes on along the minus strand of JABJJN010000103.1, from coordinate 148,840 downwards.
CGGTTGAATGATGTCGATAACTACGAAGAACTTCTGGAACACATTCGGTGGATGGGATGACATGCGATCGGACAGGTGCTGCCTGGGGTCCCCCTGCCTGTGATCACGCCTGGACTCCTTCGTGTGGCAGATGTGACGAAAGACGAAGGCGAGGACGCAGCGAAGATCTGCGAGGTGGCGGGCCAACTGGCGACGCAGATTACGGGGGAACCACTGGAACGTCTGATGAAGGCGAGTCGCTAATACGGCGCCGTTGCTCACCGCTTGAGCACCCACTACAATCTGTAACACCCTTTCCCCAAGTACGCAGAGGTTTGCCTTGTCATCCGACGAATCCATACCTGCCAGCACCCTGGCATCCCGCCTGGTTGATATCTATCGCGCGCCGGAGCGGGTGTACAGAGCGATGCGGGCCAATGGTGGTGAGTGGTATGACTGGCTTGTGCCGACGCTGTTGGCGGCGGCTTTCTGGGCGCTGCACAATTCCTCGATCCTTGCAGATCCGACCGATCTGACGAATTGGGAGACGCTGTCGGAAGCAGAACGGCAGATGGCGCGTGATGCGATGGCCATGTGGCGTTCGCACGTATGGTTTTCGCTGCCACTGGTCAATTCCCTTGCCAGTCTTGCAGCCGGTGCCCTGGCGCTGGTGGCTTGCTGTCGCTGGTTTTTGCGCCGCGAGGTGACGCTGCGCCAGATGCTGGCCGTGAAGGGCTACGCCTCGATGATGATGATTCCACGGTGGTTGCTGTTGTCTCTCTGCCAGCGGCTGGGGGCAACCAATGTCGCCTTTGGCCCGGCGTCCCTGCTGGCCCCGGACGAACGCAATGACATCACCGGTCAGATCCTGGTGGGCCTGGACCTGTTTGATTTCTGGCAGGCGATCGTACTCGGTGTGGGGCTTGCCGTCATGACCGAGCGTGATCCACGCTGGGGGATTCTGCTTTCTATCGGCCTCTGGTTGTTGTGGGTGATTCTCGGATCACTCACGTCAGCCTTGCCCACGGGGCCGTCACCCATGTCACCTCTCCGAGGTTTGTGAAGGTCACTGCAGCACAGTATGTTCGCCCTCACGCTTCACGCCGTCGCTGATTCACTGACGCTGATTCATCAAGGCACGAAGAATCGTGTTGAGTTGGAGCGGAATTATGGGATATTCCGCCGGTTTGTCCTTCTTAAGCAGCATCCCGAATAGGTTGTGTCTTCCATGAATTATTAGGCAGGCTTCCCCGCCTGCCGTTGTCTTGTCGGCTCCCCGCCGCGATGCCATAAGGCATCGGCTCCTCACCCTGCCCGGAGGGATCATCCGGGATGACGGAGAGTCAACACTGTGACCCAGTCACACATCGGTGTGCTGCAGGAGAAATCTCTGCATGCGTCGGTGAAAGCCTGGTATGCCGGGCCCAAAGATCATCTGGAGAAAAAGGTGGACGGCTATGTCGTCGACATCGTCCGCCACGACGATCTGCTTGTCGAGATCCAGACGCGCAGTTTCGCACCGTTGAAGCGAAAGCTCGGCGAGCTGACGCAAACTCGGCGAGTTCGTCTGGTGCATCCGATCGCGACAGAGAAGTGGATCGTGAAAGTCGACGCCGAAGGTGAACCCTTCGGCCGTCGCAAGTCACCAAAACGCGGTCGCGTGGAGGACGTGTTCAAGGAGATGGTGAGTATCCCACATCTCATGGAGCGTGATACATTCGCCGTAGAAGTTTTGCTAATTCAGGAAGAGGATGTGCGCTGCTACGATGGCAAGGGATCCTGGCGACACCCCGAATGGCGGGCCTACGATCGGCGGCTCGTGGAAGTTGTCGATCGCCGACGTTTCACCAAGGCGACGGATTTTCTCGAATTTCTTCCTGACGAGGATTTTCTGCCCCGCCCCTTCACGAATCGGGAGCTGGCCAAAGCGACGGGGCTGCGGATGGCGCTGGCAGGGAAGATGACCTACAGCCTGCGGCACATGGGCGCATTGACCGTCGTCGGCAAGAAGGGCAACGCGCAGCTCTTCACGGTCGAGCCGCAGATGCTGGAGGTCGCCTCAGAGGCGGCAGGGTCTATAGAGGCCACGGGGTATGGCGGTGTCGCACCAAGGTAGCGGGGCAAGGTAGATCGCCTGCATCACCTCCAGGGTCAGCGGACCGGCGCCTCTGCCTGGTAGTAGAAACTCGAGCGCACACTCAGCTGCGCATCCTGCGGCTCGATCATGGCGCGACGCTGAGCCACGGAGAGGTTCGTGTTTTTTTCAACCAATCCAACTCGACCTGCAACCGACCGATCTGTTGGTAGAGCTCCGGCACGACCGCCGATTTCCTGCGTTCTGGACCCGTGATCCATTCTGCTGATAGACCTCGGGCACGCGCTCCAGCAGCTGCTTCCAGTCGTGGATCTGGCTGGGGTGGACCGAGAACTTGCGGGCGAGCTCGTTGGCCGTGTGTTGCTCACGCAGCGCCTCCAGCGCCACTTTGGCCTTGAACTATTCCGGGTGAGTCTTGCGTTTCTTTGCCATCATTCCCCTCTGAGTCAGGCTGCGAGTTGATGTAATGTCTTGCTTAGCTACCTGTCCAGTGTTTTGGGCTACACTACAGTTTCCGTCGTCGAGCGATAGGGCAGCGGCGCGTCTGGTGGTTGTGTGCGGACAGTGTCAGGAACGGACCATAGGCCGTCACCTGTCAGCCAGCGCAGGCCCCGCGACCAAGACCATCAACAATGCAACAACACCCAAACTGGGTTGGTGCGACATCCGACCTCCCTTAGATTGCGGACTCAAACCTTAGGTTGAAAGAATAGGATGGAGAGAGAATGACTGATCTGGCGACGATGTCGAGTGTGTGCCCCGACTGGACACTGGCTCAAGTAGTGGCGGGGATGAAGCGGCACGGCTACAAGGGCTTCGAGCCCCGAGTCGAGTGGGGGCACGTGAGTGGAATTGAGTCTGATCTCTCGACGCAAGATCGAGCAACAACACGAAAGGCTTTTGCCGACGAAGGCTTGGATATCTGTTGTATCGCCACGGGAGTACGTATGGCGGCACCAGAGGCAGCGGATCGAGCCAGACACATTGACGATCTGAAGCGGTATATCGAATTGGCAGCCGATCTCGACTGTTATCTCATCCGCACGTTCGGTGGGCCGCGCGCCTCCGGCGAATTGCTGCCCGTCGTCGAGTATGTTGCAGATGGCTATCGGCAGATCATCGATGACGCAGCCGCAGCGGGCGTGACGGTCACCATGGAGACCCACGATGACTGGTGCGCCTCAGCCTCCGTCCGCGCTGTGGTTGAAGCCGTCGATCACGAGCGTGTACGTGTGCTCTGGGATTTCATGCACTGCCAGCGTCTTGCTGAGAGGCCCGCAGAGAGTTTCGCCAATCTCGGGAGTCTGACGGCGCACGTGCATGCCCATGATGGACATCTGGTCGATGGTCGCATGCAGGTAGGTGCATTGGGCGAGGGCATCATCGACCACGCGACACCGATGAAGATGCTCGAAGAGGCTGGCTTCGCGGGTTATTTCTCCGTCGAGGTCATCCACAAGCCGGGTAGCGATCACGACGCAGACGGTGTGATGGCAAACTACGCGGATGTCTTCCGCAGTTACAGATAGAGCGTGACATGAGTGCCATAGATGAAGCCAACCATCGGCCCGCACCCAGGGGGGCGCTGGGTTTGCTGCGCAATATCGGCCCCGGCGTCGTCGTCTCGGGCTCAGTCGTCGGTTCCGGTGAACTGCTCGTTACCACCCGTATGGGTGCCGAAGTGGGTTTCGTCTTCCTGTGGGGGGTGATCATCGCCAGTCTGGTGAAGTTCTTTATCCAGCTGGAGTTGGGACGTCAGTGCATCCTCCACGACGATACGACGATCGACGCCCTCGATCGCATGCCGGGTCCGCGCTGGGGCGGCACCTCATGGCTGGCGTGGATCTGCGTGATCGGCTACTTCAGCGTCTTCCTTGCTCTGATTGGCATTCTCGGCTCCGTCGCAGGCCTGGTGCATTCCGTCGCCCCCTTCCTCGGCTATAGAATGTGGGCCGTCGTTGTCCTGGTGCTGATGTCCCTTCTGCTCTGGCGTGGTCTGTACGAAGATCTCGAAAAGATGGTGACCATTCTCGTGGCCGCCTTCAGCGTCATCGTCATCGGATCCTTGTTGGTCCTGCAGGGAACTGACTATGCGATCCGTGCGACGGATCTGGTCTCTGGTTTCGGCTTTGCGTTGCCAGCAGATGGAGCTTTCGTCGCCCTCGCCGTCATGGGCTCCGTCGGTGCGACGGGCGTGGAGCTATTCATGTATCCCTATTGGGTGCGTGAGAAGGGATACCCGCGTTTTGTCGGTCGCGACGATGGCAGCGACGGCTGGCGCCGCCGCTATCGTGGCTGGATGCGGGTGTTGATGATGGATGCAGGTGTGTGTACGGCAATTGCTCTGGTCATCACCTGTGCCTACTACCTGCTCGGCGCGTCCGTGCTGTCGCGCCTCAATGTCATTCCACAGGGCCCGGCGATTGTCGATCAGGTTTCGTTGATTTTTACCGAGACCCTGGGGCCGGCATGGAAGGGCCTGTTCATGGTTGGTGCCTTCTGCACCCTCTTTTCGACGCTCCTCGTCTTCGCTGCCAGTTCAGGAAGGATCGGGGCTGACTTCCTCCAGCGCCTGAAGTTGCCCGGCGCTCAGGGAGACGACGGCCGTCGCCGCCTCGGGCGCATCCTGCAGATTGCCTTTCCGGTGTTCTGGCTCGTTGTCATTTTGATGCAGCCGAATACGCCATTTCTCTTCGTCCTGCTTGGTGCCAATGCCAACAATCTGTTGCTGATTCCGATGGCCTACTCGGTGCTGCATCTGGCGATGCGCGAGGTCCAAGCACGGCGTATGTCGCTGGGTGTTGAACTTGGGCTGATGCTGACGATCTGGGTGATCATCAACTTCACTGCCGTCAATCTGTATCTGACCTGGACAAGCTGACGAGTTCATCGTAGCGCACGCCGTCGCCACCGAAAATGTCCAGGGCAGAACCGACAGTGTAGTCGAGTCGACCCTGACCCTTGAGCGCAATGATCTCCACATCTTCCATGTCCCGCACGCCGCCTGCATACGTCGTCGGCAGCGGTGTGATATCAGCGAGGTGGGCGATCAATGTGGCATCGACTCCCTGCTGCTTGCCCTCGACCTGTGTCGCGTGGATGAGGAATTCACGGCAGTAGCCAGCCAAGCGCTTAAGTCCGGCGTCATTGATGACAAAATCGGTGCGTCGCTGCCAGCGATCGGTGGCCACAACATAGTCACCATCATCTGTTGGTGCGCAGGACAAATCGAGCACGAGACGATCGCTCCCTGTCGCTGCAACGAGACGCTCGAGATTCCCCTCATGCAATGAGCCATCGCGAAAGACATAGGACGTGGCGATCACCGCCTGGGCCCCATGGCTGAGCCACTGGCCGGCATTGTCGGCATCGATGCCACCGCCAATGTGCAAGCCCTCGGGATAGGCGGCCAATGCCTCGCGGGCAGCGTCATCATTGCCCTGGCCAAGTTTGATTACGTGGCCACCTGATAACGCGTCGCGACGGTAGAGTTCAGCGAAATACGCTGGCCCGTGGCTGGACGCGAAGTTGGTCTCTGGTGTCTCACCATCACGCAGGGAACCGCCGACGATCTGTTTTACCTGCCCATCGTGCAGGTCGATACACGGACGGAAGCGCATGGGCATCAGTCCATCCGATAACGCGCGAGACGGTCAGCGTCGAGGCGGACCCCAAGACCGGGGCTGGTCGGTGGCAGCAGGTGGCCATCTTCGATGCGCAGATCGTGGTCGACGATATCGTCTTGATGGTAGACGAAGCCATTGACGTCACTGCCGTAGCCGATATTCGGCATGGCGAAGGCCAGATGTGCCTGTGCTGAGGTGCCAATGCCGAATTCGGGCATGCTGCCGATGATGCAGGTCAAACGTGCCGCATCGGCGATGCCAAAGATTCGTGACGCCGGACCAATGCCACCCGCCTCAGCGACATAGACATTGAAGACATCGGCGGCCCCGGCGCGAACGCAGGCCATCGCGTCAGAGGGTGTCCACACGCTTTCGTCGGCCATGATGGGGACCCCCACATGCTCGCGGACAAATCGCATCCCCTCCAGATCGCTGCCGTGCAGGGGCTGCTCGACGAGTTCGATATTGAAGGCTTCCAGATCGTGAATGTGGCGAACCGCTTCCTTCGGATTGCGCCAGCCCATGTTGGCGTCGACGCGCAGCTTCAGGTCGGGGAAGCGACTGCGCAGTGCTTCCAGATTTTCGTGGTCGCTGGTCGGATCGCGCCCGACTTTCATCTTCAGTGTTAGATACCCCTCGCCGACAAGTCGTTCCGCTTGCTCAACGACTTGCTCTACCGTCCCCATCGAGAGTGATCGAGACAGTTCGACCTTGTCACGCACGGCGCCACCTAGCAACTGAAAGACGGGGGCCCCTACGCTCTTACCCAGAAGATCCCACAGGGCCATTTCGATCCCTGCCTTGGCTGGTTGTGCTCTGTCGAGATGAGCGTCCATCAGGTCTGTGAGCTCGCGGATGCGGGTGGCATCGCGGCCAATGAGCAGACCTGCAAGCAGTCCGTTGATGTCGTCGGCGCAACCGGGCCCCATGCGGTCCCAGATGCTTGAGGATTCGCCGATGCCCGTCAGACCCGCATCGGTCTCGATCTCGATCACCGCATTCTCTGTGGCGGCGTGAGTGCCAAGACTGCTGACGAAAGCGGTTGGGCGCGGAATGCGGACGGGTGTTGCGCGCAGAGCAGTGATCTTCACGTGAATTCCTATATCGTAGGTGTTGTAGACAAGTAGATGTCAGCGGCGGCTACCTTAGACTGTCGCTTCAGGTGGGTCAACCATCAGGTCGTGGTGGGAATGTTCGCCGCCGCGGGCGAACACGCTGAGCACTGAATCGCCGTAGACACGCTCGTGAAGGCGACTCAGTGGTGGACAGGAAGTGGGTAGTTCTTGATGTCGGTCATGCTGCACGAGTACAAGCCCCTCTGCGGTCAGAATGTCGCTGTTGGCGACGTCTTCGAGTAGCGCCGCACACAATGGCATCTTACTGCGGCGCGCATGATACGGAGGATCGATGTAGATGTAATCGAAGGACTGTTTCTGCTGGGTCAGTTCCTTGATCACAAGCTCTGCCTTCCTGGCGCGCAAATCGAAGCCATCGCGGATCCGCCACTCTCCCAGCAGCGACTTCAGGCTTGCCGCACGGCGTTGATCCGGTTCGGCGCATACGACCTGGGCGCCACGACTGAAGGCTTCCAAGCCGATCTGTCCACTGCCAGCACACAGATCGAGCCAGTGCGTGCCGTCGAGGGGACCCAGCCGGGCGAAGACTGCTTCCTTCAGACGACTCGACGTCACACGGATGTCGCCGTGTCGTTTGTGGGAGATCGGCAGTGAGCGACCACGTAAGTGGCCGGTGATGATGCGCACGAGGGCACCTGGCAATGAGGGCGTTTGAAGACAATCTGCCCCGGCCTGGCCTCGTGACGCTCTTTAAGCGAAGGCCGCGGCCTCGCTTGATTCCCACACGATGCGGCTGCCATCGACGTGGAAACGCAGGGCGCCGAGTTCGGCGCTCGTGAGGGTGGCGGCACTCTGGCCGCCATCGGCATCACGAGACACCATCTCGGCACCGAGGCCATGGAGGGGCCATATGTCGAGATGAGCGCTGCGGTGGGCGAAGTCGAAGCCATCGTCCCGGAGCAGGGGGACAACCTGAGCGAGAATGAACTCCATCTCTGTGTTTCCGGCAACGCCGCCCATCTCAACAAATGCCCGGCGCTCTTCGAGGGCGTCCATCTGCTGTTGCAATCGGCTGCTCATGTCGTCGAGGCTGCGACTCAGATTGTCTCGCCGCAACACATCTTGAAAGATGGCACGCAGACTGGTGATCAGCTGCAGGAAGACTTTTTCCCGCGCTGGATAGTTCACCAGAAACTTCCGATTCTGTCTGGTGATGACGCCGATGATTCCACGTGTGAAGAACTCATTGAGGGCACGATCGACCTCCTGTGCAGGTCGTCCATCGACGGACGCATAGAACGCGTCGAGACAAATGTGGACGCCACCTTCGGTGTGCTGCACGACGCGTCCCACATTGAAGTCCAGAGGGATCCGCAGAGCGGCGTAAGATCTTTCGAGACGCTTCTCTTCCGTCGTCACACGTCGACTCAAAGATTCCAGTTCGACTGCGCCGTGCCGCCGGGACATACGCAGAGATTCGATCGTGCGCCGCGTCTCCTCGTAGTTGCCGCTGACGAACTGGCTGCCATGGACCATGCCACCGATGGTCGTGCTGCGGGCCGTCGTGATTTTCACGCGGTGGACATCACCTGCAACAAAGCAGCGGGAGGCACGGATCTGCGCGTATCGCACCATGCCTGTGACGATGACATCCCCTTGCATCTCGATGCTAAGGGGACGATCCGCCTCGCCGATCACGTCACCCTGGACGACCAGCGAGCCCTGTCCCCTGATACGCAGAATATCAGAGAGCGCACGCTGCACGAGCACGTCGCGATCGCCACCGTCAAAGAAGCCGATCGGGTCGTCGCTATCGACGATCATCTCCGTGAGACGGCCGCCGCGCAGAACGCTGTCGTGGGCTCGCTGGGTATCGGGGGACAGTTCGTTCATCGGTCAGTTGACAATGGCAATGGGGTGACTGCCCAGATCCCGTAGACGTACCATCATTTCAGAGACCTGCAGCGCACCTTCGAGTAACTGCGTGAAGATTTCCAGTGGCACAGGTTTGGCGAGCATCGTGTCGACGCAGGACAGCACCTCGTCCGGAATCTGCTCCGGAAGATGTCCAGAGATCACAGCGATCACGGCATGGGGATTCATGTTGCGCAGGATGGCAATGATCTCCAGCCCACTGGCGCCAGGCATGCGGATGTCCAGCGTGATCAGGTCATATCGTGCTCGCAGCACATGGGTGACCGCTTCTTCCGACGTCGAGACGATATCGATGTCGGTGAAGCCGTGAATTGCGGCCAGGCGCGAAAATAAATCCGCCACATTTGGCTCATCATCTATGATCAGGATCCTCACGGGAGTGACTCCTTGTTGTACGGCGTTGTACGGCGTCCTCCCGGGGATTTGGCGGACGACTATGTGGATATGTCTAGGTGTCCACATCGTGCTCGCAGAGCAGCGCACGAGTCGCCGCCACGAGACCAGGGACGGGGCCTCTATCGCAAGGGCCGTGCCAGAATCGAAAGGATGGTCTTAACTGATAGTGGGGCAGAGACTTGCGCTGAATCGGACCGGGCAAGTCCTGTGTCGGCGAGCGGCCATTTCGCCGATCTCGCCGCCAAATGGCTGGTAGACAGACCGATCGGTGGCGAGGCACAGTGCAAAAAGCCAGTGCAGCGGATCTAGCAGCAGATCAACGCAGTCCGAACTTCTTCAGGCGATAGCGCAGAGCATCGACGCCGATGCCGAGAAGACGTGCCGCGTCCGCCTGTCGGCCACCACAGCGGTCGAGGGCCTGACGAATCGTGGCCGTCTCGATGGACGCCAGATCATCTGCGCTGACGAGGGCATCCGCCGCAGCGGGCGCATGCAGGATGTCGCCAAACTGGGCAGGGGTCAGGGTGTCACTATCACAGAGGATGACGGCACGTTCCAGCAGATTGCGCAGTTCGCGCACATTGCCAGGAAAAGCGTAACCGCGCAGCATGGCCCGCGTCTCGTCACTGATGCGGGTCACGTTCTTGCGAAAGTCACGAGCGAAGTTGTCGAGGAAATAATCGGCGAGGCGCAGGATGTCATCGCCACGTTCGCGCAGGGGGGGCAGAGTGATCGTGAAGACATTGAGACGGTAAAACAGATCCTGGCGGAAGAGCCCCTCGTCCTGCATTTGCTGCAGATCCCGATTGGTCGCTGCTACGAGTCGAACATCCACAGCAATTTCGTGCACGCCGCCCACCCGGCGCAGGCGCCTCTCCTCAAGGACTCGCAAAATCTTTGCCTGCGAAGGCAGACTCATGTCAGCGATTTCATCGAGGAATAAGGTGCCGCCACCACTCAGTTCGAACATGCCGATCTTGCGTTCGCTCGCATCGGTGAAAGCGCCCTTTTCGTGACCGAATAACTCGCTTTCAAACAACGAGTCCGGTACGGCGGTGCAATTGAGACTGATGAAGGGCGATTCGACTCTGGGGCTCTGCTCGTGAACTGCACGGGCGACCAACTCTTTGCCTGTACCACTCTCGCCACAAATCAATACGGTCGTGTGATCTGTGGCGGCGACACGCTCAACCAGAGCCAGGACCTCCAGCATAGGGCCACTGTCGCCGATCAGATCGGGGGCACCACTGCCCTCGAGTTGCAGGCGGGCATCGGCGCGTTTTTTGGCACGCTTCATTTCCTGGTAACGACGTGTCCGCTCCAGAGATGCAGCCAGTTCGGCCAGGCGAACAGGTTTGGTGAAAAAATCGAAGGCGCCTTCTCGCAATGCGGCGACGGCGGTCTGTAGATCACCTATGCCAGTGATAAAGATGAACTCGACATCCTCACCGCGTTCGCGTAGGGCGCGCAGGACGCCAAGTCCATCGAGGCCAGGCATGCGAACGTCGGAGAGGATGATATCGGCACCGTCGCGGTCGTAGGCTTCCAACCCCTCTTGACCATTGCCGGCGGTCTTCACATCATGACCCATCTTGCGCAGCAGGGCCCCCACACTGCGAAGAATCTCCGGCTCGTCATCTATCAACAACAGACGCAAGGCCGGCGTACCGAACGAAGGAAGTTCAGAAGAAGAGGTCATAGTCTGTGACTTTGCGACGCTTTCTTAGATTGGGGAATCTCGTCCAGATGCGACGATTCCGCATCGTGCGAACTACAGACAATGTCCTACGCAGATCGATGCACCACAAGGCCGTTTTTCGTTGACGATTCATAGCGACAAGCCTACCGTCTACTGCGACTCAAAGCCGCTTTCGACTCAGCCCTTCCGTCCATTTCCTGTGAGCAACCAACACACTATGTCGTATCAGATTGCCGTTCTCAAGGGAGATGGTATTGGCCCGGATGTCGTCGATGAAGCGTTGCGGGTACTCGATGCGTCGGGCGGACCGGAGCTCACATTCTCAGAGTACCCATCCGGAGCCAACTGCTTCAAGCAGCTGGGCACGCCTCTGCCTGATGACTCCGTCGCCGCCTGCCGGCAAGCAGATGCCGTATTGCTGGGAGCGATGGGGTTACCGGACGTGCGCTGGCCGGATGGCACTGAGATGCGTCCTCAGGTCGACCTGCGATTCCTCCTCGATCTCTATGCTGGCGTGCGCCCCATCTATCTCTATCATGCGGATCACAGCCCACTGAAGGGTTATGGAGTGGGCGAGATCGATTTCGTTCTACTGCGCGAGAATGTCGAGGGACTCTTTGCGTCGATGAATGGTGGCATACAGCTGCGCAATGAAACCGCTGTGGACAGCATGGTCATCACCCGGACCGGTACCCAGCGGATCGCCAAGTATGCCTTCGAATTGGCCCAGCAGAGATGCGCTGAGCGTGCCGACCAGAGTCCAGGCCACGTTACTTGCGTCGACAAGGCGAATATCTTTCGCTCCATGGCGTTCTTCCGCCAGGTCTTTGATGAGGTCGCTACAGGTTACAGCCAGATCGACGTCAGTCACGCTTACGTCGATGCCATGGCGATGTATCTGGTGCGCCAGCCAGAGGCCTATGACGTACTTGTAGCGGAGAATATGTTCGGGGATATCCTCTCTGACCTGGCGGCAGGACTCGTCGGTGGTCTGGGTATGGCGCCGTCCGCCGACATCGGCACCGATGCTGCCGTCTTCCAGCCAGTGCATGGAACAGCGCCTGATATCGCCGGCAAGGGAATCGCCAATCCTGTGGGCACGATTCTGTCAGCGGCTATGATGTGGCGTTGGCTGGGGCACAGGCACACCGATGCGGATGCTCTCGCTGCGGGGGAGCGGATCGAGGCGGCTGTGCGTATTGTTATGGCCGAAAAGGGTGCCACGACTCCCGACCTGGGTGGCAAGATGACGACCCATGAATTAGGCAGCGCCATCGCCGATGCGTGCAACTGACTCACTTTCAAGAAAAATGGATGATGAGCAAGACGATTTCTGAGACGGATGTAAGGTCCCACGAAGACAATGGATTTCTGCTCGTCCCCGGTTTGGTGTCACCGGACCAGGTGCAGGCTTTGCGGGCAGATGCACTGCATATCTGCCGAGGGGGGTATCCGCATGACAAGCTTGAGACGATGCCCGCCTCGACAACTGACGACGAGGCCCTGCGCAATTTCCACTGCATCCATTTTCCTCACAAGATCAGTCCCCTCATGAAGCAGACGGGTGTGTGCCACGAGGGAATCGCACACGTCTTATCGAAAATCATCGGCCCTGATGTGAAGTGCATGCAGTCGATGCTCTTTATCAAGCCCCCAGGGTTTCAAGGCCAGGCATGGCATCAGGATGAGATCTACATCCCCACCCGCGACCAATCTCTCACTGGTGCCTGGATCGCTCTCGACGATGCGACCATCGAGAATGGTTGCCTCTACGTGATGCCAGGATCGCACAAAGGGATCCTTTACGATCAGCGTCCACATGAGAATCCGGACGAATTCGACATGGCGGCTGAGTCCTTTGGGTTTGATGACAGTGTCGAGATTCCCGTGGAGGTGAAGACGGGAGATGTCGTGTTCTTCAATGGCTACCTGCTGCACCGATCCCGCAAGAATCGCAGTGATATCTACCGACGTGTTCTCGTCAATCACTACATGAATGCCTGGTCCCGCTTGCCCTGGCAGACCCCGGAAGGCGAACCGGCGGCAAGTGCTGACTATCGCGACATCGTTATGGTCAGCGGCGTGGATCCCTACGCCTGGCGTGGTATCGAGGATCGAGCTGATATCAGCCTGCGACAATGCAAGGCCCTTGTTGAGCAGCAGGAAGCATGAGTTCGTCACCGAGGCGCGCGGATTGTGAGCGACCTGCCTCGGATCTCTCTCAGCAGAAGATCACCGAGTCTGTCGATACTCTGAGTAGACGAAGATTTCTCGGGTTGGGACTGGGAACCCTTGCTCTGTCTAGTGTTTCGAGCTCCTGTCTGAGTGCCGTGTCACCGCAGGCAGCGTCTGGCACTGAACAGTTGCCGCGGCAGCGGCTGCGAGCGTTGGGAATCTCCATCGGTGAGCTGCCAACCGGTTCATTCAATGCCATGACCGATGTGGCCGGTGTCCACGTCGGCCACGCTACTCGTATTCACGGCGAGGGCCCCCTTGTCGTAGGTCAGGGGCCCGTGCGCAGTGGGGTCACGGCGATTCTGCCGCGCTCTGCTGAGAACTGGCGACAACCTGTCTGGGCAGCGGACTGGATCCTCAACGGCAATGGCGAACTCACTGGCACGGGGCCCGTGCGGCGATCAGGAAAACTGGCGGCACCGATCTTATTGACGGATACCGGATCGGTGGGTTCAGTCTACGATGGTGCCCTCGCGTGGATGCTCGATCAGGATCCGACGTGTCTCGACACGCTGCCAATCTCGACCCCCGTTGTAGGTGAGACCTGGGCGAACACCCTGCACGATACGGGAGGGCGCCACATTGGGACGGCAGAGGTGGCACAAGCGATCACCTCGGCCACGTCGGGTGTCGTTCCCGAAGGCTGCGTCGGCGGCGGCACAGGGATGCGTGCTTTTCGCTTCAAGGCCGGGATCGGCACCGCTTCTCGTCGCGTCGACGTCGAGTCTACTGCCTATCACGTGGGTGTCCTCGTGCAGGCAAATTTCGGAGGACGCTCGCACTTGCGAGTCGATGGAGTCCCCGTCGGCGAGCAGATCGCCGACCTGACACCCCGATACGGTCCCGAACCTGCACCGGATTCTGCAACGATTCCACCACCTGGCAACTCGCTTCTCGTCGTGATTGCCACAGATGCGCCCCTGTTGCCAAATCAACTGCAGCGGTTGTGCAAACGCGCAGCGCTTGGTGCAGCCCGCACGGGGGCGATCGCCACCCATGGCAGCGGCGATCTGCTGCTCGCCTTTTCGACGGCACCCATTGTCGACGAGGGACGGGCGACGCGCGCTTTGCATTTTGGTCATCTCTCCGGACTCTATCAGGGCGTTGTTGAATCCACTGAGGAAGCGATTCTGAACTCGCTGACCATGGCGACGACGATGACCGGGCGAGATGATAACACGATCTTCGCTCTGCCCCTGGATCGCCTGGTGCAGATCATGCGTGATCACGGACGACTGCCATGAGATTGCGAGAGCTTGATCTTGCTGTCGGCGCGTTCCCACCGGGACCGGAGAATGCCATCACGGACGTAAGTGGTGTCAGTGTCGGGCACGCGCAGGCCACTGACCTCGCCACGGGTCTTACGGCAGTGAATCCCTTCGACGTGCGTGATCCACACCGCACGTATGTCGGTCGGTGGGCTCTCGACGGTGGGGACGATGCAACGGGGCTTGGGCTGGCCGAAGACTTCGGCGCTCTTTCAACGCCTCTCGTGCTGGCACCTGCAGCCGCGGTCGGTCGTGTGTACGACGCCATGATTCAACTGGGGTTGGCCATCGACGGTGGTCTGTCTGAAGACCGCGGTTGGCCCCCTGCTGTACTTCCCGTCGCCGGCATCGGGCAACCCGCCGCCGCCGTGCGCGCTGCGATCGATGATGATCTCGTCGCCGCAGCACTCCATGCAGCGACACGCACAAGGGTGCTGGAGGGACAGGTCGGGATCGGCCAATCGCTTCTCGGTTTCGGCTGTGCCGCTGGTGTGGGCACGGCATCGCGTCGCGTCGGCTCACAGACGCTCGGCGCACTCATCGCGGTCAATGGCGGTGAAGCAAGTCATCTGAGCGTCGATGGACATCGCCTGGGCTTGTCGCTACCAGCGATCGATACGTCACGCCTGCGTAGCGCGGTGGCCATCGTCATTACGGATGCACCTCTACTGCCACAGCAACTTCAACGCGTTGCTGGCCGCAGTGCCTTTGGGTTGGCGCGCGTAGGACTGCTCGATGCACAGACGCATGCTGCATCGATCTGGGCGCTGTCGACGAATGCACCCATCGACGAAGTAGACACCACGACGGGGACAATCGACGCAGGAGGGGTCTCCGAGGCAGACCTGCCACAGCTATTTGCAGCGGCCGCCGAGGCACTGGAGGAGGCTACCCTCAATGCGCTGCTCGTGTCGGCGGTGGATCCAGTGTTGGGCAATTCTCTGCCCACCGCTGACTGGCCCTCACGGATTCGTCAGCTGCAACGTTACAACGGGTGAAGGGGAAGACTACCGGCTCCGACTGGCGCGTCGATCGGCGCCGAGCCCGCCGACTGCAACAGCGTCTCCTGCAGTGGTACAGGGTATCCCGACGCGATCTTCCCTGGCGGCGCACAGCAGATCCCTATCGGATCTGGGTCTCCGAAATCATGCTGCAGCAGACCCGTGTCGACACCACCGTTGACTACTACGAGCGCTTCGTTGCGCGTTTCCCGACCGTCGAAGATCTGGCGACAGCGACCCCGGACGAAGTACTCAAGTTGTGGGAGGGACTCGGCTACTACTCTCGTGCGCGAAATCTCCATCAGGCGGCCAAGGACGTGGTCGCACGCGGTGGTGTGGTACCTGATACATACGCTGAGCTGTTAGACCTGCCAGGTATCGGGCCGTACACAGCGGCGGCTGTGGCGTCGATCGCCTATGACCGACCGCATCCAGTACTGGATGGCAACGTGCAACGCGTGTTGTGCCGGATGCTCAGGGTCGAAGGGGATCCTCGTCGTGCCGCGACGCGACAGGAGCTGATTGCGGCGGGCGACCTGCTGATGCCAAGCACCGGAGCAGGTGACGTGAATCAGGCGCTGATGGAACTGGGCGCCAGAGTCTGCACACCGACCAAACCAGATTGCCCGGATTGCCCGGTTCGAAGGTGGTGTCGGGCGCAGGCCGAGTTGGAAGACCCCACGAGTTTGCCCCTCAAACCACCGCGGCGTACTCGGCCCCATGTGGAAGTGACGGCTGGCATCATCTGGAAGGGGCAACGACTGTTGCTGGCTCGACGTCCACCCGGAGGCATGCTTGCCGGATTGTGGGAATTTCCCGGTGGCAAGATCGAGGCGGGGGAGACGTTGGCTGCTTGCTTGCAGCGAGAGATTCGTGAGGAACTGGCCATCGATATCGACGTAGGGACCTGCCTGGCAAGTGTCGATCACGAATACACCCACCTGTCGATCACGCTGCATGCTCTGCAGGCGTATTGGCGTGACGGCGAACCGCAGAGTATCGGTGTCGACGCGTGGAAATGGGTGACCGTGAAGCAGCTCGATGAATATGCCATGCCACGGGCAGATCGCCGTATCTTGGAACGCCTGGCCGCAGAAGGCCATCAACTCACGCCCGATACAGGAGCTTAAGCCTCGATGACGCAGGAACCGCAACACTCCATCGCCACCCAATGGCGTCTCGCCCGCCACCGAGGACCGGGGCTCTTTCTGCGTGGGATCTGCATGGGTACAGCGGATGTCATTCCTGGTGTCTCAGGCGGCACGATGGCCTTGATCACCGGGATCTATGATGAATTGGTCGCCACGATTGCCGGTGTTCATCCGCGCATCGTCGGTGATCTCGCCAGAGGCCGGGTGGCTGCGGTTCTGCAGCAGTTCAATGCGTCCTTCCTGGTGCCCCTGCTGGCAGGGATTTTTACGGCAGTACTGTCTCTGGCCAAGGGCATCACTTATTTGCTGGCGCATCATCCTGAACCCGTGTGGGGGGCGCTGACGGGACTGATTCTTGCGAGCCTCGTCGTCGTTGCCCGACAGATCGATGGCTGGTCCACGTCCTGTGTCGTGTTGGCCGCCATCGGCGCCGCCGTCGGCTACGCCATCACGGTGCTGGTTCCCGTCGAGACGGGGAGTGAATTCTACAAATTCATCGGTGCGGGAATCGTCGCCAGTATCGCCATGATTCTACCTGGAATCTCGGGGTCCTTTTTGCTCGTAGTGATGGGCAAATACACGCAGGTACTCACGGCAATTCACGAACGTGAGCTCTCGGTGATCCTCTTCTTCGGCATCGGCTTCGTCACCGGTATTCTCGGCTTTTCACGTGTGCTCAAGCGTTTGCTTGCCACACATCATACAGCGACGATGGCTTTTCTCACGGGATTGATGGCGGGCTCACTGCGCAAGGTCTGGCCCTTTCGTCGGCCTATTGAAGGCGACCTGGATCACTATGTCTGCATTTTGCCGGAGAGTTACGTCGGTGGAACGTGGCTGACGATCGGTTTGGTGGTGATCGCTTTCGGCGTCGTTCTGCTCATTGAACGCGTCGCTCTTCGTACTGAGAACTGACGGCTAGTTCAACTGATCTTCGACTTCGCGACGTGCAGCGTGAAAACGCCGCACACGACGAACGAAAATGACAACGAGACCGATAAGGGCACCATAGAGGGCGACCTCATACAGGATATGGTCGAGTCCCAGAACGACAGGCCAGAGGGCCAGCACACACACGAGGATGAAGATATCCTCGAGGCGGCGACCCTTGTTTTCAGGCTCGGGTGGTGGCGGTGTTTCCAGTGTCATTTAGGTCGCCGAATCAGATCGTGTCGTTGAGGTGGTGAGTCGCGGTAGGGAAACGATAAGACCCTGCGGATTTCCCACAAGTCGCTACAGTGTACGGGTACTACCGTTCAGCGTGCGATAGATCGCGTAATTCTTCAACACCTTCTTCACATACAAACGGGTTTCCTTGTAGGGAATCCGTTCGACGAAGGCATCCGTGTCTTCATAGGGGAAGCGCTCAAGCCAGCTGCGCGTCACGCGTGGCCCGGCATTGTAGGCGGCCAAACCAAGGGCCGTGCCCAGATTCTGCGCCGGTCCGCGCTCAAAGGAACGTACCTGGTCGCCAAGAAATCTGGTGCCGAGGCGAATCGATACATCGGGATCGAAGAGCAATTGACGCTCGAAGGGGCGCACGCCAAGACTGCGGGCGAGTTTGCGGCCCGTCTGTGGCATGATCTGCATCAGACCGACGGCGCCTACACGCGATACAGCATCCGAGTTGAAGAAACTCTCCTGCCGGATCACCGATAGGATCAGATAAGGATCGACCTGTGCTTCGTGCGCAGCCTCAGCAATTTGATCCCAGTAGTAGCTTGGATAGAGGCGCACCATCTGCGTGGGATCATTTGAGGAAACCAACTGTGTCGCCAGACGCAGGGCCCGATCGTGCAGGCGTAGTTCCTCATAGCCCTCGTGAATCAGCCGCAGTGCCTGTGTGTCGCGCCGATGCAACCGCTCCGCATGGCGCAACTCGCGCTCAGCACCCTGCGCCAGGCCCAAGTCGATGAGTGCATAGGCTCGCTGTATGTGCTGGGCGCCGCGAAGATGCTCAGCCCGTTCAGGGACGGACATTGCGGCGCGTAAAACGGACGGGGCTTGTGGCAGTTCATCGCTGCCATAACCAAGACTGACCGCCCTCGAGGAGTAGTAGGATCGTGGGAAGCCGGCGGCAGCACGTGCGAAGTGTTTCCTCGCGACCTGAGTCTGGCCAAGACGACGCGCCGTCTTGCCAGCCCAATACCAACTCTGATCGACGATATGAGGCTGCCGTGAGTTGCGGGCGCCATCCACAAACAGTGTCAGCGCGCGCTCATCCTCACCCTGACAGTAATGCGTGAAGGCAACACTCCAGCGGGCATCTTCGCCAAAATCACTTCCCGGGTAGCTGCGGTGCAGCTGTTTATACACCTCACCGGCGAGTGCAAACTCGTCATGTCGTTCGGCAGCCTTCGCTGCCTGCCACAAGGCGTCATCGGCAAGCGAGTGGTGGGGGTAAAGTCGTACGAACTGGCGATACGTCTCCACTGCATCCAGATCGGCATCACCCTTGACCTGGAGTCCAGCGAGGCGATACAGGGCGGAGGGGCGGGCGCGCTCTTCGTGCAGACGTTCAAAGGTCCGCCGGGCGCGACTGCCTTGCCCAGAGCGGCTATACGAACGGCCGAGCAGATACTGCGCATCAGAGGCCAGCTGGGGTGACACATCGCTGCGGCGTAGCAGGCGACGCAGTCCATCGATGGTACGTCGGTCGTCACCGTGGTTGTAACGCACGACGGCACGCACGTATTGCTCGCCGGGGGTGAGCACTTTGATGCGCGACGCCACGTCCAGGGCAAGGCGATGCGACGGATGATCGGACATCAACTTCAACTGTGTCTTGCGGGAACCGGCTTCGTCACCGAGTGCCGCTTGCGACAGAGAGATCCGGTAGAGCAGGTCACCCTTGTAGGCGGGGGACGTACGCAGCTGCTGGCGGAACAACTCCAGCGCCTCGCCGTGTTGTTTGTTCGCCGTATAGAGACGCGCCAGATAGTGACGGGCCGAATCGGCGACGGCGCGATGGCCTTCTGCGAGCAGGGCTCGGTAGCCGACAATGGCGGCGGTTGTATCCCCGAGTTGCTCACGACTGCGGGTCAACCACAGTTCACGATATTGCTGCAGGGCAGCTGGCAGTGACTGGATCGAGGCGAGGCGGCCAGCGGCCACGCCGTGTTGGCCCATCGCCCGTTCGCAGATGGCCAGTCGCAATGGCAGGCGCCAGGGGTTGAGCGAATCAGGCTTCGCTTCACGCAGCTGTGTGTAGGCCTGACGAAACTGTTGTCGACGCATCAGTTCCACCACATCCGTTACGGCCCGCGGCGGGCGCGGGCGGCTGCGCGGCTCATGTAGAGCGATCCGCACAATGAAGGGTAGCAGAACCACAGCACACACAGCGGTCGTGGCGAGAGCGAAACGGGCCTGACGTCGCAAGTAGTTAGCCGAGCAGCAAAGGGACGTTGAGTGCTGGGGAGGTAGGACGCAGGATCACGATACCGGGGATGGTATTCATGTTGGTGCGAAGGTTGGGCAAAGATACTGACAGGGTCGTACAGCAGCCACAGATTTCGCTATGCCGATCCCGGACGGCCATCACAGAGCGTCCGGGATCGAGCAGAGCGAAGTTCATACGGCTGAGTCAGACTCCGACTCGAGGGTTTGCTGAAGCACGGCGGAGAAGTCCTTCTTCGGTGCTGACGCATTCGGGCGACTGCCCGTCGTCGCATGGGGGCGACTGTCCGTCGACGCCTTCTCTAATTCCTGCATATTGCGCCGGATGTCACGCAAGGCACTGTTGATCTGATGATCGATTTCCTGTAAACGGTGATCTAGATGATGTGCGGGATTCAGCTGCATTTAACTGGCGGCCACGGAAAGGGTGGAGCCACATCCGGTTGTGGCAATTCAAGTCCAACCCCCCTATTGCAAAGGGCGTACCGCAGCGCAGAGAGAATGCGAAGCTTCACGTAAGGTTCATAAAAACAATAAGTTGTGTCATAGGTGAAGAAACAAGAGCATGGCGGCTGGATGCAACATCCCGCCGGGTGGCGAGAAAAAGCGGAAAGAAGTGCCTGCTGCCGCTATTTCCGCTTCGGTGCGTTGATGTGCGGGCTGAGACCGTGATAGGCTTCAGCCGCCTCCATTACCGTCTCCGAGAGGGTCGGATGGGGGTGAATGGACATGGCCACATCACTCACGAGGGCGGCCATCTCGACAGCAAGAACGCCCTCGGCAATCAACTCACCGGCACCGGGGCCAGCGATGCCGACCCCCAGAATACGCTCGGTCTCCGGATCGACGACGAGCTTTGTAACGCCATCATTGCGGTCAAGTGTGGTGGCCCGTCCTGATGCTCCCCAGGGGAATTTCGCGATCTGCACCTTGAGACCTTGCTCTTTGGCTTCGGCTTCGGTGAGACCACACCAGGCCAATTCGGGGTCTGTATATACAACCGATGGGATGGCATTTGGCTCGAAGGCGGCGCGCTTGCCACTGATCACTTCGCTGGCGACGATACCCTCGTGCGAGGCCGTGTGGGCCAAAGCCGAGCCGATGACATCGCCAATGGCGAAGATCGTTGGTTCCGCCGTGCGTCGCTGGACATCGGCTTGCAAGAAGCCGCGTTCATCGATCTGCACTTTTGTGTTCTCGAGGCCGAGATCTTCCGAATTTGGGCGACGGCCGATAGAGAGCAGGACGCGGTCATAGTGCTCGACGATCTCGTCGCCACCACTGGCGGGTACCATCGTCACTTTGAGGCGGTCGCCCTCCTCGGCGACACCGACCACCTTGGTCTCCAGGCGGATCTGTTCGAATTGGCTCTGAAGTCGCTTCTGCAGAATCCGTACCAGATCGCGATCACCGGGTGGAATCAAGCCATCCGTCATCTCGACGACGGAGACCTGGGTGCCCAATGCTGCATAGACCTGACCGAGTTCGAGGCCGATGATGCCGCCACCGACGACGAGCATGCGCTGGGGGATATCGGCCAATTCGAGGGCACCCGTGGAATCCATGATTCGATCCGAACCGATGTCGAAGGCGGGCAGCATAATCGGGCGCGACCCCGTCGCCACGATGGCATGATCAAAGGCCAGTTCCTGGGTGCCACCCTCGTGAAGTTCGATCGACACGGCGGCAGGTCCGGTGAAACGGGCTCGACCGCGGATGTAGGTGACTTTTCGCGCCTTGGACAATTGCCCAAGACCGCCAGTCATCTTGGCGACGACACTGTTCTTGAAGGCACGCAACTTATCGAGGTCAATCTCCGGCTCGCCAAAATCCACACCCCACGCGGCGGCTTCCTTCGTCTCGTTGAGAAGCTTGGCTACATGCAGTAGCGCCTTCGAGGGAATGCAGCCTCGGTAGAGACAGACCCCCCCAGGATTCTCATCGAGATCGACGAGGGTGACATCGAGACCGAGATCGGCGGCGCGAAAGGCGGCGACGTAACCGCCGGGACCACCACCGATGACGACGAGCTGTGTTTTGTCGACCATCGTTTACCCTTCGAAGGCGAGGTAGAAGGGGTTTTCAAGACACTCGCAGATATAACGCAGGAAGCGCGCACCGTCGGCGCCATCGATGACTCTGTGGTCGTAAGACAGGGACAGGGGCATGATCATTCTGGGTTGGAACTGCCCATCGATATGGACTGCCTCCGTCTTGCTGCGAGCAACACCCAGGATGGCAACCTCCGGCGCATTGATGATCGGCGTGAAGGCTGTGCCACCGATGCCGCCCAGATTGCTGATCGTGAAACAACCGCCCTGCATTTCGTCGATACCGACTCGGCCCGTGCGTGTCTTCTCGGCCATCTCCCCCAGCTCGATGGACAGCTCGGTGACCGTCTTCTGATCCACATCGCGCAGGACAGGGACGAGGAGACCACGCTTGGTGTCGACGGCAATACCGATGTGCCGGTACTTCTTGTAGATGATCTGTTCGCCGGCCATGTCGATACTGGCGCAGAACTGTGGGAATTTCACCAGTGCGGCGGCGACCACTTTCAGGATCAGTGCCGTCGGCGTGAGTTTGCCTCCCGCCTTCTCGACGGCTTTGCCGTGACTCTTGCGGAAGACCTCCAGGTCGGTGACATCCGCCTGATCGAACTGGGTCACATGGGGAATGCTCGTCCAGGACTGCACCATGCGCTGTGCCGTGATACGACGAACATTGCTGAAAGGCTCGGCGTCGATCTCTCCCCATTTGCTGAAATCGGGCAGCGCGATGGCGGCAACACCTGTGCCGCCAGCAGATCGAGTCTCGTGCAGCTGCTTGGAGTGGGACTTCACATCCGCTTCAGAGATGCGCCCACCGGGCCCATTGCCCTTCACTGCACCCACATCGACGCCGATCTCTCGCGCAAGACGGCGCACGGAGGGGGCGGCGGGGACCAATTTGCGAGCAGGCAAGTCCGCAGCTGCCATGGTTGAGGCGGGGGCGGAAACCGCTGTCTGTGCTGACGTTGCATGCGAAGACGTTGCCTGCGAAGCAGGTGCTGAACTCGTCGCAGCCGCGGGTGTAGCGACTGCTGCTGAGCCGCCAACAGATACCTCGAGTGTGGCGATCAACTGCCCGACTGTGGCCCGATCACCCTCTTTCAGATGCAGGGCCGTCACCTTACCTGCTGCGGGGGCTGGCAATTCAACGACGCCCTTGTCGATCTCTATCTCGAGTAGACCCTGCTCTTCTTCGACCTGGTCACCAATGCTGACCATGATCCCGACGACGTCACCACTGTCGACCCCTTCGCCAAGTTCGGGAAGGGTCACATCCTGTGATCGGGTGGTGACCGCCGCGATCGGTTGTGGCGGCGGTGTCGCGTCGGGTAGCACCGCAGCTGGCTGTGCCTCGGGCGCAGCCGCAGTGGCTGGCGCTGCGACTGCGGGAGCCGTACCTCCATCAATCTCGAGAATCGCCTGACCGACGTTGATCGTGTCCCCCTGGGAGACATGGATGGCCACGATGGTGCCGCTCACAGAGGAGGGCACTTCGATGACGGCCTTGTCGGTTTCCAGTTCGACAACGGGTTGATCTTCGGCGAGTTGGTCGCCTACGGCAACGAGGACACTGATGACCTCGCCCTTCTCAATGTTCTCGCCCAGATCGGGCAGCTTGAACTCGGCAGCCACGGATTCCCCTGATTTACCGGGTAACGGGATTTGCGGTGTCAGGATCGATACCAAAATCGGCTATCGCGGCGGCGACAACCTGCGGTTCGATCAGCCCTTCATCGGCCAAGGCACTCAGCGTGCCCGTGACGATGGCGGCGGCATCCACCTCGAAGAAACGACGCAGTTCCTTGCGACCCTCGCTGCGGCCAAAGCCGTCTGTGCCAAGGGCAACGGGGACCTTCGGAAACCAGCGAGCAATCGATTCAGGCATGGCCTTCACGTAGTCAGAGGCGACAAGGAAGACGCCCTTCTCATCCTGAAGGCACTGTGTGACATAGGGGACGCGCTTGGGAGCCTCCGGATGCAGGCGATTCCAGCGATCCACATCGAGACCGTCGTTGTGGAGGTTCTTGAAACTCGTAATGCTCCACACATCGGTCGCAACATTGTACTTCTCTTCGAGAATCTGCTGCGCTTCCATGGCGCAGCGCATGATCGCCCCGGAGCCAAACAACTGTGCACGCAACTTCGAGCGCTTCTTCGTCGTCGTGCTGAATCGATACATGCCCTTCAGGACGCCCTCTTCGACACCTTCCGGCATGGCTGGCATGGGATAATTCTCATTCTCTACCGTGAGGTAGTAGAAGATATCCTCCTGCTCGACATACATCCGTCGGATACCGTCCTGAATGATGATCTCGATTTCGTAGGCAAAGGCGGGATCATAGGCGACCAGATTCGGTACCAGATATGCCTGTAGATGGCTGTTGCCATCATTGTGCTGCAGTCCTTCTCCCGCCAGGGTCGTCCGACCGGCTGTGCCGCCCACCATGAAACCCTTGGCGCGAATATCACCGGCAAGCCAGATGAGATCACCCACGCGTTGCAAGCCAAACATCGAGTAGTAGACGAAGAAGGGGATCGCATTGACACCATGCGTTGCATAGGCCGTACCGGCGGCGACAAAGGACGACATGGAACCCGCTTCGGTGATGCCTTCCTCGAGAATCTGGCCATCTGTGGCTTCTTTGTAGTAGGACAGCGTATCACGGTCGACTGGTTCGTAGAGCTGACCCGCATGGGAATAGATCCCGAAGGGTCGGAAGAGTGAGTCGAGTCCGAAGGTGCGTGCTTCATCGGGAATGATCGGCACGATCAGTTTTCCGATTTCTTTGTCACGCATCAACTTCGTCAGAACACGACCGAAGGCCATGGTCGTTGCGATGTCGCGATCACCACTGCCTTCACGAAACTCCTGAAACAAGGAGGCATCCGGCATGGGCAGGGGGTCGGCGCGAACAGATCGCTGTGGTAGCGAACCCCCCAGCGCCGCACGTCGCGCTTTGAGATACGTGATCTCTTCGCTGTCCTCTGCGGGCCGATAGAAGGGCGCCTTCACGACATCGACATCGTCCATGGGAATACCGAAACGTGTGCGGAAGTGCCGCAGTTCGTCTTCGTTCAGCTTCTTCTGCTGGTGCGTGATGTTCTTGCCTTCGCCCGCCTCGCCCAGGCCATATCCCTTGACGGTGTGGGCGAGAATGACAGAGGGGCCATCCATGTGATTCACGGCGGCGTGGTAGGCAGCGTAGACTTTCTCCGGGTCATGCCCGCCGCGACGCATCTTCTGCAACTGCTCGTCAGACAGATGTTCGACCATCTTCAGCAGACGCGGATCGACGCCAAAGAAATTCTCGCGGATGTAGGCGCCATCGGAGACAGAGTATTTCTGCATCTCACCATCGACGACTTCACCCATGCGTTTAGCCAGCACACCGTCGACATCTGCCTCGAGCAATGCGTCCCAGTCGTCACCCCATATGACCTTGATCACATTCCAGCCGGCGCCACGGAAGGCACCTTCCAACTCCTGGATCACCTTCTGATTGCCGCGTACGGGACCATCCAGGCGCTGCAGGTTGCAGTTGACGATCCATGTCAGGTTGCCCAGCCGCTCCCGGGACGCTAGCGTCAGGGCGCCCAGAGATTCCGGCTCATCCATCTCGCCGTCGCCGAAGAAGCCAAAGACCCGTGAGCCATCACGAGGTTTGAGACCGCGATCTTCGAGATACTGGTTGAAGCGGGCCTGGTAGATTGAGCAGATCGGCCCCAGACCCATCGACACGGTGGGAAATTGCCAAAAATTCGGCATGAGCCATGGATGGGGATAGGAAGACAGACCACCCCCCTCGCGCGTTTCTCGGCGGAAGTTCTCCAGGTGCTTCTCAGTCAGGCGACCCTCGAGAAAAGCGCGTGAGTAGATTCCTGGTGCCGCGTGGCCCTGAAAGAAAACCTGGTCACCACAAGAGTCTTCTGTGGGGGCGCGAAAGAAGTGATTGAAGCCGATCTCATAGAGTGTCGCTGAGGAAGCAAAGGTCGAGATATGACCACCGGGGCTTGCCTCGTCCTTGTTGGCACGAACGACCATGGCCATCGCATTCCAGCGGATCAGACTCTTGATACGCCGCTCGATCTCTCGGCTACCAGGAAAGGGGGGCTGGCGGTCCCGCGGAATCGTGTTGATATACGGAGTCTGGGCAGTAAAGGGCAGAGCCACACCTGCCCCCGCTGCGCGGGTGACGAGTTGCCGCAGGAGGTCTTCTACCTGCGCGCTGTCGCGATTCTCAAGGACGAAATCGAGAGAGTCGAGCCACTCGCGTAGTTCGACTTCGTCCACCGCGGTCTCACTCATTTGTATGTCTCGATGTCGTTGGGAGGGGGTAAGCGCAAGAGGCTGTATATAGTAAGGATAGGGCCCAAAGGTCGCAAAATTTCTGACCCCGAAAACGAGCCTGGATTGTACGTTTCTCTCGTTGGCGCATCCAATGAGATGCACTCCACGCTCCATTTAGACACCATATCTACCCGGCCCGCTTCATCGTTGCCCCAGAAAGACTCCGCTGAAGACTCAAAAACCGTTGTGGCGCAGATATTTACGGACATGGCCCGCCATCGCCATGTCCTTGCTGCTGCATGTGATTCTGCTGACCCAGGTGCAGTCCTGGCGAACGCAGAATGAGCAGGTGGAGAAGTTCCGCGCCCGTTTGCGCCAGGTGCCTCGATTCGAGCCAAAACGTCTGCTGTCGACGAAACCGACCAATATCCCAGCTCAACGCATGCAGTATCGGCGCCAGGAAGCGCATGCCGCAGAGCGTCCGGAGTTGGCTGCCGAGTTGCCCCAGACGCCATTGCTGACACCACCCGAACTGGCCCAGGTCCTGCGCCGTTTCACCGTGGCAGCCAAGGCCGACACCTTTTCACCCAAGGCCTCACAACGGCAGGCGGAACGTGCCATGTCGGCGTCGTCGGCTTTGCGTGACAGTCTGCGCGGGGAATCTCTCGATCTGCTGCGCGTGGAGGATCTGGCCGCCGCGGGCAATCGCCCCGCCGTGATCCTCATCGATCCAACCAGTCAGCGGGACGTCACCGGTTTCGTGACGTTGCGCCGGGTACGCACTCATGGTGCCGGCGGTGGCAGAGGGGGGCTCGATGTTCTGGCACGACACATGCGCGATCACACACGGCTCCTGGTTCAGGTTGATCCGAATCCAACGGACCTTTTCCTCAGTCCAGCACTCCTCAACGATCCGATCCACTTTTTCATTGCAGGGGGTGGTCTAAACCTGATCGGCGACGAACCCCGGTGGCAGCTGAGTGAGCGGGAAAAAGAGATGCTGCGAGGCTATATCCAGGGCGGTGGGCTCCTGTTTATCGAAGGTGGCAATCTCTTCTTACGGGATGCTGTGCGAATCCTACAAGAGATTGTGGGGGCAGCGGGCGGCATGCGACCCTTGCCGCCGACGCATCCGGTCTATCATGCCTTCTATCAGTTCGACTCAGGGTTTCCCAGTGAGGTGAAGAGCACCTATTCGATGCTGGAGAGTCGGCCGACATCCTGGATCTATCCCATCCGCGGTCCCGACGAGGTGATCACAGGAGCGCCCAATATCAATCCAGATCTCGACGACACGAGTGCGCCGCAGCAACCCCCAGTCGGGCTTTGGGGTGTTGAATACGAGGGTCGCCTGGCGGCCATTCTCAGCGATCTGAACATGCACCAGGCATGGCTCGGTGCGTGGGCGGCAGACGAGGCATCCGCTCTGGATCTGCAGTCAGGACCGAAGTTGGCGGCAGGTGTGAATCTGTTGGTCTACGCGTTAACTCGGGATGGTGGCAAGGCTGTGCGTAGAGCACTCCCAGCGTGGATGACCAAACGACCCGTGACGAAGCCAACAGCCGCAATCGACGACACAACACGGGCTGATGTGGAGATCGGCTTTGATGAGTCTCTCTATGATGATTTGGCCGGCGCCGTCGGTGTCGTGGTTGCTCCATTGGGATCCAGCTTCGGTCCCGGCAGTGTGCGCATCAGTGTCGGCGGCCATCAGGTCGAACTCTTCCGTGATGATGTCCAGGGTGTGCTGCTGAACAATCTGCCTGCCGGTGACCATTGGGTAGAGGTGACCTGGCAGGGCAAGACGGAAGCTGTCCTGGTCCACATTGACGGGGGCCAGGTAGCGACGGTGACCGTGTCCGTTCAGCGCCTGGCGATGATCAAGCGCATTGTTGTGCAGGTGCAGAGCGATGTCGTTGGTTATGCAGACTGGCTGCGCACTTTCGATGATCTGATGATCGAGGAGATCTTCCTGGAAGGCGAACAGATCTTCGCCGAGTAGACCTCGCACAGTAGACATTCCCTTCGTAGACACCGGTGAAGATTCATGGCAACGGGCACATCCATCTGGCAGAAGACTCGCAAGGTCTGGGCGATCCTTGGCAGCCTGGTTCTTGTGGTCTTTGTCGGTTGGTCCCTCATCGCCTATCGAGCCACGGGGGAGGCGAAGGATGCTCTCGCCGGAGACGATCTGGTACCGGTCGTGCGCGGTGCTGGTTACTGGTTCTTCAGGCCCGTCGACGTCGAGGGGACAAGGCCGGTCGGTTTCTTGTTCTTTCCCGGTGCTCTCGTCGATCCAGCTGCCTACGCCCCGCTCACACGTGCCGTCGCTCTGGCCGGCTATCCTGCCATTCTTGTTGATGTGCCACGCCGATCCGCCTTTGGTGGTGCCAATGGCACTGAGGTCATCGAACGGGCGATTCGCGGCATGCAAGCCGATCCAGGTGCGGTAAAGTGGGTGATCGCCGGACACTCCAGAGGCGGTGCGATCGCTTCGCGTTTCGTGCACGAGCGCAACTGGCGGGCGGCGGGACTCATCCTGATCGGGACATCTCATCCGCGCGATTTCAGTCTCGCCCACGTGACGCTGCCCACGGCGAAGATCCTCGGTTCACTGGACAGGGTATCGCCCCTGGAGAAGAGCGAGGCGAATCGTCATCTGCTACCCGTGTCGTCGAAATGGTTTGTGATCCCTGGAGGCAATCACAGTCAGTTCGGTTGGTATGGTTTCCAGCCGGGAGATCGATTTGCCACGATCGAACGTGAGTTGCAGCAGCAGGCGATGATCGAAGCGGTGCTGAAGATGATGGAAACTGCCGCTCGCGACGTTTAGCCTATCCCGCCTCCGACTTCAGCCTTGCTTCGCTTTGAGCTTGGATGGATGATTGGGATCGGAACTCCAGCGCCAGCCGACTGACTCGCGACCCGGTGGCAACGCGACATTGTGCGATCCCATGAATTGGATCGCCGTGCGACGTGACCACGAACTGCGCCACGCTGTCGTCCCGTGGGCGACACCACCGAAGAGCAATACATCCCCCGCTTTCATGGCTGGTTTGTAGACCTGCGGCAGATCGATACTCGTGTGCAGATTCCGCGGGATGGGGAAGCGCGCCTTGTGGCTTCCAGGCACGCAGATGAAGCCACCACTGTCCTCACCAAACCCCGGCGCTTCGTCCTGCAGTGCCCAGGCTACGTTGACTTGCTCCACAAGCTGACGGCCATTGAACAGGGCATGGCCACCTGGATTCTGTCCGTGTAGAGAACCACCTGTTGTGCCCGTGGGATAGACGCAGCACATGGGCTCCGTGCTTTCGCGAAAGCCGTACCCCAGCATCCAATTCAGTCTCTTGACGATAGCAGGATGTCCGATCATGCGGCGGAAGGCATCGCCGTGCGGCTCTGGCAATTGATAGAGCCCACCGATTCGCGGGCGATTGATGTCACCCCGTAATCGCGGCGATGTGTCCTGCGGCCAGGTCCAGTCATTCTCACGTAGCGCCTGCTCAGGTACTTCCTCGATGCGTGTTGGGTGTCCCTGGGGCAGACTGTCCTGCAACTCAATGGCTGCGTCGACAGCCTGATTTGCGGCAGCAAGCCAGGGAGCATCCATCACGCCACGCAATACCAGATAGCCGCGTACGTCCCAGAACCACAATTCGTCCGGCGCCGGTTGACTGTTCGCATCGAGACGGAAGCGAATCGAGGGCGAGTCTTCTTCGAGTTCGGTGATCTGTGTGCGCTCGCCGTCGGAGGTGACGACACCACCCATACCCGTTGTGCGGATTCCAACGATTGCCTTCTGCTCCGCCGTGAGTCCTTCTGTCCATTCGGGCGGGTCGACGAGGGGATAACCTTCTCTCGGCCTCGCATTCGCACTGATGAACTCCAACTCGACCAGCTGATCCGGTACACCACGCACGCCATACAGCAAGGTTGCGGCGCAGATCAACAGATCACCCGCCTGCAGTTGTGGTCGCTCGGTCATGCCCATGTCATGGTTGCCTGAGAGAAAATCGGCAGGTGGTTCTGACAGTCGATTGTGGCTGCCTGTTACCAGGACAGGGCCCGCATCCGCTTGCTGTGCCACAAGAGACACGAAGACTCGTACCCCCTTGCTGACCCGTGTGTCGCCGTGGGCGACGTAACGGAGGCGGCGACGATCCTCGCTGGTGGGAGAAGAAATGGGAATGGCCCCTGACGGCGTCGCCCCTGGTTCCACCAACCATGGCGCGCCGTCGGCGATATAGTCGCCACCGCACAATGTCTCCAGGTAGCCAGCCCCGACGGCGTCCTGTAACACATCGATCACGCGTTCGTCGCCGCCACTGTCGATGGCGGCAAGACAGGTTGCGATCTGCTCTGTGGACAGGGCTTTCGCCAGATGGATGTATCCGGCGACGTCGAATCCATAGTCCTCATCGCTGTTCATGAGTCCTCATTGCATGGGGGGCGTGACTTGTCGTCGTGACTTGTCGTTTGGGGGAACCAAAATGGTTCGGCACGCCGGGCCGGGCAAACCCGGGGACAATCAGCTCGTCTTCTCGCCCACGAAGATCGTGTGGCGCATGCCGCCCTTGTTGGCTCGGGCGCGAGCACTTTTTGTCGAAGTGGTAAATCCATGGAAGTGCAAGCGGTGTTCGAATTTTCGATCCTCCCAGGCTGACCACACAGCGAGGGTTCCTGAGTTTCTCAAAGCTGCATAGGCGGCTGCGACGCCGGTGTTGTCGTAGAGGTCGTGATTGGAATCTGTCGTAAAGGCCGTAGGCCCATTGTCGACATCCAGCAGGATCGCATCGAAGTGATCGGGGTTGCTGCGCAGTGTGGTGCCGACGTCTTCCATCTTCACCTGCACACGACGATCCTGTAATGGCTGTCCGGCGAGATGCCCCAGGGGCCCCTGGTTCCACTCGACGACGGCAGGCACGAGTTCAGAGACGATCACAGTCGCCGTCGCTGGCAACAGGTCCAGTGTCGCCCGCAGAGTGAAGCCCATCCCGAGGCCACCTACCAGGACCTGTGGATTCTCCGGTCGTCGAGATCCGCCCTTTGCTGTGAGGTGACCGCAGGCGGCCTCAGCGAGGGTTTCCTCTGAGCCGTGGACCCGACTCGACATGAGCGTATTTCCATTCACCCGGATGACGTATTCACCATCGCGCACGGTCAGGCTCATGTCACTGCCGTCCGGGGTGCGGGTTTGCCCCAGGAGCTTCCAGGCATTCATTGGATGGTATACATCCCAGATTCGAAGGTCATCTGGCGATTGTTGGATCTCATTTGATACGTGCCATCCGAGATTCCTGACTTCCACATTTCTAAAGGTTGCACTTATGACACTGGAACTCACGCCGAGTCAGTTGAACGATTTCGAACGCGACGGATACACCATCGTTGAAGGTGGATTCACGCCGGCTGAGTGTGATCACTTCACCAACTACATGCTGGATCTACAAGCGGGGCGCACAAGTGTCGAAGGTTTTGCTCCTCGTGCCGCCGATGACTGGAGTCGTCTTATCACCCGCAACTGCCATCACCCTCTCGGGCTCGCGTGGATGACGGATCCCCGTCTGCGTCAGCCACTGCGCACACTTCTCGACGACGAAGCGGATGGTGTGCAGAGCATGTACTTCTACACCGGTTCCCGGCAGCGGCGTCATCAGGATGCTTATTATCTGCCAGGTTGCGTGTCAGCCTGGGTTGCTTTGCAGCCTGTCGGTGCATGGAATGGCAGTATCCACATCCAGGTTGGATCGCACAAAGGCCCATTGCTGCAGAAGGTTGATTTTCGTGAGGATGCAAGTGGCAATCCGGGTCCTTGGCAAGGCTGGCAACACGATGATGCCTTCGATGCGTTGTTTGAGCGCAATCAAATGCCGGAACTCGCCGTGGAGGCCAACAAGGGTGATATCGTGTTCTTCGACGGCCGCTTGATCCATCGCGGTGGCCCAATTATGCAAGAGGGCAGCTTCCGTCACAGCTGGGCTGGGCACTACATCCCACAGTCTTTCAATCCCTGGCCCTACGAAGACAATCCGCGTCTGCGTGTCTCCTTTGATGGAGTGAGTCGCTTTACGCCGACCCACTAGGCCACTGCAGCATCCGCCTCAAAGACCCGACGCATGGCGGCTGTGAGTGTACCTGCATCTTCCATGCGTTGAGCCCAGTGTGCGGGGGTACCCTCATTCCAGTGGGAGGATGCCTGTGTCGATGACTGGCTTGATCTCTCTGTAGGATCCGGGGTGCGGTATGCCATTAGCAGCCCCCAGCGAGTCTCTGCATCCATGTCCCGATGACCGGCGTGGTGGGGCATGTGATGGACGAAGGAGACCATGCTGCCAGGTGGCAGCTCCAGCCGTTTGATGCGCAATGGCTCACCCGTGACGGGGTGATTCTTGTCCCGCATCCAACCTGCCTCGAATTGCTCATCGTATTCGGTGCGCCTGGTGTCCCACAGATAGGGTGTGCGATACAAGTGTGCTCCCGCTACCACTGAGAATTCGCCACCGCCGTCGTGCTCGCTCATGCCTTCGGGAAAACACAAGGTCCGCACACACTGGCGCGGTAGGAACTCAGGCGACGCGACGCGACCGCCCTGTGCAGGGTCTTCGGTCTCATGTTGGCCCTGACGATACGGGTGGCCGTGCCATCGACGCCCACTTGAACCGGGAATGCGATTCAGCATCAACACATGATCGATCAGAAAACGTGGGCCCAGTATTCTGCCAAACAGTTCCATCATCTGCGGATGACTTGTGGCGATATCGAGAATGAAATCGTCGTAAGCGAGGGGGAAATACTCAGGCATCATCCCCTGCCATGCAATGCCCTGCGATGCCAGAGTCTGGGTCGCGAGTGACGCGTCGAAGAGACCGTGATCGTACATGTAGTCACGCAGACCCGGTGTCTGAAATTGCATCTGCTCCGAGCCACCCAGATACGCCTCGAGTGCATCGGGCGTCACCTTCGCGGGATCCGGTGCGGTCAGACCCCGACCTGCGAAGTCGACCTGCAACCAGTCACTGCCGGCGACGATGCTGTCGTTCATAGCCTGGAGATTCTGCAGGCTCGCCGTCCACTGTCGGCGACCGGCGTCGGTCAGGATCCCTTCCCAGACCCAATAGCCGTCCCGCTCAAAGATCGCGCGGTCGAAGGCGGCCAACACATGCGGATGCAGCAGATCGTTCAGGCGGCTCCCAGAGCTATCTGGGTGCCGCGCGTTGGTCTGTCTCGATGGGTTCATGGGGGGCAAATATAGAGCGCGTAGCAGAAGATTCCATTATAACGCGCTCACAGGCTGATCAATACGGCGAGGCCAAAGAAATCGGCGAAGAGGAAGAAATCCCGGAAATTGACGAAGCCATCTCCATTCAGATCGAACTGTGCCTCGGCCGTGGCGAAGGCACCGATAAAGAGGAAGAAGTCGTCAAAATTCACATGGGCTGATCCGTCAAAATCTCCGGGTAGTTCCAGTTCGATGGCGTCGCTGCGCAGTACAATGGGAGAGGAGGTGGTGTGGACCTCGTCCTCCATGTTCAATCGATCGAAAACCACCTCCGTCAACACGATCTCGGTCTGAGAGTCGAAGCCCTCAAGAATGCGGAATCGAACGGTGCCGAGTGTGGCGGGGCCACTTGCTCCTGCATCGTCACTCAACGCCGTCCCCCCCACCGTAAGTTGACCGGGCAACTCAATCGTGAGGGGAACGAGACCCGCGAGAAAGTCACTTGTTTCGAAACTGCCAGGCACGTAGCCTACCGCAGCAGGGTCGAATGTCAGCTGCGCAGACCAACCGCGAAGGGGCTGCGCATCAACGAGCACCAACTCGATCGTATGTTGTAGACCCGCCACAACATTGCCCAGCGTGCGTAAGCCCTGATCTCCGGGCCCGACAATAAAGTCGAGCAGCAATGGTGAGTTCATGTCACCGCCAAAGGCCTGCAGCTCCAGCTCCACGCGCGGACGATCGGGGTCATTGGATGTCAAAGTAAGCAGCCCCAGCGCCGATCCTTCTCCGCCTGGCGTGTAGGTGATGATGACCTGTCCACTGGCCCCCGCTGTCAGGGTCAGGCCGCTCGTGACAGCACGGAACCCGTTCCCACTCGCCACAGCGTCGAGGCTCAATGAGGCATCGCCGAGATTGGTGATCCGGACCTCGTGGATACTGGTGTCGCCGATACTGGTGGCTCCAAGTAGCACGGGACCCTCGACGGCGATTCGTGGCCCCCGTGCCCAACCCGTCGTGCCCGCAAGAGCGATCTCAAAGGCTGGTTGGGAAGGGTCATTGCTGCGCAGCTGCAGAAGGCCCATGAGACGACCGATGTGATCACGTTCGAGCCGTATGTCGATACTGCTCGTGTCGCCTCCGCCGATACGCAGTGTATCCACGCCGGTGGAGATCTGGTCGAGATTCGCCGTCAGTCCGGTGATGACGAGTTGCTGCCCACCGTTGTTGCTGATGGCGATAGCCACCACACTCTCATCGCCCAGCGAACCGAGACCGAAGTCGAGGCTTTCGGTGTCGACTGACAGGATCGGTGGTAGCACGATGTTGCCGCCTGCCGACACTCCCCAGAAACCGATCCCCTGAAGTTGAGCACCGCCCTGAACGCCGATCAACGGCTCACCGATCGTCGATATGATGGTGACGGCAGAGTCGGTGCTGATTCCCGTGCCCGCCGGTATGAGGACTCTCTGTGACTGTGGCCAGACTGCCGAAGCGGCGCAGCAAATGCTCATCAGTAGAAAGAGCGACAGACGACGCGAAGGATTCATAGATCAGACCTATCGACCCGTGTCCAATCGTTGAAGCAGCAACGCATTCGCTTTCTGCAGAGCATCGATCTGCGTTTGCTGTGTCTGCACGATTTCATAGAGTCCCTGAATGGCGGCGAGCGCGACACCGTCGGCGTCGATCGTCGTGATGCGAGTGTTATCCTCACCGACGCCAAAGGCGGCGTGGAAGTCCTGCGCCATGGGGCCTATGTGGCGAATGTCGACCGCCTGGCTCTTGTAGTTCCAGGTTTGAACAGGGATGTCGCTCAAGGCTTCGAGGACATCGCGGCCGTTCACATGGGTGAAGTTCGCTTTCATATTGCGGTCTGAGATCGATGACCACGAGCCACCACCTGCGGCGAGTGTGACGCCTGCCGTGGCGTTTCCGGAGCCGTCGATGGCGGAGACGAAGCGGACGCCGCCCACGGCTCGCGCTGAGAATTCGTCAGCCACGGTGGAAGCGAAGTCGAAGGCGCTGCCGTCGCCCCAGACGAAGGCTCCGTCGTGGTTTGCCTTGGCGCGCAGTCCAGCAGCGAAGCTGCGTGCTCCGGCCGCCGTGTTCTGCTCACCGCCAGGAACTGTCCCCCTGATGCCGCTGACGACATTGTTCGATCCACCACCAATGGATCCCCAGTTGCCACCCGACTGCACCTGGTTGCTAACTCCACCCGAGATCGTTCCGTACTGTACGAATGCTGTGTTGTTCCCTCCTCCACCCACGAAGGAATTGAGCCCACTGGCTGTGTTGGTCTGACCACCAGCCACGGTAGAGTACTGCCCACTTGCCGTGTTCCCACTGCCACCGCCGACTGAAACGTGCGTGTTCGTGATCGCCTGGTTGTTCTGTCCACCTGCGACGGTCGAGTAATCAGTCGTCGCCTGGTTACCGTTTCCACCACCGATCGAACTGCCCAGGCCACTGCCCACATTGCCAACTCCACCGCCGATTGCGGACTTCTCCCCACTGCCGATGTTGTTGCGTCCGCCAGCTACACTCGACTCAACGCCGATATTCGCGTCGTCAAATTGAGTGCTCGTGACGAGACCCGCACGAAAGGCGCTCTTGGCGGGGATCCACATCAGACGAGTGCCAGCTCCGGAAAGCGGTGTCCCACCTGTCGTTCCTTGCGCCAGGAATGCGCCTCCTTCGACATCGAGCTTTGCGTCTGGGGTGTTGGTACCAATGCCCAATCGGGCGCTCGGCTGGAATGCCATGGCGGAATGGGTTCCATCGGCACCATCGAGGAGATGATTCATCGCGTTGCTGGTGAAGTCCCGGATCAGGATTCGACCACTATTATTGTATTGGCCGATAGCGACCAGTTCGTGCGACGAGTCGTGCTTTTCCAGGACGATCTCCATGTTGTTGTCGGAGAAACCCTTCACTGTGAGCCTTCGGCCCGCGACGGGAGCCGACGAACCAATTCCGACCACCCCGTCATCGCGCGCATGGATCATGTTCACGCCGCTGGTGTTGAAAACCCGAAGCGACGACGTGCCTGACGTATTACCTGCTCCTGCCACATCGAGTCGAGCGATCGGTGCGGCCACACCGATCCCGACATCGCCATCGTCTTCGATGCGCATCTTCTCGTCACCGGAACCCGTAACTCCGATGAAACGGATCTCGCCGGTCAGTGATGGCATCGCGAGCGCCATGTACTCTGTGCCCGCTCCTCCCGCCACACCCATCAGATACGTCGCTGTCCCCGAAGCGACTCTCTGGCGATATGCCCAACCGTTGGAAATCAGAACATCGCCGCTCACGATCTCTAATTTCGCACCTGGGGTGGTGGTTCCGATGCCAACCTCCCCGGAGGTCGCCTCAATAACCACGGCGTCAGTCGCACCAAATGGCGAAAGGCGGATATCGTCGCTGATCCTGACTTCACCGTTGCTGAGACGGCGTAAGGTGAGTGGGTTGCCGCTGGCACTGATGACGCCCGCAGGCGTAACCGTCACGCCATTGGCTCCGTCCCAGTTCTGCAGATTGCCCTCGGCGAATATGGTACCGACGACGTGCAGTTGCGCGGCGGGAGGTCCCGTCGTCGGGGCATTCGTTCCGATGCCAACGTCACCGTCCGCGGCAACGTAGATCGAATTCGTCGGCGCCCCGGACTCGATCTGGAGAGGGGACGTCGTGCCTGCCGCCTCGTCGATACGGAATTTGTCATCTGCAGCGGCCAGTACATCCCAATTCGTACCAGCACTCCGTTCCAGACGCATAGTCGCCGTCGTAGCGTCAAGGACATGCAGTGGCTTCTGTGGACTCGTCGTTCCGACCCCCACTGCGGCAGCGACGGTCAGTCCCCCGGCGCCCTGGATATCGACGGCCCCCGCATCCGCGGTGATTGTGCGGCCCACGCCAGCACCGCCCTCATCGTAGGCACCATCGAGCGTACTGCCGCCACCACCGCCGCCGCCGCCGGTGGAAGCGATGGTCAGGGCATTTCCACTGGGAGTGATCGTGATATTCGCGCCAGCCGCCAGCGTCAGCGCATCGGTCAGGCCATTGACGGATTTCACGACCTGCCCTGAGGCAATATCAGAGGCAGTCAAACTGCCATCGGCAACTTCGCTCGTGCCGACTGAGCCCTCCGCCAGATCGACGGCGCCCAGACTGTTGTCGGCGATGTCGACACCGGAGAGCCCCCCATCTGCCACGTCGATGCTGCTGATGGTCGCATCGACAATGTTTCCCGAACTGACACTCGTAAGACCCGTCGCAGAGGAAAGCACCATAATCTGATTCTGCGTCGTGATGGTCATACCGGCACCGGCCACCAGTTCGATGTCATCCGCAAGACCACCAATACTGCGTACAACATGCCCTGAAGCGATCGCAGCGCCCGTGATCGATGAGTCGACGACACCTGCCGCCCGGATCGCGTAGGGAACGGTGGTCAGTTCAACACGCGGTGCCAATTCTTCGCCACCGTCAACGACCACACCCAGCCAGTAACTCTCGTCGAAGGGTAGGTCGAGTGCAGTGGAGGCACCGAGCACGAGGGATACGACGCCGCCTGCCGTCGTCACCGTGTGGTCCTCGGTCCACACCGCAGTGCCGCCAGAGATCTGATCAAAGAGGGATAGGGACAGGGCGTGTTGTCCGTCAACGATCGGTTCGCCTGAGTTGTCACTGATGGATGCCTGGTACGAGATCCTCTGCGGAATCTGTGCCACCCCAGCGGTCACTGTTGCCAGGGCGAGGCAGAGCGACAGTCGGAGGAATCTGAGAGAATGCTTCATTCGGAGAGCTCCGGTTGGATGATTACCGGGCATTGTGCAAAGTTTGACCCACGCGCATTTGGAAGTGCCTGCATTGACGCAAAGTCATGCGGGAGAATCAGATACAGCGCGGCTGCGCTTTGGGGTGACAGATTCTACGTCGTGACAATACGCGGAAACGCGCGCGAATCCGCGTGCTGCACGCGGATTCGCGTCGTAGTCAATCAGGCTATTGTCCCGTATTGACTACGGCAAAGCGTCCCCGAATCGGACCCACGGTGGGCGACTCGACGACGTAGAAGAAGATGCCGGATCCGACGAGGGTGCCGCGGTCGTTTTGCCCAGTCCACAGGATCCTATCGTGTGCTGGGTCGGCCGACAGAGAGGACACAAGCTCACCGCTCGATGAATAGATGCGCACATGGGCATCGGGCGGCAAGCCCGTGAGAGTCAACCTGCCATGGCCATCGGCGACAAAGGGGTTGGGGAACACAGTGTGTTCGGTAGCAACTTCCACATTCATCGGCATATCAGTGCCTAAGTGCAGACGGCTGAGGCCTTCTAGGGTGCCAATCCACAGATCGTTGGACTCGGCATCGAAATAGAGGCCTGTCACAGTGTTGCTGATGAGACCGCTGTTGGCAGCTGTCAGCGTGAGGACGACCTCGCCGTCTTCGATGAGGCTTAAGCCACGGTTGGTTCCCACCCACACGTGATCGTTCTCGATCTCGAGGGTGTTGATCTCATCGGACGCAAGACCATCAAGGGTCGAATAGACGCGCCAGTCGTCAACATCGAGGCCCCCCGAATCGCGATCATATCGGCTCCGAATGGAATTGAGACCATTGTCAGTTGCCACCCAGAGTGTGCCATCCTCCTCTTCGGCAACATCAAAGGCACGGTTACTCGACAATCGCGGTTCGACGGACTGATTGATGACTACGAACCGATCGTCACCGCCGATGAAAGGTGTGTCACCATCATCGAGAATCACCAGGCCATCCGTGCGACTGGCGAGCCACTTGTGTCCTTGTGCGGCGAACTCGATGCGATACAGATCGAGCCGTCCGGACTGTCCCATCTCTACCTGGTCGAACAGGAAACCCTCATTCTCTGGAAAGCCGTCAAGGACGGCGACGCCGACGGCGACGGTGACAATCCACATATTGCCTTGCGGATCGCGGGCGATGTCGCTGGTCGCGACAAAGTCGAACTTGCTGCCGATTCCTTGCAACGACGAGTTGCTCTCATCAATCGTCACCCAGCCGCTGCCTTGCTGCACAGCGATTCCGTCGCCCCAGCTACCAACCCACAGGACCCCGTCGCGGTCGGTTTCCAGGGCGACGAGTTGATCGCTGAGCATGCCAGTCGATTTGTCGAAGACGGTCCAGACTCCATCAACGAGCCGGGAGATACCAGCTGATGCAGTGGCCTGCAGATCGTCAGCGACACTGGTTGACCACAATTCATCCTCTACTCTGATGATGTCGAAAAATCGGCTCGACGCTGGTTCACCTGAAGGCGGAGGCTCGCCGGCGCGCACGACACGCAGGCCGGAATTCGTCGCCAGCCAGGCTGAACCGTTGAGCTCGGAAATAGCATTGGCACCGAGGATCGACGTTGCGCCCACACGTCGCCACGTGCCGTCCTGCCGGCGCTGCACAATTCTTCCACCTTCCGTGGCTGCCAGGGCTCGTCCATCAAGAGAGCCAAGAGCTCTCACCTCGGACTCTTCGAATTCCAGGAAGAAGAGGTCCTGCGCAGGCTCGAAGGAAAAAACCCCGTGTTTCGAAGTGGCGAGCACGACATTGTCAGCCACGACCATGTCGTGCACGGCGCCAGAGCGTGGCATCGACCGCCAGTTGTCCGGATCTCGCAGATTGAGTTTGGCGAGATCCGCCCAGGCGACGCCCTTACGTGCCCCTGCGAAAAGCGTGTCGTTGTGGACGAGCATCGTATTCACGGGAGAGTCGAAGGGGAGATTCCCCAGACGCCGATAGCTCAGTTCCACCTCCTCTGTGTCCAACAGAAAGACGCTGATGCCACGGTCAGTGCCCACATACAGACGGTCCTGGTGAGCCAGGATCGCGTGAATTTCACGATCACGAAATTCGATGAAGGGAGGATCGAATCGAGTTGCACCTCTGCGCAGGCGGCACAACCCCTGGTGAGCTGTGCCAAACCACAGATCGCCGGCACGATCCATGGCGACCGATAGCAATCGATTGCCCGCCAGACCATCAAGGCTGGTAAAACGATGATAGACCCGGTTTGCCTTGTCGTAGTGGAGGGCGCCGCCGCTGCTGGCCATCCAGATATCGTCGCCAGCGACGAGAATGTCATTGATCTGCCGCATGTTCGTGTAGGCTGACCACTGCGCATCCTGAGGCAGCTGGGAAAATACCGACGTGTGGATACAGAGACACAGGCACGTCAGAGTGCTGATTCGATTCATCTACGCTGTAAGGCCCCGGGAGGTGATACTTCAGCCATGGTGACTCACAATTTTCTCAAGATTCGACAGGCGGGGCAGGATACAGCACACGAAAGCGTTCACACACGAGAGGCATTGCATGATCGGCTTCGCGGCCCAACTGCGCACAGTGGGCACCGAAGATCTGCCAGCACACGAGACGCCAGGTCTTGAGGGTTCGATCCCCTTCGCCGTAGTCGTAGGCAAAACGTAGATCGACTTCACGAAATGGTTTTGTGATCAACTCTGTGGTCTTGATGATGCAGACGGGCGTGTCTCGACCATTCTCCACGATGCGTAGCGAGCCCACCTTGGGAAGTGGTTTGAAGGCGGCCTCAAATTTCCACAGAAGGGCACTGGTGGCAGTCTTGATGCGACGTTGAATCAGCACGGCCCCAAGATCTGCACTTTCTGCATCGGTACTGGTCTGAAAAGCTTCGTACAACCAATTCTGTGCCGCCACCGGGTCGGCAATTCCATCCAGGTATCTCTGCCAGAAAGTCGCTGTA
The DNA here is from genome assembly GCA_018660835.1 of Gemmatimonadota bacterium. Taxonomy (GTDB): domain Bacteria; phylum Latescibacterota; class UBA2968; order UBA8231; family UBA8231; genus UBA12574. The sequence continues at coordinate 107,662 of JABJJN010000103.1, read as the reverse complement.
TCCGGTTTCAGTGATGCGTGCATCGGCTGCGCTCCAGACGCGTTGAGCCGTGCCTGATCCAACAGGCACGGCTCGTAGTAGTCTACTGATCACGCTCTTTGAGCAGTTGCTCCATCTGATCCATGACGGCATTCATCTGCGTGACCACCGCCTGATACGGCTCGGGTTGGCTCAGATCAACGCCAGCACGTTTGAGCAATTCGTGCGGGTAGTCGGAGCCACCGGCGCGTAGAAGATCCTTGTAGTTGTCCGCTCCTGCCTGCTGATCTGCGAGGATCTTGCCAAACAAGGCCGTGCCCGCCGTAACGGACGTGGCATACTGAAAGACATACATGTTGTAGTAGAAGTGGGGGATGAACATCCACTCATTCGTATACAGGTCATCGACGATGACGACCCCTTCGTCGTGGCCGTGGTAGCGTCTGACAAGCTCCGCATACATCTCGGTGATGCGATCACCGGACAGTGCCTCACCGCGCTCCACCGTCTCATAGAGGGACAACTCGAATTCGGCAAACATCGTCTGGCGGAAGAAGGTGCCCCGCATCTGTTCCAGACCGAAGCCCAGATAGTAGAGTTTCTCGTCGATGGTCTGTGCTTGATCCACCATGTATTTCTGCAGGATCAGTTCGAGAGATGTCGATGGAATCTCCGCGATGAAGGTCGCATAGTCAGCGGTCTCAAAGGGCTGTGCCTGCTTGGCGTAGAGTGTGTGCAGCGCATGGCCCCATTCGTGTGCGAAGGTCGACAGCGATTCGTAATCGTCATTGTGATTCAGTAGTAAGTAGGGGTGCACGTCATAGGCGTAGCCGGCCATGTAGGCGCCAGAGCGTTTGCCTTGCTGCGGGAAGACATGCATCCAACGCTCGTCGAAACTATCCCGCTGCATCTGCACCCAGTCCTCTCCCAGGACCGTCATCGCGTCGAGGGTGATGGACTTGGTTGTCTCGATATCGAACTCCTTGTCGAGCGCAACCAGGGGGGGATAGATGTCGTAGTAGTGCATCTGGTCGATACCCAACATGCGCTGACGCAACTTGAAATACCGGTGCAGCGTTGGCAGGGCCTTGTTGACTTGTTCGACAAGAGTGCGATAGACAGCGGGGGGCAGATTGTCCTGGAACAACTCCCGCTCCAACACGCTGTCATAGTGACGCGCCTTGGCCAGCGCCACCTGTGTCTGCAGATGTGAACTCAGCACCAGACCGACACTGCTGCGGAACTCGGACCACTTACCCCAGTAGGCATCGAAGACGGCCTTGCGATCCTCGCGGTCAGCACCGGCACGATGACGGCTGTATGCCTGTGCATCGATCCGATGCTCTTCACCATTGGCTAGTGTGACGGTTGGCCACGGAATGTCGGAGTTTGCGACCATCGAATAGATACGGGATGGTGCGCCAAAAGGCTGCGAGAAGTAGGCGAGGGTCTGCTCCGCCTCATCGCCCAGGGTGTGTGCCTCACTGCGCAGGGTGTTGTCCAATTGATGGGCGAAAGGCCGCAAGCGGTCGTCTGCTTCGACAAATCCCATGATGGTTTCGCGCCCCACCTGCAGGATCTCGGGATCCATCCAGGCAGTGGATTCTGTGAAGCGTGCCCACATGATCTGTGACAGCTGGTGTCGCTCCTGTGTCTCTGAATCGCGCAGATTTTCGTCGCTGTTCAGGCTGCTGTACACCCACACACGACCCGCCTGGCGCAAGATGCTGGAGAACAAGGCCAATGTCTGGTGCAGAGACTCGGCACTGTCTCCGAGGGTACCGCGACGAGCGCTGATCTGTTCGACCTTCGCAATCACTGCCTCGCGATCGGCACTCCAGGCATCCACGTCTGGATAGAGATCGGTGAGATCCCACACATGCTGCGGATCGGCAGGAACGACTTCATCTTCGGCGGCGCACAGGGAGCCGGCCAAAACGCTGCAAAGCAGGGCGTACAAAAGGCGATTCATCCAGAACTCCTTGGATTGGTGAAGATGGAGGCCCCCAGGTAACGTAGCAGGATTAAGGCGGTGGGAGTGGCTCGGTCAAGTGCGGCACGCTTGCCCGACCTGGCGCTCAAGGGCGATACTGCTGGCATCAAACCTGCCCACCTTTCGACGAACCGGAGAAAATGGTCCATGCAATTCACCGATGAGCAGTTGGCGCAGTATGAAGCGGATGGTGCAGTGACCATAGACTCACCCTTTACCGAGCAGGAACTCGATCGTGCGGAGGCGGCGTGGGATCGTCTGCAGCAGAGTGGTGATGCGCCTTACAATGATCCCGATTATGTCGACGTCATCCAGCACCCATTCTTCGAAGAGGTGGCGAGGAAAGTGTTGCGGGCCGAGGCGGTGCACTTGTGGTGGGGACTGGCGCCGCACGCGCGCCCGCCCTCCGACGCACCCTATGGCAGCGTTCGGGACCAGTGGGGAGCGGGCTGTCACACCGACATTCAGGCGACGATGGAGGATTTTACGGCTTCGCCGCGCCGCATGCGGGCCGAACTATGGTTCTGGCTTAATGATGTGCCCGTGAATCGCGGTGCCATGCGCATTCTTCCGGGTAGTCATCGGCCCATCATGGAACATTGGAGTCGCGTTCTGACGCCAGAGCAGAAGAAGATGCTGCCCCGCGTTCATGGTCTGCGTCCGTCCAACGTATCCGAAAAGGCGCCTGCCTATCCTGAGCACGTGCCGGATCTGCAGGACACACCCTGGATCGAACAGGAGCCGACTGCGGCAGTGGCGCGTCGCGGACAGATCCTGATTCTTTGTAGTGCCGGTATGCATTCCGCCTGGCAGAACGAGGACAACGTCCCCCGCAAGGGGATGGGCACAGCCTGGGTCGCCGAAGGTGTAGCTTGTGGTCTACCGAAGAATCAGCGCGAGGGACTGATGGATTTTTTCCCACGTCTTGGCAGCAAGCTGCGACCGGAGCGCGCTCACATCGTGCCCAGCGATTTCGATTGGCTCTTCGAAAGTGACTACGAGCCAAAGTGGCCGGAGACATTTCTACCTGAATGAGGCTCGTGGCGCTCGCAGATAATACGTGTCGATCACACATTACTCAGGATGGAGCGACACCGTGCGACGCAGTATCTTCGAATCCTTTCGGCGACCTCGCCAGACAGCCTTCAAACCACAGGATAGTTGATGCGCAAGGAAGTTCTTCTCGGAATCATTATCGTCGTCGCGATTTTGTCCGTTCTGACCTATTCCTCGATGCAACTGAGCAGCCATACGTGCAAGGTCTGTGTTACCTACAAGGGGCAGACAAACTGCGCCACCGCCTCGGGTACCTCACGCAAGGAGGCCGTAGGGACGGCGACGACCACCGCCTGTGGTTCGATCAGTGGCGGTGTGACCGGTTCGATTCAATGTGGCAACACGCCACCTGACAGTGTTGAGTGGCTATAGTGGCCATCGAGTGGCTGTAAACGACAAGGGAGTTGTGATGAAGAGTATCTTGCTCACGGGCATCAATGGCACCGTGGCTCAGGCAATGAAGAAACAGCTGGACGGGCGCTACGAGGTCTCCGGTATCAGCATGGCACGTATGGAAGATGTGCTGGAAGAGAAGCCGACCACCTGGAAGCAACAGATGGATAGCTATCGCGAGCGCGTGATGGAGCAGTTGACGACTGCCTGCAGGGGCAAAGACGCTATTGTACATCACGGCTGGAACACGCGTGATGAGAACTGGCAGGCTGGTCTCGACCCACTCAATATCATGCTCGTGGACTGCGTCTATCAGGCGGCGATCGCCGAGAATGTGCCACGGATCTATATGACCAGTTCCGTGCACTCTTACGATTTCATGGGCGATGGCTTCGACGAAGATGCGCCGATACCTCCCACGCCGGATACACGCCGAGATCCCTTTGGCACACGTCCAACGAGCCTGTATGGTGTGAGCAAGAGATGGATGGAGATCGGTGGACAATTCTACGCGCCCAAATTGAGCCCCGAGCAGAAGATCCTCGTCGTCCGCCTTGGTGCGGTGAATGCGTCGGGTGAACCGTCAGAGAATTTCGCCAGACTCTGGTATAGCCATGAAGACATGTCCAACTTGCTGGCAGCATTTATCGAATGCGATGATGCACCAAATTTCTGGATCACCTACGGTGTCTCCAACAATCTCAGCGATGCTCATCCAACGGCAATGTTTGATACGGTGAACCCCTATGGCTTCACACCGAAGGACAACGCCTTCGATCGGATCTAGGTCAGCAATGGAAACCTGCTACCTCTCAGCGCAGCAATTGCGTCGGTTGTATGAGACGCGCGACCTCTCGCCGGTCGAGGTAGTCAATGCGCAGCTGGCGCGAATCGAAGCGCTGGATCCTGGGCTCAACGCCTTCGTTACAGTGAGCGCCGAGCAGGCGCTACATCAGGCTGCTGCCGCTGAGCGAGCCTTCGCCGCAGCAGAAGATGCGCCAGCGCTGGCTGGAATCCCCTTTACGCTGAAGGATCTCACGGCGACGGCAGGTATTCGCACGACGCGTGGTTCCTTGTTGTATGCCGACTGGATCCCTGACTACGACGCGCCTCTGGCGCAACGCCTGTTGGCTGCGGGAGGTATCCTGCTTGGCAAAACCAATACGCCTGAGCTGGGGTGGAAGGGCGACTCGGGAAATCGGGTCAATGGGCCGACGCACAATCCGTGGAAACATGGAAGAACTGCGGGCGGCTCCAGTGGTGGGGCCGCAGCCTCTGTGGCGCTGGGCATGGGTGTCATGGCGCAGGGCACCGATGGGGCCGGTTCCATTCGCATTCCCTCCGGTTTCTGTGGCACCTTCGGACACAAACCGAGTTGGGGACTGGTGCCGCAGTATCCGGCGAGCGTCGTGCCCCTTTTGTCACACGCGGGACCCATCACGCGCACCGTTCGCGATGCGGCCCTCTTCATGGACGTGACGGTGGGGCCGGATCCCCTCGACTCATTCTCTCTCCCCGCTTCACTTCCAGCATCTGACGGCGCGAAGACCACCTTTGTAGATGCGCTGCAAGGAGATATCGCGGGTCTGCGGATCGCATGGTCACCGGATCTCGGGAGCGCCGCAGTCGATCCTGAAGTGAGCAAGGTTGCCGCCGCTGCGGCACGTCGCTTTGAAGAGTTGGGCTGTTACGTGGAGGAGGCGCACCCGCCTCTCGATGACCCCTGGGAGATTGTGCACACGATCTGGTCGACGGGATTTGCCGGTGCCTATCGGGATCGACTCGACGAAGTACGCGAGCAGATGGATCCCGGGTTGGTGCAGGTCATCGAAGCGGGGCTGCAATTCTCAGCAGCCGATCTGGCTGCAGCTTATTTGCGACGGGACGCATACTTTCACGGCTGGCGGACTTTCCTGCAGAACTACGATGTGATGCTGACGCCAACCTTGCCGATTACCGCCTTCGAGGCGGGGCTCGATCATCCCGGACAGATCCAGGGCCAGTCGACGACGTACTTGAGTTGGACGGCTTTTACATATCCCTTCAATCTGACGGGGCAACCTGTCGCCTCCGTGCCTTGCGGATTCGTCGACGGACTCCCTGTGGGGTTGCAGATCATTGGTCGCTGGCGCGACGATCCGACGGTCTTGCGAGTGGCCGCCGCTTTTGAAGCATTGGCCCCCTGGCCTCATCCGCCTGAAGCCTGACGCTGCTGGTGGATGGCGAGCTACCTGCTTTGATCTGTCCCGATCAGCGTCATGAGCCTGACACAGTCACATAGACAGGGCTACTCCAGGCTCGGTGTCGATCGGTCTGGATGATACGAACCCAGTAGGCATGCTCTCCAGCGCCAGGATTCGTGTCTTCGAATTCTGCCTGGCCTGAACACGACGCGTCGGTCCCCGTATGCGACGTGTCGGCAAGTGGTGCGGGGCCCAGTTCGAGTCGACGCTCGAGTCCTCCTGCTGCAACGGTCAGCGTTTCGGCCTGAATCTGTGACAGGGAAGCCTCGAAACTGGCGATGTCAGTGACGATGTGGAAGGTGGGATCCTCAGTAGGCCGCGCCGCAGTCTCCACTGTTTGATCCCCAGTTTGATCCCCTGTCTGATCGACCGTTCGATCCACTGTGAAAGTACAACCCATGTCATTGCCAGCGGTGACGGCGTCAAAACGGAAGCCCTGCTCGTGACTGATGATCCTGTCATCCGGTGATTGCATCCCCACAGGTCTCACATCATCGATCCGAGCTCCCGACACTTGCAGCGTTCCATCCCAGGATTGGCGCTGAGCGCGGGCCGTACCGCGCTCGCGAGCGCCTCCCCAGAGCAGGCGCAGTCGATTGGGGTCAGGCGTCGTCAGTGTCTGTGAGTGGATGCACTCCACACCACGAAAGAAATCGACTCGCTCGATCGGCGCCGTGCCTTCAACCTGTGCGCAGATACGGATGGGGCCACCAGATGTGATCTCTGCTCCCATGGGTGCACCACTCACTTGCACATCAAGCAGTATGCGGGCTCCCGATGTTCCGTAACATCGACGCTCGAGAAAGGCGTCTGCCACGTGCCTTTGATTGAGGGACTCAGCAACCACCGCTGTTAATCCATTGCGAACATTGCGTGTCACCCGTCGCCCCGGACCACAGGCACCGGGACGGCCCATGACACCATCTGTCCCGGCCGTGACGCCGACTTTGTAACCACGCGAGATCGCATCGAAGAGAAACCACTCCGACGTGGCATGAGTCGAGTGCACCTCGAAAAGTGGTTCGATCTCAGCAGCGTGGAAATCAAGATTCGTCGGCCGTCCGCCGACATGCAGGTTCAGCAGGACGTCCCTGGTGCGAAAGGACTCGAGGAATTCTGGTGCCTGTCGCAAATCCGCCGTTGCGTCGGGATCGGTCTCCTCAAAGAAACGGTCCGATCTGTGCAGTGCGGGTTCATCCGTCAGATAGATGACATTGCGATCGCCGCCATCCTGTGTGTACGGGCTCCACTCGCACCCCAGGAAGGCGAGGAAGTCAGGCGAGTTGTATCGTGGCGTCACATCGCGCACATGCTGCCACAAGGCGGCGGTGATGTAGTGATCATTTGCCTGCTGCGATGTGAATTGCAGTCCTGCCACGTCACGGGCATAGGCATAGTGATGATCGAGGGAACCAGCACCGCAGCCGATCTCCGACTGCCCGCCATGCAGATCCCCCCACAAGAGTCGCTGCTTCTGCGGTTGCTCGTGAATGCGACTGGGGTTTGTCGTGGTCCTGAGATCACCAGCCTGGACTTCGAGGCGGTGCACACCCGCTTGAGTCCAGGAGACGGGGACTTCCCATACGGCATACCCGTCGTTCTCAACGGGCGTGCCGATTCGCACTGCACCCGTCAGGCGAGGTGCTTCGACAGATGTTGCATTTCCCCACTCATCGACAGCACGAACTCTCACGGTCGCCGTCTCACCGACACTGCCATCGGCGGGTGCGATGGCAATCAGATGGTGCGCAGGGCCCGGTTCAATGCGAAACCGTGGGGGATCAACGAGGCGTGTCCAGCGCTCGTTGCCTGCGGGGCTGATGAGCATGAGGAAGTAGCCATCTTCCGTTGAGAAGGTCGGACCCTCCCACGCCCGCAGGATCACCTCGACAACATCACCGGAGCGCAGTTTGCCATGGGTCACACGCAGGTCGATATGATGCTGCCAGGGATTCAGCCCGCCCGCGCGTTCGAAGGTTGGCTCGACTTCGCAGGTGGGTGGCGTCTTCAGGGTGAGATAGTTCGGCTGTCCATCGTCGTCGCTCTGCAAGGCAGCCCAGTCAAAGGGCCAGCGCCAGGCAATACGCAGACCTGCTGCTTTGGGTAACTCGGTTTCGCCCAGGACAAAACGAAAGCGTGTGTCGATGCTGGATCCTGCCTCGAAGGAGGCAGGCATGTCCACTGCGGCGGTGCCGAATCGCGTCCGGCGCTCTGCATCGGACAGATCACTGTGGTGGTAGACGTGATCCCGGTCCGCCTCACCGGTCCAGCGAGAGCGTGCGATGAGTTCGCGATCTGTCATGACCTTTCCTTTCGAGCATGGTGACTACCAGAAGTGCCCAGCGGCATCTCATCTGGCAGCGTCCCGTTCCTGAACGTTTTGACGCCACTGTGGATCTGGCGCAGACTTCGCCGCATGGCACCCCTCGCAGATTTCACCGGCCCAAACTACATCGACGACTGGATCGCCCACCTCGATTCACTCTGGCCCGAGCGCGAACTGATTCGTCAGCATCTGGTCGAGGCAATTGCTGTCTGGCAGGAGACGACCTCTCTGCAGGCGATCAGCCTGTTGGAACTGGGCGTGGGCAATGGCAAACTCGCCTTGGACATTCTACACCGCCTACAGGCACACACGACACATCTATCCTACATGGCGGTAGATATCAACGGTGACCTGTTGCATGCAGCTCTCGCTGAAATTCACCGAGGGTTGCCAGCATGCGCCACGACTGCACTCCTGGGAGATCTCAATGATCCCGCCATCCTGAGGGACCAACCTCAGATGGATCTTGTTTTCAGCTTGCAGACGCTGCATGACCTGCATGGTCTTGTCGCCTTACGTGGTGTCTACGAGGCACTGTATCAACTGTTGTCACCCGGTGGCTTGCTCGTCAACGCAGATTTCATCGTGCCCTTCGAAAAAGACGACGCCAGCAATCCTCGGCGTTTCCCTGTCGATGTGCACCACTCGATCCTCGAAGAACTCGGCTTTACGGAATTCACCAGCCAGACCGAGGGCAAACTCGCCTGCATGACGGCACGTCGATGAGTGACAATCTCATGTGCCCGGACGTCGAGAGTCTGGATCACGCCTCCAGATGACGTCGGAAGAAGGCCTCAGACAGATTGCCGCCCCAACCGTGTTCACCCGGATGCAGATCGAGTTCGAGTTTATCCGTCGCCCCTGCGGCGGCATAGATCTTCTCAACCTGGCGATAACAGGCCATGGCTGTGTCGACGCGAAAACAGGTGTCATTGGCGCCGATGTCGACCAACAGGGGACGCGGTGCAATCAATCCCTGGACATCGGGCAGATCAACATACTTGAACAATCCCGGCGCGACCTGCATGCCGCAGTAATTGTTATCACGGATGCCGAAGGCACTCCACAGATCACTGTAGCACATGATTTCGGCGGCGCGAAAGCGCTCGTCACACAGCGTCATCCACAGGGTCATCACACCGCCACCGCTGAGACCCATCACGCCGAGTCGCTCGCCATCGACCTGCGGTAGGGATATGGCAAAATCCGTCGCCGCCTGGCCGTGGGTGACATTGATCGAGATCGATGTCATTCCCAGCATGGTGGCGTGCAGGTAATAGAGATTGCACCAGTCGCGGCCACCGGGTGCGGCATGATGATTTGGCTTGACCGTGTCATTGCGTTCGCCGAAGCCGATAAAGTCGATGGCGTAGGTAATGAAGCCGAGTTGGGCCATCGTCTCGCCGTAGTCATAGCGATGCTGCGCAATATTGGCGGCCAGAGCGTCGCTCGAATCGTTGCCCATGATGGGCTCCTTGCCAAAGGGGCCATGGCCGTGACAACAGAATAGGGCCGGCCGTGCCTCGCCGTCCTTGAGATCTTCGGGTATGTTGACGAGCAAAGTTGCCGACATGTGCTGTTGTACATCGATAATCCATCGTTGGCGTCGCAGTCCACGATGTGTCCACTCCGCCAGTAGCTGCGGATTCAGATCTACGCGTTCGGGAGAATCTCCAAGGCAGGCCAGGACGGTAGGTAATGTCTTGGTTTGCCAGCTGTCGAACTGAGATTTCGACGAGCCCGCGAAGGCAAGCTCAGGTGTCCGATTGGCGACCAGGTCGGCGAACATCTGCTGCGGACTCAAGTTGCGGATGGTCATGATGATCTCCTTACAGGTGTTTGATGAGCAGAGATTGGCGTAAACCTCTGCCCGCGTCCAGGAAGGCACATAAACCGGTCCATGACAGCTGATCTGAAATACTCTCTCTACGCGGTTTTCAGTGCCCTCGCTGCCGCCGCAGGTCTGATCATGACAGAGATCGGCGTGCAGTCCATGTCGCTCTCGGTGCTGACGATCGCCGTTGGTTCGAACTATGTTGCGGGCACATTCCTACTGCTATGGGCGGCTGCACGGGGTGGTTGCCAGTGGTTTGGTTGGGGACGCGCCGACTGGCTGCGCCTGCTGGCGGGTGCCGTGGCGACGTATGCCGTTGGATTTCTACTGCTCTACACTTCGATCGGGATGATCGGCACGAGCAAGACCTCTCTTCTCGGGCGTCTTGAGACGGTCTTCATCGTCATCCTCGCCGTCATCTTTCTGGGCGAGATCTGGACACGCCGACACTGGCTGGCGAGTCTGACTGCTCTGGCCGGCGCCGTGATCATCAGTTTCGATCCTAGCGCCTGGAGTCTGGATGTCGGCTGGGGTGAGATATTGGCAGTCCTCTCTGCCATCGTGTTCTCCATTGGTATCATCGCCTTGAAATCCGTTCTGAATCGACACAGTGGTCTGCTCGTGTCGGGGTATGGTCTGTTGATCGGCGCCATCGTTCTCACACCTTTCCTGTTGGTCGCCGCGCCACCGAGCCAGGACGCTGCACCGACGGGGATTGTGCTTGGCATGTTGGGTGTGCGAGGAATCTTGTTGGGGATGTCGTGGATCTCTTACAATGTGGCAATGCAGCATATTGGCGCCTCGCGCAGCTCGATCATGTTCCTCAGCATCGGCTTCCTGTCGATCCTGTTGCAGGTCATTGTCGATACCCTCTTCCCTGACCTTGGCCTGCAGTTACCTGCCGATCTCGGTTTGGCGGTTCTTGGTGGTGTCGTCATCTGCGTTGGGATCTATTTTGTGTCTACGGCACCGACGGATTCTCGGCATCCGGTTCAACCTGTCAAAAACTGAAGCAGGAGATCACATGAGCACCCACGGACCTGATTGGACATGTGTTACAGAGAAAGCCGCCTGGCAGGCGCGTGACTCGCAAGGCGAGATGGTCTTCGACGGACACATGTGGATTTTCGGTGGCTGGTTCACACCACAGACGCCCAATCCACGTGATGTGTGGAAGTCTGTCGATGGCGAGAACTGGACGTGCACGACGCAGGAGGCGGCATGGATACACGGGGATCTTCCGGCGACGATGCCCTTCCGTGATCGCATGTGGCTCATGGGTGGCCGCAAGCTTCCCGGCGCTGAGAATACGAACAGCGTCTGGTCTTCCGCCGACGGTGGCGACTGGTCTCTGGAGACAGATGACCCGGGCTGGTGTCCACGAGTGTCACCGTCCTTTGCCGTGTTCAAGGATCGTATGTGGATCATGGGAGGCACGGAGGATTTCTACCATGACAATGACGACACACTACACAATGACGTTTGGTCCACTGCTGATGGTAGAAACTGGAAACAAGAGATTGAGCATGCGGCCTGGTCGAAACGAACCCATGCTCAGGTCACGGTTTTCAAGGATCGGCTCTGGCTCATGGGCGGTGGTGCCTGGAAACCGGAAACGATTCCACGCAACGATGTGTGGTCGTCGGCAGATGGTGTCACCTGGGAACTGGTGACAGCCGCTGCCGCCTGGACGCCGCGCATGTGGTTTTCCCTCGTGGCGTATCGGGATCATCTGTGGGTTCTGGGCGGTTGGAATCGCGAGGACGGCAACTTCGGTGATGTCTGGTATTCAAGGGATGGTGCGCAGTGGTCGCAGTTGACGGCTGATACGATCTGGTCAAAGCGTCACGAGCATTCGGCCTACGTCTTCGATGACAAGATCTGGCTTGCCGGCGGCCACGCCGAACCCCTTAACAGTGAGGTCTGGTCCCTTGAGCTGCCGGAGGGGTGGGCTGGCGACCAGGGCTGAGGGCTGGTGTCAGGCGGCCCCAGCATGTTGCAAGTCGTCGCCGGTCAGACGGAATGCTGCTTCAGGGCGCGACTGCGATAGATCTGTTCCAGACCGCTCGTGAGGGAGCGGCGATATAAGTCGAGGTCGAGGCCAAAGGCGACCGAACGGAAGCCGCGCTCCAATAGCAGCAAACACTCTTCGACGGTCTGCCCCAGCTGCCCGGCCACTTTGCCTTCTTGTTTGCAGGCATCCAGCACGGAGTCGACGGCGGCCAGGTATTCTGGATGCTCGAACTGGGCGGGAATGCCCATGAAGTTCGACAGATCGAAGTGGCCGATCCACAACACGTCGACGCCATCGATCGCGGCAATCTCGCGTGCATTGGCAACACCCTCCGGACTCTCTATCTGCACGATCACCAACCCATGTTCATTGGCTTGTTGGATCGTCGAGCTGACATCCGCAGGGATGTAGTCATCGTGAGCGATGGAGAAACCCGCACCCCGTTTGCCAAAGGGTGGGTACTTGCAGGCATCGACGACGCGTTGAGCTTCAGCCGCGTCGTTCACCATCGGCACCATAACTCCCATGGCACCGGCATCCATGACACGGGCAGCGAAGTGATACTCCTCTGTCGGAATGCGTACGATGGGGACGATATCGATACCCGCATTGGATGCGAGCAGTGATCGCACGGTCTGAATCGACCAGGCGGTATGCTCCATGTCGTAGATGATGAAGTCAGCACCGGCTGTGGCGGCGAGGCGTGGAAGTCCCGTGCTGGAGAATTCCATCGCCATCGTGCCAATCGATGTTTGGCCCGCGTGGAGCCGCGTCTTTACCGGATTGTCTCTCATCTGTTTTCCTATTACCGGCTTTCCTGTTGCCGTCGCCTGGCGCAGGCGGCGAGGCGATCCTGAAAATGCGCGCTGTCGAGCACGTCACGATTGACGATGAAGTCGGGTGCTTTGCCCTGTGAGGCAGCGAGAATGCCGGCGAAGGCACTCTCACCCATCAAACGAAAACTCTCGTCCGTCCACGCCAGGGCATGGGGGGAGACGATGACATTATCGAGGGTCAGCAAGGGATCATCCGGGTCGACGGGTTCGGTCTCAAAGACATCGAGGGCGGCGCCGGCGATGATCTGCTCTTGCAGAGCCGTCGTGAGGGCGACCTGATCGACGATCGGGCCGCGAGCGACGTTGATCAAGTGCGCCGTGGGTTTCATGAGGTGCAGTGCCTCCGCATCGATCAGATGGTGCGTTTGATCTGTGAGGGCGCAGCAGATGATGACGAAGTCCGCCTGTTCGAGCATTGCTGGCAATTCAAGCAGGTGTGCTCCAAGGTCACTCACCTTCTCTGCATCAGCGAAGGGATCGGCGACCAGGGTTGTCATCTCGTGGGGCGCGACGAGTTTCAGGATCTCCGTGCCGATATTCCCCATGCCTACCAGACCGAGAGTTCGACCTCGCAGGCCGATGCCCATGTGCTGGGGCTTTTCAGACCAGCGACCCTGGCGTGTCAGGCGATCTTTCAGTGGCAGCCGATGCGCCAAGGCAAGCAGAGAGGCAAGGGCGGCACTGGCCACGGGTCGGCGCACGCCATCAGGGGTGATCGTCAAGGCAATCCCCGCCTGGGTGCAGGCGGGCACATCCACCGCGTCGTAGCCCACACCGATGCGAGCCACGACGGCGAGATGCTCGGCCCCCTCCAGGGAGGTGGCACTTACGGTCGGGCCTAGGACGACGACGGCGTCTGTGTCGGCAAGTTGGCCTGCACCAATTTCGCTGACGCCGTCTGTGAGGATCCGACGTTCCACACCGACCACATCGAGGACGGTGGCATCGATGTCCGGAAAAACAGGGTCCGAACTATCGGGTTTAAGGAAGTCAGCTGTGAAGGCAACGCGGAAGGTCAACGGTCATTCTCCATGGCCTTAAGATTCCACGGCAAGGTTAACGCGAGCTACAGCGAAGCCTCCATCCATGGCGTCCGAAACGGGTTTCAGTCGTAGATAGCAGATGCCATCACGAATATGTCGTTGCGGCGATGTGACACTCTGACCACCAAGTGTCGCCGAAAGCTGGTGTGTGGCGCAATCCCAGCGCACATCGATGTCGTGCCATTGACCTGTCTCCACCGCCAGTTGCGCGCCTGCCGAAGGTTGGCTGATCGACTCATTGCCCTCTACTGGGAACAGAGCCCCGGTAGCTGGCACGACGTTCAGGACGAAGATCGCTTGAAACTCATCTTCAGGGTCGAAGGGCACAGAGAAGTGATCGGTCAGGAGCAACTGGCAACCCTCGCTATCAGAGGCCAATCGCAGTCGAATTCGATAGCCACCGCGGCGACCCAGGGGATGATTCCATACGGCGCAAGCGGGCCAGTGCTCCTGCGTGCGTCGAATCTGCAAGGCTGCATCCCGTTCTTCCGCGTCGTGAGTCTCCGGTGGGCCATCGGGCGCAATCGGCACGATATCGACGCCAGCACAACCAAAGGCCGACCACTCGACCGGTAGACGACGTCCGTCGATGGGGACGCTTCGAATCTCAGCAGTCTGGGGCTTCTGTGTGGGCGCCGGCAGAGAAAATGTGCTGGTCTGCGTTTGCTCACTGAGCCACGCGGGATCGAGGGCAACCAACACGATGCGACCCTCGCCTTGCCCTGTCGTGATCAGGATTCGATCGTCGGGCAAAACGACTGGGAAAGGATAGGCGGTCCCGTGATCTCCGTGCGATGGGGGTGGGTCGTAATTCTTCGGATCACGCGCCACTTCCCTATGGCCCGTCCACGTGCGGCCATCGTCATCGGAGATGGCCGCATGCAGAACATGACGACCCCCATGGGCATAAGGAAATCGCAGGCACTTGTTCCACAGCAGTACAAGACGGCCATCGGACAGGCGCACGAGGCCGGCGGGTGAATCCGAGGACAGCAGAGGCGAGGGCCGTGGTGTCGTCCAGCTGGCACCATCTGATGAGAAAGATTCATAGAATCGACCGAGTTGTGTGCGGATCAGCATCCATAGTACGCCATCGCTTCTTTCGATGATGACGGGCTCCACGGCACCATATACACCTATGCTCGGTGTCTGAACCTTCAGCCTCACTTCACGCTCCTGCCAGTGCTCACCATCATCACTGGTGAGCACAATCGTTTCGTTGGCGCCGGCAAACCAGAACGCATCGAGGCCATCGCCGCGCTCTCTCCACGTCCGCGTGGTAAGCTGAGCGAAGGGCAACACGAGTCGGCCATTGCGCATCTGAATCGCTGAATTGATCGATCCCGTGTAGCCTTCCCAGATCCGCACGGGTTCTCGCCAGCGGCTGCCGCCACCATCGGTGCGCGTATGCCAGACATCGAGGTGGCGTTCCATGAGAGGTTTTGGCTGCCGGGGTGTGTCAGGCAGTGCAAAGACACCGGTATGAGCGTCACACATGAGCAGCACGTGGATTTCACCATCCGTCGTGGCTACGGGCTGGCAGCCACCCCAGCCACCCGCTTTGGCGTCGAGGGCCACCAGAGGACTGGCTGGCGTCCATGTGATTCCGCCATCAAAGGACTGCCTTCCATCCACCTGCCAGCCATTGCCCGAAGAATCGGGGCCACAATTGAGACCAAGCAGAGAACCATCTGGTCGGGTAATGATGCGTATGCGTTCGTCGAGATGGGCGAGCACACTGGGCGGGGTTGGCATGGTTGCGTGTCCTTGTGTCGCAGTACGGAGCCGGCTGGGCATGGCGATGATGGTACAGAGGGCCTAAGCTGGCAAGGGGGGCTTCGCCGAGTCGTATCTGATGACTATCTTCGGCCGTTCAAACTTCGACGACACCGTTCTGGCAACTGACCAATATCTGCCACTCACGTTTTCGGCCCGAGCCGGCGCCAGCGCCGAACCCCACCGTCACCCAGGATATCCAAGGACATCGCTATGGCAGACACACTGAAACTCGCCTTCGTCGGCTGCGGTGCGATCGCACGCTACCACCTCGACGGCATCAAGGAGCATGCGCCGCGAATCAGCGTCACCGCCGCAGTCGATCTCGATCCGGAGAAGGCGCAGGTCTATGCGACGGAAACGGGTGGAACCGCCTATGCAAACCTCGATGAAGCCCTCGAGAAGGGTGATTTCGACGCGGTAGATCTCATGTTGCCCCACGATCTACACGAGGAGGCGGCGACCAAATGCTTTGCTGCGGGTAAACACGTGTTGCTTGAAAAGCCCATGTCTTTAGAGCTGGATTCCTGCGAGCGTATCCTCGCAGCGGCCAAGGCAGCGGGAACGGTATTTATGGTGGCTGAAAACTCCCAATACTGGCCCGAGATTGTGAAGGCCGCCGAAGTCATCGAATCGGGCGCGATTGGAGATATCATCACGGCGCGTGCCGCCTTCACGTATGAATTTGATCCTTATTGGTTCAAGGAGGATCAGCCCTGGCGCTATGACAAACGCCGCACAGGCGGGGGGATCACGATCGATGGCGGTTCACACTGGATTCGCCCCTTGCGCATCTGGATGGGGGAGATCGATCGAGTCGTTGGCGTCATCGGACATCCGCTCAAAGAGATGGAAGGAGAATCTCTGGCGCGGGCGCTGCTGCACTTCGAGTCAGGCAAGACGGCCGTTCTGGATGCGATGATGATCGATACGGTCTTTGCGCCCGACCCCTGGTGGCGTGTGACGGGGACGAAAGGCGAACTGACGATCGACACCGGCTTCGAAGGGGCTCTGCGGCTTTACGATCGCGATCACCGAGAAGGACAGTTACTCATGGAACCGATGGGCTACGCCCAGTCCTTCGGTCCCGAACTGGCAGATTTCGCCGCTGCCGTCCTCGACGGCAAAGCACTTGCCGCCGGCCCTGAGCAGTCTCTGGGTGAGTTGCGTACGGCCCTGGCGCTCTATCGGTCTGCCGAGACGGGTTCATGGGAGAATGTCTGGGACTAAGGGCCCGATATTGCCGCGGCAGGGATCGCTACCTACACGGCGACGGCATCTCCACGACAACGACCCGCATGAACCCTATCCTGCGGCACCATCATCGGCAGCTGGTGCCGGTCCCCAAGGGGAGATCGCGTCCTGCTCAACGTGGAAAGAGCGGTCTTCCACTTGATAGGCTACGTCCAGTTGCGGCGTCTCGATCCGCTCGTGGCCACCGATACGCGACTCCAGCAGCAGGTCGAGGATACCACTGACCAGTAACGTCCGTTCAATGGGATAGGCGGCTCGACCGGTCTGATACATCTGGTCCGCCTGCAGAATCAAACTGTCGAAGCTGCGATTGTCGGGACGATTTCTCCACATCATCGTCGCCAATGGCTGCGGCTGCCCCTCTACATCAACAGCGACGCAGAAGTCACCCGCTCCCCTGGGTAGTCGAAAGATGGCCGTTTCCACGCCATCTCGATACCACACCCTGAACAAGGCAGCCTTGTCATCATCCCGTGGATTTTCGCTGGGTTTCTGACTGCAGGCGAGGGCCGCATCAAAGAGTTTCTCTGCCCATGGTGTACTGTCGAGAAACGCCCAGATCGCTGCGCCCTCAAGACACTGCACCGCTGCGACCCCGGTTTCGCCGCCTTCGCGCCGCTCGATCAAACACTGCACCGCTTCGAGCATATGAAAGCCATAGGAATCGATCGGTCCCGGTGCGACGACGACGCCATGCTCTGCCCGAGCACCCCAGGGAAACTCCATCTCTGGGTAGCGATAGTTCACCGGCAGGGAGGATCCGGCCATGAAGGGAAAGTCGAGTTCCTTCGACAGTTCCACCATGCGCTTCGCATTCGTCCAACGATAGGAGAGGTGTTTGTCGTTGAAGACTGGTACAGAGTGACCCGTGCGGCGGAAGGTGTCGACGATCTGTAGAAACAACTCAAAACGTGGATAGAGTTTCTGTTCCTTGTCGTTGAACTCGTAGTCGCCATGTTCCGCAACAAGCATCACGCCGTCGACGGCGAGCTCATCAGTGCCGAGAGTGAGCGCTTCGTGAATTGTGCGGAACCAGGGGATGCCCGTCTGCTGACTCCACTGGCGACTGATGTCGTCTGGCGGCGTCTGATGGGTGTAGAGGCTGACGACCTGAGCGTCGGGTTTTGGGTCGTTGCCATCTTCGTTGAAGCCAAACAGATACTTGCCAACAATCGTACGGGCGTGAGAGGCCTTCTCCTTCCAGATCACAGTGGAGATGGCGGCGATTCTTGGACGGGACGCTGAACTCATCTGATCTGTCTCCAAAGCAGTGCAACTGTTGCCGTGTGAACCTGGCCCGGTCGTGTGGACGTGGGTGCCAAGCTTATGTCCTACCCGTAGAAGGTCTGCACCAGGTCAGGAGGTTTCCCATCGACACTGGCCGGATCCAGAGCACCTTCCCCAAACAGAATGGGAAAGAGCTGTGCCGTATCCTTCGTTCGCGTTTCGGCGTCCATGTAGGTGGCGCTGAAGGCGCGTCGTGAAGAATCCGTGGGATTCGTGCCTGAGCGATGCAGCAGGAAGTTGTGCAATAGGATTGCTTCACCTGCCTCCGCTTCGAGATCGATTACGGCGTGCTCTGGTGCGTAGTGCGCGATCTCTTCCTCAGACAGGAAGTGTCGTTCGTTGACGATGCCTTGACGATGACTGCCAGGAACGATCTGCATACACCCGTTGTCTGTTGTCGCTGTATCGAGGGCCGTCCAGATCGTCATGGTCGGGTTTGAGTCGATCCCCCAGCCTGCACCGATATCCTGATGCCAGGCAAGTGTCTGATCCCAGTTCGCCGGTTTGTTCATGAACATGGAGCGAAAGACAGAGACCTGTTCGCCAACGAGGCGTTGGGCGATTTGGTGGAATCTGCCATGCTGCATATAGGCGAGGAACAGGGGGTCCTGCTCCAGATCGTCGATGCGACGGTAAGCCAGAGAGGCTACCTCGTGGCCCATGGTACGACGCAACTGGCCTGTCTCTGTGTCGAACAATTGCATTCGCATGTGCTGGTAGCGGATGTTCCCCATCATGATATCGTCGATCCGCTGCCGCAGGTTGCTCAGATCGCCATCCGTCAGTACATGCCCCAGGCGCAAGTAGCCCTGCTCGACAAATTGGGCGTGCTGCTTGTCGCTGTAGGTGTCGCTCGCCATGATAGGTTGTCGCCTGTGTCGATCGCCTGTGTTAGTCAAACTGGTCAATCACCCGTAAGTCGCTTGGGAGGTCGCCGGCCTTGATGGCGGAAAATACGTCAATCCATTGCTCTTGCCGACCCCGGTAGCGGTGCAGCCATTACACCCGTACTTTCGCGTCCATGCAAATCCTATGTGAAGCCTCGCCAAGACTCTCGGGTGTGTCCGAGGGCGCTCGATTCGTCAGCTATGTCCCTCACTTTCACGACGAACCAGTCCTTGTGGGGGATGGTGCCGCCGACGGCTATGGGTGCTCGATCTACGGCTCCGTGCTGGTGGATGGTGATCGATTTCGCATGTGGTATCAGGCATGGCCGCGGGAGAATGATGGGACCGATTCATTCCGTGTAGGTTGTGTGGAAAGTGATGATGGCATCCACTGGACACGACCATCCTATGGTCTGATCGAGGTCGATGGGTCGCGTGACAACCATCTGACGGATCTGCCCTTTCATGCGCCATCCGTCATCATTGACCCGCACGCCGATGACGATCGTCGTTATCGCGCCTTTGGCTACGTGCATCCCGAGCGGGCCGTTGGTTACCATGTGCCAAGCGACGGGCGCGGTTACTACACGGCACATTCCGCCGATGGCTTGCACTGGACGATCGAGCCAGGCCCCTTGTTCGAGAGTGCAGATGTTATCACGGCTGCCTGGGACCCGTGGGCGGGTGACACGGGTGCGGCACGAATGGCACTGAAGAAGAATGGGTTGTCCGCGGGGCTCTTCCGCCGTCGCTTTCTCACCAGCGAATGGTCTGGTGGGCAGATGACGGCCCCTGTCTCGGCTTTCGTTGCCAACGAGACGGATGATCTGGCTGCCCGAGCTCGTGGCTGCGTCAGTGCTGACTACTACGGTGTCAGCTGGGTCCCGACGTGCGGGCCCACCGTAGCTGTTGCCTGGATGTTCCGGCACACACCACCTATGGGGCGATCTCCTGATCGTCTCTGGAACTATGGGAGTCTGGGGCAAGTGGATCTGGAGCTGCGTTACCAGGCGGAGCGTGGTGGTCGTTGGCTGGCACTGCCTGGCCGACCGGACTGGATCTCTGCCGCGTCCGCTCCTGTGTGGGCGCGGGGATGTCTCTATGGTGCATCCAATGCCATCGATGTGGGTGATGAGACCTGGCTCTATGTGACGGGTACCCCCGAACTACATGGCTGGACAGGTTCAGGCGTCGACAAGGCCGCTTACCGTGCCCAGTTGGTCGAGTCTGGTGGTTTCGCCCGTATCGGCCGCATCACCTGGCCACGAAATCGGATACTCGGCTACCGAGCGATCCTGCAGGAGCACGTGGATGTCTTGTCCGGGGACGTCACGGCGGACGAGCCTGAGGGATTACGCCTCAATACGAAGACCGAGGACGGCGGCAAGATCCGTGTTGCCCTCTTCGACGCGGAGTATCATCCTGTGCCTGACTACGGCTTCGAGGATTGTGATGCGATCACTGGCGACCATCTGAACCACGTCGTCACGTGGAAAGGCTCGGCCGACTTGCCGAGTGTCGACGGTGGATTGATCGCTCGCATCGAACTGACGGGCGCCGAACTCTGGGCGTTCGCCTTCGCCACTGGCTGACGTCCCTACAGACCAACTGGCGATTCCTCGTTGTCGCCGTTTTTCGCAAGCTCGTCGCTCCCCGCAATTGCCTGGCCGAAGACAATGGCGTCTCATTCGAGACAATTGCGTCTCAATCGAGACAATGTCGTCACTGCCAATATGCGACTCACACGTCCCGATCCCCCCCACTCATGCATAGCATGCGACGAGGATTACCATGGCCCGTTCTTTGCATGGAGATCTGTGACCACCACCATGGTGGAATTAATCACAGTTTTCGGGAGAGGGAAGATGAGGAAATCGATCGCGATGGCAGTGCCAGTTGTAATGATCACGGCCATCTCCATGTGGACAGCAGTAAGCGCGGGTCCGGCGCAGGTTATGGATCTTGTCGCCGGAGCCGTCGGCGCGGGGCCCGTCGTTGATGGCGTTGCAGACGGACTCTGGAATGACGTAGAGGGTGTTACGGCAACCGTCGTGGGCGGTGCCAATGCCGGTAATCACCAGGTAACCGTCAAGTCCGTGTATACGGCGAGTGATGTCTATTTCCTGATTCAGTGGGATGACGCGACGCATAGTCTGCAACGTTTTCCCTGGCAAAAACAGGAAGATGGCACATGGCTGCACCTGAACGATGGCAGCGACCATGACGAGAATCAATTCTACGAAGACAAGTTTGCCTTCATCTGGGAAATCGGCGGATCGATCAACGGCTTTGGCGATGCGGGCTGCATGGTGACCTGTCATACCGGCGAAGGCGACAAAGCCTATGGCAACAAATACACGGCAACTCCCGGCGAGCGTGGCGATATCTGGCACTGGAAGTCGGTGCGCTCTGGTTCGATCGGCTACGTAGATGACCAGTATCTCGACGACAGACGTTATGCCGACGATAACACGGGAGCCGGTCGACACTCCGATCCGAAGACGGTCGGTGGATATGTCAACAATGTAAACGAGGCCGGCGATGGCCCCGCTTTCATGGGACCCATGGGAGCCGATGGCCCGACTTGGATCCGCGACGAAGAGAAGATGGCTTTCGTCGACAATTTCGAGGCGGGAGACGAAATCCCGGGAATCATCGTGAAGCGTCCTGATGGTGATCGTGGTCAGATCGACGGTGTCGCTGAGTATGCAGCTGGCCAGTGGACCCTGGAGATCCGTCGCGCCCTCGTCACGGGCAGCGAGTTCGATGTCCAGTTCGCTGACCTTGGGATGGCCTATCCCTTCGGCGTCGCCGTATTTGACAACGCCCAAGTGCGCCACTCATTCCAAACGAGTGTGTCGCAGTTGAGTTTCGCACCGCGGCCTACGCTGGTCGCAGATCGTTCGTGGGGTGAGATCAAAGCAGGGATCGACGATCTACGCTAACAACAATAGCTCCTGCCGATCGCCGAAGGCGAGGTAGGGCAAGAGGGGTGGGGCGACTTGAGACGTCCCACCCCTCTTTGTGCAATCGCCGTCAACTCAACATATCATTGCATCCTCAGCAAAGAGTGCATCGTGCTTGCATCAACGATGGGTCGCACCTATGAGAGGACAGAATCTGATGAAACGCCTGGTCACATCGATCACCTTCGCAGCAATGGTTCTGATACCTGCGACTGCATCGGCGCAACTCTGGGGTGAGTCGCTCAATGAATCTCCTCTGACGCCTATCCCTGAGCAGATGACCCTGGAGGAATACAAGAACATGAATCGCCGACTCTCCGTCGGGCTGGCGCTGCGCGTGATTCCCGTTCCCGGGATCATGCACTATTACGCCGGCGAGCCGGAGACCGGCAAGCGTCTGTGGCGTCGGAGTCTGCTCGGAGTTGCGGCGATCATCGCCGGGGCGGCCATGTCCGACTCGGATGGAAATGACTTTCCCACGTCAGACTTCGACGTGCTCATCCTCAATGCGGGCAACAAGAAGCGCGAGCGCCGCTACGAGCAGATCCCTGTGGAGATCGAGGATGGCAACACGCAGTATCGACTGCGAGAGATCGACAGGAAGGGCGATTTCATGCCCGGCGGTCCACTGATCATCGCGGGTGTGGCGACGATTGCCTACGGCCTGATCTACGACTTCTACAAGGGAATCCGCCTCATCGAGGATAAACGTGATCGTGTGCGTCACAAGTATGGCGCGCAGCTGGGCATGCAGATGAGTGCCCTGTCCGGTCCCAGAGTTGCACCTGGCGTGGCGCTGACCTACAGCTTCTGATGTCGCAGCCGCTGCCCTTCGACCCGGTCGCTCAGAACTGGCTGCAGGCGGCGGCAAGGGGCGTCACCTGGCTCGAGGAGACGCTCGACACTGAAGGGAGTCTGCCTGGTGCCCTCCATGATCTTGGTTCGTACTACAAGTGGCCCCTCACCCTGGCAACGCTGGGACGAATGCCACAGGCAAAGGCACTGTTCGCGACGGTCGTCGACAGTTTTCTGACATCGGATGGCGACTTCCGCTCCTCTGCCGAGAAGAGTACCGATCCCCTCTACGGTCTGATCTCCGATACCTATACCAACACATGGCCGATCATCGCCGCCCGGATTCTTGGTCGTGATGACGTGGCTCTGCCCGCACTCGACTGCCTGCGCGAGCGCCACGTGTCGCACACGGGAGGCTATCTCACGGGCAAGCCCGGTCAATACGCTGACGAACGTCAGGATATTGTCACCATCGCCGGATGTGGCAATGCGCTGCTCGCCTGGGATGCAGTTGAGGAAGCGGCAGGTGCAGGGGATTGTCTGCTGCGGATTCTCGACCTTCAGGGGCCAGCCGATCTGCCCTTCTATCTCTACATCGGTGGGAAGGGAGAGCTGCAGCAACAGGATCTGGGAATCCCAGAAACCCTCGCGCGGATCGATCCTTCACAGCCAGGTCAGGTATATGTCTACTGGGGTATGGCCGCCGTGTTTCTTGCCCGGCTTTTCGCTGTCAGCAACCAACAGCGCTTCCTGGATGGTGCGCGTGCCTATTTCGCCCGCCACGAGGCGTGTGGTGACTTCGTCTTCGACGGCTTGGGATGCTGCAAGACAGGATGGGCAGCAGCGACACTCTATCGCCTGACTGGAGAGTCAGCATTTCGAGATGTCGTGCTACGTGCTGCGGCCGAGTTGGTTGCAGTCCAATGTGACGATGGTAGTTGGTCGAGGCCGCAGTTGTCACCCCAACTCAACTGCGATTGCACTGGTGAGATTGTCTACCACCTCAGTCAGTATACCCTCGAACTCAGTAGTAGATCTACCGTCTGAGGGCGTGGATCATTCCGTCAATGCTGGCTGCATAGATGACATCGTCGTCTACTGCGACGCTGGCAAAGACACCCCCTGTCACATACCCGGACATCACAGCCGGTTGCATACGCCACCGTTCCAGTCCTGTCGCCGCATCAACTGCGTACAGGCCACGGATAAGATCGACGCCCTCGAAGTAGTATGGTGAAGCGCTGATGCCGCCAATGTAGACTGTGCCTTTGGCGACCACAGGCGCGCCCCAGGACCAACCACCGGTCTCAAAGTGCCATTTCAGATCGCCCGAATTCACATCGAGTGCCACAAGTTTGAGTGCATCAGAGGTGCCGATATACAGCGTCGATCCATCCAGGACCGGTGACGATTCGACCCATGATCCATCTGTGAACACATATGTCCACGCCACTGAGCCCGTCGCTGCATCGAGTGCGAAGATACGGGCGGATCGACTGCCGATGATGACGTTGCCCCCGGCCATCGCGGGTGAACCCTGAATGATACTCCCTGTATCAAAGCGCCACAGCTGACTGCCCGTGCCTGCATCGAGAGCATAGACGTGGCCATCCCAGCTACCGAAATGCACACGATTCTGCGCCACGATCGGTGTCGAGCGGATCTTGCCACCCGTCTTGAAGCGCCAGCGCTGCTGACCACTGTCGGTATCGATGGCATACAGATGGCCGTCGGCACTGCCCACATAGAGAACGCCTGCAGCGACCGTGGGGGAGGACATGAGGTAGTCATAGTCATAGGGAGGATCGAGAGAAGGCAGCATGCGCTGCATCTCACGACTTCCGAGATCGAAACGCCAACGCCTCTGTCCGTCAGCGAGCCCCACAGCGTAGAGGTAGCCATCGTCACTGGCGAAATAGGCACTTTCGCCAACAACCGCCACGGTCGATCTGACTCTACCGCCTGTGATTGCAGACCAGCGAACGCGCTGTGAAGCCACGTCCAGCGCCGTCACCGTGCCATCGTCGGAGCCGAAGAGCAGGATGCCCTCGTGCAGTGTCAGCGGTGCCCACAGCTCTGCTGCGGTCTGATACGCCCATAGCGATGTACCTGGCGCCTCGTCTGAAGGCGTAGAGTGGAAATGTGCGCAGCTAGCCAAGGCCAGTGCAGACAGCAGGGCCAGTACAGGCAGCGTGATCCCAGTCTTCGTAGTGCCTTTCATGATTCTGCTCCCCCGAGGCTATAGCCGACGGTCTGTGGTGTGCCCGTCCAACCGACGTCTACTTCGATCGCCTCCAGCATACAGTCGCTGTCTATCAAGGGGTCACGCTCGACCAAGGTGAGACACAATTCGTTGTCGTGCGCCAGAGGGGCGCACTGACATAGATCGATCTCGTAGGCAATGTGTGGTGGAACATGCATTCCGGCATAGCGAGTATCTGCGGCGACATGAATGTTGGTCTTGCGTCGGTCGATGATCGCTTCCGCGCCAATCACCTGGCCATTCAACTGTAGCTGCAATCTGTCCTGCTCGTGAAGATTGTAGACGCGAAATCGCAGCCGTCCGGCAGAGACCTCACGACCTGCCTCAGCAGTTCGAAACCGAAAAGTGACCTGATCGTGCGGACCAAAACGCAGGGTCCGGCTCTTTTGATCAGCGCCACTGGGTGATTGATCGTGGCGCCAGATCGGCAGAAAGAAGTACGACGCAGGTTTCGATCGCCGCTGCTGCGGTGATTCGGCCGCCACGGCATGAACTGCTTCGACAAAACTGGGATTGTCGATGGTTTCACAGCAGAAGTTGAAGGTGTAGACGCCGTCCGCGCCACGCTCGTCGTAGTTGCGCAGGCACCCGCGAATCTGCTCGTCGGAGAAAAAGACACGGCGATTGAAATTGACAGGATTCGGCGTGTAGGCGTTCACCGCACGGTGATTCACCCATTCGGCGGCGAAGGGATTCAGGCACGGATAAACGCCACAATCGGTGCCCTCGCACAGTCTGGCATAGTCTTCGACCTGCGTCCCATAGTCGAGCCACATGAAATCGGCGGGTACCACGTAGTCCACCCAGCCTTCACGGATCCAGGTTTCGGGATCGAGCCCCAGACCGGGGCATTCGGCCAGGCTTGGGGGGACGCGTACGCCTAGCAGACGCTGACTCGGTCGATCTGTCTGTCGATTTGCTTGGGACGCGTCCACCAGACCGCGGATCTGTCGCACGAAATCATTCATCACGGGCAGGCGATTGCTTGCCTCGTGGGCCGGGAAATACCTGCAGGAGCGCATGAAATCGAGCTCGAGTCCGTCCACGGAGTACCCCGTCAGGATTTCTTCGAGGATCGCCAGGCGGTGCTGGCGCACTTCTTCGTGGCTGTAGTCGAGGGCAACATCCTGCGAGCCGTCCTGCTGAATGATGCGCCACTCCGGGTGCTCACGCAGGATCGCCGGTGCCATGGCCTTGTACAGATCGCTGGCATGATGCACATCCGACATACGGATCGAGGCAAGAATCTTCTTGTCTCGTTGATGCACCTGATCGGTGACAACTTCAAGGATATCTGTGCCGGCGGCTACCAGCTCGTCGAGGGCGAGTCGGTTATGCAGTTGCGACTGCGACGGCACCGGACCCGCTGTCTGTACATAGCGTTCGCCGACGGTCGTCTCGTGATGGGTCTTGTCGGGGAAGGCCGTGCAGAAGGCGAAGATGTCGACATGACACTGCTGCAGAAAGAAATCAACCCATGAACGGATCGATTCGTCGACGCGGCCCGGGGCACAGTGGTGGAGCATCTGGATGCCATCGTCGTTGCAGATGATCAGTCGATCTCGCATATGGCCTCCAGCGGGCGTCAGGTTCCTGCGGTGCGCTCGAAGGCACGACCGGCGCCGTGGTCGGGTCGGGAGATCTCGTCTGCATAGATCCGTGAGCCCGTCTCGGTGGGATACTGCGTCGTCACACAGGCAGTGCACAAACTCTCATGGGGCAGTCCGATGGAGGGACCGACACTCTCTACTGGCAGATAGCGAAGCGAATCAGCGCCGAGGCGGTCCGCCATTTCCTGGCTCGCCTGCTCGAGGTCTTCGGGCGTGTAGTCCTTGCTGAGATAGTGGGGGGCAAACAACTCGCCAAGTGTCGACATGTCGATGCCATAAAAGCAGGGCGCGATAACGGGTGGAGAGCCAATACGCACGTGCACTTCTTTGGCATGACCCTCCTGGCGCGTGCGATGAATCAGATCGCGCAGGGTCGTCGAGCGCACGAGAGAATCCTCCACGAGGAAAACGCGTTTGTCCCGCATCACGCTCGGTAGCAGGGTGTATTTGCGCCGCACTTTCTGGGCGCGGTCCTTGCTCTCGATGAAGGTGCGCCCCACATAGCGGTTGCGCACGATCCCCTCGAGTGATGGCACGCCCGATGCATAGGCGAAGGCATCACCGATGGGCTTGGCCGTGTCGGGTACGGCGACGACGACACAGTCGTCACTCATCGTCACCGGTTCGTCTCGCGCCAGGTGCTCGCCCAGTCGCCGGCGGGCATCGTAGACGGTGCTGCCGTCTAGACTGGAGCTCACATGGGCAAAATAGACCCACTCAAAGAAGCAGTGCCGGTGTGGGCGAGGGTTGGTAAAGCGTTCCAGATGTATCTCGCGAGTGGCATAATCGACGCGGACCATCTGGCCAGGTTCGACATCGATGATCTCCTCGATTCCCATGTTGTGCAGGGCAACACTCTCGGAGGCGACGGCGAAGAGATCACCCTTGCGGCCATAACAGAGTGGCCGAAAACCAAGGGGGTCTCTGGCGGCAACAAGATCACCATCTGCATTCAAGAAAACGATGTTGTAAGCGCCGTCGAGGGTCTCTGTCAATTCCGAGAAAACATCGACGAGTGGAGGTTTGACCTCACCGCGCAGGGCGTACGCCACGTGGTGCGTAAGGATCTCCGTATCGACGCCGTGCACCATGTGGTAGCCGCGCTGTGTGGTCAGATGGTCGCGCAGTTCAGGGTAGTTGGCGAGGTTGCCATTGAACCCGAGGGAGAACCACTTCCACGTGCGGCTGTGATTGCGTTCGAAGGGCTGCGCGTATTCGACCTGATCGCGACCTGAAGTGGCATAGCGCACATGGCCAATGGCAGCGACGCCCGGATGTTCGCGGACGACGGCCTGCGCCTTGGCTTCGTGGGTCAGGCGAAAGACCTCACGAACTGAGCCCGTCTCCTTGTGTGTGCGCAGGCAATGCGGGTCCTCCGGGTTAAAAACCGTCATCCCTGCACCGAGCTGCCCACGATGCTGTAGATCCAACAGGGCAGGAGGGACTAAGGGCGACACGGAGACATCGGTTGATCGATTCAGATGATAAACGCCGACGACACCGCATTCGTCCGACGCCTTGTCAGGTAGATCGGTCAATAGGGGAGGGCTCCTTCCAGAGCATTGGTCACTGCCGGCAACTCATTCAACGACGCACAGAGTATCGACTTTCTGCGCCATCCGGCAAGACACAAAGAGCATCAGATACTTGACCCGAGATCCGGTTTTTGGCAGCATCACTGGTTGGATCTCTAGAGAAAATCGCGAATTCGGCGTTGGTCAAGGCTCTGATCAGCGGCTGCAACGAAACGGAATAGATTGCATATAGTAGACTGGCTGATCGTCGCCCTCCCTCTCGTCCTCGTCTTCTACGTCGCCATGAAGGCGCAGCACTTCGTCAGAAGTGTTTCTGATTTTCTCGCCGCTGGTCGTGTCGCAGGACGCTACGTCGTTGCCGTCGCCAGCGGTGAAGCTGGTATGGGCCTCATCAGCGTCGTGGCCCTCTTCGAAGCCTACTACAATTCCGGCTTTGCCTACTCCTTCTGGAATCAGCTGTATGTGCCGGTGGGCATGTTGATGACCCTCACAGGCTACTGCATCTACCGCTATCGAGAAACGCGTGCCATGACGATGGGGCAGTTTTTTGAGATGCGCTACAGTCGCGGTTTCCGCATCTACGCCGCGTCGCTGCAGTCGCTGTCTGGTGTAGTGAACTATGCCATCTTCCCAGCAGTGGGCGCCCGCTTCCTCATCTATTACTGCGACTTACCGCTGGAGACCAGCCTCTTTGGCTGGGTCTTTCCCACCTTTGCATTGGTGATGGCACTATTTCTGTCGGCGGCGGTCATCGTTGTCAGTCTGGGCGGTCAGATCACCATCATGGTGACCGACTGTATTCTCGGCATCCTTAGCTATCCGCTCTATGCCATCGTCGTGATCGCCATTCTGGTGAAATTCTCCTGGAGTGGTGATATGGCGCCGACCCTGTTGGATCGGCCAGCTGAAGAGAGCATGTTGAATCCCTTCGATATCGACAAGCTGCGCGATTTCAACATGTTCTACATCCTCGTCGGGCTCTTCAGCACCGTGTTCAATCGGATGGCCTGGTCTGGCACGCAGGGCTACAATGCGGCCGCTGTAAATGCACATGAGCAGAAGATGGGCGCCGTCTTAGGCACGTGGCGCGCGGGCTTCCAGACGATGATGATCGTCCTTCTCGCTGTGGCAGGCTACACACTCATGAACAATGATCGCTTCGCCGACCAGGCGTCCGAGGCTCGTGAGGAACTGACGTGGAAGGCCGTCAACGATGTGGCAAAAGACCCCGAGTTCGATGGTGTCAAACGCGAGTTGCGACACTATCTCGATACAGGTGAGGTCTCTGCCGATCTGGCACAGTGGTCGAGTGAGGAGCACTTCGAGGACAAGGACGAGAACGAGCCGCTGCGAGACATGGTCAAGGAAGCGCTGGCGTCACAGGACAAGAGCTCGGGGCAAACCTTCGGCGCTATCCATGACCAGATGCGCGTTCCGATCGCCTTGCGCCACATCCTGCCGATTGGCGTCACCGGTGTTTTCTGCGCTCTGTGTATTTTTCTGCTGATCAGCACCGACACGACCTATATGCACTCCTGGGGCAGCATCATCGTTCAGGATATTCTGCTGCCGATCAGGGGACGGCCTTTTACAGCCAAACAGCAACTGAAATTGTTGCGCCTGATCATAGCTGGTGTGGCGGGCTTTGCCTTCTTCTTTTCGCTGTTCTTCGCCCAGGTCGATTACATCCTCATGTTCTTCGCGATCACCGGTGCGATCTGGCTCGGTGGGGCAGGTCCATGCATTGTCGGTGGGCTTTACTGGCGACGTGGTACCGCGGCGGGGGCCTTCGCCGCGCTGACGGCGGGATCAACGCTGGCTGTCGGTGGCATCATCGCGCAAAAGACGTGGGTGGAACACATCTACCCGTGGTTGGAGGAGACGGCCAGACTTTCTGGTGTGCGTAGGGTCATCGAAGGCATGTCGCACCCCCTCGAACCGTATGTCGAGTGGCGCGTAGTGCCCGATAAATTTCCGATCAACTCTCAGGAGATCTACTTCATTGCCATGGTGATCGGTGTCGTCCTCTACGTCGGTGTTTCACTGCTGACGGAGAAGGAAACCTTCAACATGGAACGCATGCTGCACAGAGGAATCTACCGGCGTGAAGGGGAAGTGGAAGTCACCCATGACGCGATCACCTGGCGCACCTGGTATCGCACGTTTCTTGGCATCAACTCCGAATACACCAAGGGTGATCGTGTGCTCGCCTGGTCCGTCTTTCTCTATTCCATGCTCTGGGGTTTTGGCAGCTTCGTCGTGCTGACCATCTGGAATGCGATCACTCCCTGGCCCGATACATGGTGGGCGGAATGGTTCAAGATCTACAACCTCGTTGTGCCCGGAATCATCGCCGTCGTATCGACTGTCTGGTTCTCTATCGGTGGGACGATCGATCTGAAACGTCTGTTCCAGCGGCTGGAAGAAAAGGAAGAGAATATGCTCGATGATGGACGCGTTGTCGGCCACGTGAGCGCCGACGACGTGGCTCACGTAGACGAGGTCGAGCACGACAAGTAGATCTACTGGGGAGGCGATGGCCTTGAGTCAGTGCACCAGTCGTGTATGCGCGAAAGCTGAATACCACCCGAACCAGAAGGCGCGGTGTGCCGGGAGTCGTGGCAACGGCTCTTCACCTTTCAGGTAGAGGGCGTCCTCCTCGAGCCGCCAGGCGCGTCCATCCGTGTCCAGCAGACGGTCTTCATCAAGACGGTCGAATGTCGTTGCACCGGCGGCATACACACGATGCGCGCCAGATGCGTCGGTGACAATGACGATCGGCATCTGACCCAGGTGTTCATGCAGGACAGGGTTTTTGCGCAGATAGCGATCGGCAATCGCCAGGGGTTGGCCATCCGCCGACAGCAATCCGAGGATCTCGTCCTTGTTGCGCAGCCGCTTGTCGTGTTGAGGAATCTGGAACATCAGATCCTCTGTATCGAAGTATTCCCGGTAGGCAACACCTTCACCATAGTCCCGACTGTGACCCGTCTGCAGGGAGAGGACCTGTGTCTGCGGATGGCGCTCGCGCCAGGCTGACCACGTGGTGGTGACCACAGGATATCGTGGCAAGCGGATGCCACTGTCAGCGAGTGGGCCGAACACAGGTTCGCCCCACAATGTGCTCCACAGGGATTGGGTCTGCGCGTCGTACATCAGTTTGTTCGAACGAAAGAGGAAGCCACTGGTTCCCAGCAGGTGTCCGACGCTGTCTACGCGAGTTCCGTAGACGATCATCGTACCACACAGAGTGCAGTACACACCCGCAATGGGTTCCTCGGCGATCGTATCGGTGAACAATTCGTGCCACGCCAGGATCCGTTGTGGATAAGCGCGTGCCTCGCCATTGTGAACCAGACCAAACACCACATCCTCTTCATCAAGCCATCGATTCGCATCGGCCGCCGTCGTCATCGATGGATCACGAAGGGGGGGGATACCGTCCTGTTCGACACCACCCCAACGAACTTCATCAAGGCGGATGCGGGCAGACGGCAGCCATCGAGCGTTGAAATATCGACGGAAACGATGATCGATGACGGAGTAGAGGCGGCTCTTCATCTGCGCGTAGGCCGGAGGCAGTTCGGTCTTGTGGGTCCACACCCACTGCCACCAGGCCTCCACCTCAAAGCCAAAGTTCTGCGCCGTGTGTTTCTCAAGAAGCTTCACAATCTGTCCTGGTAACCTGGGGTCGCGCGCCAGGCGCATCGTTTCCAGCAACAGAGCCGTGGCATAGGGCTGCCACTGAGAATCGATCTGCGCCAACGCTTGCCGCCGAGCCTCCGGGGCCCCAATCACGAGAGTGAGATACGAGTCGGCAGGGAGCGAGTCTGTTGGCTCGGACGTCGCTGCAGGTGTCGCATGGATTGGCGCCGGGCGCAAGATGCCAACGACGAAGACCAGTGCACCTGCGAAGAGGAGGGGGAAGCTACCCATGGGTGTCGTTCCTTGGCGTCGACGATGGCTGAGTGAAGGGCCACCGTCGACGCTCAAAGGGGGGAGGCTACTCGGTCAGCATGAGCTTGCGGACGCGCACGCGACCCTCACCGAAGTGAGGTGTCGTTACGAGACGGGCGAAATACACACCCCCCGCGACATAACGTCCCATCTCATCGCGTCCGTCCCAGACCCGATGATGGACCCCCGCTGCGAGCGTCTCACTGACCAGATGCCTGACACGCTGTCCGAGTACGTCATAGATCTCCAGATCCACATGTCCAGGTTGTGGCAACAGCAGGGGGATCGTTGTGCTGGCGTTGAAGGGGTTCGGGAAGTTGGCATTCAGCTCAGCTTCCTTCGGTAAGCCAATCATCTCCTGCGCCAGAGCCAGGAGCTTGAATGCTGGCAGTTGCTGGCCGAAAGCATCGGAAAACAGGAAGAAATCTGAGAAGTTGATGAAACCATCGCCATTCAGGTCGTAGGTCTCATTCTCAGTCCAGAATGCCGCGGCAAAGAGGAAGAAATCGGGAAAGTCGACGACACCGTCGCCGTCGAAGTCAGCCGCCAGATCTCCAGTCACTTCGTCACTGATGGTCGCAGTGGAACTCACAGCGAGGAACAACTGCTCCCCATCAACGGGGCGAAAACCATAACGAACAATCTCGATCGCCGTCTCGCCGCTGAATTCCTCAAGGGTGACAAAACGCAACGTGCCGACCCATGCTGCCCCTTCACCGGCGCTGTCGCCGAGCAGGATGGACGTGCCGACGCCCAGTTCACCCGCACCGACACGAACCAGAGGCAGACCACCAGGGATGAAATCGCTGACGCCAAAACTTCTGGATACGAATTGTAGCTGCGTCGGATCGTATTGGATCGTTACGCTCCAACCCTGAATCGCGGGTCCGTCGATGAGATGGAGTTGCAGTTCGTACTCGCGTCCCGGTCTTGCATTGCGCGCAAGGTGAACCTGCTGATCACCTTCCTCGGGATCGAAATCGATCGTGATCGGGCTATCGGCAAGTTCGCCATCTGTGCCCGTACCAGCACCTAACAGCCATGCCTCGAAGTCGATGTAGCCACTCACACCGTCACCGTTGATGTCTTCAGCATCAGGACCCGCCAGCCACAGGTAAACCTGGTAGTCCGCCTCATCCACATCGCCACTGTCGTCAAAATCCTCGCCTTCCGAGAGGAACTGCTCGATGTCGAGTAGTGGTTCGCTATCGATTCCGCCAATCACGATCGCATCGATTACATCGCCGATGGGAGGGAAGTCGCGGCGTGGATGCAGGACAGATAGGTGAATCGGTCCTGCCACAAGATCATCTATCGTAGCCTGCGAGCCGTCCGCGAAACTCAGATCGACTTCACGAACCAGAGGTCGAAGGAAGGCATCGAATGTGTACAGCTCACCGTCTTCGATGCGGTCGAAGCGCCAGATTTGTGCGTCGGGTTCGTCTGGGAAGACGTTTTCCTCCACCATTTCGATGCGTGTCGCCACATTGGGATTGTCTGGATCATTGAAAACGCCGATCCACGTACCCGCCTCAAGCAGCGATTGTCCGACGCGATTGCCCTCGAGGTCGAACACATCCACGAGAGATGCCAGTTCGTACGTAGCCCCCGCGAGCCAGACAAACCCGTCCTCGTCGAGGAAGGCCAGGTCGACATCGGCATCCCAGCCGTCCGCAGGAAATTCGATATCCGGACCGCGGCCGATATAGGAGACAAAATCGCCTACATCCGTGTGGGCGATTGAATACTCGACGATGTCGCCCTGTCGCAGATCGCTCAATGGGAAGGCATCATCAGTTACGGCGTCATAGAGTTCGGCATCAGACAAAAGCGGGCGGATGAGATCACCCACATACAGGGAGCCGTCCTCCACGGACCGCACAAAGGCATGGAATGTGCCATCGTCGGTGATGATCTCGAAGTCTGGATCGACATGGATCACACTGGCATAGAACACTTCCGGATCAATCGATGGCTGCGCCTCCACATAGATCGCATCATCAACGTTGAGTCGGTCAACGGTCATCGGTTCGCCATCGGCGCCGAAGATCTCCCCTTCCACGATCAATTGGATTCGACCGAATCCGACATCTCTCGCCTCCGGGTCGATGTAGTCGATGCTGGCGACACCATCCCACTCGCCGAAGAATTCGGTGGGCTCTGAGGTTTCACCGCCGTCACCACTGCCGGTGCCGAAGTCTGCTGGATCAATCTCGACGCCGACGATGACATCTCGCCACAAGATGACTTCCCAGACGGGAGGTCGCTTGATCGTCAAGCGTACAGGCCCACCTGGGATATCGTCTCGTGTCGCCGGCTCGCCATTGGCAAAGATGACGTCTGCGTCACGTGTCAGCGCCAGGGGGTAAGGGTTGAGGGTCCGCAGCACA
Source organism: Gemmatimonadota bacterium (assembly GCA_018660835.1). Classification (GTDB taxonomy): domain Bacteria; phylum Latescibacterota; class UBA2968; order UBA8231; family UBA8231; genus UBA12574. The sequence continues at coordinate 73,225 of JABJJN010000103.1, read as the reverse complement.
CCATTGTCGTAGCCATCAAAATTCTGCATCCACCAGATCTCTGGATCTGCTAATTGCTGCCCTGGTTCGAGTACTTCGACCCGCGTTGCCCGTAACTGATCACTGGCTGCCTCGGGATCCACGAGAATCGCCAAAGGCGCTGCATAGTCGATGGTCGTCGGATCGATGGGCTCACCGGCGGCGTCGAAGAACTCCGTTTCTCCTATCTCGAAGTCGGGTCCATAGGTCCATACGAGATTCTCGCCATCGATGAAGGCTAACTGTGTGTCCTCATACAGAAATTCAGGTTCGAGGTTTCCCACATCCGTCGGATTGACGACGAATGCGGCGAGATAGTCACCCAGATCCGTATGAGCGATGACGTAGTCCACGATCGCTCCGGGTTGCAGATCATCGAGACTGAGCAACTCTCCTGTTTGCCCATCGGCGATTTCGATGTCATCGAGTAGAGGGCGCACCCAGTCGCCGATGATGATCTCGCCATCGAGCACTTCGCGTACCGTGCCGCCGTAGGAGTCCTGCGTGTCTTCCACACCGTCAGGATGGACGAAGATCTTGCGTGCATAGATGACATCTTCGTCGCTGGCTCTGTCGCCACGAATCAACACACCATCTGCCGCTTGCAGATCATCGAGACTCAACAGATTGCCCGCAGGGTCGACGATGTCACCCTCGACGACGACTCTGGCCCGGCCAAAGCCGATGCCCTTGATGGGGTCGATGATGTCGAGACTGGCGATGCCTGACCATTCACCGAAGTATTCTGTGGGTTGCGGTGGTGGGCCCTCTTCGCCTCCCTCGCTGCCTTCACCGAAGTCGACCGGATCGAGCAGGACATCGACGATCACTTCATTGCGCAGCACAGTCTCCCTGTCGGACGGCCCAAGAATCGTCAACCGCAATGGACCGTGAATGTCGGCCACCGTCCCCGGTGCGTCGTCGTTGAAGATCACTGTTGCATCTGCGGCGAGATTGCGTGGGAAAGGTTCCAACGTTCGCAGGATGTCATCTGTCAGACCGTCCCAATGTTGAAACCAGACGTTCTCGCCCTCGGGATAGACCCCCGGTTCGAGTACTTCGACGAAAGTGGCAAACAACTGCGGTGTCTCGACGGTGGGATCTACGTGAATTGCCAGGGGCGTAGCATAGTCGATCCCAGCGGCATCGACGGGTGCGCCATCTACACCCACGACATCGGCCGTGGAGATGTCGAAGTCGGGGCCACGTGTCCACACGGTGACATCGTTTTCAACCCAGGCGACGTCCACATCTTGCGTGTGGATGGGACCTTCTTCAGCAAACTCAGTCTCTGGATTTACAACAACTCGACTGACGTAGTCGCCGACATCCGTTTGAACTACTGTGGCTTCGACGAAATCACCCAACTGTAGATCGTCGAGACTCAGAATCTCCCCTGTAGAACCATTGATGAATTCGACGTCATCAAGCAGCACGCGAACGCCGTCGCCTATGAAGATGTCGTCTCCCTCCACGCCACGGACGGTACCCCATGTCGAGGTCTGCGTATCTGGGAGGTGATTGGCATTCCGCAGCAGTGTATGAGCAAAGAACACATCGCGCGTGGCATTCACTTGACCTTCGACAAACAGGCCTTCACCGTCATTCAGTTCGTCGAGGGAATACAGATTCCCATCCGGATCGGATATGTCGCCACCGACGACAATTCTTAAGCGATCAAGACCGATGCCTTTGATGGGATCGATGACATCAAGGACACCAAAGTTCGAATACTCGCCAAAGAACTCCGTCGGTTGTGGTGGAGGCTCGCCATTGGAGCCAAAGTCGAGTGGATCGATGATGATCCACTCGATTACCTCGCCAATGAAAGGGAACAGGGCATCACGGGGTGCGAACAGAACACGATTCGGCCCCGGGCCGACGTCGGCAAGCGTCGCGACCGACCCATCATCGAAGGTGATGTCCGCCTCACGGACGATAGGCCAGCCGGTCAAGGTGAAGGTGTGGAGTTGATCTGCTCCGACGCGATCGAAGCGATCCTGAAATGAATCTTCATCACCCAGGTAGATCCCCTCTGGGACCGTCTCCAAATGCACGACCTCGTCCGTATTCGGATCGAGTGTGATCAGAATCTGTGTCTCCGAAGTGATGGAGTTGACATCGATCGAATTGCCATTCTCATCGATGACGGTCACCCCAGCCGCAAGTGTCCATACTGGACCGGTAAGCCATGCTGCACCGTCGCGAACAAAGGCAAAGTCGATATCTGTCACGCGTGGCTCGGGCAGATCGTGACTTGCAACTCGCGTGAGGGCGGCCACGTAGTCGCCCAGATCCGTCTGGGCAATCAGAAACTCTACCTGATCCCCCGACTGTAGATCTCCCAGAGTCAAGGACTGGCCCGTCTCGATGTCGAAAACCTCGATGTCGTCCAAATACGGTCTGGGGTGTTCACTGACGATCAGGTCGGGACCATCGATGGCGACGAGGAAGGCGCGGAAACTGGTGCCCTGTGCTTCACCCTCCCAGTTTGGATCCTGCTGCACGTGGTGGGCGTAGAACAGGCTCGGATCGATGGAGGCGGTTGCTTCGATGAAGATGGTTTCGCCCGGGCGCAGATCATCGATGGAGATCGCCACGCCATCTTCATCGACAATGTCTCCCTCGATGACCACACGCTGTTCGCCGAAGCCGATCTGTTCTTTTCCCTCATCGGCAAAAGCGATGGTGGCGATGCCCTCATACTCGCCGAAGAACTCCGTCGGCTGAGGCGCTGGCTCGCCACCTGTGCCGAAATCGACGGGATCGATAATCACGTGTTCGATGAAGTCGCCGAGATGGGGAAAGTTGTAGCCCGGCACAGTGACAAAGAGCCGCACCGGTCCGGTGGGAATACTGGCGATGCTCGCTGGTGTGCCGTCGTCGAATTCGATCACCGCCTCCCGGGCGATGGGACGTGGATAGGGTGCGAAAGTGAAGAGTCGATCGCCCTCGACTCTGTCAAAGTGAAACAGGCCGACATTTGGGTTACTCGAGCCCATGTCGACGGGTAGAACCTCAATGGCCACGGCCAGGCCCTGGTCCTGGTCGGACCACTCCACGGCAATCCATGCCTGGGGGGCTATGGAGCCGACGGCAATGGTATTGCCATTGGTGTCGGTAACGGCGGCGCCAGGATCGATGACGAATTCATTGCCAATGTCCCACAGACGATCCTTGTCGTCCACGAAACCAACATGCTGGTCGCGAATTTCGGTGTCGGGACCCGGGTCGAAATCAGGATTGCGGCTGATACTCACGATCCGCTCACCCACGTCTGTCTGTGCCACGACAAATTCGACGAGATCACCCGAAGAAAAATCTGTCAGAGACAATACCAGCCCTGTCGCGGCATCGATGTAGTCGGCTCCACTCCAGACTTGCTTCCAGGGATCGCCAACACCCAGTTCATCGCCATCGATCCAACGAATTTCCGCCCAGAAGCCCGTTCCCGATTCGGGGTTATAATCAACCGGTGGGTCAGGCTGAATGAGCGACGCATAGAAGAGATTCACATCGACAGAAGGGGTCGCTTCGATGGCTACCCAGTTGCCGATCTGCAGACCGCCGATGCCGATCGAGTTGCTATCGCCATCGATGACATCTCCTTCGACGACGACTGTGGCGCCGCCGAAGCGGACCATATCGTCTTCCACCTGATCGAAGAAATCGTGACGTATCTCTTCGCTGAAGAACTCGGTCGGCTCTTGCGCTGGCGCTCCGGGTCCAGTGTAGTCGGGTGGATCGACGGTGAGGGCACTGATGACATCGCCATAATACAAGCGACCGTGGGGCGGGTGGTTGACGACGAGGCGAACGAAACCGCTGACTACGTCGCTGCGGTTCGCCGCTGATCCATCGCCGAAAACGAGATCTGCATCGCGAGCGAGCCGCCGCAGATGCGGATCAAAGGTCGTCATCTCCACGCCACTGTGGACGGCGTCGAAACGCTGCAGCAATACATCGGGATCCGTCGGCCACTCGGCACCATGGGCCAGAATATCCACACGATGGGCGGTAGGAATCTGTCCACTCGATGGATCAGTGAACTCGATGACGATTTCGGCTTCGAAGGGGATCGCCGCCGGATCGATGGCTGCGCCGAATTCGTCGAAGAAGTCGGTGCCTGTCACATCGAACGTGGGCCCGAAGGTGCGCAGAATCCCGTCTGCATCCTGCATGAAAGCGAGTTCGACATCCTGGTCGAAGGTTTCACGGACGTCGTCGGACAGGTCCGGTTCGCGGGCGAGGCGGGTGACAAAGTGGCCAATGTCGTACATGCCGACGGTGAACTTCACCAGTTCGCCTGACTGGAAGTCGGCGATGGCCTGAGTCTGACCGCTGGCTTCGCTGACGAATTCGGTATTGGTCAGGAAGGGGCGAACAAAGTCACCGATGATGATGTCGCTACCATCCAAACCGCGAATGATCAGATCGATGACCCCTTCTTCAGGCTCCGTGCCGCCACCGACGAAAATTGATCTCGCATACACGGTGCTGTAATCACGACTCAACTCGCCCTTGACCTGAATTCCCTCGCCCTCAACCAGTTCTCCCAGTGTCAGATCGCCACCGGCACTTTCGATGTTGGTCTCGACAACGACACGAAAACCTTCGCCGCCGAATCCTTTGGCGTCGATCACGTCGACGAATCCAACATCAGTCCACTCGCCCTCAAAGGCGGGCAAGCTTCCCGCATTGCCCGGTGCGGTCGGTGATTGTTCTGGATTTGCGTCGCCTGTAGACCAGAGTCCATCCCAATCGCCCAATTCCTGGCCATTGGTGAAGCCATCGCCATCGGAATCGATCGTCGCCAGCAGATCACTCCACTGGACATCTCCACTGGCGTCGACAGACGTCAGGAAACTCTCTACATCCGTGCCAAAGGCATTGCGTGAGCCACCTCCAGAGGGATTCACATGACATGTGGCACAACCGAGGGTCTGACCGTGTGGAACCTGATCGACACGATGAGAGCGCGCCATCAGTGGGCTGACGGAGGCCAGCGCCAGTGAACTGACTATCAACCACACACACAGACGCGGGGGAAGGGCCGTACGCATATTGTCTATTCCTGGAGGTGGTGTCGGCAGGATTCGGGCCTGTGGTCCACTGATGTAGGATCGTGGTCCGATACCAATCATGATGTTACGAAGCGGTTCGCGGTGTTGACGGTCAAGCGGCTGTAGTCTCGAGCGGTTGAGACCATTGAAAACACTACAGTTACGCCAGCCTGCAAAAGGTGTTTCTGCTCACAACCGTTCAGCCCAGGCCAGCAATTGATCGACGTAGGTCCGCGCCGCGAACAGGCGGCAGCCTGCGTCGCCCACCAGGCCTCGAGCCAGGACGCCCTCCTGGTCCCACATTCGCCCCATTTCGACCCTGTCCAGACCCCGAAACGTCGACGTTGGATCATGAGCGAGTCTTGCGGCCCACCACATGACCTCGACGAGGTGGACATAGGTGGAAGACTCGTAGTCGACGCCCACCATCAGGATTTTCACATTCAGGTCCAACGCTTGCATCATGGGCGACCTGTCGCCATAGGTCTTGCCCCAAGGCTCACGATCCCAAGGTGACGACATGCCAGTCTGAGACCGATGGCCCGACACGAGGCTCGGCGCATCGCAACCCTGGGCAGCGACGGAATGGGAATAGTGGTCTGAGCGGGCCGTTTCGGGCATCTGGCGAAAGGCCTCTGTAAGCCAACCTACTGAGGACGGAGTCTGTTCAACATCCCAACGAGCAGCGCGCTCATCCTGGGAGCCGACCAGATTGAAGGAGGGCATCAGAACGCGACCGTCCAGTCCGACCGCATCATGCAGGGCGCCGATGACCGTGTTGGCACCCCCCTCGACGTGGCCGAGACTCCGGAACGAGGAGTGCACGAAGAGCGTGTCAGCGTCCACTACACCCAACTGACGCAGATCGTGATGAAGTGTTGCTCGCGTATGCACTCCACTATCCTTGCTATGATCAGAAAACAGGAGAGGGCTCGATGGTCGACTCAACAGACATGGATCGCCTGCTGCTCAACGGTGTATGGGAGTTTACACCCGGCGCCGACGGGAACCCACCCGCAACCGGTTGGTTGCCCATGCGGGTACCACATCGATCGCGTGAATTCGAGGAGGATCCGCCAGAATCGGGCTGGTATCGCACGACCTTGCGTATTCCCGCACACTGGGATGTGCAGGGGCTCGGATTGGATTTGGAACGTGTGCGCCACTATGGGCGACTCTACCTCGACGGCGAAGCCGTGGCGGATCACCACCACATGCGTCTGCCCTGGCGCGTGGATCTGAGCGCGTTGCTGCGGCCCGGACACGATCACGAGTTGATGATCTATACCCACAACTGCACCGGTAGCTATGCCCACCCAGACTCCTGGGTGGTTGGCGAGGCCACCCAGCAGGCCCTGGATACGCTGTTCTGGTTCACGAGCCCATCGACGGTGGGCATCGAGTCTGACGTGTGGCTCACACGCAGGTCTGATCTCCGTATCGAGGATGTACACGTGATCACCTCGGTGCGAGACCAGAGGATTCGCGTCGAGGCGAGGGTGATCAACGAGACTCGAGCAGCCATCAAGCAGACGCTGAGATGCCGCGTGGAGCGAAACGGCGAACTGACATTGTCGCTGCCCGCATGCCAGGTCGATGTCGAGGCTGAAACGATGCAGGACATTGTTGTGGAGGCGTCCTGGGATGATCCGGTCCTCTGGGGCAGACCACCCTATGGTGAGCCGGTGCTGTACTTCCTGCGAGCGACGATGGGCAACATCGAATCGACGACGCGTTTCGGTTTCCGAGAGATCTGGGCCGAGGGTGATCAACTGCTGCTCAATGGACACAAGCTCATGCCGTGGGGGGATCATACGTTGCCCTATGTCTACGAGCGGCAGTGGCTGACGAGGAAGTTTCAGGAACTCGCCGAAGCCAACATCAGCATTGTTGAACACCACCGATACGATCCACCCCAGGTCCTGTACGATGTGGCCGACGAGATGGGCGTCTTCGTCGTTGGCGCCAACTTCTGTGTCGGCACGGGGCAGGTACCGCGGGGAGAGACGACTGCAGCCGAACTGGCCTTGATCATGGCGACGCACCTGACTGTGGCTGACCACTGGATCAGGCGCTCGCGAAACCATCCATCCATCCTGTTCTGGGACATCACCGATGCGCGTGACCCCGACTTCTGCGTGCCGCTGCTAAGGAAGGTCAAAGAGCTTGATCAAACACGCATTGCGGAGGTCACCTTTGAGCCCCACACGGCTGATAAGGAGTTGATCGATCTCATCGACTGTTACCGCCTCTTCAGTGGTCTGGCGACGATCCAGGAGGCCATCGAAACGATCCGAGCTGAACTGCCTGCCAAACCGATTCGCGTCGGCGAGGCGGGGATCTTCGACGGCGCCGAGTGGGGCCACGACGAGGAGCCAACGCTGACGGACGGCTGGGAGGAGTTCCTGCTACGTATTCCAGATCTCAAGGTGCACGGGCTGCAGACCTTCTATCTGGCGGATATGGACTATAGCGTGTTTTCCCGACAGGTACCCGGGATGCTGAGCGCCGCACTGGATCTGGACATCCACTGGCCGTCGCAGAGTGGCGCCGATGCCCGCATCGATCCATTCGGTGCAGGCTCGCAGCAAGCGTGGGGCAAGGCAGCGCTTCTGCTCAACTGGTGTGATCCTTCGCAACCCATCTCACAACCGACAGCCACCCGTCGCTGGTCGCGGGATCTATTTCGTCGTTGGACGGGTCGCGACGTGGGGCCCCTCAGTGAGACTCGCGTTCCGGAGGTTCTCATCAGAGTGATGCACGCCGGCATACCGGTTCCGGCGGCACAGGTCTTCGTGCGTGCCATGGACGGACAAGGACTATCAGCCTACGGTGTGCAGGCCGATGATGCAGGGACGAGCTGGTTTGTCTTACCAGAACCCGGACGATACCGCTTCGAATGCGGTGATGCGTGGATCGATGTGGAAGCGATCTGTCAGCCTGTGGTGGCACCGCCTGGTTACGAACATGTGCAGTGTGAGCAACTGGAGCTGCCCTAGGCCTGGTGGCCCTCGAGTGATGCACGGACCGCGTCGATGGGTAGTTCCACGCGCTTGCGGTCGAGGAAGTTGCTCACCACTGAGTAGCCTGCCGCACTCAGCGTATCGAGGGCCTGCACAAAGTCAGCGGCGACACGTTCCGGTTTATGGGCATCGGCACCGATGACCACGGGGATCCCACGTTCATACATCTCACGCAGAATCTCAGGACCCGGATTCATCTCGGGGACCACCTTATTCAGCCCCGACGTATTCAATTCCATCGCCGTACCTGCTGTGGCGATGCGGTCCAGTGCAGCGCAGATCGTGTCCATCAATCGTGGCAGATCATATGCCTCTGGCTCGATGTTCTTGATCAGGTCGGGATGCCCCAACGTATCGAAGAGTCCACTCTCGGCGGCCAGTGCCAGGTGTTCGAAATACGTGCGCTGAAACTGTTCGATGTCACCGAGATGAAAGCGCTCTTTGTATTGCGGTAAATGAGGGTGCACTGAACCCAGTACATGATTCAGGGGCGCCATGGTGTGCAACTCTTCAAGCCATGGCTCCATTCCGGGGACATAGTCGCTCTCGAGCCCAAGCCGTACATCTACCCGCCCCCTCCACGCCTGCGCTGCTTGATCAACGAGATCCACATACTCACCGAATTCGTCGACACTCATGCGCACTGTCGGTGACCAGCCGTCGTTCGTCGGGTTATGGCAGGTGACGACAATGCCCTTCAAGCCTCTTTGCTCAGCAACCTGGGCATAGTCCTCGGGCTCGCCAAAGGCATGATGACACATGGGGGTGTGCATGTGCATCTCGTAGAGCATGGGGGCGTTGGTCTGGAGGGCGCTCAAGAGGATTCCCCCTGGGCGAAGTAGATCGTGTGTCCATCGGGGTCTTCGACGACGAACTCCGACAACCCCCAGGGGCGCTCGGTGATCGGCAGAGCGATGGTGATATCTGCTGCCTTGATCTGATCAAAACTCGTCGCCAGATCATCTACGGTGATATGCAAGTGTAAATGCTCTCCCCGGCGAACGAACTCGACACTTGGATCGGTGTCATCCACAAGTTTCAGGTGAAGTCGATGCTCTCCATGGTCCACGGCAGCATAGAAATCTTCGAAACGAAAGGCGAGGGTGAAGCCGAGTGTCCTGGTGTAGAAGGCAATCGAACGCTCAAGATCTGTCACACGAATCTGGCTGGCGATTTTCTGAATATTCATCACTCACTTGCTCACACGCTGTCAGAGGTGGTTTTTCTGCCGTGAAGATGTCCGGACACTGAAGCAGGTCAGGTTTCAGCTCACACGCAAGAGGTCGTGACAAATGGACAGCATGTATCCCATGTCGATCTGGAAGACAGCCAGACCAGAGGATGTCGGCATGGACAGTGGCAAATTCGCCGCGTCGCGACAGTGCCTCGATATGCTTGTTCCTGATAAACCATACCGCGTGGCGATTGTGCGCCACGGCTATCTCGTGGCTGAGTGGCTTCGTCAGATGGAGGCAACGCAGGAAGTCCACATCGCCTCGGCGATGAAATCTGTGCTGTCGAATATGCTCGGTATCGCCATCGAAGAAGGCCGTATTGGCAGTGCGGATGACCTCGTCGTCGATCTCTTTCCAGAGATGATGGATATCCCTCCCGGTCGTGGTCCCAAGGAGGGTCGGTATGCCTTCGAGGCCAATCGCGGCGCGACCCTGCGGCATCTCATCTGCAATGTCTCCGGCTTTCTCAAGCCAGGGGAGGAGCCCGGGGCCGTATTCAACTACCAGACAACGGGCATGTGTCTTCTCATGCATTGCATAGAGAGGGCCTACGGTCTCTACGACATCGACGATCCGGAAGGCTCTGCCAAGATGGGTGGTTTGTTCAAGGACAGGATTGCTGGTCGAATAGGTGCAGCCTGGCAATACAATGCGGGTTCGCAGAAGATGGCCGAGTCAGCCCGGGTCGACGTGTTTGGCTGGGGAACGAGTATTCGAACCACCTTACACGATCACGCGCGGATGGGTTGGCTGTGGTGCAACGATGGCGCGTGGGCGGGTGAGCAGATTGTACCTGCCAAGTGGCTACGTGCCTCGACTCGTGTGAATCCCTTTCTGCGTGATGCAGAAGAGCCGGCCATGCGACGATATGGGCACGGTTTCTGGAGCAACGAATTCGGCCAGTTGTGGCCCGACCTGCCACGGGATGGATTCACATCCTGGGGTGCGGGAGGAAACTATGCGATCTGCTTCCCGAGTCTTGAGCTCAGTATCACGATGAATCCCGTCGATTTTGACGGGCAGACCCAGCCCTATGAGACGATGTCCGCTGCCTGGCGCTTTCAACAGCAGGTGCTGACACCTATTCTGAATTCGATTCGCTAGCGGTTTGCCTGACATTCGATCCACCTTTAGACGATCCGGAGAATCTGTGCGAGTATTGAGCAACCTTTGCGTCTGCGCCCTGTTCAGTGGTATTGCTGTCAGTGAACTCGCTGCTGCCACTGAATACGACTGTGGTCCCTTCTTGTTGCAGCCTGGCCCGGCTGCGATGACCATTGTCGTCGATCACGCCGAGCCAGTCGCAGCGACGCTGACATGGCAACGTGCTGACGGCAAAGGCAAACGTGTTACGGCGACGCATGATGCCGATCGTCATCACATCTTCGCCCTCGATGGACTCAAGCCGGACACGCGTTACACCTACCGATTGCAGGGAAGCGGACTCGACAGTGGCGAGCGCGAATTCCACACGTTACCCGAGAGCCCTGCTGCCTACCGGTTTCTTGCTCTCGGTGACGTACGCTCCCTCCCCGATGTGTGGCACAAGGTGTCGCAGCGAATCTACGAGAACGAGTCCGATGCCCTTTTCATCGTCGGTACCGGCGACTATCCCGCCGATGGCAGCCAATATGATCAGTGGATCGATCAATTTTTCGATCCGGCGCGCGATCTGCTTGGGAGAATTCCCTTGTGGCCAGCGATTGGCAACCACGAACGGACGCGTCAGTTCGTCACGGTGCCGCCCACGCCTGAACAGGCGGAGCGTTCACACTACTTCAGTCTCTTCGAATTGCCTGGCAACGAACACTGGTATCGTGTCGACTATCAGTATCTGACCTTGCTCATCATCGACAGCAATTCGCAACTGGCCCCCGGATTTGAGCAATACGAGTGGTTGCACGAGCAGTTGCGTTCGTCCAGGAATCGTTACACGGTGGCGGCCTTTCATCATGCCCCTTTGACCTCCGGTCCACATGGTCGCCGGCAGCCGGATGGCACACCACGGGAATGGCCCGTCGATCAGGGTCAGCGATTCCTCATGCCGCTGTTTGAGATGTATGGTGTCGATCTGGTCCTCAATGGTCACGATCACATCTACGAGCGCTCTGCCAAGGACGGCGTGACGTATGTCGTGACCGGTGGTGGCGGTGCACCGCTCTACCAGATCAACAGTGCAGAAAATCGCTATCAGCAGGTTGCCAAGTCGACGAATCACTACCTCGCCATCGATGTGACAGCGGCGAAGATGGAAGCAACGGCGATTGATGCTGAGGGTGAGATCATCGATCAGTTTGTCGTCCCCGTTGGTCGAGCCACCCGCGACCGTATGAACTCGGGCTGGTCGCAGCAGCTGATGGGAGCGATCGAGTTCTCACGCGAGGGTGAGCAGTCAAAGGTGGTGCTCATGAATCCCTTGGATTTCGATGTGGAGCTGTCACTGGCAGTAGAGGGTGCAGCCACCAAGGATGTCAGGGTGCCGAGTGGTGGCGTGGCCGGTGTCGCCATCGATGTCATCCCCTCTCAGGAAGATCTGGCCCGGCCGGCGTGGCGAGGGGCGATTTCTCTGCCGATGACGGTGGCTCTGCGTGGCGAAGGAGATGGGATTCCTCTGGACGTCACGATGCAGGATCAGGCTGTGCTGCGAGAGGCCTTCTACAATGTGTCGCCGATGGACACACCGACTCTCGATGGTGACCTGGCTGAATGGTCCCAGATCAGTGCAATGATCATCGATGCAGAGTCACGCACGATCGTATCTGCTGCTAACTACGCTGGCAATGCTGATATGACCGCCTATGTGCAGGCCGGTTGGTCTGCTGCGGGTCTGCACCTGAGTTTCCGTGTTGAGGATGAAGATGTTGCCAATTCACCCGGCGCGTCACCTTGGGGAGTCGATGGTGTCGAGATCTACATCGATGGTCGTGCCGAGTCTGCACGCACGGCATCGTACGATGCGCTCGTGAGTCAGAATGTGCTGCCTGCTCTACGTCCGGATGACGCAGCGGAGGGCACAAATGCCTGGAAGGAGGGGTTCCTCTGGGCGGCGAAACGGCACGACGGTGGCTATACACTGGAGATCACGGTCCCTTTCTCTCAGATCCGGGGAGACACACAGGCACGCCCCGCAGTGGGTGACATCGTGCGTTTTGATGCGATGATCAACGATCTCGACGACGGCCGAGTCTCGCACCATCGCTTGTGGTCTACCGGTGGGGCGTCACGAGATCCTTCAGGCTTCGGACAGCTTCTGCTGGTGGAATGAGGGATGCCATGACGCAGACGATCATTCGCGCCGGTCTTCTCGCCGATGGCCGCGGTGGGGTGCCACGCAAAGATCAGGCTGTTCTTGTCTCTGCTGGCCGGATTGTGGCAGTCGATGCGGTTGGCGCGATCACCGGGCAGGCTGCACCTGGGGCGAAGACGATCGACCTCGGAGATTCCTGCCTGAGCCCAGGGTTGATCGATGGGCACACACACCTGAGCCTCGCAGGGGACGGTCGCCCCTATTCTGAGATGTTTTCCGAGACCGACGAGATGATGGTTCTGACGGGGGCAATGAATATGCACCGTCACCTGCAGGCGGGGATCACGACGATCCGTGAACACGGCGCACGAAACAAAGTGGGCTTTACCCTGAAGCAGGGGTTGAGTCGAGGGCTTATCCCCGGTCCGCGAATGCAGGTGTCAGGGCGGCCCATTACCTGTACTGGCGGCCACTTCCACATGTGCAATGAAGTTGCAGATGGCGAGCAGGAGATCCGACGCAGTGTACGCCGCCTTGTGCATGAGGGAGCCGACTATATCAAAATCATGGCCTCTGGCGGTGGCACGGAGGGCACGATTCCAGGAAGAGCTTCCTATTCAGAAGCGGAGCTGCATGCCGCCGTACACGAAGCCCAGCATTTTCACCGTCTGACAGCTGCTCACTGTCGAGCCTCGGAGTCGATGGTGAATGCCGTGAAAGCCGGCATCGATCTGATGGAGCACGCCGAATTTCTAGATCCCGATGGCGAACTTCGTTTCGATCCGAAGTTGGCCGAGATGATGGCCGAGTGCGGCATCTGGATCAGTCCCACATTGCAGGCCTGGTGTCGCTGGCCGCAGATCACACAACTGCGTCGTCGTCGCGATGATGGCAGTGCAGCCGGCGCGGATCTGAAGATGCTCGAGTCTCTGGAGGCACGCGCCCAGGGGCGGCTCGATGTGATGCGCCAATTGCTGGACTACTGCATGAAAGAACGGATTGTGCCAGGTACAGATTCCGGTGTGAATGATCTCGCCTTCGGTCACCTCGACTACGACCTGGAGTTGCTCGTAGAAGTCGGTTTCACACCGGGTGAAGCATTGGAGGCAGCAACGCGGATCTCCGCCGAGGCGATCGGTCTGGCGGATGAACTTGGTACGATCGAAGTGGGCAAGGTCGCCGACCTGGTCGCTTTCGACGGAGATCCGACACGGGATGTCAGCGCCGTGAGTCGTGTCGTCGCTGTGTTTCAGGCGGGAGAGCGGGTGAAGTAGCCTTCCCCTCTTTACGCCTTGGGGACAATTTTCCCCGCAAAGGACTGTGCCACAATCTTGCCGTCTTTCACGACAAACGTGTCTGTGCCCAGCTCGTAGGAGTTGTCCGCCGTTTCAGCCGTCCACGTGATGAAGGCACAGTCGCCCTCTACGGCTTGACAGGTCATCTCGAAGGACGCGCCGGGCTTACCGAATTCGGCAATCAGTCCCTCGAAGAGCGGACGGATCTGATCGATGCCCTTGAGTGTTCCCAAGGGCGTGAAAAAGATGGACTCCGCCGTATAGTCGGAGAGGATTCCGTCGAGGTCACCTTCTCCAAAACATGTCAGGTGATGGGTCAATACATCTTCGGTTGTAGCCATGGTTCTTCCTTCGAGTGAGAGTTAGTTGTTAGAGGACGAGGTTACCGCCGGGATTCATGTGAAGGGCTCCGCATCGTCAAGTATCGCGGATCGAAACTCGCTGCTCCCCAAGATAGTCCCCGGCAATACGCCTTCCCCTTGGCACGTATACATACGCCTCCGTCCACGCCGAAACGAATCCACAGCGTATCGCCACCGACTGCGAGCGCAGGTTGGACAAGTGTGTCGAGTAGTAGGGCACGCGGCCGGCACGCAGCACGGCGCGCGTGCACTGGCTGACGATCGCTGCACCAATGCCAGCCCCCTGATACGACGGCTGGACATCGACGCCAATCTGCCACATCTGCTCGTGGTCGGCGCTAGCGGCTGCAAGGGCGACGACCTCACCGTCCTTGCGTGCCGTGACGCCAACCATATCGGGACGCTCCGTGTTGCCACGGTCACCCAGGGCATGCTCGAAGGGTAGGTCGTATAGTGCATCCATCGCCGGGCCCGGTTGCACGCACTCGATTTCTACAGCCATCGGTGGCTGCACCTCACGCCACAGCTCCTGGGCACATACGTAGCGGTGTTGCGGGCCAGCGAAAGGCTGACGGGAGCGTTGTACGTGGCGTTGGATCCGTGACAGGCACTGGGTCGCGAAGATGTCATCGCGGCTCAGGCCGCGAACCAGGCGCCGGATCCACTGCACCCATTCGTCGCTGACTGTCACCACGACGCCGACGCCGAAGGTCGTCAAGCTCAGATGCGGGCGACCCAGATGAAAGGGCATCCGGTCTGCGTGCAGGGCGGCCGGCACGATGGTGACTTCATCACGTAGCAGATCATCAGGTGAGCAGGCATTGGTGGCGGCGACGATGGTACGTGCCTGTGCCAATGCACCCTTACGAGTCTGGAAAGCCCTGTCTGTCATCGTCAACCCTCTAAGACGTCTACTCTTGCGAGAGGCCGTCATCGCCATGCCATAGACTACGCATCTGGACACTCGACTCGAGCAATTCGCTCAATGTTCCCGTGGCGCTGATGCGCCCCTCGTGCAGTAGGATGATCTGGTCGGCGCGCTGCAGGGCGGGTCGACGATGGGACACGACCAGGCAGGTCTGCTGGCGCGTTTCGAAGAGTCGTTCCCACAGGAGGCGCTCAGTCTGCACATCGAGGGCAGAAGACAGGTCGTCGAAGACGAAAAGCTCGGCCTCGCGGACAAACATCCGCGCTGCCGCTGCCCGCTGTATCTGTCCACCTGAAAGTTTCACACCGCGCGGCCCTACAATGGTATCAAGACCTCGTTCGAGGGTTGGAATATCCTCCTCCAGGGCACCCATGCGCACTGCCGTGTCGACCATCTGATGCTCCTCCAGCAGTCCGAGCAGGATGTTGTCGCGCAAACTCTCACTGAACAGCCGCGGTACCTGTGGTGTGTAGGCGCAGCGAGGGGGTAGGAAGAAATCCTTCGGTTCCTCAATCTGGTCGCCATTCCACAGGATCTGACCGGAAGTCGTGGGCACGATACCCAATAGCGCGCGAACGAGGGTCGTTTTGCCGGCGCCGATCCGACCGGTTATCACCGTAAAGGACCCACGACGCAGTTGGAAATCTATGTCGTGGACGCCATTGGGGCTGTTGGGGTAAACGCAACTCAGACCGCGAACTTCCAGCTCGTTGAGTTGATGCGTCGCCAGCGGATCAGGTGGCGGAATCGGCGGCAGGGGCTCGGTCAGATAGACCGGACCAGCCTCTACAAGCGCGGCAGTCGACTGGGTCTCGATCGTGCTGGTCATGCGTCCCAGGGAGACTTCGGCTCGTCTGTGCTGCGCCATGACCCTACCGATCAGCGATCCACTGCGTGCCACTTCACCGACGTAGGTCGAGAACAAGACAAAGTCGCCGACAGAGAAGGTTCCATCCTTCATTGACTGCGCCACCAGCATCAGAATAGCACCCGTCGCCAGGTGGCTGATGTTCACATTTACCGACATCAACATCTGGTTGAACAGATTGTCTATGAGCGTTGATTTCCGGCGTGCATCGTTGAGATGTCGATAGTGTTCGACGGCCTTGCCTTCGACAGTGGCCACCTGCAGTGCCTGTACCGACTGAAACATTTCATTGGCGAAATTCGTTGAGGCCTCTGTCGCCTCACGCTGTGCAGTGCGGTACTTCATGATTTGCTTGCGTGCGACATCGACGATGGTAACGATCACCACTGCTGGAATCACGGTGACGATGGTTACCATCACATCGATACGGGCCATCCACGTGATGGCGAGGGCGGCAAAGGCCAGGTTTCCCCATAGATGGATGTATTGCTCGATGTACGTGACCACAGCATCCACATCATCGCGGAAGCGATTCGTGGTTTCACCCGACGCGGAGGCTACTTGCAGGGGATTTCGAATGGCCAACACGGCGATGAGCATATTCTTGCGCAATAGAGAACTCGCCGTGTACCACCAGCGGTGGCCGAGGATGGTGGCCACAAACAACACGCCTCGATCACCGAGTTCGATCACGACGTAGAAGGCGACAAGGGTCCACGCCGTGAACCCTGCGGCGGCATCGCCCGTAATGGTGTCGAAGAAGGCCTTCATGATCAGGCCCGTGGCGAAGGGCACCAGATCGTCGATGCCGCGGAACAGTACCGTACCGAGGAACAACCACGGTCGATAGAGGACCAACAACCACGCTGTACGCAGCGTCGAGGGTGATTTCACGGTTTCGCTCATGCCGTGTGATCTTCCAAGCCGACACGCAGCAAGCGAGCGAATTCTGAAGTGGGATCCTGGGCCAACGTCTCACGCCGGCCATGTTCCAGAATACGGCCCTCGTCAAGGATCATGATGTCGTCGACTCGCTGCACGGTGGCCAGATGGTGGGCGATGACGATGGCTGTGCGGCCGCGAAGTAACTCATTGACGGCGCGCTCGATGCGGCGTTCCGTGAGCGGGTCGAGCCGTGAAGAGGGCTCGTCGAGAATGACGAGACCTGGATCCTTGAGAAAGACTCGAGCGAAGGCAAGAAGCTGTGATTCGCCGGCGGACAAGCCGCCTGCAGCAATCGTCGAGTCGAGCCCGTTTGGTAACGTGTCGTACCAATCGGAGAGGTCCAATGCGTCGATGGCTGCCAGGATGTGGTCATCCTCGACTTGCTCGTCGAAGAGCGACAGATTTTCACGCACCGTGGCGCGGAAGATCTGCACATCCTGCGTGACCATGCCAACACGTTGCCGCAGACTATTCAGGGTCACATCGGTCAGGGCTTCGCCGCCCAGGCGAATCTGGCCACCCTCATGGACATCGTAAAAGCGGAACAACAGGCGAATCAGCGTCGTCTTGCCACTACCCGTGCGTCCCAGCAGTCCCAGCGTCTGACCCTCTTCCAGGCGGAAACTCACATCGCGCAGGACGGGGCTGCCTGGGAAGTAGTCGAAGTCGACATTTTCGAAGGCGACCGCCAGTGGACCGGGGGAAATCCGGCCGTCACCATCGAGGACGCGTGACTCAATCCGATGCAGCGCCTCGATGCGTTTGAAACCTGCCGTTGCCCGTTGCAGATCATTGATCTGTTCACTGAGTTGAAACAAGGGAAAGCGCAATAGGGTGGTGTACTCGAAGACGAGATACACCGTGCCAATCGTGAACTCTCCCTGAACGTAGAGCCAGTATCCCATGGCCATCGCCATGGCATGGCCGAAGGCGAAGAGGATCGTGGTGATCGAGCGCAGGATGGCACCCATCACAGCGGACTTCATCACGCGTCCATAGGCATCACGATTCACCCGGAAGAAGCGATCGAGAATGAAGCCGACCGCACCATTGACGCGGATGTCTTCGATACCGGCGAGGCGTTCTTCAAGGAATCCGTAGAGCCGAGAGAAGCCCTCCCGTTCGGCGGCGTAAATCGGTACTGCGATGCTGCGGGTCAGATTGATCGCCATAAAGGCGACGAGAGCGAACAGGGATAGGGCGAGGCCAATGCGCCAATCCTCGCGCCACACAAAGACAAGCACGCCGATCAACAGCAGGCAGGCGCCGATGACATGGGCAGCAAAGGCCGAAAAGAAGTTCGATAGGGCCGTCGTGTCGCCGTCAACCCGTTCCACCAATTCGCCCGGCGTGTGGGCGCTGTGGAAGCCCATGTCGAGTCGCAAACAGTGCTCGGACAATTCGCCGCGCATGCGGTTGGTCGTCCGCCAGCCGACATCCTGACCCAGATAGCTGGAACCGAGGAAGAAGAATTGTCTGCCAATACCGGCAATCAGATAGAAACCGGCTGCCCACATCAGGCTGTCCAGCGGGCCATCGGCACGCGCCGTATCGATGAAAAAGCGCCCGATCTGGGGAAAGCTGAGGCGCACGCCGATGTATCCGAAGATGAACACGGCCAACAGCGCAACACGGGGCTTGTGGGGGCGCAGATAGTGGCCGAGAAGCTTCAGATACGCGCCAGCGGACACACGATCATGTATCGAGCCATCCGTATCTGATGCTGATTCGGTCTCTTTGGAGGGGGGGCTCAGCTGAATCTTCCCATCGGCTGGTTGAGGTCCTCACAACTTATGAGGGAGAAAGGATGTTTACACCAATGTGCCCGGCTCGGCAAGGTGTGGTCATGAAGAGAGGCGGCAGTTTGCCTTGACCCGTGAGCAGGAACCGCTACGATTGCGTCATGAGCGGACTGACAGCAACCCAACTTGAGTTTTTCCACGACGAGGGATATCTGCACCTGCCGGACGCACTCAGGACAGCAGATCTCGACCCCGTGCAGGAGGAACTGCAGCAGATCGTCGCGCGGGCAGCGACTCGTCTGCTGGCAGAAGGCAGTATCGACCGGGACTATGCCGAGCTACCCTTCGCACAGCGTCTGATCCCTCTCGTGAGAGCGGATGCGAGTGCTGCCGGGGGTATCAACTTTCCTGCCAATCTCGGCCCGGCGATCTTCGCCTTTCTCCATAATGAGCGATTGCTCGACATCGTGGAATCCCTCGTCGGCACGGAGATCTACGCACACTCATGCCAGCACATTCGCGCGAAGCTGCCGGCGACCGGTGACTATGCGGGCGATCTATCGAGCAACGAGTGGGCTCGCTCTACGGCGTGGCATCAGGATCTGGGTGTGCTGCTACCCGAGGCGGATGAGACCCTGATCGTGACGACGTGGATTCCCCTCGTGGATGCAGGTGCCGAGAATGGCACACTGCGTGTGTTGCCTCGGAGTCACAAGCAACCCCTGCGGCGGCACGTGCGGCCTACCGGCGGCGATGGGGGCAGCTATACGATCGCCCCCGATGAGTTACCAGATGTCGAACCGATCACGGTGCCGGTGGATCGAGGCGGGATGATCCTGCTGCATTGCCGCACACCCCACGCAAGTGACCCGAATCACTCGGACCACGTGCGCTGGAGTATGGATCTGCGCTGGAATGACGCGCGCAAACCGAATGGCCGGCCGCAGTTGCCAGGGATGCTCGTGCGTAGTGTCGAGTCACCCGAACTCATCGTCGATGATCGCCAGCTGTGGCTGGCGGCATGGAAGCTGGCGCAGGTCTCGCGTCGTGGGGCGAAGTTGTATCGCTGGTAGAATGACTGGCTATCACTGGTAGAACGATCGGCTCAGGCGCAGGCGGGTACGTCTGCCTCGATGACGTGACGAGCCGTTGCCCACTGCTCCCCAAGTGCTTCGAGTGTCTCATCGCCCAACAACTGGGCAGCCAGAGGAAACAATATCTGCTCTTCCTTGGCGAAGTGAGATCGCGCCGTCACAATCACCTGCAGGAGCGTCCGTTGTGCAGAGGTCACCTCGTCTTTTGAGGGCAGTGCTTCGAGTCCACCTTCAATTTGCTCGTGCTCCATGCGCATGACCGCCACAGGCCCCATCTGCGTATCCATCACGCTCTCGAGCGAGCTGAAGAGCAGCGTCTCCTCCAATTGTGCGTGGGAGGCCAGTGCCGACTGTAGCATCGCGCCAAGGGCACGTACTTTGCCCGCACAGTCCGCCTGTGGGATCTGCTCTTCCAGATGATCGAAGAGAGTGGCAAAGATGGCGTGCTCTCCGAGCAACGCCTGTGTGATTTTCATCGAATTTACTCCTGATGTGAGTTAAATCGGACAATTGTGTCCTTTTATAGCAAACACGCAACCAAGCTTCTCGATGTCAAGTGTGTGGCGTCCGCTATCAGGTTACCTTCGGCAACTGTCTGCCCATCTCTCATGACGAAAGACATCCTCGTGTACAAGTGTGCGATCATTGGCGTCGGACCGAATCGGTCCCGCGGCCTCGCAGAAGCCTATCAACACATAGAGAGAGGATCACTGGCGGCCGTCGCAGCGCGTACGCCTCAGCATCTGAGCGACTTTGCTGACGAATTCGATGTCCCCGCACGATATGCAGACTACCGCGACATGTTTGCGCGGGAAAAGCCCGACCTCGTGCACGTGAATACGCCGCCCAGTGTTCGGCTGGAGGTGATGGAGGCGGCGCATGAAAGCGGGGTTGGCGCGCTCATTGTTGAAAAGCCTCTCGCCATTGATGCCGAGGACTATCGCGAAATTCACGCTTTCGCGCAGAGTCATCCTCTCAAAGTGTCGATCAATCACCAACTGCATTTTCAACCGCGCCGATACGAATTGCAGCAACGAGTCGCCGATGGTCAGATCGGCGACGTGCGCTGTGTCGATGCCAGTTGCGGTATGAATCTGGCGTATCAGGGGACACATACGCTGCAGGCGATCGGCGCCTTTTTGCCGGGCCAGTCACCGACGCACGTCTTCGGGCAGGTCTCAGGGGCGCAAGGGTTGGCGGACACACGGCGAAAGCACTTCGCCCCTGACAGTGCGGCGGCGGTGATCACTTTTGATAGTGGCGTGCAGGCGGTATTGCAGAGTGGTGAGATGGCGCCAGAGTTCGGCCGCGATGGAATTCACACACATAAGCGGGTTGCTGTGTATGGCACGCGTGGATTCGTGCACTGGACTATGTGGTCGTGGGAGATCGGTGTCGATGGTCGGATAGAATCAGGCGTTCACGAATATCCCGACGAGGACATCCTGGGACAGGCGCGGATGACCGAGGCCATGTTCGACTGGATGGAGGATGACAACAACCTCCACCCATTGTGCCTGCAGCAAGCCCTCGTAGAGTTCAATACGGTGCTGGGGATCTATGTGAGCGCGCTGGAGCGCAGACCTGTCGCATTGCCCTGTGACCCGGCGGACCACCTGATCGAGCGTCTTAGATCAGATCTGTCAGGTGAGAATTGCCGGTAGTTCTGCCCAGTCGTCGATCTCGTACGTCGCCCTGCCGTCGCTCGATGATTCTGTCGAACGGAAGAGGATCGAATCCCAACCTGCGGCTTCCGCCCCGGCGACATCCTTGTCGACACGATCACCCATATAGATGAGACGCTTTCCTGCCATCTGCGCACGATCTTCAGCGATTCGGAAGATTCTCGGATCGGGCTTTTCCACCGCTTCGTCGCCTGAATAGATCCGCTCCTGGAAATGTTGCCCCACCTCTACGCCGCGGAAGTTTCGATCCATGACCCAGCCCGGGACATGCGTATTGGCGATGATCCCCATATAGATTCCCGCTGTGGACAAGGCCGACAAGGTTTCGGCGACACCGGGAAACAGCCACGAGCGAAATCGCGGGCCCGACACAACACCGGTGACATAGACGATGTGGTCGTTGCGTGGCTCCTCGCCAAGGCGTTCAAACACAGATCGTACCAGTGTTTCCTCCGTGTATCCCGGTGGGCTGGTTCGAGCCAGTTGGTTTAGCTCGGTGATGTGATCCGCAACGATCTGCTCCGTCGTCGCGATCCCCAACCAACTCAATGCCGCATAGGCGCGTTCTGCCATACGTGCGGCGACCTGAGAGTGGCTCGGATCCTCTGAAGCTTCTCCCGAGAAGCCATAGATCGTCCCGCCTGAGTCGAAGAAGATTCCATCATACTTCATCTGTATTCTCTTTCAGTTGGATGCGGACACCGACAGGCCGATGGTCACTCAAGGCAATCTTGCTGTGGCCCGGCACATGAAAAGAGCCGTCGAAGGGTAGTGGCTCCGTCACGTTCATGTCGGGCTCGCGAATCCACACATAGTCGATGACGTGACCCGTGCTCTGGTGAGGATCGCCGTATCCCTGCAAGCGCATCTGCTCGCAGACCGTGCTGTCGAAGGTGGCATTGAAGTCACCAGCGACGACATGTGGCAGGCCAGCTGCAGAAAAAAGTTTGTCGAGTTCGGGTCTGCGTAGCAAATGACCATTGCCGCCCGGTGCAAAGCGATTGCTCGACAGGTGAACGTTGACGATCGCCAACGTGCCTGAAGCCGTTTCGAGAGTCAGCTTCATACAGATTCGCTCGAAACATCGATCCTCCGAGACTTTCAAGGATGTAAAATCTTCAGTCTGGCCATCGCGATCGCCTCGCCACAGGAATGCGCCACCATAGGCGACTCGTTCGCCGCCCGGTGCAAAGTAACTCCGCATCCCCAGTAGTCGGCCCAAGTCAGCGGCGACTTCGCCGGATGGTACTTCCTGCAGGCAGAGGACGTCAGGCCGCAGTGAAGCGTAAAGCTGTGTGAGGGCCGACACCGCATCAGGATGGGGAACTTGGCGCTCCTGGCCCCACAGGCTCGGTGCCCCCTGAAACCAGTAGGCGTTGTGGCTCCAGACGCGCACGTGACTGGATTCCTATTAGCCTGCTGCGCCCGCAACGAGCGCGAGATTCTCTACGAGTCGGTCCACCTTGGAGGTGGCGGTGATCGGGTGCAAACCCTCGTCGGCGATCGTCTTCAAGACAAAGGCTGAGACAGAGACACCCATCGTCTGTGCCTGACGGCGGAAATAGGCCACCTGTTCTCGATTTGCCTCCGTGTCGTAGGCAGAGGGCCAGTCGGCATCCTCGGGGATGTCAAAGACTCGACCTCCAAGCAGTGGCGAGTAGGCAAACACGATCGCCTGTGGCAGTATCTGCGCCACGAGATCTCGCATGGATGTATCGAATCTCACCAGCATCGCATCGGTCTGGGCCACGGGTACGAGGGGAGAATACTGCAGCTGTAACACATCCAGTGGCACCAGTTGGTGGTCATCGACGATCTGGACCAGTTCGGCGAGACGCTGAGTAGAATAGTTCGACACACCAATCTTCGCGGCCCGGCCCTGTGCGACCTGCTCGCCGAGGGCCTCCCAGGTCTCAAGCAGGGGCGTATGCGGGTCATCGTGATGCGCCAGCAGCAGATCGATCTGGTCGATCCCCAGTCGTTCCAGCGACTTATCCACGGCACGATGGATTGCCTGCGAAGACAGACCCTCAAGACCGCGCGGGTCAGGGGTCTGCTCCACGGGTTGAGAGCCGATCTTGGTCATCACCGTGAAGTGCGCTCGATCGACGTTGGCAAGCCACTCGCCGATGACGGCTTCACTCTCTCCACCCTGACCCCGCCAGAAAGCATAGTTGTTGGCAGTATCGATGCAGCGGCCACCCATGGTCGCGTATTGATCAAGAATCCCGAAGGATTCCGCCTTCGACATCGCTGTGCCAAAGGCAGCCGTCCCCAGGCAGACGGGGTGGGTCTGCATGGTCAGGCAACCTCCATGGGCTCAGCGAGTTCACGTCGTTGGCGTGGCCAGTTGAACTTGCTCTCGCCCGTGAGCAGAGCTCTGTGTTCGTCAGACACGGTCGCAGCAAAATCCATATCGGGATCGTAACCATTCCAGGCCTGAAACATGGTCGGCATGTAGCCACCCAAAATCAGCAGACGATCCTTCTGAGACTTGATGATGCCCGCCGCATGAATCAGTGACTCGTAAAACAGGAGGGTCGAACCAGCAGGGGCCTCCACCTGATGTATCATGGATGGATCGTCCATGGCGGCTGCCACGATCGCTTCCTGGGGCACATCGACGGGCACCTTGTGTGTGCCGGCGATGACCGTCGTGCCACCGTCGTCCGGTCCAAGATCGGTGAGATTCGTCAAGGCTTTTACAAAGGAGAAGTGGTAGAGTCCGTTCTCCGTGTGATCGTATGCAGGATTGATACCGCGGTGGAAGCCATAGCGGCCATCTTGATCGGGCACGGGGCGCCGGATGTGGGCATCGGACTGCTGCAGTCGAGCAGGGCCGCCGATGATCTCCTGGGCCATGCCAACGATCCGTGGATGCGTGACATAGTCGAAGAAGGTCGGTGCCAGATGCGGCAGGTTGTCGATACGAAAGAACTGCTCTGTCGTACTCGTATTGAAACAATTTGGCCCTGGCATCTGGCCGGATGTTCGGAAGCGATCCTCAATTTCGTAGAGTGTGTCCTTGAGGCCATTCACTTCGGCAGCAGACAGCAGGTTTTCGACAATCACATAGCCATAGATCTCGATATGAAGTCGTTGAGCAGGCGTGAGGGCAGGGAATGGATTGGGTTGGGCAGCGGCGCTCATTGGAAGACATCCTGAATGACGTTGTTGGACGAAGAAGTGGGCGGCGCTACACTACGGCACGGCCAGTCTTCGATCAATCCTCAGTCTGATCACCCGGTGGATTCGACCAGGTCGGTTTCGACCAGATAGGTTTCGACCAGATAGGTTTTGCCAGATGGATATCACTTGAACCGGATCAACGATTACATCTCATGGTTGCCAGGATCCTGCAGTACCTATGTCATCTCTCGTGCGTCGCGGGGGCTGGTGATCGACTGCGGTGCACATCAGCCATCTGACACCGATGCAACTGGAATCACCGCGACTGATGTCGATCGGCTATTGCTGACCCATTTTCATCGCGATCAATGCAGTGCCGCCGCCAGTTGGGCCAGCGCCGGGGTCGATGTGGCTGTGCCATTTTGCGAGAAGAGATACTTCGAGGAGGCCGATATCCTGCGCGCCTCCTATGACACCTCCGACAACTATACTGCGTTCTTTCCAGGGTTCAGCTCCTTGCAGGACATTCGCGGAAGCTGGGCCGTTGACTACGACATCCTTCGCTGGCAAGATCTCGACGTGTCCGTCGTGCCACTGCCGGGGCACACCTTCGGTTCATCCGGCTACCTGTTCGACATAGAGGGCGTGCGCTATCTCGCCTGCGGAGATCTGCTGTCGGCGCCAGGGAAAATGCACGACTACGCCCGCGCTCAGTGGTCGTATATGTCCTTTCAGGGGCATGTGAATCTGCTCGAGAGTCTGGCGACGGTGCGGCAGCTGGCGCCGCAGGTGATTCTGCCGGGGCACGGCGAGCCCTTCGACTACAAAGTGGAGGACCTGAATCGACTTGAGTCGGCCCTGCGAGAGCTCTACGAATTGTTCTACGGTCGACCCTATGAGCCCTATCGGCCCGTATTCCGCCAGTTGAGTGAGCACGTCTTCGAGGTGAGCAACTCTGCCGCCAACACATACATCGTGCGCGATGATGAAGGGCATGGACTGTTCATCGACTGCGGGTACACGTCGGGGGCGCCGATCAACGCCAATCCGCACCGCTTTGTCGATCACCTGACCCCCTGGCTGGAGGAGGAGACCGGTATCCGTCAGGTCGAGTGGTTTCTACCATCACACTACCATGACGATCATCTCGCCGGTTTGCCTGCGCTACAGATGAAATACGGAGCCAAGGTGGCTTGTTCACCTGAAGTCACTGATATCATTGAGCACCCCGAGCGCTACGACATGCCTTGTCTGGTGCCGCATGCGACCCAGGTCGATCGAGTCCTAGAGCGTGACGAAGTCTTTGCGTGGCGCGGCTTCAATTTTCGCATGGAGCAGTTTCCCGGGCAGACCTGGTATCACCATCTGATCACCTTTGAGGCAGATGGTCAACGCTACCTGTCGATAGGCGACAATATTTCTGGTATGTGTTTCGCTCCAGAGCGGGACTTCATCCACTCCTTCATTCCCAAGAATCGCACCCCTGTCTCCAGCTATCGCGACATGCCGCGACAGATTCAGGAACGTGATCCGCAGGTCCTGCTGACAGGCCATGGGGGAGCCGTCGATTGCTCGCCCGACAAGGTGGCACGCTGGCAAATCTGGATGGATCGTTGGGCAGAGATCTTCGAGGGGATCATTGATCAGCCGCATGCCAACATGGGCATGGACCCACACTGGGTGGAATTCTATCCGTACAAGGTTCGCGCCGAACCGGGAAGCGAACTGCGCTTCGATGTGCGGATCCGCAATCACGAGAGCCAGGCACGTGACTGTCGTGTCGTTCTGCGAGCATCCGGTGGCGCGACGGTGCTACCGGATGCCGTCGATCTGCATGTCGCTGCGAAGACAGACACGTCGACGCCCGTGGTCGTCTCCCTGCCGCAGACACGTGACGTTCACGCATGGACGATCGTCGCTGACGTGACCTGGAATGGTCGATCCTACGGCGAACTCGCGGAGGCGATCGTCTGGTGGTAGTGGCGAGGGGCTCCGGGTGATCTTGCGAATCAGACCGTGTGTTGCAACTGCTCCGGGAGATTCTCCCAGCCTTCGAGCAGATCAGGTGTGGTCTGGAGGAAATCGACGACTGCCGGATCCGGATCGACGAAGATCGTCTCGATGATCCGCTCGCCCTTGGCCGGATCGGGTGGAAAGGCGAGTTGCTCCTCGTCGAGACTAAACTGCGCATTCACACCAGGCTTGTTGCCCCGTGGATCGACGCGAATCCACCGATCAAGGCTTGCGAGATAGATTCCGTTGAGTCCGTGCAGGCCAAATTCCGGTTCGTCGAGATCGCGCTTGAAGCGCTGATAGACAAAACCAGCGGCAATACCAACGCTACGGCACAAGGCGGCCAATAGATGACTCTTGGCCATGCAGATGCCCGTCTTGCGCGCCAGCACATCTGAGGCAGTGCAGGTTACGACACGTGTTTGGATATCCCAGGAGTGGGGGATCGTGTCGCGAACCCACTCGAACAGTCGAGACGCTTGATCCACATCACTCTGGGTATCCGATGTAATGTCTCGAGCCGTGCCGACGATGTCGGGGTGCTGTGCATCGATGACGGGTGTCGATTTCAGATATTGCTGCAGATCATGCGTCTCGGGCGTCATCGATTCCTCATGCTTGAAGTGTCTGATCCACTACAAACCACACGTGACAACCGCACAATGGCAAGGTTCGTGAAGATTCACACCTCGACGATGACGGCCAAGGCATCGCCTTCGTGGACGCGTGAGAAGACGCGCAGGGTCAGCACGATCCCCGCCTCCCTGGAAGCGACTTCAACGATTCTGTCACCCATCACATCCGAGACAACACCGATGATCTGACCTGTGACGACGTGGGCTCCCAATGAGACACGAGGTTCGAAGAGCCCTGTCAGAGGGGACGGATTGCAGACCTGCATATGGCCTGCATCAGGCCGGTTGTCTTCGATCGTGTGCAAAACAACGGACTCGCGCGGCTGGCGATCGATCATCCCCAACTCACCCATCACATTCAGGCAGCCGTCGTAATACGCCTGGACTCCGTCACGATGGCAGCGACCAGCACCCATGTACTCCGTGTAGATCGCTGGAACCTTCGCATCACGGGCGACGGATAGAGAGCGACCGTCCAATGCACAGTTCGTCCCCCATACAAAGGGCAGGTTGAAGGCTTGCGCCATGCGGCGTTGCGTATCGAGGACGTCCACGTCGGGGACCAGGCCATAGCCAGACATGGGCCACACCTCCATAATATTGCCCCCCGTATGCAGATCAATGTAGTAGTCGGCGGACCGAATCAGCGTGCTGAGGGCGTCTGCTGTGCGCTCGGTGATGGAACCATTCGGATCGCCTGGACAAGTGCGGGCAAGGTCCAGGTCGTCCTCCGCTGCACGTGTGCCGCGCAGAAAAGCCGCCTCGTTGACAACGGGAACCAAGGTCAGCTTGCCTTGCAGGAATGCCGGCAGAATATCTCGGATCAGGCGACGCATCGCGGACATCGACTCAAATTCGTCGCCGTGTACACCTCCTGTAATCAGCAGATGGGGGCCATCACTCACGCCCTGAAAGACACGTGTCTTCAATTGCATCTGTTATTCCTCAAGCAGGGCGCCGTAGGTTGAAGGACGACGATCGTCCAGCAGAAATGCCCGCGCATCACCCAGAGCGCCACCAAATGACCGCTCCTTCGTACGCGGTCGATCCAGATCGACTATGTATTGCGCCATGCCAACACGCGGTCCAGCATCGGCGAGCACCGTTCCCTCGAAATCGATGATACAACTCTTGCCTGCGGCGAGTCCCGGAATCCACGGAACATCGTCACTGTGACCGTAGCTGGAGCGGACAACCCAGAGGCAGTTGTCGATGGCTCGACAGCGTGCCTGCAATTCCACGTGCTCAGCCGTCAGTCGCCGCTGCAAGGAAGGGAAGAAGATGATTTCCGCACCACCGATACCCAATAGACGGGCAACCTCAGGGAAGTGTCCGTCGTAGCAGGTCATGATGCCGATTCGGCCGAAGTCGAGGTCAAACACGGGGTACTCGTCTCCTGGTGTCACTGCCTGATCCTCGCGTTCGACGGCGGTCAGGTGGGTTTTGTCATATCTACCCAGGATCTGCCCAGTGCGATCAAGAATGACACTCGTGTTGTATCTGCGACCCTCGCGTCCCTCAAGAAGTGGCAGGATCACATACATGGAGTGACTGGATGCGAGTCCGGCGATCCTGTTGAAGAGAGGATTCTGCTCAGCCTCACCCGGTTGCTGCCACAAAGATTCGTCGCCCATACAATTGGCATACTCGGGAAGACAGACGATGTCAGCACCCAGGTCACCCGCTTGCTCCACCAGAGACACGGCGGCGTCCTGCAGCAGTTGATAGTCGACACTGTCACCGACGGCAGGCGGTTGAACGGAGGCGATATGCACGAGACGTGGCATGGGATTCCAAAAAAGAGAGGTGATGGGTACTTAGTGAAATGACGGTTCCGTGGTCCAAGTGAGCAATTTTTCCCAGCTTGCCGTTTGCCGCTGCCCCATTGGAGCCTTTCTTTGCGGACATCTGACAATGTCCATTCGCAAGCTGCACGACAGCTTTCGCCCCCACAGGAGCCCGACAATCCCATGAGTACAGTTGACTACGTCGTCATGGTCCTCTACGCCTTCGCCATGGTCTGGCTGGCGCTGATCGCCAGCAAGCGATCGCAGGGAACAGATGCCTACTTCGCCGCGGGCCACTCACTGCCGTGGTGGATGGCCGCGATCAGTCACCACGTATCCGGCTATAGTGCCGTTGTGTTTGTCGGGTTTGCGGGGAAGGCGGCCAGTGCCGGGTTGAGTATGTGGATGTTATTCTCCGTTCCCTGCTTCATTGCCATGATGCTCGGGGCGGGTCTGTGGGCACCTCGTTGGTCACGCCTGAAAGTGCTGACCCCTGTGCAGTACTTGGAGGAACGCTATGGGGCGCCCGTGCGTGTTACGGTTGCACTCGCCGGCATTGGCGTGAAGTTTCTCGATCTTGGCATCAAACTCTACGCCATCGCCATCGTTGTGCAGGTGGCAACGGGATGGGGGCGCACACCGATCATCATCATTGGCGGTGTCGTCACCTGCCTCTATGTGCTCATCGGTGGTCTGTGGGCGACGGTGCTCACCGATCTCGTCCAGTTCGCCGTCCAATTCGTGCTCAGCGCCGTCGTTGTGACGGCCGTCCTGGTTGCCGTGGGTGGATGGGGATCCATGTGGCAGCAGTTGCCCGCAACACATGGTGACCTTTTCAACGCCGGTGCGGGTATACCGATTGAATTCTGGTTCGTCTACCTCATTGTGGTCATTCTCAGTTACAATGGTGGCACGTGGGGGCTCGCCCAACGTTTCATCTCTGTCGGGGATGCTCGCGACGCGCAGAAGGCGGCCTTGCTCTCTGGTGCCCTGTTCCTCGTCTATCCTCTCGTCATCTTCGTGCCGGCCTGGTCTGCACCGCTGATCATGCCACAGTTTTTTGATCCCCTCACAGCAGCGCCGATCGCTGGTTTTGACCCGGACCAGACTTATGTCCTGGTAGCCAAACATATCCTGGAAGGCATGGCGCCTGGTCTAATTGGCTTGCTCGTGTGTTCCATGTTCGCCGCGACCATGTCGATGATCGACAGCGATATCAACTCGCTGGCGGCAGTCTTTACCAAGGATGTCTGGGAGCGTGGCCACAAGGAGCCACTCACGGATGCGCAGCTAACTAAGGTTGGCAGGGCCGCGACGCTTGTCTTCGGGATGGCGGTTCTGGGATCGGCGCTGGCTGTCGACGGTTCACCGGGAATTGGCAAGGCGTTCTCGCAGACGGTCAAGCTCTTTGCTGCTATTCTGCCGCCCGTGGCGATTCCACTCATGTTCGGCATGCTGTTCAAGCGTGCAACGATGCGAGGTGCACTTGGTGCACTCATCGGCGGGTTCGTCACATTCTTCATCCTGAGAAGTATCTATCCGGACAATTTCGTCGTCTCCACCGGCGGCGAGATGGTCGTGGCGTGTATCATCTTCTTCGGCGACGGATTCATTTCTCGACGTTCGCCTGAGAAAGAGGCAGAGGTCGAGCGGTTGTTCGAGCGGATCGAGGGCAAGCCGACCTCGTAGGATTTTTGGAGATCGTCATGAATGTCCTGCTCGTCGGTGGCTCAGGCTTGGTGGGCACTTTCATCACACCGTATCTGCAACGGCAGCATACAGTGCGTGTGCTCGATGTGAAGCCACCGCAGCACGATGTGGATTATGTCGAGGGATCGATCACAGATCCCGAGGCCCTGCGCCGCGGCCTGGATGGCATGGACAGTTTTATCACCGTCGTGATGAAGGGTGGGCAGGGAGGCTTCACACGCGATCACACAGTGGAACTGGCTGTCGATAATTACCAGGTCAACTGCCTGGGACTGCATGTATTGTTGCTGACGGCGCATGAGATGGGGATTCGCTGCGGGATCCATACGGGGACGATGAGTGCCCACAATCGAAACCGAACCTGGTATCCCTCTGAGGATAGTGTGCCTCTTGATGGGCCCAATGTGTATGGCCTGACCAAGGCGCTGTCGGAGCAGATCTGCCAATACTTTGTACGCGAATTTCAGATGAATCTTGCCGTGTTTCGTATTACCGGGCCTTCAACGCGCGAACGTTATCTCGAGCGGCGTCGGGCTGAGCCTGTTCTTGGCGTCGTGCCAACAGACGAAGAGGATCTGGCCAATGCCTATCTTGCGGGTCTGGAGTTTGTGCAAGGAGGTGGCGGGCGCTTCGACGCTTTCTTCATCGCCGGTGATGAGAACAGCGAGCAGGTAAATATCTCTAGTGCGCGGGCTCTTCTCGGATGGGAGCCCAAAGCACATTTGCTGTTGTCGTGACGGACCAATCACCCTCAGCTCGAGAGCAGCGCCAGGTGGCGCTGCAGGTCCAGGATGCACGGCGCCTGCTTTCCCGGCGGTATCTGGAGGAAGTCGATCGCCGCAACGAGGAATTTCTCGACAATCCAGACGATCGGCCGAACAGCGGCTTGCGTGAAGGTGAAATCGCTCACGCAGATGTGAATGCCATCATTCGCACCAGTGAGAAGACCGTCATCTTTGGCCAGCAGACGCGCCTGCGCGCTGGGATCCTGATCAAAGAAGACGATCGACTGCCGCGTTTTCAGGCTGACCACGATGTGGTCAACTATTTCTACAAGTCGATCCGTCTCATCCCAGACTATCTGCTCGATGCCATGTTCGCTCGCGGTATCAGCGTCACCATGGTGAAGAGCCGAGATCTACTGGTCTTCGAGGGGCCACGGTGTCACCAGTCTTTCCACACGGGTAGAACTCGCAAGACGATCTATCTGCCCGAGGGGGTGTTGATGGCGGCCTTTGAGTCGGGCTATCACCCTTGGGCATTCAGCGAAATCCTGCTACAAGAAGCGTGGAAGCTGCTCGACTACTACCTCGTGGTCGAGTTGGCGCGTCACGTGCAGACATGGATGCACGGTCATTTCGGCATTCCAGGTTACTACTGGATCAAGGACATGCTTCTGGCATTGAACAAACACCGCCGCATTGCCGGCGAACGCGAAGAAGCCGTGCGCAAACGCTTTCGCCGCAATTCGAGGCGCGGACTACGTCGACAGTCGAAGCAATACGACGAATACGACGCAACGTCGACGGACACGGAATTCATGAAGTTCTACCGCCACTACTTCTGGGACTTCTACGGCTGGGACCGACCGGGGCGAGAGAATCGACCCGCCGAAGAAGGGCGGCCTGTATTTGACCAGGGCCAGGTGGCGAAGTCCGATATCCTCCTGCGAGATCCGTATCACGTGGCGAATGACACCTTTGACGAGCGTCGTGAGGCCGTCTGGGGTGTGCTGAAGATCGATGCCATCAAGGATGCCTTCGACTATCCGGATGAGTATCTCGTCGATCGCGATATCGTGCATCGAATCGCTTTCGACAAGGCCCGTCAGCGTGGGCAGTCACTGGAACCAGCCCACGTGCAGGATCTTATCCACGACTTGAAGGACGTCAGCCGTTTCGGTGTTGATCGCCCGGAGGGATCCATCGCGCTCATGGAGCAGATGGTAACCAAGGGCCTGCCGGGTCTTACAGCCTTCTATGATGCAGTGGCCGAGGAACATGCCTTGGGGAAGCCATACATCATCTATACCGGTGACGACGTCGATCTGGTGGCCGAATTCAAAACGATGATACAGCGTCGTTCGTCGACGGGACCGGAGGGGACCCCCAACAGCGTCAGCAATGATGTCCGCGACTATCTCGCCATGCGACTGCTGCGCCAGATTGGTGACGAGTTGGACGGTTTTCTGCAACTGCCGAAGCGTGAGCGACTCGAGGGGCGTTGGTTTCTGCGCTCGCTGACACTGAAAGCACTGGAACTTGCCCGTCCTGATCTGGACGAGGCCGACCGCGAGGAAATGGTGGCGGCACCCGCAAAAATCGACGGGCCCTCCCACCACGTGAGCAAGCTCGCCGATGTCGCCAGCAGTGTGTTGCGCCGGTTGCCCGAAGATCGAGAGTCGGATCTGCTCTTCGACATTCTGCGCAAAATGGATCTGCATGACGAGTACGATGGCACGCTACTAACACAGGCACGAGACCTGAGGGACGATGGCGAACTCGACTGGTGCAACAACCAGCGAGGACTGATCAATGACTTGCGCCGCCTGGTTCCCGAGAATGCACACTCGAAGAGTTCGGATCCTGCGGGTGTTCGCGCTCGACTCAATCGATTCGACTATCTGCAGCGTCACTCATCCGATCAGGAGGAGCTGCTGGGTCTGCTGGCAGGTATCCTGATCCGTATTGACCGCGATGAGAGCTACGAAGCCGTCCTGGAGCGCATCGTGGATGTCGGTGACCACGCACTGGAGGATCTGCGACAGTTGGCAAAGACCGACGAACGTGAGGTTCATCGCCTCGGCATCCGCGATGGTGCATTGAGAGTGTTGAAGGGATTGATGGATCGTCACGAGCGGGTGGCGTCCACGACCGTTGCGGTCGATACTGACCGATCAACGAACGAACCTGGAGACATACGATGAGACGCGTTTTGATGTGTTGCTGGCGGCGGGGGAACCAGCAAAAGTGAAGATCGCTACGTGGAATGTGAATTCCCTCAAAGTGCGGCTACCGCACGTGCTGCAATGGCTCGAGACGGCACAGCCCGATATTCTCGGTTTACAGGAGACGAAGCTGATAGACGAGAATTTTCCTGTCGCCGAGATTGAAGATGCGGGATACCATGTCGTGTTCAGCGGCCAGAAGACCTACAATGGCGTGGCGATCTTGAGCCGTGAGCCAGCAACCGATGTCCTGATGGATCTGCCCGGTCTCAAAGACCCGCAGCGGCGCGTGCTGGGCGCGACGATCGGCTCCGTGCGATTCCTCGACGTATACGTGCCGAATGGCCAGAGCGTCGGGTCGGAGAAATACACATACAAACTTGATTGGCTCGCCGCATGTCGAGACCATCTGGCAGAGCAGTTGCAGTCACACGAGCAATTTGTCGTCGTCGGCGATTTCAACATCGCGCCAGAAGCAAGGGACGTGCACGATGCCGTCGCCTGGGCGGGTGAGGTGTTATTCTCCGATGCGGAGCGTGCGGCTTTTGCAGCGATGCTCGAATTGGGGCTCACCGACACGTATCGGATGTTCGAGCAGGAAGAGGGGACCTTCTCCTGGTGGGACTACCGCATGGGGGCCTTTCGGCGCAATCGCGGCTTGCGCATCGATCACATCCTCGCCTCCGATGCACTGCGACAGATTTGCACATCCTGCCAAATCGATCGGACCCCCCGCACGTGGGAGAAGCCATCCGATCACACCCCCGTCATTGCTGAATTTCAAGGCCAACCGATCTAAGCCAAGGCGGCGTTGTCAGGCTGGCTATCCCTTGGGTTTGAAGCCTATGCGATCGAAGGGATTCACAACGGCTGTCGCCACATCACCGAGATGGCTGTTGATGCGTTTCAGTTGACGAAAATAAAGGGCCAGTGCCGTCGACTGATTCACTGTCATATCACCGACAGGTGCCGCAACCAGATCGCGTACACGATCGTCACACAACTTGCTGAGCCACTTCGTTTCTTTCAACACTTCGTGCGCAACCGCCTCATCGCTCTCTTCGATCGCCTTGCGCGTGAGGGCGAAGTTGGTCGCCACCGTCGCTTCGATCCGCTGCAGGTCTTCCTCCAGCGGCCCTGCCTCGAGGCGACTGGGATAACTTCGTGCAAGTTCGACGATGTTCTTGGTGTAGTCGCCGATACGCTCGATGTCGATGACGATGGTTACGAGCATCATCGACCCCGTCAGATCTGAGCCAGCCCGCACGCTACAGTGTGTAAGCACCTTGCGTCGCACTTCCTGCTCAAAGGCATCGACCTCCTTGTCGCGGGCCAGGATTGCGTCTCGCGCATCCGGATTCTCGCTATGTCGCAAGGACTCCACGGCCTGACCAAACATCTCTTGATCGATGTCCAGCATCCGGTAGGTGTCCTGCCACGCCTGCGCCAGCAGGTTGTCGGACTTCCACAACTCCATGATGCTTTTCCACATACCAGACCTCTCGCTGCGCGAAGTTGATGATCTCTATCTGAAAATGATGAAGATCAGTGGGACGAAATACAAGCTGATATAACAAGTGACGAAGATGACGAGATGCCGTTTGGACTGGCTCGCATAACCCCCCACGTATTCCGCCAGACCGATGGGTAATCTCTTGAGGGGATAGAAGATCGAAATACCGAGGACGTTGAAAACCAGGTGCGAGAACGCAACGGTGATCGCCACCTCGTGCTGTGTCGCCAAGGCAGCCAACATGGCGGTAACCGTCGTGCCTATGTTCGCCCCCATTGTGTAGGGATAGATCTGACGAAGCGTCACCAGACCCGCCCCAGCAAGGGGAATGATCAGCGATGTTGTGATCGAGCTACTCTGCACCATGATCGTCATGGCGATGCCGAAGAGCAGGCCGAGAACATCGTTGCGGAACAGATACTTATGGATGATGACCTCGATGCGGGCCAACATCAGAGATCGCATCGTTGCAATCAGCCCCCCGAGAGAGCTGAACATGAAGACCGCGGCGACGACGGCCATCACAAATGGCGCATAGGGTACGGACCCGAGCAAGGCATCTGTCAGATCAATCGCCGGACTGACGATCGCCTTCAGTGGATTGAAGAGTTTCACACCCCCGACATCAGCGAAACCATGTTCAAGCCAGGTTGCCGCTCGAGCGATGAAGCCAAAGCGCATTTCGAGGGGGAACAGGACGATCACAGCACCGACATTAAAGAAGTCGTGGACGACACCAGCGGAAAAGGCGCGGCGGAATTCGACGCGATTGGCAACATGACCAACGGCAACGAGAGTGTTGGTGATCGTCGTGCCGATATTGGCGCCCATGATGATGGGAATGGCTGTTGTCAGAGACAATCCACCACCAGCGACAAGGCCCACGACGATCGACGTCGTCGTGGAAGACGACTGCACCAATGTTGTGGCCACGACTCCTGTGAGCAGGCCGACGAAGGGGTCGGAGGTCAGGTTGAGAAGAGTCTCCGCGAAACCCTTGCCGAAGAGTTTGAAGGAGTGTCCCAGCAACTTGATGCTGTACAGAAACAGATAGAGATAGATGACGATGAGAAGGGGCTTCAGGCGGTCCGGAATAGTCATCCGATCACGGTCTCTCTACGTCGGGTTGTTGACAGCGATGGCAGCGAAACGAATCTCACCTTTTCCGCGTTGTCGGGCAACGGCTGGACGCATATCGAGCAGTGTCGCTACCCTGGGATATGGAGAATAGGGACAACTCAACAGAAACAAGCGCGATTCTTCCGCCGCTGCAGGCCGTCGAGGAAGGGATGTTCATCGACATCAAAGGACCACGGGATGGGGCACCGGTGCTTGTCACCTGTATAGCCGGGGGCGAGGGCGGCACCGATCTCGTCCCAGAGCAGACCGTCACAGATACGGCTTTCGCTGATGCAGCGTTGGCGAAGGACCTGCGCGTGCAGGCCTTCGGCGATCTGATGGAAGATCTGGTGGAACGCTGCTACGATGAGGGTCGCCGACTCTTCACTTTCGACACAGATCTGCTCGACCATGCCCGCCGACATGCACACACAGGGGGCGGACTCGTCGAGATTCTCACCGACGTGAAACCCGCTCTGCGACATCGTCAGGCGCAACTCACCAAGCAGCCACGAGGCAAACGTGGGGATCTGGGACTGTCCGATTACTTGCGCCACGCCGGCTTGCCATTGGCGCCACACCTGGGGTCCAAGCAGGGCGCACAGCGCCTACGATATGTCCGCCAACAATTGCTCAAGCACAATGCCTATGCGTCGATCACGGGGACGGCGAAGGCGAAATGGACGAAACTGCTGAGGCAGGGGGAACAGGATTGTCTCGGGTTGCAGCGCTTGCTCATGGCCCTGGCTCCCATTCACGGCTAAGGACCGAAATACACTGGTGTGGCAGCCCGCGCTGTCATGGCAACCAGCTGTTTGACTGGGATATTCTTGCCGATCTGCCAGGACATCCGTAACTTACGTAAGTGCCTGTTTTTATGACAATTTTTACATATTTCGCGGCCACTGAAGAGTGCGTCTCGACCAGCCAACACCTATGGATCCAACACTGACGAATTCCCTGTCGCACGCCGCCGCCCTGACTCTGGCTGCCGTTTTGCATCGACCTGCCCCCGCGTATCTGCCAACCGCGGCCCGACGAATTATGACGGCCTGTTTGCAGATTGTGATCATTTGCTTGGCGCTGCTCTGCCTCGCTGGCCCGGAGAACGCAAGGGCAGCTGAATACGACGAGTCTGATCAATATCTGGACTCTGAGAGTGATTCTGTCGTCGTCGTTCGGCGTGGAGAATCGCTGTTGGGTATCGCGGCGCGGCTACTTCCGGCAACCGACTTTTATACGACGGGTGAGTTGGCTGAGGCCATCCGGGTCGCCAGTTCGTTCGATTCAGATCGGCTGATGCCGGGGCAAACGCTGCATGTTCCACTCGCGTCGGGTTCACGTGGACGCATCGCGACGGATGGCACGGAGGTGCGTGGCCTGTACGTGACTGCACGAACAGCGGGAAGTGCACGCATACTGGCTCTGGCAGATTCGTTGATCGCTGTTGGTGGCAACACGATCATCTTCGACATCAAGGACCGGCAGGGCGATCTCAGCTATCCATCACGGGTTCCCCTTGCTCTGGCGACGCAGGTCGACTCGCTTGCGCCCATTCGTCGGCCGCGGGCATTGGTTCGCGAACTGCACAAGCGACGTCTGCATGTGGTGGCGCGACTCACTTGTTTCTACGATGAACGACTTGCCGCAGTACGACCCGAATTGCGGCCGCGGTCGCTGGCAGGCGATGGTGCCCCGTGGGGAAAGGGATGGCTCGACCCGTCTCTGCCGCAGGTGCAGGATTATCTGCTTGAGATCGTGACAGAGGTCTCACGATTTGGTGTAGACGAGATTCAGTTGGACTATGTCAGATTCCCTACGGAGGGCGATCTGGCGGACGCGCTCTTCGACTTCGACACATGGCATCTGGCTAAACACGAGGTGATCACCGAGTTCGTTGCTCGGACCCGAGGGCGACTGATCGACACAAATGTTTTGCTCGCTGCAGATCTCTTCGGGGTTGCTGCATGGGGACGCGAGGCGGATCTGCGCCGACTGGGGCAGAAGCTAACCGATCTCCTGCCGCTTCTGGATGTGGCGAGTCCCATGCTGTATCCATCGCACTTCTTTGGCCCTTTCCTGGGGATTGAGAGGCCATCCGACTATCCCTACTACCTGGTTCAGGCAGGCCTGCGCCGTCTCAAGCCATTGGCTGAAGTGCACGGTGTTGATGTGCGACCCTGGTTACAGGCATTTCCCTATGGCGTCACCGGCTTCGACGAACAGTATGTGACAGAGCAGATTCTCGCCGCGCGCGACGCGGGGGCGCAGGGATGGATGTTATGGCATCCGGCGAATCGTTTTGATGTATCGCTGGAAGCGATGCGGACGCTGCACAATGGCCGGGTCGTCGAATCGTTACGCCGACAGCCAGAATTGCTGGGCAAGCAGACTGTCGAGGTCGAACCCGATATGTAGCGCCCTATGCGTCTGCAAAGGTGCCTACGCTGAAATGAGCAACGACGCCGTATCCTGTCAGGGGATGCGGCTTTTTCTCTTTTCGGGCCCGCACAATGGTGTCTGACTCATCTTATGTCCTGATCTCGCCATGACAAAAAAGACAATAATGTTTCATTTCGATTACCGTCGAACAAAAATGTCTTATTTCGGATAGAGGAGTTTCCGATGTTCTCAGAGGTGCGACGTGGTGATGTGCAGATTTCGTTGTAATTCCTCTTTATTGGTGAGAAAAGCGGTGGTATCAGGAGAAAAGATCACGTAATCGCTGGGTTAAGGGCCTGAAGCCGGTCGAACCAACGTCTTCTTGAGGTCATTTACGACATTTATGTATGAAAATGCACCTAAATCAAACACCGGATCAAGGATGAGAACCCTGCGACGGCGGCCGAGTTCACACGTTGTCTCATAGAAACAACGGCTTAGCCTCAGGTCAGCATAAACGGTGAATCTGCTGATCCACGACGTAAGTCCGCACTTTACAATGGATCACTTATTGCTTTTTCTCATCACGTTCGCCAACCCCCTTGTTCCTCGGAGAGAGCAAAATGAGTGGAAGTAGCGCCAGGCAGCGAGCTATTGAGGCCGTCAACATCTACAGTCCTACAGCGGAACCGCTGAATTTCGCCGAGACCCCCGCCGGCGAACTCTTCGGGTCGAATGTGTTCAGCACAAAGGTGATGAAGATCCGCCTGCCCAAAGAGATCTACAAGTCCGTCCTGGCCACGGTTGATGAAGGTGCCAAGCTGGATAGCTCGGTTGCTGATGTCGTCGCTTCGGCCATGAAGGACTGGGCCATCGAGAAGGGCGCCACGCATTACACACACGTCTTCTACCCACTCACCGGATCCACGGCAGAGAAGCACGATAGCTTTCTGACGCCCGATGGTGCAGGTGGAGCGTTGAGTGAATTTTCTGGTCAGCAGCTGATTCAGGGCGAGCCCGATGCGTCGAGTTTCCCCTCTGGTGGTCTGCGCGCCACCTTCGAGGCGCGGGGTTATACCGCATGGGATGTGACCAGTCCTGCCTACATCCTCGAGAACCCGAATGGTACGACTCTGTGCATTCCGACGGCTTTCATTTCTTGGACTGGAGAGGCCCTCGACAAGAAGACGCCGGTCCTGCGTTCGATGCAGGCTCTCGATATCCACGCCAATCGTATCCTGTCCCTGTTTGGCCACGACGAAATCGGACGGGTGCGTTCAACTGCTGGTCCTGAGCAGGAGTATTTCCTCGTAGACCGCAACTTCTACTACGCCCGCCCGGATTTGCTCAATGCAGGTCGCACGCTTTTCGGTGCTCCTTCTCCGAAAGGTCAGGAATTCGACGACCACTATTTCGGGGCGATTCCTGAACGGGTCCTGGCATTCATGCTCGAGTGCGAGCGTGAGCTGTTCAAGCTGGGGATTCCGATCAAGACGCGTCACAACGAGGTCGCGCCTGGACAGTATGAGATCGCCCCTGTTTTCGAGAACAGCAACATCGCCACCGATCACCAGCAGTTGATCATGACGACGCTGAGTCGAATCGCCAACAAGAGTGGCATGTCCTGTCTGACCCACGAGAAGCCCTTTGCCGGTATCAACGGTTCAGGCAAGCACGTCAATTTCTCTCTTGGCAACTCGACACAGGGCAATCTGCTGGATCCGGGTGAAACACCACACGCCAACGCCCAGTTCCTCGTGTTCTGCGCCGCGCTGATCCGTGGTGTCGATTTGCATGCACCGCTGCTACGTGCTGTGGTTGCCTCGGCTGGAAATGATCACCGTCTTGGTGCCAACGAAGCGCCACCGGCGATTATCTCCATCTTCCTTGGGGATCAGTTGACCGACGTCTTTGAGCAGATCAAGTCGGGTGGTGCCAGGTCTTCGAAGAAGAGTGGGACACTCACGGTCGGTGTTGATGTGTTACCACCCCTGCCAAAGGACGCTGGCGATCGCAACCGCACGAGTCCCTTTGCCTTTACGGGTAATCGCTTCGAGTTCCGCGCCGTGGCGTCGAACCAATCGATCGCCGGGCCCCTCGTGGCGATGAACACGATCGTCGCCGAGTCCCTCGACTACTGCGCCACCGAGTTGGAGAAGGCGACCAAGGGGGACCCGAAGAAGCTGAATGCCGCTGTGCAGAAGCTTTTGAAGGACATCATCAACAAGCATGGCCGGGTCATTTTCAATGGCGATGGATACTCGGAGGAGTGGCACGCGGAGGCGGCCACACGTGGCCTGCCAAATCTGACGACCACCGTCGATGCATTGCCTGTGCTCACATCAAAAGAGGTGGTCAGTCTCTTCGGCAAATACAAGGTGTTGTCGAAGCGCGAACTGGGCAGTCGCCTGGAGGTTTACCTCGAGCAGTATTGCATGACCGTCACCGTCGAGGCAAATCTGGTTGTCGAAATGGGCAAGACGATCATCTATCCCTCAGCGATGCGTTATCAGAGTGAACTGGCGGCAGCCGCTGCGAATCTGAAGGATGCAGGTGTCGACGCCGACCTGTCTGTCCTGAAGGAAATCACAGATCTCACGAAGGGTCTGCTGAGCAGCCTGGCCGCTCTGGAGAAGACGATGGCGTCAGAGCACGGTTCGATGCTGAGTGAAGCGAAGCACGCGTGCAAGAAGATCCTGCCGGCGATGCTCAAGGTTCGTGAGCACGCAGATGCGCTGGAAGGACTCGTCGCCGACGACTTGTGGCTGCTACCGACGTATCAGGAAATGTTGTTTATCAAGTAGAGATGCTGCGACCAGTCGCGTTGTTTGCGGGACGCCTGCGGGTTCGCAGGCGCGATCCGTAGTCGCACCTCAGATTCGTTCGGACGAGAGCGGTCGGCGTTAATTCGCCGACCGCTCTCTTTCGTTGTCAGCTTGGTTGGCTGTCAGCATCTGCCGACGATCTCGCCGATACGGGTAGGATCGATCTTCTCGTCATCTATCCAGATTTCGAAGTGCAGGTGCGGGCCCGTCGACACACCCGTGGATCCAGCAATACCGATCTGGTCGCCCGCCATCACGCCGCTTCCTGCCTCGACGTTGACGCTCGCCAGATGCGCATAGAAGGTCTTCGCACCCCCTCCGTGATCGATCACGATGACCGTCCCCATCCGACCCTGTTTGCCGTAGTTCTGCTCGACGAGTTCGATGCGTCCGCCCCGAGGCGCGAAAACGGCTGCCTGGCGGCCGACGGTCAGGTCGATCCCATCGTGATGCACCATGTCTCCATCAATTGGATGACGACGCATGCCAAAACCAGATGTCACACGTGCACCGGGCATCAGGTCATCGAGGGTGGGCGGTGGCGTGTTGGCACCAAAGGGTGGGATGGGATTCAGCTGTGCTGTAGTTGGGGACAATACACCACTTCCCGCAGCTGGCTGTGACGTACTCGTTTGACCATCTGCGTCGGTCATTGGCGACAGGGCCGCCGTCGCAGCAGTTGCAAGACAGAGACAAAGAACGGCGAGGGGCGAGTGCAGGCGCCGATTCGGTCGATCGTCGATGATCTGTTGCAGGCGCATTTTCAATCTCCCATGTGGCCCCATGGTGGCGACGGTTGCTGTGGATGTCAGTTGCAAGCCAAGGATCCGAAGCAGTGACTGGCCATAGGATCTGGGCGTGATGTCGCCGGATGCCAGCACCAACTGATCGCAGGAGATCTCACATTCTTGCCTCATGGCGCGTGTTGTCATCCACACGACAGGATGGAAGAAGAACAGAGATTGCACGATCTGCTGCAGTATCAGCCCGACGTCATCGCACCGTTTCACATGCGCCAGTTCGTGTGCCACGACACTCTCGATCATAGCAGGGCCGGTGCCACTCCACACGCTTTTTGGCAGATAGATTACGGGATGCAGAATCCCCAGAGTGAATGGCATGACGGGCTCGGTACCAGCGACGAGGCGAAGGGGCTGGCGTAGTGCGAATCTTCGACTCCAGCGATCGAAGGTTTCGCGAGGAGGGCCGGCCGTGATCTCTTCGCTGCGTGAGATCAGCTGTCGATAGGCTCGCCGTCGCATCATCAACCAGCATGCTGTGACGCCCACACCAAGGACCCACAGGACGAACAGGGTCTGAGTCCAGGGGATGCGGGCCGAGGGAACGGGCGCTGAAGGCATGGCTCGCGCGTCAGACCAGAAGATCGGCTGGGAGGCCTGGACCTCCGAGTGGGCAGGGGGGCGTGCCGTCTCTATACGTGACACACCATTGAGCAGGTGTCCGATACTGACGGGTGATGTCACACTGGGTGGGACCACCAGCCGCATCAGAACCAGTGACAGCAGGGCATAGCGCAGATTTGCAGCGCGACGAGGCAGGAATCGATTCAAGCTGCTCACTATGAGAAAAACAACGGAGGAGGCGAGGGTCAGCTGCCACAGGATTTCGAGGCAGGCATCTATCTGCGCAATACTCAGGACCATCATGCCCTCGGCTCTTCGAGCACAGCATACAGTTCGGCGATCTCATCGGGCGTCAGGGTATTTGCGTCGGCAAAGAGCGAGACGACGGGGGCAACTTCTGTCTCCAGAACACCCTCGGCGAAGTCTCTTACCATGCCCGCCAGACCACGGGCTCGTGAGATGGCTGCTTCATACACATTGAGGCCGTGGAAGGATCGCTTCTTCGCCAACTCCTTTTTCACCATGCGCTCAATAATTGTACGCGTCGTCGAATACGCCCAGTCGTGTGGGATACCAATCCGGTCGTGCACTTCTCGTGCGCCGAGGCGCCCTTCACGCCACAGGATCTTCATGATGTCCAATTCGGTTCGCGTGAGGGTCGGAAGGGAGGATCGTTTTTCAGTCGCGGGCATGTATGTCTCTCTTGAGTGTGCTACATGTGTAGCGACTGTATTATCGTCGTAGTGATGTCGCTTGTCAAACCAGCGTGCGCCGGGCCCACACCTTCCATAGGATATGTAGCACACAGTTGGATTTCACTGAGACCAAACCACCTGAGAGAATGATTGCGTGCGACTGATCCAGATCACGGACCTGCATCTTTCCGATCGAACGGACACGCCAGCCGCAGCGGCTCTGCAATGGGCGATAGCTGAAGCAAACAGACTGGCTCCTGATCTGGTCGCCGTCACCGGTGACATGACCACGTATGGCACGGCGACGGCAGCTGGCAACTTCCTCAAGGAGGCAGAGGCGCTGGACGTTCCGTGGGTCTTTACACCGGGGAATGCCGAGCTCCGTGATCCAGGAGCGATGCCGATTCTGGCGCCGTGCATGGGCGGCAAGTCGGTGCATATCGGGGAGGTGCAATTTCTGCTGCCAGACACCTCCACGGGGCGCCTGTCGGAAGAGGAACGGAACTGGCTCGTGGCTGAGAGTCAAGCAGCCGCGTCGCGTGTCATTCTGACGCACTACCCGACCGACGTACTTGATCAGGATTCACGGCGTTGGATCGAAGCGTGGCTGCAGGAGCAGCCCGTCGAGATGTATCTGGCAGGCCATCGGCACTTCGACCGCTCGCGCCGAATCGGCGACGGGCAGGAGATCGTGACACGAGGTCTCGATCCGGAGAAAGCCTTCGGCGGGCCACCCGGAATAAGTCTGTTGGAGCGAGACGCCCATGGCCAGTGGGTT
Source organism: Gemmatimonadota bacterium (assembly GCA_018660835.1). GTDB lineage: Bacteria > Latescibacterota > UBA2968 > UBA8231 > UBA8231 > UBA12574. The sequence continues at coordinate 28,823 of JABJJN010000103.1, read as the reverse complement.
CTCGAACAGATCAGTTGGCCCCATGAGCAGAATCTATTACCGGCGGATGTCGACCATTCGCCCGTGGGCTGGTCGATTCATGGAGACCCTCTTGAAACGGTAAAAGAGACACGTGACGCGGGGCTGTCCGTGCTCGAGCTACGACCAAGAGAGGCTGGTTATGACCTACCAGCTATGTTGGACGAACTTGCGGCTTTGCGTGACGATCGGTCGATCTATCTGTCCTGGCACCTGCCAAATCTGATCTGGGATGAAGAGGCCAGTGGCGTCGTCGGTGCAGAGGATGTGGCTCGACAGATCGACGATGGACGTGCATGCGCCGCCGACTCTTTCACAGTCCACGTGCCCAAGATCAATGCAGCAACCATGTTTGATTCGGCTGGTGAACCCGCCGCGGCGTGGGAGTCGTTCCTCTCCTGCTATGAAGGGCTGTTTCGTGACGTCGTCGCTGCCGGTATGCGCGTGTCGATCGAGAATATCCACAACCAACCGGGCACGCCGGCGGATCGCCCCAACCGGGGATTTGCCACAGAGATCGGTGAATACCTCGCGTGGATTGATTCTGTCGAAGGTCGCATTGGTCACGAAGCAGGACGTATTGGGGCGCACTTTGATGTGGGGCACGCGCGCAACAACGGTGACCTCGGAAATTTACAGCCCATCGGCGACTGGTATGCGCGTGTTGGGAAGAGAATCACAGGTTACCACATCCACCAGGTCCGTCCCCACGAGGAGACGGGGAAACTGACGAACCATCGAGACATTCTATCCGTCTACGATCGCACCGTCAGCTATGCTGGATTCCTGCACGCGTGGTCACAGCGTCAGATCAATCGAGCGCCTCTCTTTATCGAGGTCAGGATTGCTGAGGAACGTCGGCGGACAGCGAAGCTCTTCGAAGAATTATTCGCCGCCGCCTGATGTGTCCTTCGTCGCGTGGTGGGCGACTCGCTGCCAGCCCAACGCCGCCAGTAGTGCCACGACGGGATAGGTCACGGCGGGCAGGATCCCCACTGCCGAGGAGGCGATCCCTACGACTCCGGCTGTGACCCCCTTGGATGCGCGATAACCAAAGGCATCGATCACCTCTTTGGCGCGATAGCGCGCGTCAAAAGGCAGAGGCATGTAGAGCAACTCTTTTGCCGCGCGGAACAGGGAATAGTCGAAGGTCTTAAACACGATGTAGGCTACGGCAGCCGTCAGCAGTCGGGGCTCCACAATCACGAGGACCGCTGCCAGTATATGAACGATGGGAATGCCCATGTGCACGTGCCGCAGAGAAACCCGCTGCAAGATCAGTGGTGTCACAATGAACTGCATGAAGAAGGCGCCACCATTGAGAAGGGCATAGAAGTTCCCCAGATAGGCGGTCCGCTCGTCCTGACCGGGAATGGCATCCGCGAGAAAGCCATTGAAGCACAGGTCGAGGACGGTTGAGACGGTCTGCGTGAGCAAGATGAACAGACCCACATGGACCAACACTCGATGTTTGGCAAACAGGTCCAGTGCCAGAGATCCGTGTCTGGCGCCACTGTCCCGCTCGCCGCGGGGTGTGCCCCCGAGGCGATAGGCGTATAGACCGAAGGCGGCAGCAGGTAGCAGAGAAATGGCTGTGATCAAAACCAGGGGCTGCGTACCGAGAAGCGGAGCCAGGCGGCCTACGGCCAGGCCACCAAGGATCGCCCCCACCGAAGCAAGCCCGCAGATGGGGCCATTGACACGTCTGGCTTCGGCTGGCTTCAGCGTGCTGTTAATGAAGCTCCAATACTGTTCGATGATGAGGACGATGTAGCCTTCGCGCAGGACATAGAGCAGCGCGCTGGCAGGACCACCTGCCACCGACAGTCCCGCCCAGCACAGGGCCAGGACCGTGGACGAGACGAGACTCGTCACGACGAGTGTCTGCCGCGCGCCGAGCCGAGTCAGGCACAGGCCGTAGCCAAGAAGCATGACCGCTGTGCCCACGGGGGACAGAGCCATCACCCATGGAAGCGACTCGGCGCCGTAGTGCGTGACGAAGAGCGACGTGGACGCACTGCGCACGGCTTCATAGCCGAAGAGCAGAAAAAACGCTGCCATCCCAACGGCAACGGCCGCTGCAATGGGACGGGGCTCGATGCTGTCCTTCATGGGGTCACGATGATGGCGCGCCACTCAAGGTAACCGGATCCAACGGATCAACTCGCGCAGACTCGGCTTCTTGCCATACATGAGGATCCCAACGCGGTAAATGCGACCGGCGAGCCAGTTGACGCCGAGAGAACTGCCGAAGAGGATGGCAAGGGACAGCACGCTCTGCCACAAAGGCACGTCCGTGACGGCGATACGGACGATGGCTGATATGGGTGACGTCAAGGGAACCATCGACATGACGACGGAGAGCGTGGAACTCGGATTCTCGATCTGCGGTACCAGCGTATACATGGCGACGATGATGGGCAGAATGACAGGGATCACGAAGCCCTGGGCATCCTGCTGACTCTCTACCATCGAGCCGATCGCCGCATAGAGGCTGGCATAGAGCAGGTAGCCGCCGAGGAAATACAGTATGAGCCAGATGAACAAGGAGGCAGGGAAGTCAGGTATGTGGATATCTGCCGCAACGAGCAACTGCGCCGTGGAAGCGCCGGCGGTGACATTGTATTGCGCCGGATCGAGGAACATGGCGATCACCGTGCCTGCGGCCATGCTGATCACGAGGAGCAACAATGACCAGAATACGAGTTGGGTCAGACCCATGGCGCCGATGCCGAGGACCTTGCCTAACATCAGATGAAATGGCTTCGCCGCAGAGATCACGACTTCGACAACGCGGCTGGATTTTTCGTCGATGACGCCCTGCATGACGACGGATCCGTAGATGAGCATCATCATGACGATCAATGCGCCCATGCCGATGCCCAGGACAGTGAACATCTTTGTGCCACCCACTTCCTCCCCCTCGTCGGTCAACCGCATCATGCGCAAGGAGACGTTGGCACGAAGAGCCTGGATGACGGCGGGGTCCAGATTCTGGCGTCGCATTCGTTCTTCCTCGACGACCCCCTCGATCCGCCTTTCGATGCGCCGTTCGAGCATGGACCCACCACCCTCGGCAGAGTAGTAGGTAATCTGTCCCTCACCATCCACAGATCCCCTGGGCAGAACCAGATATCCATCATGGTCGCCCTCGCTTACCTGAGTGCGCAGCGAATCGATCGAATCGTCGCTCTGAAGAAAGCGGAGGTCCTTGTCTGATGTCGACACGAGGGCGGTACCGAGCACACCGGTGGAGTCGACGATGGCAACACTGCGTTGTTTCTCCTGCTTGAAAGCCGACACGGACAGCATAGCAATGACACCGATGAACAGGACGATGGCCAAGGGCAGCAGCAGGGTCGTGAGAATAAATGCACGAGATTTCACACGACGGAGGTATTCGCTTTTAGCGATGATCCAGACTTTGTCCATGGTCACTGGCTCGCCGTCGAAGTGGGGGATTGTGCCTGCTCGCCAACGACTTGAACAAAGACCTCCTGTAGAGGTGGCTCGTCCAATTCGAAGCGCGTGATGGTCTCCACATGCTGGAGTGCCGTCTCCAGAACATGACGTTCGCTCGTTCCCTCCAGCAACCTGAGTTGAACCTGCTGATGGCTATGGCTCAGGATGCGCACCAGTTCTTGATCGGCCAGAGATTGGGCGAAACTCGAATCACCGACAAAATCGATGGTCACCGTATTCTTGCCGAAACGTTGTTTGACCTCTCGCAAGCCACCTGACAACAACACCTGACCCTGAGAGATCAGGCAGACGTCATCACACAACTGCTCGACCTGTTCCATGCGGTGAGAGGCAAATAGAATCGTTCGTCCCGCATCCTTTAGTTCGAGGATGATCTCTTTCAGCAACTCGGCGTTGATCGGATCAAGCCCGGTGAATGGCTCATCGAGGATGAGCAGGGCCGGTTCGTGTAACACGGTGGCGATGAACTGGACCTTTTGCTGCATGCCTTTGGAGAGTTCGTCCGCCTTCTTGTCCCACCAATCTTCGGCGCCGAGTCGCTCAAGCCAGGTCCGTGCCTGTTGATGGGCCTGCGCTGGTGGCACACCACGTAAGGCGGCCAGATACTCAAGCTGCTCGCCCACCTTCATTTTGGTGTAGAGACCACGTTCCTCAGGTAGATAGCCGATCAGACTCTGGCTCCAGGGGCCCACGGCTGTACCGTCGAGCGACACGGTGCCTTCATCCGGCACGGTGATGTAGGTGATCATCCGGATCGTCGATGTCTTGCCTGCACCATTTGGGCCGAGCAGACCGAGGATACGTCCCGGTTTGGCTCCAAGGGACACGTTGTCTACGGCTGTGACCGTATCATAACGCTTGGTCACAGCATCGACGCTGAGTACCGCCATGCGAGTCTCCAGTTTTGCTACGTGAAGCAGTTTTTGCACACGAATGTCGAGGGCTGAAGCGAGTAGTAGCAGTGCTTCGGCGCCGGAACCCCAATCTATGTGATCGATGCCCTCACGCCATAGGCAAACCAAGGACTGGCGTCACGGATCGTGTGAAACTACCCTACGGGCCGTACGTCACCACAGTGGTTGGCGATGACTTGATTACCTCGCGTCCGGGATTCCAATCTATGAGTCGTCTGTTCTATTCTGAAGAGGGACGCGTCACGCCGGCACTGTGCGAAGAGTTGACGCGTTTCCGCCGCATCCGCAAGCACCTCGACCTGCCACAGACGGGTCAGCCGGCGCAGTTGTTTCTCCTCGCTCGCGCCTATCCTGATTCCGACACACCCCTGAAACTTGCGGTCAATGGTGTCGACATGGCTGACATCATGCCCCAGCAATCCGGCTACCGATGGTATCGTGTCGACATCGACGCCGAACGCCTGCAGGCTGGCGACAATACCTTCGACCTTTGGAGCGACTCGCCCGCCATGGACAGTTGGTCCTTAGCGTTGGAGGCCGGTCATGAGAGCCCCGGCAGCGAGGTCAGCGACGACGGTGGCATCAACTGGCGCAGTCAAAGCATGGGTTATTTGAATTGTGTGCGGGCGGAATACGTACTGCGCGTGCGGCTCGCCGAGGGTAGTGACCCACCACCGACTACCGTCGTCTGGGAGGATCCGACGTTGCCTCGACTCGACTCGCTACGGTCATGTTTGCCTGAGCGGGCACTGGCACCTGGCTCGGTTCGCGATCGCGTACGTGCCCTGTCTTCTTGGCTGGCGGGTAGCTGGGAACACACCGGCTCCGGCCGCGCCGAGCAATATGCCCCATGGGATGCGGAGACCCTGTTATCCTGGGCACCGCGTCAGCAGGGACACAATGGCAAACGACCCATTGCGATGTGCGTGCACTATGCGGCGGCGCTGGTCAGTGCTGCCCAGTCCATCGGCATCGCTGCGCGCTGCGCGGTTGTGACGGAGGCGCCGAATGGCACAGCAGGTCATTTCATCGCCGAGATCTGGGATCCTGAGGATGAACGGTGGTTCGTCGTCGATCCTAACTCGGACGCCCTCTTTGTTCGTGACGGCGCACTGATGTCGATGACGCAGATTCAGGAAGCGGGCGCCGCGATTGGTGCGTCGATCGAATGGGGACCGGGTACTGAGTTTCAACTCACTTTCCCTCATATCGTCGAATTCTGCGAGACGAATCTGAAGAAAGGGGTCTGCTTTCGGCATCGATCGGTGTGGTATCGAGCCGACCTGCTGACGCGCCCCTGGTTGTCACCACCAGGTCATGGATCTCTCTCTTACTGTGAGACGGGTCTGATATGGGAGACACGAGATCTCGATCGTGGTTTCGGTATGTTTCCGAGCTTCGGCGACTCGAACTGGTTTGATCACCCTCCAGAGGAGTTCCCCCATGGATGACGTTCGCATTGCTGTTGTGGGCCTCGGACATCGTGCGCACGCATGGATTCACCTGTTGCAGCGTTTGCCAGGTTATCGAATCGTCTCCGTGTGTGATCCGATCGAGGCCTTGCTCGAACCCGCCCTGGCGGCATTGGACGATCGAAGAGACGTGCAAGCAACGACGCAGTATGACGAGGTGCTTGCCAATGAAGGGGTCGATGCCGTCGCCCTCTGCGTGCGTTGTCGCGAACAGGGAGCTCTGGCAGCTATGGCTCTCGAAGTGGGCAAACATGTGAACTCAGAAGTACCGGCAGCGCACACGCTAGAAGATTGCTGGCGTATCGTTGTCGCCGCCGAGAAATCGGGAAAAGTCTATCAACTGGCCGAACAGACGCGGTATTGGGGATTCGTCGATGCCTGGCGGCAGATCGTCGCTGAAGGACAGATTGGTCGTGTCACATTCTGTGAGGGCCAGTACATCGGTTACTACGGTACACGCATGTTCTTTCAGGATCCGGAAACGGGTAGAAGTTGTGGTGTCGAGGAGCTCTCTCAGTATCGTGGAGCTCGTCCAACCTGGCTTCAGGACATGCCGCCCATCCACTACCTGCCGCACGAACTGAGCCCCATGCTCAAGGTCCTCGACGATCGAGTCGTTGAGGTCTCAGGTATGAGCACAGGATCTCCCAGTTATGCACATCCACAAATCACGACGCCGGATATTCAAGTGGCGCTGATGAAGACGGAGAAGGATGCCTTGTTGCGCATGGCCGCTGGCTTTACGCAACCCGTTCCCCATGCTCGTGGCCATCACTGGTATCAGGTGATGGGGACGGGTGGCAGTATCGAATGGGGGCGCAGTGGGCGAGACCGGCCGAAGATGTGGCGTGCAGATGGCCAGATGCATGATATGGCTGAGATGGACTGGCGCTTCGAGCGCACCGATGCCCCTGCCGAAGCGCGGTCCAGCGGCCACGGCGACGCCGACTACTATGTGCATGCTGCCTTCCGTGATGCTGTGCGGGACGGGCGCCCTCTGTCTTTTGATGTCTATGCGGCGATGGACACGGCGGCTCCCGCGATCCTTGCGGCGGATGCCATCGAAGCAGGAAGAACACTGAGTGTGCCTGATTTTCGCCCGGGCAACGGTCGGTCGATTGGTGAAGAGCCGGCAATTGGTGAACTGCCGAAGGACAAGTAATCATGCGGGTTGGTCTGTTGGATGACGTCCCCGGACTGAGTTCCTACACAGGCACTGGTGCGACATGCAGTCGAGCGGCGCATGCCCGTGTGGTCTTTCGATGAATGGCTCGAGTTCCTCGAGACGCGAGAGACCTGGCACTGCGAATCGATGCGCTGGGATCTGTCAATCGCTTCGGACGCAGCGTCGAAATGATCCACGCCGTCAGCTCAACAAGACTGGAACTGACGGCGCGGTATCAATAGCGTCAGGGCTGCTGCTGCCACGGCAGCGATCCTGCGCTCGCCGCTTTTTGCATGTTGCCCAGCCAGATCGGCCAGAACCACTGTGTCTCACTTCCTGCCGGAAGATAGGCGGCGTCGATCATGTGCTTTTTCTTCCGATCGATGGGTTGGCCGAGATGGGGAACGACGGCCGAATACGGAATCCACGCAAAGGTGCTGCGCTCCAGATAAGCGTCATTGTCCTCAGGCACGGCATGCTGCATGACCGCGGGTGCCGGAGCAAAGTTCACCTTCACAAAATACGATGCGAAATCGCCATCCATGATGGGTGACTGATCCTTGATCATCGCGAGTAGATCAGCGCGCTTGAAATAACCTCGTGATTCTTCTTCACCTTTGTGGGCCGCTGTCTCGGCGACAGATTCACCTGCTCGCGGACCACCGCCGAAGCCTGCCCAGCCTCTTTGGCTGCCAGCATGTTCTGCCAACAGCAGATAGACCTCATCGCCAGATTCAAAATACAGGACCATACCTGCCGGGGCCTCCGCGCAGACCATGCCAGCGAGTATCAGCACAGCTCCAACACTTCCCATCAACCGTTTCATGTTCACCATTCCGTGTGTCATTGTCAGTTCGAAGCTATGTGAGTGCTGAAACACCTTCATACAAACCATCCAATGACCAATAGTTGTCCGCAACGGGTTGATTGCGGATCCATTTGCCATTGGTGAAGTCGGGGAAGGGCACAGGTGCGCTGCCGCATGCAATGGAATCTTCGGACAGGGCTGTGATCGCCATCCAGGCGACTGAGTCGTACACATCGATCGGCGTTTGCCGGCCGGCCTTGATCGCGTCGATGAAGGATCGCTGCACGAGATAGTCCATGCCGCCGTGGCCACCACGAACGCCATCGTTGATGAAGTCGCGCCAGACGGGGTGGTCGTATTTCTCCAGATACTCCGACATGGGTGCCCAACGCTCGCCGTCGAAATCATCGAAGTGCAGGGCATTCTTGTCTTCCATCCAAATTCCCAACGTACCCTGGACTCGCTGTCCCCGGGAGTAGGGTCGCGGCAACGAGCAATCATGGGTCAGCAGAATCGTCTCACCGCGGGCACATTTGATCATCGTCGTCGTGATATCACCCTGCGCGAATTGCGTGTCGATCTGTGAATGCTCTGGCCCCAGATGCTCGACGACATATTCATGCAGACCACGGGCCTTGCTGCTCATAGAGACGAGTGCTGTGAAACGATTGCCCTTGTTGATATTGAGCATCTTCGCCATGGGACCGACGCCATGGGTCGGATACAGGTCGGCATTTCGATAGGTGAAATTGTTCAGACGATAGTGGCGATTCTCCGTGCCGCGGGTGATCTCGGAACGCAGGTCGTGTTCATATCCACACTGACAATGGATCAACTCACCGAAGAGGCCCTGCTTGACCATGTTGAGGACGGCCATCTCTTCGCGTCCATAACAACAGTTCTCCAACAGCATGAAGGGGACGCCCGTCTCTTCGCTGACGCGGACCAATTCCCAGCATTCCTGTATCGATGATGCGCCACCCACCTCGGAGGCGGCGTAGATGCCGGCGCGCATCGCAGCCAGAGAGATTTCGACATGAGTCGTCCAACTGGAAGCGATGACGACGCCCTGCAGGTCACCTCGCGCCAACAACTGGCGATAGTCGAGATAGCCTTCGGGAGGATGCGCCTGTTTCGCCGCAAGACGCTCGATCGTCTTGTCGACACGATCCTGATAGACATCGCACACTGCGGCAATGTGGACGTCTGCCATATCTGCGACGAGGGCAGCCAATCCTGCCCCGCGACCACCGAGACCAATGAAGCCGAGTTTGATCTGATCCATCATCAACGGTACGGCTTCATTTCGCCACTCTGCAGGCGCTTCCAGTAGTCTTCAAGGACCTCCTTGATCTGCGGACTCAGGAGAATGCCACCGATGATATTCGGGAAGGCCATGCCGAGAATCATCATATCGGAGAAACCGAGGACATTGTTGAGAGCCGTCACGGCGCCGACAAAGACGAAAGTGACAAACATGACACGATAGAGCAGGATCGTGCCGGGACCGAAGAGATACTCCCAGGCGCGTTCGCCATAGTAGGACCAGGAGATCATGGTCGAATAGGCGAAGAGTGTGACAGCGATGGCCAGCACATAACGAGCTCCCGGAATGGCGGAGTCAAAGGCGGCGGCTGTCATACGTGCACCGACGATGAATTCCCCTGATTGAAACTCTGGCAACTGATAAGCGCCCGTGATCATGCAAACGAGGGCCGTCATGAGACAGATAACGATTGTGTCGATGAAGGGGCCCACCATGGCCACCATGCCTTCACGCGCGGGTTCATCCGTCTTGGCAGCGGCGTGTGCGAAGGCAGCCGAACCAAGCCCTGCTTCGTTCGAGAAGGCGGCGCGCCGAATGCCCATGACCATGACGCCGAAGAAACCACCATACATGGCGGGCCCTGTGAAGGCGTCGCTGACGATCTGGACCAGCATCGACGGGATCATGGTGACATGCGACAGAATGATGAAGAGCGAGCTCACGACATAAAGGGCGCACATGGCGGGGACGATCTTCGAGGTCACGCTGCCGATGCGTCGGATACCGCCGATGATGACGAGACCGACAGAGAAGGCCATGAGGATTCCCATGATCCAATTGTTCTGTTTGAACCATGGAGATAACGTCGACAGGATCTCAAGGGTCTGGTTGGACTGAAACATGTTGCCACCACCAAAAGAGCCACCAATGGTGAGGAAGGCGTAGATCACGGCCAGGGTGCGGCCGAATTCGGCTTTGCCCTTCAGGGCGAGTCCCTTTTCGAGATAGTACATGGGACCACCCGAGATCCGACCTTCGTCGGATGTGCGTCGGTACATGATCGCCAGGGTACATGAGGCGAGCTTCGAGGACATACCGAAGACAGCGGTGACGATCATCCAGAACACAGCGCCTGGACCACCAAGACTCACAGCGATGGCGACGCCAGCGATGTTGCCCAGACCGATCGTTGCGGATAGCGCACTCGAAAGGGCCTGGAAGTGGCTGATTTCCCCTGGATCTTTAGGATCATCGTAGCGACCGCGGATGACATCGATGGCATGGCGAAAGCCACGAATCGACAGCCAGCGGAAGTAAAAACTGTAGTAGATTCCCCCGCCGAGCAGAACACCGACGATCAGCGGGAAGCCTGTGCCAAAATCGGCGAACAAGAAGGTTTCCATGAGTCGGACTGTATCGCCGAAGAGATTATCGAGAGCGGTCAGATGTGCCTGAATACCACTCTCATCAAGAGCGAAGACCGGGCTCGCGAGTAGGGCAAGCAACACTGGGACATACCTCGCCTTACGCATGATGGATGCTCTCCTTGGCGCGATGAGTGTTTCGATGATTGGGGCCGTCAAAATGGCTGCCCAGGAAGGGCTGTCAAACATAGCCAGAGCCTTCCCGAGTCGGCAAGGGATAGGCGACGGGCAAATCCACACAAGAGGGGGCACCGAGTAAAGCGCGGCTGGTGGCACGCAATGGAGTTCAGCCTGGAGACACGACTGCCGGTTCTTGGGGCGATTCGGCCCGATCTCGCAATGCGTCTTTCGTGAGCTGCTCACGAATTCCCGTGGCATTGACCTCGCACATGCTACGCAGCTGACCGTCCACGGATAACTTGAAGACACATGCAGCCAGGCGCTGGCGACCCTGATCCGTGTTGAGTTCGTCGTTTCCCATGAAGTGATGGACGACCAGCAGCAGTGGACGGACGCTGATGGGCGAACGTAGCAACGTTGCGAGCAGCATTCTCAACACGATGCGATAGGCTCCCATGAGACGATAGAGGCCATAGGCGATCGCTTCGCATAGTGCGAGAGGGTCGCGCTGCACGGCAAGAGTGAGACGCCGAGCATTGCCGACGGACACGCCTTCTCCAAGATCCACGACAGAGTGAAACTCTCGCAGGGCTCGACGCATGATGCGTTGGTCCCAAGCCCTACCTGCTCTCACAGCCTCGATTACATCGATGGTTCCGTGTGTATTGATCACGACGATGGGGACGGTGATGTTGCATGCAGGGTGGCCGTAGTGCAGCGCGTCGCGATTCAACTGTTTGCCAACTGAGTCGCATACACGGTGCCACGTACCGTCGAGGGACAGGTCGGACGAGAGCTGATCCTTGGTGCGGCCCACGGGAGCCACGGGTTGCAGACTTAGAATTCGTATGGCGTCGGCATTGGCGAGAGACCATTTCGCTACATCCGTGATGCCCTGAAAATTGTCATCTGTGACGGTCATCGTCAGGGCTGCATGCAGTGCCTTGCCCGTTTGCTGTCGTGTGTCACGGACGAGCTTGGCGAAACGGTCACGCAGAGGATTCAGCTCTTCCTCTGACATTCCCGGTCGCCAACCGGGACGCCCTTTCTGCGTGTTGTCGATGTGGAAGGAGATTTTCTCAAGACCAAAGTCTCTGACCAAGATCAGCAGATAGTCAGGGCGTTGCAGGAATCGCTGACCATTCGTCATGACCATCGGGTCGAGACCAATCTGACGAGCATAGGCGATGAGTCGACCGAGCTCGGCAGGCTCAAGGAGAGTGACCTCCCCTGAGGTGATCTGGCACTTACCGCCTGCGCCCAACGAGGCACGCAGGTGATCCAGTTGCGTCTTCACTTCGTTGAAAGGGGCAGGCTGTGTCGAATTCGCAGCAGAGCTCAAGTAGCAGCTCGTGCAGGCGAAATTACAGCGCTCCATCACTGAGTGCGTGGCACCACAGGCAACCGCTGCGATGCCAGCCAATTGCTGCTCGGTGCGCAGTTGTGCGGGCAGAGCATTCCAGAAGTCTGTGTAGAGTCTGGATGTCTCGTGGTCTGGATCACTACCTCTGGTCATGAGGGCCGTGGGGGATTCCCCCAATGGCCGGACGCATCCTTGCCGCGGATCACGACGCCCTCTTCGGCCCAACCGAAACCTGACAGGGCTCTCACATCCATAGCGCAATAGCGCAGCGTCAGGCCGCAGCGTCTGCGATCTGAATGGTTCGCCTCAGAGCTGTGCAGCAACAGGTCTGAATGGATGGAGATCTCACCTGCCCTCATCTCGACATCGACACACTCGCCGTAGTGCTCGGCGTCCAGAGCGGTCTGGTTGAAGAGATTGTTCTCAGCCTTGTCACTCTGACGGTAGTCGATGTGACCGTGTCGGTGTGATCCAGCGATGAAACGCATACAGGAGTTTTCGACATCCGCATCGTCAATGGCCAACCAGACGGTTGCTGTCTTCGACGGTGTCAGGGGCCAATGGCTGGCGTCCTGATGCCAGCAGATGTTGACGGGATCATGTGGCATCTTGCAGAAGAGTTGGGAGGCGAGACCGACGACATGTGGACCGAGGATATCCTGAGCACAGGAGACGAGTCGCGGATGCTGCATGAGATCGTAGATGATGCCATCCTTCAGATGTGCTGAGGAAATGGAGTACGAGTCTCCCCCCGCTGCCATCGCATCCGCAAGAAGTCGATCGAAGTGACGGCGCAGGCCGGCTATCTCGTCTTCGTCGAACAGCCGATGGCCCTTGACGAAGCCGTGCTCGTTGAAGTCTGAGACCTGATCCCGGGTCAGCTCTGTTGGCGAGAGGGTCTGGCTGGGGACAAAACACAGATCTCGCTCCATCGCCCGTAGTTGATCGGGACTTGGGCGCTTCTTGAAGGATTCGGTTGTCGCCATTCTGCTGGGTCCATCAGATGGTTGTGATGTGGTCGGGTATGTTGGATGCAACCTACACCTGACCGGATGCTGTGGACAACTCGGTGACGGAAGAGTTTGTCCCAGGAGTGCAGAAGACCTTTCATGCGCTCATGAGCCTGACGCAACCCAGCAAATTCCTGCTCTGCCTGTGCACGCTGTTGCTAGCCATCCCGTGTCTGGCAGATCCGACGAAACTGCAGCAAACCATCGAGGAACTCTCCACGCATGGTTCACGCATGGCGGGCTATGCGGGGGATGCCCACGCTGCCGACTATGTGCAGGAGCAGTTCGCCGCTGCGGGCGTACAGCAGATTCAGCGGGATCCCTTTCTGGTCACGGTACCGATCGACAAGGGGGCATCTCTACACCTTCTGGCAGGAACCGACCTTCCCACTGATGGGATCGTGTTACCTCTCTGGTCACTGTGGCCCAATCTGGTGCGGACAAGCACGGTGCCCCCCGAAGGCATCGAGACTGAACTCATCTACGGCGGGCACGGACACCTCGAAGATTTGGAGGGGCACAAGGTCGAGGGGCAGGTTGTACTCATGGAGTTCAACTCCGCGCATCGTTGGCGTACACCGGCGTCGCTTGGGGCACGGGCGATTGTGTTTATCGCACCTGATGAGACGACGATCAAAGAGACGCGCGACAAGTGGAGTATTGCACCTGTCGACATGCCGCGATTCTGGATCGAAGCAGAAGCCGGGAATAATCTCAAGGATCGCCTGCGCCAGGGGAGGCTGAGAATTCGACTCAAGGCGCGCATGGACTGGGAGCAACACGAGACGCAGAACATCTGGGGTGTTGTTCCCGGGACGGATCCGCAACTGCAAAATGAGCTCGTCGTCGTCTGCGCCTACTACGACGGTACGTCCGTCGTGCCCGGTCTCACTCCTTCCGCCGAGAGTGCCGTCTCGATTGCGGCACTGATCGAGTTCGCCCGCTACCTGCGCGAGCATCCGCCGGGTCGCTCTGTGTTGCTGCTGGCTACGGGTGCCCACTTCGTGCGCAAGGCGGGGATCGTCGACTTCGTCAACCGCTACGCGCGCAAGGTCAATCTCTTCAGGGCACGTATGTCCCGGGACCTCGATATCTCTCTCTTCATCGGCCTTGATCTGTCCAGTCACAGTGATCGCGTTGCCCTCTGGAACACTATGCTGGAGCCGCGTTTTCCTCGCTTCTTCCTGCCCATGGCACGCAACTTCATGGCCTATGAGAAGCAGGTGAAACAGGGGGCGCAGGTGCGGGGACGGGCGTCGCTGATCAACGGAATCAGCCCACCAAGGGGGCGAACCATTGGGAGCTATTTCGCTGGTGGAGAGGCGACGACAGAGGGTGCTGTAGCCCGACAGGTCGGGCTGCTGACCCTGGAACTTCGCACGGCCGAGGATCCTCGACTGCGCCTGGACTCACCACTGGATCAAGCGCCTTTCGTCGACATCGAGCGTTTGCACGGGCAGAGTGAGCTGATCAACGAAATCCTTCTGCGTGCACTTGGCGATGATGAGCTCTACGGTCACAACGAAGCCGATCTGCGGTCCGGGCACGACCAGAATATTCCCGATCAGCTAAAGAGTATTCGCGGTTCACTACGCGAACTGCCAGCACCTGGAGCAAGTGCCGTCACGGGAATTCGGCATGGGATTGCGGCGTTGGCGCCCGATCTGGCTCGTTTCTGGAGACCGTGGGTGACCCTGGCAGACAAGAAAGGAAACTATCGCCTTGGGGGAATGCCGCCGATGATCGCCGGGCTGCACGGCTACCTGGTCGATTCGCCTACGGGGGCGATCACGTATGCCACCGACAGGGGAGAGCAGGCGCAGAAGCTTGGCTTGATCGAGCAAACTCTCGTGGCCGATGAAGCAGCGTGGACGACCGTCATGTTTCCCGCCAAACAGATTGATCTCTATGAGCGCGTCAGTGCACCCAGATTCTTTACGATGGGCGACTGGGAGACGCAGATCCTCGATAAACGCGGCACGACGCCGCGCAGGTTCGGGTACAGCGTCAGCCATATGGGAGAGATGGTCCTCTTCGGCACACCTGGAGATTCTCTGCGGCTAGTGGATGGATCGATGGTCTTACTAAACAACGAGGAGACTACTTCTGCAGATGAAGCGCGGGGGCGGGGGTTCGCAACGATCGGGCAAGGCATGATCAGACACGTGACACTACAGTCTGCCACCGATCTCTGGAATCTCAACGAATCGCGTCTGCGACAGATGCGGCAATTTGCCATCGAGAATCCTCTGGTGGAGCGCCTGCACGAAACAACTCGCAGCCTCATTGCAGAGGCGAACCAGGCGCGCGAGAATCAGGAATGGGCACGTTATGCACGGACTGCGCGTGAGGCCCTCGGGATGGAGTATCGCGCCTATCCGGAGGTAAAGGGCACACAAAACGACGTGGTGTCCGGGCTCGTGTTCTTTGTGGGGCTGTTGCTGCCGGCTGTGTTCTTTCTGGAGAAGCTGATTTTCGCCTCCACAGATATCAATCGTCAGTTAGCGGGACTTGGGGCGACATTTCTCGTGGGTTGGGTGATTCTGTCGCTGGTGCACCCTGCCTTCGATCTGGCGAGCCCACTGGTGATTCTATTGTCGCTATTTATCTGCGCGACGGGCGCCTTCGTCATCGTCCTGCTTGTGAGCCGCTTCAATTCATTCATGATGGCACGTCGCATGCGTCGAGTGGGCACGGACGTGACGCAGATGAGTCGGTCTGGCGCGCTCTACGCGGCTTTCGCCCTGGGGATCTCGAACATGAGGCGGCGGGCACTGCGCACGAATCTGACACTGGCGACGATCACACTGCTGACCTTCACGGTGTTGTCCTTTACATCCTTCGTGCCAGGTATCACGACGCTGGCTATTCCTGCGGAACGGGATGCGGCGTATCCCGGTGTTCTTCTACAGGATCCATACTGGTGGCCATGGGATCATCCTGCGATCGACTACATACGCTCTCATTTTGCTGAGACGGGCACCGTCGTTGCCCGGACCTGGCGCTTCAATCACGAGAACGTAGAGGGTGCCGTCCCTATCTCGTCTTCCGGCCATCAAGCACAGGCAGATGCGGTTCTTGGTCTCGATCCACTGGAACCAATGGTTACAGGTATCGATCGCACGCTGTTGCAGGGCAGTTGGTTTGAAGACGAGGGCGAGGGCAGCGTCATCATTTCGCAAACACTGGCCCGTGAGCTTGCACCGACGACCGGCCCTTCTCACACGGTGGGCCTTCATATCGGCGACATGGTTGAATTCTTCGGTACCCAGTGGCGAGTTCGTGGCATCTTCGATGCGGATCTCTTTGAGCAGATCCACGATCTGAATGATGAGTCCCTGACCCCTGTCCGGGAGGAATACAACGCGCTGATGACGCCGGGACTGGAGGTGGACCGGCAGCAGGGGGAGACCACCTTCGAGCAACTTGACGTAGCGATTCAATTCGGGCATCTGCCCGCACAGCGTCTGATCATCGTTCCCTATGCTCGACTGGCGGCGATCGGAGCAGAGGACTACACGATCGCCGTGCGCTTTCATGACGGAATCGACGGGGAATCCCTCATCAAGCGTTTCCTGGCACGAACAGCCTTCACTCTTTGGGCGGGAATCCCTGATGAAACGGGAGAACTGCGTGCGTGGTCTTACACGTCGATCGGTGTCACGTCGATTCAAGGGCTCAGCTCGTTGATCATGCCGGCGATCATCGCAGCTCTTATCGTACTCAACACGATGATGGGCTCCGTCTACGAGCGCTTCAGGGAGATCGGTGTGTATTCATCCGTCGGTCTGGCGCCGGCGCATATCTCCTTCCTGTTTCTGGCCGAAGCCTGCGTATACGCTGTACTCGGTGTCGTGTTCGGTTATCTGTTGGGCCAGGGTACAGGTAAGGTGTTGATGGGATTCGATCTGCTCTCCGGGGTCTCTCTCAACTATTCCTCTACTGCTGCTGTCGCATCGGCGACGATCGTCATCGCCCTGGTCCTGCTCTCCGCTATCTATCCTGCTGTCGCGGCGTCACGTATCGCTGTGCCTGACGTCGTGCGCCGCTGGCTGATTCCGGCGGCAGAAGGGGATGTGCTGCGTTTCATCTTTCCCTTCACGGTCAATGCGACCAATGTCGACAGTTTGAGTGGTTTCCTGTATTCGCAGTTTGCGTCGTACAGTGACGAGTCTGTGGGCGGACTCTATACGGAACAGACGCGGATCGTGAAACGATCGACTGCGGCAGGCGAGATTCGGTCTGTGCAACTGGGACTGTGGCTGGCGCCTTTTGACCTGGGTGTGAGCGAGTATCTGGAGATTTCCGTCTATCCCTCTGAGACGCCGGGGATCCATGAGGTCGAGATCTACATTGAACGACTCAGTGGACCGATAGCGCAATGGCAACGTCTGAATCAGGATTTCGCCATCAAACTGCGCCGACAGTTTCTCATCTGGCAGACGATGGGCGAAGATCTGCGACAGGAACACGCACAGACGGCACGGCAGGTCGTGGCGCCAGTTGAGACGCTGGTGCAGACATGAGCCTGGGAATTCCAGCAGATCTAAGACGCTATTTCTCTGTGCGGGGGGCGTCCGTCCTTGACCAGGAATCGACGCAACACCAGGTCATCCACGCACGGGCGCTGATCATCGGTGCCTTTCTCAGTTTCTTCCTCGGCGTCGCGGCCAACTACGCGGACATCATCATCAGTGGCAGCTATCTGACGCTCCATTTCAGCACCCTTGGCGCCATTTTCTGTTTTCTCGTCCTGATCGGCGGTGTCAATGTCCTGCTTAAGTATCTGTCGGGACGCCTGAAGACCTCTGTCGTGCTGTTTGCCGTCGTGACCGCTGCTGTTGTCATGCACTTCGCATCTCTTGATACGCTGCAGCCCTATTCTCCGGGGCTGCTGTTCTCTGGTTTCATCGTCGGTGTTCTGGCGCTGCATGTGGTTCTGTGTGCGATGGGAAAGACTCTCGCACTGAATCGTTCAGAACTGATCGTCGTCTACATCATGCTGATGGTTGTGTCCTCGCTGGCGACGAGTCTCTGCGAGGCGCTGCTGCCGGTGATGACGGGCGTCTTCTACTACGCCGATCCAACCAACGATTGGGCGACGGTCCTGTTTCCACATCTGCCCGCGGACCTGGTCGTCAACGATGGCCAACACAATCAGCACTTTTTCGAGGGGCTCCCTGGGCCTGAGCACGCCGTGCCGTATAAGATCTGGATACGACCGCTGCTGATGTGGAGTGTGTTTCTGCTGGCCATGTATGCTGCCATGATCTGCATTCCCGTCATCCTGCGGCGGCAGTGGGTTGAGCGCGAGCGACTCGCCTATCCACTGATTCAGGTACCACAGGCGATGATTCGGGAGGAGCAAGAGGGAGATCTCGTCAACTCCTTCTTCAAGAGTCGAGTCATGTGGATGGGCGCGTCCCTGCCCTTGATCGTTGGCTCCTTTAACGCACTCAACAACTATCTGGATGCGTTCCCCGTCATCACGACGGCCTGGAGTATCCCGCTGCCGGGCCTGCAGTCGCTGGGCATGGTCATCAGCTTCACGGTGATGG
This sequence comes from Gemmatimonadota bacterium, assembly GCA_018660835.1. GTDB lineage: Bacteria > Latescibacterota > UBA2968 > UBA8231 > UBA8231 > UBA12574. The sequence goes on along the minus strand of JABJJN010000103.1, from coordinate 10,221 downwards.
GATTCGCCTATCTGATCAGCCCCGCCATTGCCGCTGGGGTCTGGGGATTCGTGCTATTCGCCAAGTTCGAAAAAATGCTCTTCGTCTTTCACAGTGGCGCGACGCCGGAGCAGATGGTATGGACCGTGGGTGTCTCGGAGTTGATGAACTACCAGGGCTTTGGGGCGCTGCTCGTGTTTGTGCTCTCCGGCCTGTGGATGGCCCGGGAGCACCTGACGCAAGTTGCGCGCAAGGTGCTGTGGCTTGACTCGGATCTGAGCGACGATGACGAAATCATGACGTATCGGTCGGCTGTGTTCGGCCTGGTCATCAGTGTCGCCGTCATGGTCGGGTGGTTCTGGTTTCTTGGTACGCCTATCTGGGCCGGTGTCGTCTTCGTCAGTCTTGCCCTGATCGTCTACCTGGCGGTGACGAGAATTGTTGCTGAAGCGGGCCTTGCCGTCGTCCTGACGCCATTGACGGTGCCGGACTTCATGATCTTCGGTCTCGGATCCAAGCTGTTAGGATCCGCATCGATTGCCAACTTCTCCCTCAGCTATGTCGTGGCTGCCGATGTGCGCGTCTTCCTGATGGGCATCGTTGCCAATGGGCTAAAGCTGATCGAAGGCATGGATCGCCGCAGCCGCCGTGTCGTGTTCTGGGCGATCGTGGTTGCCGTGTTTCTCGGTATGGCTGGATCGGTGTGGGCAATCCTGGAAATGACCTACCGGGGCGGGGGAATCAATGCGAGCCGTTGGTTCTTCCTGCACTACCCGAAGATCATCTACACCACCGCGGCGACAACCCTCGAACCAGCAGGGGTTTACTGGGAAGGGATGGGCTTCATCGGCATCGGTGCCGTGGCGATGACGGTCCTTACGTGGATGAAGAGTCGATTCCTGTGGTGGCCGCTACACCCCATCGGCTTTCCCATCATGGCGACACGTGTGACAGATCAGATCTGGTTCAGTGTCATGCTCGCCTGGTTGATCAAAGTGCTGGTTCTCAGATACGGCGGCACACCCCTGTTTCGCCGCAGTCGATACTTCTTTCTGGGCATGATCCTCGGCGCCGTGGTCGTGCGCGGTCTGTGGTTGGTGATCGACTACTTCACGGGCCAGGTAGGCAATCACGTCATGCGAAATATATAGATAGATCCCCAGAGCCTCGTACGGCGTGACTATCCCGCGTCAGGTCCAAATTCAGGCACGTCGTTGGTGTTGCGGCCATCAGGTCCGAAGGCCTGCCAGGCGGTGTTGAAGTAACACCGTTGGGCATCCGTCATCATTGCCAGAGCCTCATTGCTCGGGCGTCGATTGCCTTGTTCATGATATACGGCAGCGCGGTCGTTGTATTTGTAGAACAGGCCATAACGGGGCTCGTCCTCGCGCTGCCAACTGGCAGCACCGTGAGCGAGGGTCTCTGTGAAGATGACGGCGGCACCACGCGGCGCCGGGATCGTGCGTACGAGGGGGCCACCAAAGGCAAACAGCTCCTTGCGCTCTGCCTCTGACAACTGGAAATCTGCCTTGTGCGAGCCGGGGATGGCTGAGAAGCCGCCGTCCTCTGGCGCCACGTCCTGCAGATTGTAGGAGATCACCGTCAGTCCCGTGTAGATCTGTCCATTGCGTGCGTCATAGCGAAAATTGACGCGCCCCCCGCGACTGCCACCATGCATCTCGAAGACGGGACAGTCCTTGTAGCGCACGAAACTGTAGGAGCTCTCACAGCGCAGGGTGGGGGAGATGATCTCGGACAGGACATCGGTCACCTTGGGGTGGTCGATCAGTGACAAGAAGGGCTCACCCGCTTCCCACAGATTTGGCGCATGGTGCCACGTGCCATTGGAGTCATAACCATTGGGCGTCTTCTCCATGGGCTTCATGCGCTGCTTGATCTTGTCGATCGCCTGATCACACTGCGCATCGGTGAGTACGTCCTCGATGACGAGGAAGCCCTGCAGGTCGAAGAGATATTTCTGACTGTTATTCATGTCAGTTCTTTAGTCTTTACAATCGGTTATGGAAAAGTCGCATTGCCGTGCGTCCCTCAACCGCCTCGAGAAAAGTTGAGAAAAATGCCCGGCAACGCCGAGAATGGTGGGATTGAGACGACGGTGTTTGGCGTTCTGATGTAGCTTTTCTTTGCTCCCCAATTACGCAATAATACGGTGTCTTGTCACCATACCCACTCACCGCCGTCACCTCCAACGCACACCGACACCTCCCAGCATCGTGTCCTACTTCTGAGCACCTGTCAGGATGTTGTGGGACAGTGCACAATGCTCGATAGTGCGAGACGCCACGCAGGATTCAGCCGACGATGGTCGGCAGACAGTCTGGCTGGAGTGGCGATTGAGCTCGAGAAAGAGTCATTGAATACTGAGATCTAAAGATTCGCCTATCCGACGAATCTGACTCACACTTTAAAGAGAAAGCCCCGCCATCTTGAGGGATGACGGGGCTCTGATAGAGAGATGGGGCTGACGTGGTGTCCTACTGCGCTATCTCGGATAGCACAGCAGCAGTAATCTGCTTGTATTCACCAGACCGTCGGTGACAGGGCACAGACGATCCGTTTTCGCTAATTCCCCATAGGAGTCCAGAAGACGGCAGAAAGTTCAGCCATCCCAATATTCCCGTTCGTATGTACCAGCCAGAACTCGCCTTTCTTCACTGGGAAGAAAATCGCGGCAGAATCAGATTGTCCGTACGCACCATCTTTCGCCACGATCGTCGTTGGAGGACTTGCCCCATCTGTCTTGCCGGTTAGTCGCTGCACACCATAAGGACTTTCACCGTCTTGGAGATAGGCGGTGACGAATCCGTCGGTTTCTGCCAGATACACTACTTCGAACGCCTTGCCAACCTTGGCACCCAATTGAGGCATGGGGCCCTCGGCACCATCCATGCCATCTGCACCTGCAAGACCATCAGCACCCGCGGCACCGTCACTTCCATCAGCACCCGCGGCACCGTCACTTCCATCAGCACCGGTAGGACCGGCACTGCCATCTGTCCCGTCCGTTCCATCTGCACCAGCGGGACCTACAGCACCAGTTTCACCTGGTGCTCCATCAGCACCATCGGCTCCGTCTGCGCCCGCAGGTCCAGTAACACCGGGTTCTCCGGGGGCACCATCCGCCCCGGCCGAACCAGCGGCGCCATCCGCACCATCATTGCCAGCAGGGCCTGTTGCGCCTGGGGCGCCATCCGCACCATCGACTCCGGGTGGTCCAGTCATGTTCCACTCCAGCGCCTCTTCATTGCGCCTGCATTCAGCAGGGCAGGAGACGGAGCGCAACTTCCCATCGGGTTTGGCGCACGCGTAGATCACATTGCCTGGATTGATGAAGTCACCACATGGGTCACGGTCCTTCTTGTCGGCGTAGCCGGAAGAGGCGATCAGTAGCGATCCCATCAGAAGAGCAAAATTTCTCAGTCTCATTGTTGTCATTTCTCCGTTTGGGGTCAGCTACTTGAGCAGCAGCATGCGGCGGGTTTCGGTCAGACCAGTACTTTCAAAGCGGTAGAAATAGACTCCGCTGGACACGGCTTGCCCAGAGGCGTCACGACCACTCCAAGTCACGGTGTGGACTCCAGCTGATCTGTGGTCACTCACCAGTGTGTGGATCTGTTGCCCCAGCAGGTTGAAGATCGACAGGGTCACGTCGCCCGCCTCGGGCAACTGATAGGAAATCTGTGTCTCTGGGTTGAATGGATTCGGCGCGTTCTGCGCGATCCCGTAGACTGACGGCAACGCCGTCGCAGACTGCACGGCGGCAGTGATCTCGCCTTTAAGGCAGACACCGAAGACGGTGTTGCCGCCACCGGCGGTGAAGGAGCCTTGCACCACGCCAGATCCGATGTGGAAGCGCACGACCTGATCAGACTCGGCATCCGTCGCCCATACAGAGTTGCCATCGGGATCGAGGTTGATGGCAAACCAACTGTCGCGGCCGGGTAAGTCGTAGGTCATGACCACATCACCACGTTCGTCGAGGCGTTTGACATTGACTCCGTCCGCCACCAGTAGCCCACCGCTACCATCCCCCGGAGCCAAGAGCCGCACGGCCTGAGCGTTCCCATCTCCGGGCAGTTCCGCGAACGATGTCAGTTGTGCCCGCGCTGTGGCATCATAGCGGTAGATAACCCGTCCCTGGGAAGTGTAGTACACGGTCGATTGATCCGCCGCCAGATCGAGCCAATTGGAGCCGCGCTTTTCAACCTCAACATCGTACGTCTCGATGAGATTGCCACTCGGGCTGTACTTGTGGATGAAGTTGTTACCGTCCGGGTGTCCGACGAATAGATTGCCCGCTTCGTCGAAGACGACGGCGCCGGCATGACCGCCGGCTGAGGTCTCGCCCGTCTCGATTATCTGTGGGGCAAGGCCGGAGGCCCCGTCTTCAAAAATGACCAACCGGGAGTGGGTGTAGTCGGTGGTCACCAATTGGCTAAGGTCCGGACTGAATCCGCAGTCAGAGGTGTAGCCACCACCTTCTTGTTGCAGGCTCTCTTTGAAGTTGCCCGCACGGTCATAGATGTTGTAACTGCCGTCGCCCACCGCGAGGAAGACGTCGCCACGTTGCCAATCAGGCTCCTCGCCTGCCGCTGGTTGTCCGATCGCAGCGATTGCTACAAGCGATGCCGCCATCACATACGACCACTTCGTGTGCCGTTGCCAATGCTTCATCTGATCCAGTCCCTTTGCGACTGTGCGGTGTGTAATGGTCTCTGTCTCATTTACAAGAGATTGCAGCCAACTCGGCTGGTCTGACGTGCTCAACTTCTCTGCAAACTTCATTCCTACGAGAGACAGGCATTTCGGAGGGCCTCCCAAGTGCCTGTTTTATAGAAGCTTGGTGAGTTTTTCTATCTCCTTCGGAGTGACGTAAGGCCACAGGCCAAGCCGTTGTATTTGACGGTTTGATCTGTCATGATTCTTCGGATCTCCTATGCATAACAATAGGTTACAGAAAACACTAATGTCCCGTCGCATATGACGGGTACCCGTCAAATACCGTGGTTCCGGGTTTGTCCTAGGGGCGTGTGATCTTCAGCTTCCTCATCCTCCCTCGCAAGGTGGACTCGTTCAGGCCGAGAACCGTAGCTGCTCCACTTTGACCGCCGATTACCCAGCCGGTCTGCTCCAGGATCAGGCAGATGTAGCGCCGTTCGAGCGTCTGCAGATCGACTGACTCCTGGACCAACTCCTCGACCGGATCTTCAGAATTCTTGACCCGCCCGAGCGCAATATCCCGAGCCAGGACTTCCTCACCGCGGCACACGATCACTGCTCGCTGCATCTCATGCTCTAGCTCTCGCACGTTACCCGGCCAATCGTAGGCCTGCAAGGCCTTCATAGCATCGGGAGCCAGGTGAGTGACGCGCTTTCCGAGATGGGCTGCCATGGCCGCGACGAAGTGGCTGGCCAGCAACTGGATGTCCTCCCGCCGCTCACGCAGCGGTGGCAGGCGCACTGGGAAGACCTTCAGACGGAAGTACAGATCCTCGCGGAAGCTGGCGGAAGCTACCATTTGCTGCAGATCCCTGTTGGTTGCCGCGATGATGCGCACATCGGGATTCAAGTTCTCAGTGCCCCCGACACGCTCGAAGGTTCGATCATCGAGAAAGTGCAGTAGCTTCACTTGTGCAGGCAGGGGCAGGTCGCCGATCTCGTCGAGAAACAGCGTGCCTCCGTCGGCCAACTCGATCTTACCTGGTCTACGCGCCATAGCGCCGGTGAATGCGCCACGCTCGTGCCCGAAGAGCTCACTCTCGACCAAGTTCTCAGGGATGGCCCCGCAGTTCACCTGGATGAACGGGCCCGCCTTACGAGTACTGCTACCATGGACACACCGGGCGGCCAGGCCTTTTCCCGCACCGGTTTCGCCAGAGATGAAGACAGTAACATCTGTCGAAGCCACTTCGGCTAGTTGCCCGAGAATGTAGCGCAGAGCCGGGCTGTTGCCGATGAACTCGACAGTTGCGTTGGTCGCACCGACTGCCTGGTTCAGTGCCTCTATGCGGGGATCCGGCACGACGGTCACCCTCACCATGGCCGGCTGCGAATAGTTCAGGTCCCGATCGACAGCCATGACCTGGAATCTGTAATCGCCGGGCGACAGATCCTGGTATTCTGCATGCTGATGAGAAGTCTTGTGCCAGTCAGTATCACGTCCCTCAAGCAGACACAGATATATCATGTCGTCCGGGTAGGTCGAGAAACTTAGTCCCTGAAATTCGAACGTGACTAGTTGATTGGCCGCCGGGAGAAGGACTTGACCTTCGGGTTCGTAGCGACGATCGGCCACCACGTGGGTGACGCGAACAACGGGCGGTGTATGGTGGGGGCGATAGCGGGTGACCCCCCCTTCCGTGGCAATCCATACATCGCCCTGGGGATCCTCAACCATCTCTTGGATCGTATCGTGGATCAGGCCATCGTGCTTGTCCAGAGACTGAAACACGATGCCGTCATATCGACACACGCCCCCTCCGAAAGTCCCGAACCACAGATGGCCCCGCCGATCCACCATCATACACTCGACAACGTTGTGTGATAGACCGTCCGCTGTAGTGAAGTTCACGAAGCGTGTCCCGTCGAATCGACTCACCCCCCCTGCCGACCCGAACCACAGATTGCCGTCCCGGTCTGCCACGATCGATGTCAGGTCGTCGTTTACCAGACCGTTCTTGACAGTGAAGTTTGTGAAGGCCTGTCCATCAAACCGGCTCACTCCTTCCTGTGTGGCGAACCACAGGAAGCCGTGGCTGTCCTCGAGAATGTCCATCACAGAGTTGTGGACCAGGCCATCATCGGCATCAAAGCGGGTAAACGTCTTCCCGTCGTAGCGCGTTACGCCGATCCTACGCTCTGCACCACCAAACCAGAGACTACCTGATCGATCCTCTAGCATCGTCCAAACGGCATCTGTCGCCAGGCCATCGTCAATTGAGAAAGATCTGAAGTTTTCTTCGGTTTGCCTGCTTACAGCTTCGGGTGTCCCGAACCAGATTTGGCCACTCGCATCCTCCAACAAGGCGTCGACCCCTTCATCCGTGAGGCCTCTGTTCGCATCGAAGGACGAAAATCCATCTTCTCCGAGTCGGCAGGCGCCCTTGAATGTGCCAAACCAGAAATCTCCTTCTCGATCCTGAAGCATGGACAGCACGCCATTGTGGATCAGGCCGTCACGTGTGGTGAATGCTGCGAACTGCGCTCCAGCGAACCGTGTAACGCCACTACCTTTCGTGCCAAACCATAGGTTGCCAACTTTGTCTGCACCGATCGAAAGGACCTGATTGTTTGCCAGTCCATCCTCTATTTCGAAGGATCTGAACTCCGTCCCATTGTATCGACAAACGCCCTGATCAAAAGTGCCGAACCAAAGATTCGCGCCCTGATCTTCCGCGATTGCGAGAACTTTGTTGCTGGCAAGGCCGTCATCGACGGAGAGAGTGGTGAACTCCTTTCCGTCGAACCGGCTCACCCCGTCGCCGTACTGAAAGGCAAACCACATCTGCCCATCCCTATCCTCATGGATGGCTTGTACCCACGTTCCCGCGAGGCCGTCTTTTACCGTGAAGGAGGTGAGGCGCTCGCCATCAAATCGGCTCGCACCCTCCTGCGTGCCGAACCACAGGTTTCCACTCCGATCCTCCGCTATGGATAACACTCGACTGCCACCCATCCCCGCAGTTATGGAATCTGCGGTGAAGCGGGCGTGTGTGTTGAATACATTCGCTGGACTATCGTCTATTGCGAACGACTGGAATACCTTGCCGTCGAACCAGCTCAAACCCTCCTTGGTACCAAGCCAGAGTTCCCCATGGCGATCCTCTTTGATGGCATAGGTGAAATCATGGGCCAATCCATCCTCGACGGTAAAGGACACAAATTCGATTCCGTCGAAACGGCTCACACCGGCCTGCGTTCCGAACCACAGACTGCCATCCCGCATCTCGGCGAGAGCCCGCACTCGATTGTCAACCAAGCCGTCTTCGGTCGTGAAAGTGGTAAGCTGTGCACCATCAAACTTGCTCACACCACATGTGGTACCAAACCACAGGTTTCCACTCCGATCTTGGAGGATGTCATTGACGATGGCGTCAGGCAGGCCGCTGCGGACACTGAAGGAATGCCACAGCCCTTGACGGTAGGCGGGGCCAATCTCAGCTGTCGTACCCGGTCCTGCGGGTGTGGAACAGATGCGCAAACTGAAGCGAAGCGGTCCCGCTGAAGAGCTCGTGCCATACTTCGTTCCTAATTCCGCCAGCAGCACAGACCACTCGGCGTCTGTTGCCAAGGCCAGTTCTTGCGCCATGATCTGTCCCGGGCCGGTCACCTCGAAGAGCCGACTGAGAATGCCAGGTACCCCGGCACGCCCGGAACGACCCACATCGACAAGCTGGTGTTTCACCAGAATGGGCATCAGCTTTTCGGTGAAGTCCCTCTCGAACGGGATCTCTTCCTCAGCGGGTACCCAGAAGGACAGTCTGGCGAGGGCAGGCATCATCAGCTCCAGCGGCTAGCTTGCGGCGGTCAGAGGTCGTGAAAGGCGAGGTATGATAGACAGAAATGTGGAGACCGTGAAGCGTCAGCCCGAACCGCGCGCCTCCGCCAATTCAGGCACGGCGAACCGGGCTCACCGTAGCTACAAGATGTTGAGAGTGCACGAGATCATAGAGAAGGGTGTTCTCGCACCGCTGCTGACTACCAATCGACCTGCCATTGAGGGTCATGTCGCCCCCTGCTACTTTCGTTGCGTTGCCCTTAACCATGGATCGAAATGACACCGATGCAGATGACACCAACACAGGTCGAGGAATTCAGAAGAGAAGGTTTCGTTGCCTTCGACACCGTGTTCCCTCCTGACGAGGTCCAGGCCCTCGCAGCAGCCTACGACAATTGTCTCGAGCGTCTGCGTCAGGAGCAGGGACTGAAGAATATCCGTCAGGGAGAACTCGCCGACGGAACACAGACTGAGGTCAACCAGATTCGCTGCGCCCATCTGTTTCATCCGGTCTTTGCCGATCTGGTGCGCGATGCACGTATTCTGGACAGAGTCGAGACGCTGATCGGTCCCAATCTCCGGCTGATTCTCTGCCAGGGGCTGTATAAGCCGGCACACACAGGGGGCGAGATCGGCTGGCATCAGGACGATTACTACTTCCAGGTGAGCAAACCGGATGCAGTCGTGTCCTGTTGGATGGCCTTTGACGATGTGACGCCAGAGAATGGATGTATGTGGGTGATTCCTGGCGCCCACACACAGCTGTGGGAACACGATGGCGCTGCGTCGAATGGTTTCATCATGTCGAATCCGGATGAGCCCGCCGCCGTCGCCGTGCCCATGCGTGCGGGTCAGATCATGTTCCATCACGGTGCCACGCCGCACCGCACGTTGCCGAATACGACGGATCGGCCGCGTCGAGCCCTGGCCATCCACTTTATGGATGCGAGGTTGACGATCGGTGGGAACAGAGAGAGTGAACCGCCAGAAAACACGCCTATTCTGCGGGGGCAGGCTTGAGCCCCTATCGACGCAATCTCGAGCCCACCCGGGCGGAACGCACGGATGACGTCGAAACAAAGATTGAGATCCTGCGGCGCGCCCTGGCGGAGGGCAACCACGAGTTGGCCCTCGGTGTGGCGACTTCGATCAAGGAGGGTGTGGAGGGTGAGCGCACGCTCCTGGCCGATCCGGGATCTGCTGATGTGTTGTCCTCGAACTGGTGCCCTGTGGTAGATCTGCCCAACGCGTGGGCGGATTGGGCCGCCGGTTGGGCCCTCTACCAATGCCTGCGTGTGAGCGAATCGATTGGCCAGGCACGTGGGGGTGAGCCTGTAGATCTGCTCGTGGAACTGCCTTTCGATCAGGTCATGTCGCCTGGGCGTGAATTGCGTGTGGCCCGGGTTGATCGGGAAGCCGCCAGTCCGACACAGGTAACGAGCCAGGTCTATGGCGTATTGCGCCGTGGGACGAGTTGGTTTGCACGGCTGGTTTTCGAGGCAGATGTGCCGGCTTCAGGCGACGCGCTCTATCTGGTCTTCTGCGGCAACCCCGCTGCAGAGCTACCTGACTATCCGAGCCGTATGCAGGTAAGCGGCGAGGGAGCCGGTCTGCAGATTGAGACGCCGGACTATGTGGCGAAGCTCTGCGAACAGAATGGGCAACTCGAGTCACTGACACCGAAGTGGCACACGGGTGGGATGCAGCTGGCGTCACATGGCAAT
>JABJJN010000084.1 GCA_018660835.1 Gemmatimonadota bacterium | reverse complement strand
TTCAGGGTGATACCAAAGGGTTCTTGGGACCAGCTCAGGGCGCCATTGATCTGCACGTAGGCATCGATCGTCTCGCCCTGGGCACGCAGTGGGTTCTGTGAGTAGAGCTTTCGCTCACTGACGAAATTGGCGCGCAAATTCGCGTTCAAACCGCTGCTGGTGGGAATGTTGATGCCGACGTTGATCTTGTGCGGCGCAATGTCGCCCAAATCGGTGTCGCCATTCTCCCAGCTACCCGCCTCGTGGTTGAAGACGGTACTGCTCGTCACGTTGGCGTACGTGTAGTAGAAGTAACCTGACAGGTCCGCTGCGGTTAGCGGATTCGGTGTCGTGAAGCGACCGCGATACTCCAGCCCCCATACATCACGACTGCCGGCGTTCTCTGCCTCTTCCTTGATCACGTCGTCGTAGTGCGAGTAGTACAGCGAGGCATCGTGAAATAGCCGCCCCGTTTGCGTCATGGCGATGATCTCGGCGTTGCGTGCTTTCTCGGGCTCAAGATCCGGATTCGACAGGCGCCCATTCCAACCACCCCACACCTGGATCGGCGCTGGCTCCTGGAAGGCCTGGCTGTAGAGGAATTTCAGCGCCCGGCGCTCAGAGAACTTGTAGACGGCGGATACACGCGGATTGATCGAGCGGCCATAGATCGAGTTGTCGTCCCAGCGGATGCCGGCGTTGAAACGCCAGGCGTCGCGGTCCCAGATGCCCTGCACGAAGCCACCAAGATCTTCGGTGAGTGCAAGATTCGCCGGTGGCATTTCCAGATTTGGTATGGGGGGCGCCGTGTAGGTGGAGTCGGAGCTGTGGCCGATGCCCGCGCCCAATCCATGCGGACCAGGTGCATTCGCGGCGACGGTGGAACTGAAGGCATTCCAGTATCCAGGGATGTCGTAGGCCTTGGTCAACTCTTTGCGCTCAAACTTCAACCCACCGGTGATCAGGACGTCCTGCAGGGTCACCTCGAATTGTTGTTTGAAAAGCCAGCTGTTGCTGATCGAATTCCAATTCGTGTTGCTGATGTAGGAATAGCTCTCCATGCCTTCGTTCCAGTCGGGCAAAGCTTCCGGCCAGCCACCCCACGTACGGCTGACGCGATAGGAGAGATGCGAGCTGCTGTGCAGCCAGTCTTCGACCTGGCGTTCGACTTCACCATATAGATGACTGCCATTGGTATTCCAGAACACATTGTTCTGCACACGATCGGCGACATACTGAGCGCCATATCCTTCTTTGCGTTCCCAGTGCACAAAGCCAAGCTTGGCGTCGTGATAGGTGATGCTGCCGAGGAAGCCATTGTCATCGGTCGGGTCGTAGTAGGTTCCGAAACTGCGGTTGCGATGCTCCTGTTGCAGCAGAGGTCCCCAGATCTGCTCGTCACCGTAGAGACGATTGTCGAGAAAGCCAAAGTCGCCGGACAGATCAGGTTCGTCACTGCGGAAGACGCGACCGGACAGACTGTAAGCCAGGTCCTGCTGTCGGCCGCGGAGGGTGACATCGATGCCGCGCTGGCTGTACGAACCGCCGTGAATGCGCACATCGGCGACATTGCCATCGGTCTCGAGATCGGCGCCCTGGTGGGTGACGACATTGACGATGCCGAGGAAAGCATTCGGACCATAGACGGCTGAGGCGGGGCCGTAGAGAATCTCCACCCGCTCAATACTTGAAATCGGAAAACGGCGGCTGAAGGTGGCCTGGTGGGTCCATAGGTGGTTGTCCACCTGGCCATCGATCATCAACAGCGTGCGTTGTGTCGAGGGTGTGCGGTAGCCACGCTGGTAGGCGTATAGATAGGGAATGCCATTGGTGAACACGACGTCGAAGCCGGGCAGGTCGACGATGATCTCTGCCAGATTCGTGTAGCCCCGTTGCTGGATGTCCTGTGCCGTGACGACGACCATTGCTGCGGGAGCATCAAAGATGCTCTCCTCCACGCCTGATGCGAGGGTCACGTCGATCCGCATCAGTTCTTCGAGAGACAAGCCGAGGAGCAGGTCCATGTCTTCCTGCGCATGGCCGGCTCGAACGCCAAGAACCAGAATGACCAGCGCAAGGGTCCGTGCGGTCCAGTTTGAGGGGACAGCGCCTTCTGTCTTCACAAGAGATGGCCTTGGCAGGTGAAATTCATCCTACTGTGATGGAGCCTGAAGCGAGCAAGCTAGCCGTCGTGAGGGGCACGTCAAACGATACGACGGAAGGCCGCATTGCGTAACGGAAGCAAGATGTGTCGAGGTGTTGAGATACGGGTGGTCAAGATCGTGCCAAGCCGTTCATCCCGGCCTGGGTGGGCACCACACAGCCTCTGAGCACGCGATCCGGGCCGGTCACAATCGTCGACCCAGCTTGACACCACCAGCGAAGATGGCAAGGCTAGTACCCGACCCATGGCGAATCCTCAAGACATTCTGCGACGTATCGCGCGAAAACTGGCACCTCTGGTGCTGGTCAGTCTGGGGATCTTTGCCTGCATCGAACTGTTTGCGTGGCTGACCTATGCGCTGGCCAGTGCGGACAAGGTCGACTTGGCGAGTCTAGCGCGGATCACGCCTCCTGTGCGGCATCCGACCGAGGCGGGGGCGCTGCACAGTATTGCCGAGTGGCCTGCGGATCGTGACCGCGGCGAGTTTCGTCAGGCACCGGTGTTTGATGTGGCTGTGCTCAATGGCGATCTGCCACCGGTAGCAGACCGGCTTCCTGTGAATCCCCTCGTTGTGACACCACCGCATCAGTTCGGGCCCTATGGTGGCACTTGGACCCGTATGGCGACGGGTCCAAGTGACATCGGTGTGATCAGTGCCAGGCTGGCTTACGATGGCTTGGTTCGATGGGATCCGATGGGCACCGAGGTGTTACCGAACCTGGCGACGCATTGGGAGATCGGTGAGGAGGGACGCACGTACACCTTCTTTTTGCGCAAGGGGGTGCGCTGGTCAGATGGGCATCCCTTTACGGCAGATGATCTCGTCT
>JABJJN010000102.1 GCA_018660835.1 Gemmatimonadota bacterium | reverse complement strand
GTTTGTTCGTATCTTTCCATCCAGCGCCAGAGGTCCCGTGGATTCGGGCTACCCGCGGGCTTCTGAGTAGTGAAGGGTTCGAGCATCTGCGCTTGCTCTGCGCCATCACGGTAAATAACGTTGCGGCCGCATCGCCACGCCATTTTGTGGCCTTGAGGACAAGGACAGTATCCTGGCCGTCGAGGATGGCGGTACCACAATCCACCGATCGATTCTCCAGGCCTCTGGGCACCGGGGAGGCGGGATCACTGCAACTGGTGAGATGCGTGAGGCCAGACAGAACAACAGCTGGAAGTAGTCGATATGGGCACCACCACGATCGCATCACACCATCCCCTTAGACCAGCTGCAGATGACTCGCTCCACTAGCAACCTACCCAGACATCACACCACTAGCCAAAAGCGAGTTTCAATGAGTTCGTCGCGGGCATCATGGACCAGCGTAGGCCGGCACACTGCTCGCAGGGTGACTCAACATGCTGAAGCGTCCCCTTGCGGCAATCGCGTGGCGGGTGGACACAGGGGTATCTGCTGAAACACACTGAGCGTCACCACGTCCGTCGTGTCAACAGGAAAAGGACCGCTTGGCACGGGTTATCTCGGCTCTTTCCCATCTGTCGGGAGCTCTTCTTTGGCGGGGAAATATTCAATAATGGACAAAAGAGACATTGAACGCCTCCTTGAGAGCACCGGAAGGAAGGTGTACTCATGGATATTTCCTATTATTTGGGTCGCGCGACTTGACGGGGCGGTGAGATCCACCTCCCCAACTACCTGCACACTCCATAATGCCTCGAGTATGTATGTTTGATTCAATTCGTACGCGCCATCTTCCCTTGTTCTTCGCAGTCGCGGGTCTGCTCTTGGCCACACTCTTCCTGCTGTTCTACCGGCTGGTCTTCCAAGCGATCGACCTAGCCTTCGAGCAACAGAATCTGGCCTCACACGCCAGTATCGTACCGCACCTGCAGAAGTCGCGCCAAACCCTGGTTCGTCAGGCCCGCATCCTCCATGTCAGCCGGGGGATCCGGCGCCAATTCGCCGGTGAGACAGATCACGTCATCTTGGCACAGAGCCTAGATGTCTTTGCACGCCGGTGGTTCGAACGCACGAAAAATCCTTCGATCCGCGGCCTCAGCTACCTAGACGCCCGCGGGAACCCCATCGTTGGGATCGATTTTCAGCAGGATGAGCAAGTCGTCGACCTCGGTCAGTTTGCCGATGTCGGGCCAGAAACTGCCGCTGCGACGGGACCGAACGTTATTCGTGGAAGCCTGACAGCCCTGCCTTCGGGTGAGATGGACGTGCATGTTGCCACACTGGCCGATTCGACGATGGTTCTGCGCACCCTCTTCGACATCAACCACCGGCGCACGAAGGCACTGCTCGGACACGTCGTCGTCGACCAGTCTTTGGAAGACGTGATCGATTGGACAGGAGGCATCGATCGACGACTGGTCGTCTACGATCGGCAGAATCGACACCTGATCTATGATTCAGACGATCTCAGCCGTACGGGAATTGCCCTTGAGACTGGTGCGCCCGACCTGGCCCGGCCACTTTCGAGTGGGGCATCCGAGACCTCGGACGAAAAACACTTTTCCACGCGATTCGACGTCGATAAGGAAAGCTTCCTCCTCACCCACGAAGAGGTCGGTGATCCTCCCTGGGATCTGGTCACAACCGTTAGGATACTTACCGGACCGTTAGAGTTCCAGGGCACTGTACTCATCGTCGCCTCGATCTTTTTCGTGAGCATCGGCGGACTGACCATCTACGTGCTCGTCACGCGCATCCGAAATCGATCAGAGGCGCTCGAGGAAGCGAACCAGATCGTCTCGCATCACAATCAGATGCTGGAACAGGAACTCAGGACGGCCCACGATATGCAGATGCGTCTGATGCCAACATCCGACCCAAAACTTGCCGGCTATGACATCGTCGGCCACTGTCGACCGGCAGAGGCGGTGGGAGGAGATTTCTTCCAGTACTTCACTCCCGGTGAAGACCGCCTTCTCTTCGGTCTCGCGGACGTCACCGGTCACGGCATGCAGGCGGCAATTCCCACGATGGTTTTTTCGGGCCTGCTGAATACGCAAGTGGAGTACACGCCCGAGCCCCAGGAATTGATGCAGCGACTCAACCAGTCCCTGCATCGCGTACTCGAGAAGCGGACCTTCATCTGTTTCAGCATCGGCGAACTTCATTCCACGACTGGAACGATGCGGATCTCCAACGGCGGCTGTCCTTTCCCTTACCATTACCGGACCCGCACCGGCACGGTGGACGAAATCGACCTCAGTGCGATTCCGCTCGGCGTTCGCGCCGAGTCGGCCTACGGGACGACGGAGATCACACTCGAGCCTGGCGACGTCGTGGTTTTGTGCTCCGATGGCATCATCGAGGCTGCCAACCCCGAAGGAGAGTTGTTCGGCTACGATCGCACACGTGAGGTCATCCGGCAGGCTGGAAAACAATCCCTGTCGGCACGACAGTTGATCCAGCGAGTTCTCGACGATGTGGAGCGCTTTGCCGGTGACGGCAAGCAGGAGGACGATCAGACCGTCGTTGTGCTCAGGGCGGAGTCCTCCACAGCGCCTGCTCCATCGGAGCTGTCGAGGAACTGAGATGCAGAGACTAATCTACAGTATCACCGGTGCGACGGCGGGGGTCATCTACCTCGCTGACCTGCTACCGTATGGGGCGGTGGTGGGGATGATCATCGGGGCGACGTTGGGCTGGCTCACGGCCGTTCTCACAGCCTCTGAGAATGGCCGGGTCGGGGGGCTGTTACGTAAAGCTTGGCCGGTGCCGCGTACCCCCAGAAGCTTCGGCGTGAATCCGAAGGAACTGGAGCCCGATGAGGTCAACTATATCCATGAGGTGAGGACGATCTCCTATCACACTGAGATCGTCATCACCGTCGGGCTGCTGGCGGGACTCCTATCCATCGACCACGGTGACATGGAAGCGAGTCTCTGGCTCCTGTCGAGTTTCCTGCCCGTCTACCTGATCGAGGTGCTCTGCAGTGCCAGCTTCTTCGCGATTTGGATTCTCCGTCTGGGGATCTTTGCTCACCTTCTCTTGAGATCCCTCTGGATCGGACTCGTTGGTCTTGGCTTCGCCTATCCGAGCGGTGTGAATCGAACCCGGCTCCACGGGGCTCTGACATCGCGATTCTACAAGCACCTGACAGCACCCGACACAGCCGTTCGCCTGACTATCCGCATCGAGCACCTTTCGAGCGAGGCCTACAGCGTCTGGCTCAGCGCCTTCTTCAGTTTGGCCATGTGGACAACCTGGCTGGTGGGGAGTCACACCCTGGCCACCGCGTCGATCTATGCTATCACCTACGTCGGCACTGATTTGGGGAGCAACGCGGAAGCTCTCGCCAGGTATACGGCGTTGGCCTATGCAATCGGGCTGGTGATCCTGTGGTCGTTCCTGCGGGTGACCCAAAGCGAGGACATTGCCCTCTGGCGCCAGTCGCTCCTTGAGATCTTCTACTACTATCGAGCGGTACTTCTACCGCGGTCACCGATCCGGGCCGTGGTCGTATCGAGTTTACCGGTGATCTGCCTCGCCAGCGGAGTGATCTTACCGGATTCCTTTTCGAGCCATGGCGATTATACGTATGTCGAGCGGCTTTCACCGAATACGAGCCTAAACAGCCCTGCGCTGGGCAAAATGCGAGTGGAGGAAGGGCACCTGGAAATTTTCCTCAATCAGGGGTACCTTGCGGCTACAGGCATAGATGTACAAAGACCCGATCATCTGCCGTCGTCTTCCCTTTTCGCGGAGCGGATCGGCGTTGCCATTGACGGGACGCCAATCGCACCGCCTCAATGGATGATCACGTCGTGGTCGGGAAGGCCGATCCTCTATTCGGTCGTTCCCGTCCATCACCTTCCTCCGGGGCCGCACCAGTTGAACCTCCTCAACCAGACCCCAAACGCCCCTCCCTTCTCCATCCCCTTCTTCGTTCTGCATAGCGAGCATTGAGCTCGGCAGGGGTTGTCCAATTTGCAGACGCCTACCCAGCCAGAGAGGCAGGTTATTGATGAAAACTGATGATGTCGATCTCAGCATTCCAATGTTGCCCGACATGGAGCTTACGGCAACGACAGTGGCCGAATCATTAGGGGCATTCATTGGACTCGAAGCAACAAAGATCGATGAAGTCAAGATGGCGCTGATTGAAGCATGTATCAACGCCTTCGAGCATAGCCGCAGCCACGAACGTCGAATCGATCTGAGCTTCAAGATTAGCGATAAGGCGCTGACGATTACGATCAGTGACGGCGGTGACGGCTTTAATATGGACGACGCTCTGCGCCGTATCGAGGAAAAACGCGACAAGGGTGAGAAACGAGGTTGGGGGCTGACGCTCATCGCGGAATTGATGGACGAAGTCGACATCGCTTCGAGCCCCTCTGGCACCCTCGTCAAGATGAGCAAATACCGTTAGGCCCTGTCCTTACCAATTCCCCGAACACATCGAAGATTCCATCGGTCTGGAGAACCTACCAAGATGAGTACAGAATCAATTCCGGTTACCGTCAATGGCAAGGTCGCTATCGTCACGGCCCCCGGCTACGTGAACGAAAAGAGCGCTGAGGCAATTTCGGAGGAGTGCAGTGGCTTGATCAACGACGGGGTCTCTCTGGTCCTGATCGACATGCGAGATTGCCGCATGGTCAACAGCGTGGGTGTGGCGATCATTATCGAAATCATCGAAGTGCTCGATGAACAGGGAGGGAGCCTCAGTTTCTGTCGTCTTTCCGAAACCATCGCCAAGACCTTTCAGATCATGGGGCTCAAGGAACTGGCCGGGATGTACAGCGACCAGGAGGAAGCCCTCGCCGCGCTCGCCGCAGCCTGACCAGATGCGGCGGAAGGTGGCCCGTTCAGGGGCAATCCACCCCACCCACGTCCGGCTCCGAACCTCATGAAAGGAATTGTAGATATGCCAGTTCCCTCATATCCCGCTGCGTTCCGGTGGACTTTCGCGCTATGGATGGCCCTATCCCTCATGGCATCGTGGCAGGACCAGGCGACGGCGCAGGAGCCGGTTCTCGAACTGAGTGCGCCATCGGATCAGCCAGAGCTGTCGATGCATCATCCAGACATTTCACCGGACGGGCAATACATTGCAGCCTCCGTGTCGGTAACAGAAAACTGGGAACAATCAACAATTTGGATTTTTGATCGAAAAACAGGAAAACAACGTCAGCTCACAGCACCAGATACCACGATGAGAAGATGGGGGGACGTATGTGCGCGGTGGTCTCCAGACGGCAAGAGTATCTTGTTTGTTTCAGATCGTAATGGAACGTCTGGGGTCTATCTCGTCGACATAAATGGCGCATCCTTGCGCCGACTTTTTGATGTAGAGGCAACTGATGTCTGGTATGCTCAAGCGGATTGGTCACCTGACGGGGAAAGGATCATATATCCAAATCTCATCGGTGATGACGAGAACCAGTCCAACCTGTTCACCTATCATTTGACGAATGGTGCAGTCGAGCAGGTAACTGAGGAGGACAATGCTTCCATCGCTTTTCCTTCCTGGTCCAGTGATGGTCTCTCCATTCTATATAGAATGGAGAGAGACAAGCGTCGCTATCTGGTCAGAATCCGCCTCGAAAGCGGCAAGACAGACACCATCGTCTCAAGTGAGAATGAGGAGATGGAATTTGCCTTTCCGAGACTTTCTATGGATGGCAACTGGATTGCTTTTCATTCTGCTCCTAAGACCTACATCGTGTCATCAATCG
Organism: Gemmatimonadota bacterium; assembly: GCA_018660835.1. Classification (GTDB taxonomy): domain Bacteria; phylum Latescibacterota; class UBA2968; order UBA8231; family UBA8231; genus UBA12574. Next base: position 7,913 of record JABJJN010000102.1, on the reverse strand, counting down.
GTGGCGAACCCCGCGAAGTGCTCCCACCTGAAGATCGCCAACTGTTTGGGCCTGTCTGGGATGGAGCATCGCACCGGCTTCTATACCACCAAGCAGAAGTCGAGAGGGGTCAAGTCATTGTGCGTGACATGCGGACAATGATTGAATGGACCGTGCTGTCCATGTCTCCAACGGTATTCGCTCAGTGGGCAAGTTGGTCGCCTTCCGGAGCCTACGTCAGCTTTCTTGCTGGACCTTCGGATGGGCGATCCGACTCAACACTTGTCATCGCTACGGTCAATGATCGACAGATTCGCGAAGTTCAGGCTGACTGGCCGACCACGCCTGGATCGAATGCGCCAGCCTGGCTATCTAATTCAGTCATTGCATACTGTAAGCGAGATTCACTTCGAAGCTCTGCTGAAGCGGGAGGTGTAACAGGCGTTAGTCGAATCGTAGCCTACGATGTCACAAAGAATACGAGCACTGAGGTGCTATACGAAACGCCAAGCCAGATTCAACGGTTGGCCGTGTCCCATGACGGTGAACTTGTTGCTTTTGGCCTCGAACAGGACATCTGGATATACGATCGCGTAGATAACATGGCCTATCAGGAAACGTTCAACGGACATCCTGTGAGTGTTCTGCAATTTTCCACCGACGATACGGCCTTACTTTTTCGCGAAAATAATCATCTCTACATTCACGACCTTGATTCAGGGGAAACCACAGCTGTGAGTCCCGATGACGATTGGCAAGGCCCCCAACCAATGTGGACCACTGATCGGGAGGTGCTTTATTCTGGAGCCGTCACGGGAGGCATGGTTCAAGTTCGCAGTTTAAATCGTGATTCTGGGGAATCCAGACTCGTCTACGGTAGCAAGAAGCACTGCTGGCGACCTTTCAGGAATCAAGACGGACAGGTGTTCCTTCAAGAAGGCCCCCCGGGCAAATGGACCATGTTGATGCTTGATGGTCAGACAGAGAAAGCCGCAGAGTTCCTGGCCAATGCGACTCGTCCTGTTTTCTCCAATGATGGTTCAATGTTGGTCTATCTCAAGATTGAAGAACAAGCTTCAGTATCAATCTGGTCGCGCGACGTATCCTACCTGATGGCCACTGCTCTTCCTTAAAGACTCCGCACCGGCATTTCTCTATCCAGATGATCTTGCGCCCATTCGTAGAGGATTCTCGATGAATTCATCTCGCCCGAGCATTACCGTATTCGCCTGTGTGTTATTGTGTTCCACTCCATGTCTCGCAGGGGATTTTTCCGATCCTATTGCCCAAAATGAGATCTACTTCACCCAATTTCAGACTGAGGAGCTCCATCAAGAGCCAATTTCCTCGCCAGATGGCCACCTGATTGCCTATCTAAAGGTCGATCCGCAGAACATTGGCAATCGGAGACTATGGGTGATGGACCGCGACGGTGGGAACCCTCGACCTCTGATCGTCGAGTCACGATCACATATTCAGGCATACCCAAAATGGTCACCTGACGGTCAACTTATTGCCTTTTCTTCGGATCTCGGCGGAGAGACCGGTATCTGGACTGTTCATATTGAGACTGGTGTCGTAACAAGCATCACTGACCGTCACCTAGGCGCCGATGCATTTGCGGTGTCGCCTACATGGTCGCCCGATAGCAAGGCGTTGGCGGTAACCGAGTACGGCATCAATACTGATCACCTTCTCAAGTACAATCTCTCCGGGGAGGAACCGGATACGCTTTGTCAAGCACGTAATATTATTTTTCCTGCCTGGTCTCCCGACGGAAACAGTATCCTCTTCTCTGGGGAGACACACGGGAATGGTAGTTTTTGGATACTCTCCTTGGATAGCCGAACTGTTGAACCACTCAATTCTGACGGCGTAATCGGTTTTTATCCTGCTTGGTCTCCAGATGGCGAGTGGATAGCCTTTCAGAGTGACCCCGGGCCGCATATCTATGTTCTCCGGGCTAAAGGAGGGAGCCCAGTTCAAGTCACCGATGAATCCTTGGTGACTGGTGCTCGCACCGTCGCCTGGGACCACGATGGTGAAGCACTTCTCTACTCTGGTCACCCATTGGCAGAGCAAGATGCACGTGCACATCTTGCCATCGTGGATACCACGGGACAGAATTTCGCAATATTGGCCGACGTGACTCAGGCCGGAGGCGCCATGAATGTCATCGGTCGTCAAACCCCATCATGGTCGCCGGACGAGCGTTTCATCGCCTTCACCTCTTTTGTCGAGGACACTACGATTTCTATCGTAGAAATAACAGGGGGGGACGTGCGCGAGATTTCGCCAGGAAACGGACAAACGTTCTCCCCTTCAGGAGATGAAATTGCCTACGTTCACGGGAATGCACTGTGGACTTCAAGTCTCGACGAAGTTGATCCGTATCCCATTACGCTCGCGCTCCCGGGATATATCACCCGTCCGCACTGGTCTTCTGATGATGAGTGGATTGTCTTCGAAAATAGAAATACCCTTTGGAAAGTATCACCTTACGGAGGAGAGCCGAATCCTCTATTCGAAGATAGAGACCAGTCTTTCACGGTTGGCTGGGCAGAGAACTCTCAGTATTTCTACTACATCAGCCCCCGGACACAGGGGCCACAGGACGCGGGCAACGATGGTTGGGGAGGCCTTTGGAAACTTGCCACTACATGGGCTAGCCCTCCGGAATATATATCATCGAACGCTGGCTGGTTTACTGATATATCAGATGACGCTTCGTTTTTTACAGCAGGCGGCATGAGTGCGAGTCAAGGACTTCTTATTCAGCGTCTCGCCGATGGCACCTCGAAGAGGCTCCTCTTCGAGGAAAAACCGGGCCATCAAGTAATCAGCACATCGGTCTCACCCTCTGGCACTCGGGTAGCTTTCTACTTGGTCACCGAATGGTACACACACACTTGGATAGCCGACGTCAGGAATCTCATCAATCAGTCCGTGAGCCTCCCTTGACACTGAACGCCAAGAATTACGTTAGATCTACGGGTTTCTTCTTCGGAGCAGCCCTTATTGTATTCTCTGGAATTCTCATTTTTTCTTATTCCCAGTCGATCTCTTCTGTAGAGAGCTTACTGCGACAGCAAATCGAGGATGTGGCGCGTGAGACGGAAGGCAGTATTTCAAGGGCGTTCCCCATAATTGACCATGAAACAAAGCTCTTATCGAGAAACAGAGCCCTGAAGAGCCTTTATGCGCACCGGGAAGATGGCCCGGATGATCATTCTGAAGTTGCCGATTTTGTTAACTGGTTCTGTCAGAATGCCGAGACGACGTACATGACCATTGGATACCTTTCCTCCACTGGGAGGCTTCTCCACCACGCCGATCAAGATATGACTGGCCAGAGCACGGGGTTGCCTATTGTCGGTCGAACGAATTCCAATATTCTCGAGAGAGCTAGAGCTACAGTGGCCAGTTCGGGAAACGATCTCAGCGTTCGTGTCGACAGTACGCAAGCAGGAGAACAAGTCGTCTTTTTGAGTCGTGCCATTAATATGAGAGGACTTACAGGAACTGTTGTCGCCGCCGTCCCTTTGGAAGAGGTTCTGCCAGTCAGGCTCACCGAGCACATGACGCTTGCCATCCACGAGCGAGCTACTGAACGTCTGATATATCAGAGCGACAGTAAATTACTCCCGGCGAAACGGGCATTGATAGAAGAAGTCGGTGATGATCAGGACGAGCAGAGAATTCTGACCATCCGGGCGGAAATGGATGAACCACCGTGGTCGGTGGCCGTCTATATGAATGCCGAACCCTACCTCAAGAAACCCCGCCGAGCCGGCCGCTTGACCCTCCTCGTTTCGCTCGGCTTTGTGCTGATTTCCGGATCGATCATCCGGAGCCTGCTGAAGCGAATCGAACGTCGGTCGGCTGACTTGGCTCAAGCCAATGCCGAGATCGAGGAACGCAACCACAGCCTGGAAGAGGCTCAGAAAATTGTCCGAGCTCACAACGAGATGCTCGAGGCAGAGTTGGCCACGGCGAGCAGCATGCAGATGAAGCTGATGCCTGACGAGAGTCCGACCCTTCCTGGATTCAGCATTTCCGGACGCTGCCGGCCAGCCACCCAGGTGGGAGGTGATTTCTTTCAGTATTACCCCCGGCCTGACGGGAGGCTCTCCGTTGCGATGGCTGACGTGACCGGACATGGGATGGAAGCGGCCATTCCCACCGTGCTCTTCAGTGGAATGCTGGACAACCAGATGGAGAACACATTCCCCCCGGAAGACTTATTCGGTCGGCTAAACCGGTCTCTCGTCCGCAATCTGGACCCGAGAACCTTTGTCTGCTTCTCCCTGGGCGAGTTGGATCCATTGACCCGACGCATGCGTCTCGTGAATGGGGGATGTCCCTATCCCTACCACTATCAGGCAGCCACAGGAAAGACCAGGGAATTGACTCTCGGCGCCTTGCCTTTGGGCTTGCGCGCTGAATGCGAGTATGATGGGCTGGATTGCCAACTCGACGTCGGGGATCGCGTCGTGTTCTGCTCGGATGGGATCATCGAGGCCATGGATGATGACGGGCAGCTTTTCGGTTTCGAGCGCACGCAGGACACCGTAAATCGCCTCTCTCTCGAAGGATTGCCGGCGACTCAGATGATTGAGGAACTTCTTCGGGAAGTTGACGCCTTCCGCGGGGACGCCGAGCAGCAGGACGATCAGACCATCCTGGTAGTCGAAGTCACATAGAATTCCCTCCACGCTCTCGCCCCCTGGCACGTTGACCCGTCTATTGTCCGCCCCTTGCTTTCATCGGGCAGTGGAAGTCACCAACGATCCACAACAGCACACGAATAGGAAGAGGAGTATCACTCGATGACTGCGAAAGGTGCTCTGTCTCGGACCCGCTTGGCAGCGTTCTTGGTGTGTGTGGGCCTCTCGGTCCCAGTCCTATCTGTGGAGAACCTCGTTGAGGAATGGGTGAAGCAGGAAGCGGACCAAGACGGCGCTTATCACCACCCCGACATCTCGCCAGATGATCGCTTCACGGCCTTCAGTGTTGGCACGGGTCGCTCCAGGAGCGACGCTAATACCATCTGGATTCACGAGACAACAACAGGTCAGTTGACCCAGCTCACGAGTCGAGACACGAGCGCGACGCTCGGTGATGTCCTGGTGCGCTGGTCGCCACAAGGAGATCTGTTGGGCTTTGCTTCAGACCGGGGCGGTGAGAGCCATATCTACACGATTTCGGCGGCGGGCGGTACACCGCGACGAATTACTACCGGGCCTCTTCCTCAGGGCAGTCCTTGGGGATGTCGCTTTTCCTTTTCGCCCGACGGGCAGCGTGTGGTCTACAGCGACGGAGATGACCAGGAAACCAATCTCTATTCCGTGCATCTCGTCGATGGCCGCATTGAGCAGTTGACTAGCTTCGTGGGAAGAACGATTGGAAATCCGGACTGGTCTCCGGACGGAACCGAAATCATCTATGAGTCGGAAGGGGAGTTCTTCATCTGGGATGTGACACACGGCGTCGAACGGCTCCTTGAGACTTCTCCTGGCGGCGTATATCCAAGTTGGTCGCCGGATGGCCAGTGGATTGGATATCAATCGTGGTCAAGCGGATTTCAGACCTACCTGTTGCCACGTACTGGAGGAAAAGCCATCAAGGTCGGACCGGGAGCGGGTTACAACAGCCAGGTACCGTCATGGTCCGGCGATGGTAACCACCTCGTCTACAACGGAGGCAAGAAATTCACAGGGCCAGTCATCATCCACGAACTTTCCGACCGATCTGAACAAGTCCTTATGGATTCGGTATCCCAAGGGAACTGGTACTGGGGATCCTGGTCACCCGATTCACAGCTGCTGAGTTTTATGAGCACCGACTACCGAGAGGAATTGGCGAAAACACACCTCCTGCTCGGAGACGTCTCGACAGGAACAGTGACCCAGATCGCCCAGGTCTATCTCCAAGACGGATTCACCCTACAGCACGCGCCAGCATGGTTCGGTGACAGCGAACGGTTCCTGATGATTCAAGGGAAGCCCGATAATACCCAAATCGCCCAAGTCAGTGTGTCAGATCCGACACCACGGCCACTCACGTCCTCTGCCACCACAAAATGCGAAGTAGCACTGTCTCCAGATGAAGAGCTAGTTGCCTTCCTCGTCAAGTCCGGAGACGCTATGGATGTCTGGCTATTTGACCTCGTCACGGAGGAAGAGATCCAGTTGACCTTCACCGAGCGAGACAAAGGGAGCCTCGCCTTCTCGATGGATGGTGAGCAGATCGCCTTTCTGCAAAGCAACCCGAACACGAGTTGGGACGTCATGACGATCTCGTTGGATGGTGGCCAGCCCAAACAGCGCACGACTGGCAGAAGATGGGAACTCGACCCTGCATGGCTCGACAACGGACAGATTTCCTACACCTTGCATCCAGACGAATCGAGGCGCTCGATTGCGGCGGGTAGTCTCGAGGACGAGAGCTCTCGAAGAATCATCAGTAGCAAAAACGGATCGGCACATCTCGTAGTGCCTGCGTGGTCACCCGACCAAAGCCAGCTCTACTATCAGAGAGGATGGCCGGACGGCCCATTTACTACACGACACATGCAGTCAGGGATGGTAGAAGAACTCATAGCCAACGTTAGGCTGCCGCTGCTGAGCAGAGATGGGCGTCGAGTCGCCTACAACAACCCTTCAGAGTCTCCTCCTCATTATCTCTGGCGCGAGAACGTCGAACACATCGTCCGCCCGACGCAACTGCCGTGAGCCATGGAAATCCGGACCCGGCAGTTTCCCCTCATCTTCGCCGTCGCCGGCGTGCTGTTCGCTGGTCTCTTCATCGCCTTCTACGTCCTGGTCTTTGATTCGATCCGGGGCATCTTCACTGTCCAAGATCACAGCACGCTTACGGAGTTGATTGCAGACGCCTCGGTCCACCACCAGACCGTTCTCCGAGAAACGAAAATCCTGCATCGCAGCCGTGGAATTCAGCGGTACTTCGCGTCAATGACCGAGGAGCGTCCCAGTCAGGACGTCGTCCGATCCTTGCAGCGACGACTGCTCGACTGGCATGCTCAATTCGCCGAAAGCTCCTACCGGGGCGCCACCTACGTGAACGTGCATCTCGAGCCGATTGCCGCCATCGATTTCAACCTGCACGGAAGATTCGGTTCCTCCGACGACGACAGGTCCCAAGCATTGGCGACTTCTGGTGCTGGTCACGGGGAGAACAGGGCGACAGTCTACGGCACCGCAGACACTGAAGAAGAGACGGTCCGGTCGAATCCCGTCCTCATGCAGAGCTGGGCGTCTGCTCCACCGATCTCAACTGGGACCTATGTCCTGCAACTCAGTGACAGCACCCAGGTCTTGCGAACGATCTTCCCCATCCTCGATCGCAAGACCAAGGAGACGATCGGCCATTTTGCCATCGATCGCCCCACGGCAAGCAGCTGGATCCCCGAAGAGGATCAGGAACTGCTGATTGTCGATCGAAATCGGAACCATGTCGTTTACAGCTCTGCCAACGCCCAGGCTGCCGGCCACTCTGTCGACCGCTTCCATTCACACATTGAACAAGCCTTCGATGGCACGGCGGAAAATGGGCTGGCGACGGCGATGCTGACCCATGCGGGCGACGAACTGCTCCTGAATCGCCTAACAGCGACGGATCCGCAGTGGGAAATCACGACCGCAATGCGTCTGAATTCCTACACGAGCGGGCCACGTTCGCGAGGGCGCCTGCTGATCGCAGCGTCCCTGCTGTTCGTCGCCATCGCAGGGTATTCCATCTATTCCCTGACGATCCGGGTCCGCAGGCGCTCGGAGGCTCTTGAAGACGCCAATGCCGAGATCGAGGAACGCAACCACAGCCTGGAAGAGGCTCAGAAAATTGTCCGAGCTCACAACGAGATGCTCGAGGCAGAGTTGGCCACGGCGAGCAGCATGCAGATGAAGCTGATGCCT